>CAVQYJ010000022.1:0-25502 GCA_963718145.1 uncultured Alphaproteobacteria bacterium | reverse complement strand
CGCGGCAAAGTGGCGGAGAGGATGAGATTCGAACTCACGATAGGGTTACCCCTATACGCCCTTAGCAGGGGCGCGCCTTCGACCACTCGGCCACCTCTCCGCGCTGCAAGCGAGCGGCTTTCCTAGCGGGATTTGGGGCAGGCGCAAGGCTTCGGGCCCGCCGCCGAATTCCAAGAAAAATAGCTCTTACAAGCCGTTCGGCGGGCGCCTCGGGGCGCGGCGCAGGGCGTGTAGGCGACGGCCTCACCGCACCTTCGTGGCGCCGGCCTTCTTCTTCAGCGCTTCGCCGTCTTCCTTGGTGATGAAGCGCGCCTTCACCAGGCTGTCGACGCTCTTCCGGAACGCGTCCTCGTAGGCCTTCTGGCTTGGATAGAGCGCGGCGAGTTGGGGTGGCGTGAACGGGATTTCGTGGCCGGCGATGCGGCAGAAGCTGAGCCCCGTCGAGTTGCCGTTCCACTGGCGTGGGCACGTCGAGGAAGGGCGTGCGCACGCCGCCCTTTACGTTGCCATGCGCGTCCAGCACCGCCTTGCCATCCGCGACCTCGATGTTCTGCGAGGGCGGCGGCGGGATGCCTTTTTCGACCCACGCTTTCAGGTTGCGATAGATCGCATTGAACGGGACGGGGCTGGGGAAGCGGCTGCGGGCCCCTGGTCGCAGTTGAAAGCCGGCGGCGTGCGGCCGCCTTTCACGATGTCTTCCGAGCGCGCGGCAAACCAGAGCTCGTCGGGCGTGGCGTGGCCGGCGCCGGCAAGATCGTAGTGACGATACTGGTCGCCTTTGACGTCCGAGTCCTCGCGACGGTTTGGCGCCCAGCCAAGATAGTCCGACTGGCTCATGATGTGGATCACTGGCGTCGTGGCATTGCGGATCGGCCGGCGCGTATCGCCTGCGGGAATGCGTTCAGCGCACTGGTTGATCTGCGAGGGACCGGCGAGATGGCGACCATGTAGCCGTCGAATGGCGACTTGCCGTCCTTCGCGATCACCAGCGGCTGGATGGCGTTGATGTAGGTGAACAGGAATCTTCCCGTCTGCGAATAGCCCCAGCCATAGAGTCGGTTCGCCCGCGACGACTTCTCGCCATAGCGGAAGGAGTTGGTGGCGTCCGCGCTGCGCAGCCACTGCGCCACCTGTGTGTGCATGTCCCAGACCAGGCCGCTCTCGGTTTCCTTTGTGCCGTCGCCCCTGACCGCGCAATTTTTGGGATCGTCTACGGCGAGCGGGTTCTTCCACGAGATCGCCGCATAGCGGTGGGCGTCGAACGCCTTCAGCGTGACGACGGCCATTGGCTTGGCAGTGATGCCGACCCACGCATCGCCTGATGCACGATTTCATCGTGATGAATCGCCCAGCCGATGTTGAGGTCGAACAGGTTGGACGGGTTCAGCATCTCGACCACGATGCGGCCGGAGAATTTCGCCTTCGACTTCGGCCGCCGGACCAGGACGCGCGTGGTGTAGGGCGCATCCGGCGTGCGGACGACCGCGCCGGTCGCGGGCCAGTCATAGACGTTGGCCTTGCCGGAGACGAAGAACTCCTCCTCGAGATAGCCTTGGCTGTCCGAGGTCTTCAGGCGTCAGCGTGTAAGCCGCGCCGCCGAAGGCATGGCTTGCTTCCGTCTGCGGATCGGGCCATCGACTTTGATCTGGGCTTCAGCCATCGGCGCGATCAACGCGGCGAGGATCGCAAAAGCTGCGAACGCACTTCTCCCCATAATTCGCCTCCCTCGCCCTGCACGCTGCCTGCCGCAATCGACTATTTCTGCCAGCTCTTGATCAGAGTGTCGTAGTCGACCGTTTCGGGTTTGGGCTTTTCGTTGGCGAGCTTGGGCTTGGCGCTCCGGGACGGTCGAGCCAGACCTTCGGGTCTTCGGGCGCATTCAGCTTGGGCCCGATTTGGCCCTGCACGCCGGCCTTTTCCAGCCGGGCCATGACGTCTTCCTGTGCGGCGCAGAGCGCGTCCATCGCCTGTTGCGGCGTCTTGGCGCCGGCGGCGGCGTCGCCAATGTTCTGCCACCAGAGCTGGGCGAGTTTCGGATAGTCCGGGACGTTGGTGCCGGTGGGCGACCACTGCACGCGCGCAGGCGAGCGGTAGAACTCGACAAGGCCGCCGAGTTTCGGCGCACGCTCGGTGAAGCTCTTGTCCTGGATCGTGCTCTCGCGAATGAAGGTGAGCCCGGTGTGGCTCTTCTTCAGGTCGACCGTCTTGGACGTGACGAACTGGGCGTAGAGCCAGGCCGCCTTGGCGCGGTCCACGGGCGTGGACGTCATCAGCGTCCACGCGCCCGCGTCCTGATAGCCCAGCTTCTGCCCCGGCTCCCAGTAGGCGCCGTGGGGCGAGGGGGCGACGCGCCACTTCGGCGCGCCGTCCGCGTTCACCACTGGCAAGCCTTCCTTCACCATGTCGGCCGTGAAGGTCGTGTACCAGAACATCTGCTGTGCGATCTCGCCTTGTGACGGCACGGGACCGGATTCAGAGAATGTCATCCCCTGCGCAGCAGGCGGCGCGTACTTCTTGAGCCATTCGAGATACTTGGCGATCGAGTAGACAGCGGCGGGACCGTTGGTGTCGCCGCCGCGCGCGACGCATGAGCCGACCGGCTGCGACGCCTCGTTGACGCGGATGCCCCATTCGTCGACCGGCAGGCCGTTGGGCTCGCCCTTGTCGCCATTGCCGGCCATCGACAGCCAGGCGTCGGTGAAGCGCCAGCCGAGGGACGGGTCCTTCTTGCCGTAGTCCATATGGCCGAAGACCTTCTTGCCGTCGATCGTGCGGCCGGTGAAGAACTCGGCGATGTCCTCGTAGGCGGACCAGTTCACCGGTACGCCGAGATCGTAGCCATACCTGGTCTTGAAGTCGGACTTGTTCTTGGCGTCGGTGAACCAGTCATAGCGGAACCAGTAGAGGTTCGCGAACTGCTGGTCGGGAAGCTGGTAGAGCTTCTTGTCGGGTCCCGTGGTGAAGCTTGTGCCGATGAAGTCGGCGAGGTCGAGTGTCGGGCTCGTCGCATCCTTGCCTTCGCCGGCCATCCAGTCCGTGAGATTGCGCGCCTGTTGGTAACGCCAGTGCGTGCCGATCAGGTCCGAGTCATTCACATAGGCGTCGTATATGTTCTCCCCGGACTGCATTTGCGTCTGCAGCTTCTCGACGACATCGCCTTCGCCGATCAGGTCGTGCGTGATCTTGATGCCAGTGATGGCGGTGAAGGCCGGGGCCAGGATTTTCGATTCATACTCGTGCGTGGCGATCGTCTCGGAGACGACTTTGATCTCGAGCCCCTGATAGGGCGCACCGGCGGTGACAAACCAGTTGAGTTCGGCTTCCTGCGCCGGGCGGTCGAGCGTCGACATGCCGTTGATCTCGGTGTCGAGGAAGGTCTTGATCGCGGCGGCGGCGTTGGGATTGGGCGCGCGATTGGCATCGACCTGGCTGCTGCCGGCGGCCTGCTGGTCGTTCGGTTGGCAGGCAGCGGCGCCCAGGGCCAGCACCGAGACGAATGCCAGCATCGCGGCGCGGCCGCGTGTTCCGGAAAGCATGTAGTCCTCCCTCGACAGGCCGCTCGTGGGCGGCCCGATTCACGGGTTCATACAAACCGGAAAACGAGGGCGGCGTAAACTAGAGATGCCAGGGTGGCGGCGAAGAGCGGCACGGATTGCGGCGCCAGACCCACAAAGGCGAGGTGGATGAAGGCCGAGCCGAGCAGGGAGAGGAAGAAACGATCTCCCCTCTGGGTCGCAATGCCGATCACGCCGACGCGCGGCTCGTTGCGGGGAAAGAGCTTCGCGAGGATGCCCATGCCGGCAAGCAGCGCGCCGATGGTGAGGAAGAACAGCGCCGTCGGCAGCGTCCAGGCCATCCAGGAGAAGTTCATGTCCTGGCTCCGGAAATGCGGCTGACCTGCGTGGCTGCACTCACTTTGGACCGTCCTTCGCACCGGCTTGCGCCGCCTTCAGTTTCCGGAAGCCGGAGACCTGGACGACCACGCCGATGATGATGGCAAGACCAGCGGCGATTGCAACGGCGCCTGCCCCGGTTCTCTGTCCCAGCGCCATCAGCAGCACCGCCGTCAGCCCGCCGAACACGCACCCACCCATGACGATGGCTGCGCCCATCATCAACTGCGTGCGCGCCTTGTCCTGTGCGGTGGGCTGGGCCGGCGGTGTCACGTGGTCAGCGTCAGTGGCGCGACTCGCGCGCTTCCTTGATCTGCAGGAAGCCGTAGACGAAGAGGCCGCCGCCGACGAGCACGGCCAGCCAGGCGAGCCCGCCGATCGGGCCGCCGAGGAAGCCGAGGACCCAGGTGATCTTGAGCATCGTGGCGAGGACAATTCCGATTATGCCGCCGCCTGCGAGGACGGCGCCGACGAGGGTGAGCTTCTGGCCCCAGCGGCGCTTTTCGACGTTGGCGGCTTCGGGGGAGGTATAAGCGTTGGCCATGTTTTTCTCCTGGCTCTTTTGCTGCGTTTCACTCGTATCTGCGTCCCAGCCCTTTTGCTGTCAGGTTGGTGACGGCCGCAGAATAGCAGATTTTGGCGCGTATCATACCCCACGCCGCCGTGTGCCTTGCCCCGCAAAATCACCCCCCAGATGGACGCGCGCGACCTTCTTCGGCACGATGGTTGTCCAGGCGTCGGCAACGAGGCTTGCGACCTCCGCGCGCGTCAACGCCTCGATCGCTACATAGCTCCAGACCATCGCCCCGGCGCGGAAAGGCTGGAAGACGTCGGGACGCGCTTCGAAGAGAAGCTCCTGCCGCGGCTTTGGCAGTTTGAAGATCCAGCGTCCGTCCTTCGCCCAGAACAGCACGAACGTCTTCTTCCCGACGTTGAACCAGGCGCCGCCATGCGAATCCAGCTCCACGGCGCCCGGCAGGGCGAGCGCGGCGCGGCGGATGTCGGCGAGCGTGGCCATGGCGCTTCACACTCTCCCGAGCGCAAAGCCCTTGGCGATGTAGTTGCGCACGAACCAGATCACGATCGCGCCCGGGATCAGCGTCAGCACGCCTGCAGCCGCCAATACCCCCCAATCCATGCCTGACGCCGACACCGTTCGCGTCATGATTGCGGCGATGGGCTTGGCGTCCGTCGTCGTAAGGGTGCGGGCGATCAGCAGCTCGACCCAGGAGAACATGAAGCAGAAGAAGGCAGCGACGCCGATGCCCGAGGCGATCAGCGGCATGAAGATGCGGACAAAGAAGCTGGGGAAGGAGTGCCCGTCGACATAGGCGGTCTCGTCGATCTCGCGCGGCACACCGCTCATGAACCCTTCGAGAATCCACACCGCCAGCGGCACGTTGAACAGGCAGTGCGCCAGCGCCACGGCGATGTGCGTGTCGATCAAGTTGAACGCCGAATAGAGCTGGAAAAATGGCAGCGCGAACACGGCGGCCGGGGCCATGCGATTGGTCAGCAGCCAGAAGAACAGGTGCTTGTCGCCGAAGAAGCGATAGCGCGAAAAGGCGTAGGCGGCAGGCAAGGCGGCGGCGACGGAGATCACCGTGTTGAGCACGACATAGATGATCGAGTTGATGTAGCCATTGTACCAGCTCGGGTCGGTGAAGATCACCATGTAGTTGCGCAGCGTCGGCTGCATCGGCCAGAGCGAGACGCCGGAGGTGATCTCCGTGTTGGTCTTGAAGCTCATGTTCACGAGCCAGTAGATCGGCAGCAGCAGGAAGACGATGTAGAGCGCGGGAACGAGGACGGAGAGGACGCGCTTCATGATGCGCCCTCCTTCTCGGCCCTGGGCGCTGAATCTTCGCGCGTCATCACGGCGTAGAACACCCAAGAGAACGCCAGGATGATGAGGAAGTAGATCAGCGACATCGCGGCGGCGGGGCCGAGGTCGAACTGGCCGACGGCCATCTGGACGAGGTCGATCGACAGGAAGGTGGTGGAGTTGCCCGGCCCTCCGCCTGTGACGACGAAGGGCTCGGTGTAGATCATGAACGAGTCCATGAACCGCAAGAGCACGGCGATGGTGAGCACACGTCCCATCTTGGGTAGCTGGATGTGGCGAAAGACGGCCCAGCCGGATGCACCGTCAATGCGCGCGGCCTGGTAGTAGGCGTCCGGGATCGAGACGAGGCCGGCATAGGCGAGCAGGGTCACGAGACTGGTCCAGTGCCAGACATCCATGACGATCAGCGTTGCCCAGGCGTCGACCGGGTCCTGCACATAGTTGTAGTCGACCCCCATTCCGACGAGGGCTGCGCCCAGGAGGCCGATGTCCACGCGGCCGAAGACCTGCCAGATCGTGCCGACGACATTCCATGGGATCAGCAGCGGCAGCGCCATCAGCACAAGGCAGACGGGGACGCCCCAGCCCTTCTTCGGCATGTGCAGCGCGACCAGAACGCCGAGCGGAATCTCGATCGCGAGGATGATGGCTGAGAAAATGAGATTGCGGACCAGCGCATTCCAGAAGCGCGGCGATTGCAGGATCTGCGCATACCAGTCCGTTCCGGCCCAGAAGAACTTGTTGTTCCCGAACGTGTCCTGGACCGAGTAGTTCACGACGGTCATCAGCGGGATCACCGCCGACAGCGCCACGAGGGCGAGCACAGGCAGGACAAGGAACCACGCCTTCTGGTTGGTGGGCTTCATGGCGCAGCCCCGGTCAGTTCGCCCAGGCCGCTGAGCTCGATGCGCCAGCTGTCGGCGTAGAGGTTGAGGCCCTTGGGATCGATGGTGATGTGCGGATCGGCAGGAATCTCCGCGCCCTCGCGTGCGATCGCCGCGATCGGGAAGCCCTCCGCCAGCGCATGGACGATCTTGAGCCGGCCGACATCCTCGATGCGCTGGATGGTGACCGGGATGCCTTCGCGCGTGATGCTGACGTATTCCGGCCGCACGCCGATCTCGAGCCTGGGCTCTCCCCGGATGCGCGGCGCCATGGGAAGGGGTGCGAAGTAGGAGCCGAGGCGGACGCTGGCGCCGTCGAGCGTGGTCGGGATCACGTTCATTCCGGGCGAACCGATGAAGTAGCCGACGAAGGTGTGACTGGGACGTTCAAACAGATCCGCCGGCGATCCGACCTGGACGATCTGGCCCTCGTACATCACCACGACCTGGTCGGCGAAGGTCAGCGCTTCGGTCTGGTCGTGCGTCACGTAGATCATGGTGTAGCCGAAGCGCTTGTGCAGCTCCTTGAGCTGGGCGCGAAGCTGCCACTTCATCTGCGGATCGATCACGGTCAGCGGCTCGTCGAACAGGATGGCGCTGACATCGGAGCGCACAAGACCTCGCCCGAGCGAGATCTTCTGCTTCTCGTCCGCGCTCAAGCCTCGCGCACGGCGATCCGCGACCGGCAGCAGGCCGATCATCTCCAGCACCTCATCGACGCGGCGCTTCGCATCGGCCGCCTTCACGCCCCGGTTGCGCAGCGGGAAGGCCAAGTTCTGGCGCACCGTCATCGAGTCGTAGATCACGGGAAACTGGAAGACCTGCGCGATGTTGCGCTTTTCCGTCGGCAGGTCCGTCACATCCTCACCGTCGAAACGCATGCGGCCCTGGGTGGGCCTGACAAGGCCCGAGATGATGTTGAGCAGCGAGGTCTTGCCGCAGCCGGACGGTCCCAGCAGCGCATAGGCGCCGCCATCATCGAACGCCTGGTTGATGTGCTTCAGCGCATAGTCCGCGTCAGACTTGGGGTCTGGACGGTAAGCGTGCCGGATGTTGGCGAGATCGATGCGGGCCATGGATCAGGCGGCCCTGCGCTGACCGGAACCCAGAGCGCTGCCCGCCGCATCGAACGCCATGACATGCTCGGGCTCGACGTGCGCATCGAGGTCGGCGCCGGCAGGATAGATGTGGACGCCGTGGGTCAGCATGACCCAACGAACGTCGCCGGCTGCAAGGTGAACGAAACTTTCCGAACCTGTGATTTCCGTCGAGATCACCTTGAGCTTGAACGCAAGCGCGCGTGCAGAGCCTGGACCCGGAACGAGATGGTGCGGGCGGAAGGCAAGGGTTGCGGCGTCTGCTTGCGCTTGCGCGGCGCCGGCATCCTGTGCGCGGATGGTGTTGAGCGGGGGATCCGAGAAGGTCTTCGCGGTGACGAGGTCGTTTGGGCGGCGATAGACGTCAAGCGTCGGGCCGAACTGGGTGAGGCGGCCCTGAGAGAGCGTCGCCGTCGACCCTCCAAGCAGCAAGGCTTCTGCCGGCTCGGTCGTGGCGTAGACAACGACGGAGCCGCTGTCGGCAAACAGCTTCGGCAGTTCCGCGCGCAGGTCCTCGCGCAACTTGTAGTCGAGATTGGCGAGCGGCTCGTCGAGGAGAACCAGGTCCGCCTTCTTCACGATGGCCCGCGCAAGGGCCACGCGCTGCTGCTGCCCGCCGGAAAGTTCGAGCGGCTTGCGGTCCAGGTAAGGCTCGAGGCGCATCAGCTTCGCGACCCGCGCGACCTCGCTGTCGATCGCGGCCTTTGACGTCCGTTTGACCCGCAGCGGCGAAGCGATGTTGTCGCGCACCGTCCAGCCCGGGTAGTTGATGAATTGCTGGTAGACCATCGCGACGTTGCGCCTGGCGACCGGCTTGCCCGTAACGTCCGCCCCATCGAACATCACGGCGCCGAAACCTGGACGGTCAAGGCCGGCCATGACGCGCATCAGGCTGGTCTTGCCGGCGAGCGTGGGGCCGAGAAGGACGTTGAAGGTGCCGCGCTCCAGACGAAGCGAGACGTTCGACAGGTGCGCCGTTCCGCCGACGCGCCGCGAAACATCCCTTAGCTCGAGCATTCGCCGCGACCTGCGATTCCGTGGAAATCCCAGGCGGAGTTAGGCCGTGAACGCACAAGCCGTCAAACAGTCGACGCGCGGTTTTGGGCACTGAGAAACTGTCAACTCTTCCCGCGCGCGAATGGGGGCCAGCCGGCCGGCCGGCTCAAGACCAACGCGCGCCAAAGGCGACGATCATGACGCCGACATCGATCGGCAGTCTATGTTTGACGGAACGCTCCGCACCGTCCAAATGAGGCAACATTGCGACATGCGTGGGCCATGGCCGAGACGTCAGTCTCAATCCCGACGGGCTCACGGGGTGAACACTGGTTCGTGAAACGAATTGCAAACCGTCACACATGACCAATTAAAATGTCATAATATCAGAGCATTATGTGAACCTTGTGTGGATTTCATCACAGCAAGTTTGTAATGATCCCTACACTTGCCAAGGAGTCCCTTTGGCCGCTGCGGCATGACGCAATGCCTGCAATGTTTCCGCCTTATTTCGCCGCCGGCCCGCCACAAATTGACCGGTTGTAACAAAATCACCAAGATTACCCCGGAAGCCTTGCGTCAAGTCGGGCTCGCTCGGGGAGGAAAATTCATGAAGTACGCGTTCCGCGGCGTCTCGGGCGCCGCGCTGCTGCTTGGCCTTTCGACTGGCCTGAACGGCGCCTGGGCCCAGCAGCCTGCAACGCCCGCTGCGCCTGCAAATCCGAACCAGACGGTAACGACCGCCCAGCCGCAGACGCCGGCCACAGCTCCAGCCGCACAAGCGGCTACGGACCAGACGAGCCAGACAGATACGAGGGGTGCAACCGACCGGGTCACGGTCACAGGCACCCTTCTGGCGACGGCGCCCGAAGACGCCCCGCGGCCCGTCGAGGTCTATTCAAAGGAAGACCTCGAAGCGCAAGGCGCACCCTCGATCAACGAATTCCTGCGCGACCTGCCTCTGGCCTTCGAGACGACGGGTCTGGGCGAGGCAATCCCCGGAGGCGCTGCCGCAACCGGCTTCAACTCTCCCAACCTCCGCGGCCTCGGCGCCAACGCGACCCTAACGCTGTTCAACGGCCGTCGCCTTGCCTCCACGAATGGCGGGGCCGGTCCCGACATCAACACGCTGCCGACCAACGCCCTGCAGGCGGTCGAGATCATGACCGGCGGCGCGTCTTCCACCTACGGCGCAGGCGCTGTCGCCGGCGTGATCAACTACATCACACGCCGCAATGTGGATGCTCCCGAGATCACGTTCGAGCAGCGCTTCTACGACAAGTCCGCGCCCGAAACCAACGCCACCTTCCTGACCGGATGGGTCGGCGACGCGGCAAACATCATGTTCGACTACGAGTATGGACACACGTCCAGGCTGTCGCAGGCCGAACGCGATTTCTCGAGCCGGCCATTCTCGATAAACCCCGATGTCTGGACGCTGGATGCGACCAGCCCCGGCAAGTACACGCGGGTCAACAACTTCTTTGGCACGACGGCGCCGACGGTGCCCACGGGAACGACCAACCCGGACCGCATCATCCAGGACTATGACACGCGGGCAAGCTGCAACGCCATCGGCGGCGAGATCGCGAACATCATCCAGCCGAACCGCAGCATCGCGGGCCTGCCGAACACCACCGGCACGGTTGTCACGCCTGCCATCCCGGACATGAGCTGCGTCGTCCCGCAGTTCGCGTACGAGGACCTCGTCAACGAGAGCGAGTCGCACAAGGTCTACTTCGAGGCGAACGCCGACATCTCCGACACGATGTCGTTCCACGTCGATACGCTCTACTCGAAGGTGGAGACGATTACCCGCGCCGTTCCGTTCCCGGTATCGAGCGGCGCTCGCGGCGTTGCAGCGCTGCCAGGCACGACCGGAGTGACGACCGCGCCGACGGCGTCCGCAACCCTGTGCGGCACAACAAGCATTGGCTGCCAGTTCTTCATCGCCAACAACACGCCGACCTATATCAACACCGGCACGACCGCAGCGCCGGTGTGGACGATCAACCCCGCAGCGGGATCAGCGGCGCACAACCCGTTCATCGACGACTTCGTCGCGCGCACGGCCCTAGTCTCGCTCGGAGCGAACGACGTGCTCTTCACCGGGCCAGGCTGGCGCCCGTTCGGCGCCGGCGGCAACTTCCGGTCCGACGACGGGCTGTACCAGTGGAAGGCGCAGCGAGAGCGCTTCCTGATCAACACGAATATCAAGGGCGACTTCCAGTCCGACAACTTCCTCCGCGTCCTCAACGGGATGAAGTACGAGACGTCCGCCCAGTTCAATTTCTATGACCAGACGCTGACCTATCCGGACATCATCGTTTCGCGCCTGCAGAACGCGCTGCTCGGCTATGGCGGCCCGGAATGCCGCGCGATTGACCGCATTGCGACCGACTACGCCAATGCGACGACGTATGACCGCACCGTCGGCGTTCAGTCCGACACGCGGGCGGGCACCAATGGCTGCCAGTTCTTCAACCCGTTCGCGAGCAACTTCCAGAAGAGCGTCGCCAGCGGCCTTGCCAACCCGCAATTCAACGCGGCCCTTCCGCAGAACTCGGCCGAACTCCTCAACTGGCTCTACCGGGATCGCGTCGACGAACAACAGACAATTGCCGTCACCTTCGACACGCTGGTCAGCGGCACCATTCCCGCATTCCAGTTGCCGGGTGGAGAAATCGCCTGGGGCCTGGGCAGCCAATGGCGGCAGGTTGAACGTCGCAACGGCTTGCAGCCCGAAAGTGGCGACGACCGGGCGTTCGAACTGCAGTATTGCCCCTGGCCAGGCGATCCCGACCGGGTATCGCGTGGCCTGACCGCGACCGGCGAGCCACTGCAGTCGCCCGGCAACACGGGGTGCGCGACGACGGGGCCCGGCGTCTACCTCAGCGGCGGCCGTACGGCCATCGACTACAACGAGGAGCAGACGCTGGCCTTCCACGGTCAGCTCGATATCCCCGTTCTGGACACGCTGAACTTCCAGGCGTCAGCGCGGCGCGAGAGCTACAACAACGAAAAGCTGGTTGCGAATATCTGGAACGTCGCGGGCAAGTGGGACGTCACGGACAATATCTATCTCCGTGCCGACTACGGCACCGACGTGCGCGCGCAGGGCCTCAATGCGATTCCCGGGGACGTCGTGGTCTCGGCGGGCACCGTTATTTCAGCCAGGTTCCCCGGCGTGGTTCCGCAGCTCTTCGATGTGACGGACACGCAGCTTGGGCCGGAGGAGGACAAGACCTTTAACATCGGAATCGGCTATCATACGGAGGACCTGTTCGGGGGGCGGTTCAAGGCCGACGTGAAGTTCTTCGAACTGATCATCGATGGCGAGCTGGCGGGCGGGGCGGCTGACACACAGCCGCTTACTCTCATCCTCAACTCGATCTGGGGCCCCAGCACCGCCAATGCCGGAAAGCAGGTACTGGGCGGGCCAACCAATCCGTCAACGCAGACGAATGTGGGCTGCAATTCGCCCCTGCTGCAGTTCGTCGCCCTGAACCCGGCGGTCAATGGCGGCAATTGTGCGGACGGCACGGCGGCGCATCCCGGCGTCGTCACGACCGGCAACGACCTGATCGGCATCTCCCGCCTCCTGACCAATGGCGGCGGCTTCATCGCGAACGGCATCGACTATTCGGTGGACTACAGCCACGACCTGTTCGACGGCGTCCTGAGCCTGTCGGCCACAGCCACCCAGAACCTTGTCTACAAGGTGCACGGCTATGACATCGGAGGCGTTCCCTTTGCGCCGGACGGGAATCGCCTCGGCTACAGAAACCAGAACGTCGGCTCCGGCGGCAACAATGCGCGCGAATGGCGTCTCCAGGCTTCGACCCGCTGGTCGAACCGGGTGCACACCTTCAATCTGACGGCCAACTTCTCGTCGGGCGTGAAGGATGCGGGCTACTATGCGTGCCTGTCTCCCTACTACAACAACGCCACGGAACCGGGCCAACAGGTCAGCACAATCGAGCAGTTCTTCACCTGCGGAGACAGCCTCACTCCGGTGAACATCAACACCGATCCCAACCCGGCGCGGTTTGGCTTGGCCCTGACGGGCGAAGATGCGTACAGCACTTACGGCGTATTCCCCAAGGATCGCGTGACGTTCAATTTCAGCTATATCTATCGTCCGACCTACAGCTTCCTTGCAGGCACAGAGCTTCGGGCATCGGTCGTCAACGTCACGGATGAGGATCCGGTCTACGACCAGACCCGGCGCGGCTTCTCCACCGGCGACCCGCGCGGGCGCATCCTCGAACTGGAGGTCACCAAGAAGTTCTGAGCAGCTCGCCGCGGCGCTTCTTTGCGGAAGGCCTTGGCCGCTCGGAATGTCCAAGGGAACAGGCGGCTTCGGCCGCCTGTTTTCGCTTTGATCTGCGTCAACCCGGGTTGTCCCGAAGGGCGAACACATTCAGGTGCACAGCTGGCTCGCCCGTTTGACGCTGTCAGGGGATTCCGGGATAATAGACCGCCAAGCTCCAGACACTATCAAAGGACGTCTCCCCATGTTCCGCAGGATCACGACACTTTCGACGATTGCAGCCTCGGCCCTCGCACTTGGCATGGCGAGCTGCGACAAGGCGCCGGCGCAGGCTGAGGCGCCGCCCGCAGCGGCCGCGAAATCGTCCGAGCCGACGACCCCGGCAACCATTCCCAATTTCGCGCTGGTCGACCAGAACGGCGCGACGCACGAACTCCACAAGATGACCGACGCCAAGGCGATCGTGATGGTCATGGAAGGCGTGGGCTGTCCGATTGTCCAGCAGATGACGCCGGACATCAAGGCGGTGCAGGCGGCCTATGAATCCAAGGGCGTCAAGTTCCTGATGCTCAACGCCAACAACCAGGACACCCGCGAGATGATCGCGGCCGAGGCCAAGAACTTCGAGATCAACATGCCGATCCTGAAGGATGCGGGCCAGAAGGTTGCCGAGCCGCTGGGCGTCATCCGCACGGCTGAGACCTTCGTGATCGAGCCCAAGAGCTGGAAGATCCTGTATCACGGCGCGCTGAACGACCGGCTCACCTACGGCCGGGCCAAGGCGAAGGCAGGCGAGAACTATGTGATCGACGTGCTCGAGGCGGTGCTGAAGGGCGGCCCGATTCCCGCCAGCCATCAGATGGCCGACGGCTGCATCATCGACTTCCCTGCCCGGGCCAAGGGCTGAAATTATCCCCTCGTTAAGACATGGAGCGCCTCGGCCATGAGCCGAGGCGTTTTCGTGCTGGCGCGCGCGGGACAGCTCCAAAATGGATCGCACGGCCGGGCCTGATCGACCGAATTTCACCGATCCCCTGAAGCCGAAATTGACCTTGTCCCGCTATTTCTTGTGGACCTGCCGGAAGCGGATCCCACATGCGAGCCGAACGCCTTGCCTGGGCCGACAAGCCCGACCTCGCAGCCAGCGACAACCCGGTTGGCGGCGAAGCTGCGACGCCTGCTCGCGCCAACAAGGTGGCTCGCAAGCGGCTGTTCCACCGCAGCGCCGTTCGCGTCATCGCACGGACCGTCGATGCGGTTGCAGTCGCGCTGGTGACGGCGGGCCTGTGCCTCGCCGCGGGAATCGATGTGCTTGTGACGCCGCTTGCCGCGGTTATGCCGTACGCGCTGACGCCTGCAGCGGGCGTGGGCGGCGTGTGGCTCGCAGGCGGATACCGCTTCCGCTATGCCGGATCGATCGCAACCCACCTGCTGCGCGTGGCGCTCGGCGGCTCCATCATCATGGGCCTGGTTTTCCTGTCGGCCCTGGCGCTGGGGTCTGACGACATCGAGTTGTTCGCGCGGCTGTGCGCGGCCAATGCGCTGGCGCTGTTTGCGCTTCATGCGAACTATCTCGGCATTGTGCGCACTGCGACGCGCAAGGGCTATCTGTCGGACAATGTGGTCATCGTGGGAGCGACGCAGGCGGCGGCCCGCATCGTGTCGCGCAACGTCCGCGAGCGCGAACTGAACATCCTCGGCTATTTCGATGATCGGGCGAACCGCGCCAACTCCGCAGCCTCGACGCTGATGGGCGACACGCCGTGCCTGGGCAAGGTGGACGAACTCCTGGCGTGGGAGCGGCTGCCGGAAGTCGACCGCATTGTCGTCACCGTGACATCCACGGCGCAGAAGCGCGTGCGCGCCCTGATCGACCGGATGCGCAACCTGCCGCAGGAAATCATCCTCGTGCTCGACCTCGACGGGTTCAACCCGGAGCACACGTCGCTTGCCCGCGTGGTGGATGCGCCGGCAGCCTACATCTCCGGCGCGCCGCGCGACGTGCACCGCGCCGCGCTGAAGCGCTGTTTCGACGTGAGCGTCGCCGCCACCGCTCTCGTGCTGCTTGCCATGCCGATGGCGCTGGTCGCACTTCTCATAAAGCTGGACTCCCGGGGGCCGGTCTTCTTCCGGCAGAAGCGGCACGGCTTCCACAACGAGATCATCCGGGTCTGGAAGTTCCGCACGATGAAGCCGGACCGCGCCGCCGAGGATGGCGTGATCCGGCAGACGGTCGCCAACGACCCTCGCGTCACGCGCCTCGGCCGTGTGCTGCGCATGACCTCGATCGACGAGATCCCCCAATTGCTCAACGTGCTCTCGGGCGAGATGTCGATCGTTGGGCCGCGTCCCCATGCCATCGGCATGACCGCAGGCGACATCGAAGTTCACAACACGGTCGGCGAGTACGCTCACCGTCATCGCATGAAGCCGGGCATGACCGGCTGGGCGCAGGTGAACGGTTCACGCGGCCCCGTGCACACGCCTGAGGAAGTGCGCGAGCGCGTGGCGCTGGACATGGAATACGTCAACCGGGCCTCCGTGTGGCTCGATGCCTACATCGTCCTCAAGACCATCCCGAGCCTGCTCGGCGACAAGCAACGGGCCCGCTGAACCATGCACGCCGCGAAATACACGCTCGACGCCGCCAACGAGAACTCCCCCGAGAGCGTGCTCGACAACGTGTTCTGGGCTGGGGCGGCCCCGCGCATGTCGATCTGCGTTCCGAGTTACCGGCATGACTGCTGCGACCTGATCTACGCGTTGTCGCGATGCAAGCAGGCGGCGCTGGCCGAGATCATCATCTACGACGATGGCGGGCAGGATCATGATCTTGTCGCACGGATGCAGCGCGTCGCCGGCGAAGCGCGCGCCGCCGTGCGCATCGTGTCGAACGCGAGGAACCGCGGCCGTGCAGCCGCCCGCAACGCCGCGATCGCGCATGCGCGCTCGGAATGGGTCCTGCTGCTGGACGCCGACATGTCGCCCGACTCCGGCGACTTCATCTCCACGTACCTCGACGTGACCGAGCGGCTGGACGATCCCGCGGTCGTCGTCGGCGGCTACTCGCTGCGCTTTGCCTCGACGAGTTCGAAATACGCCCTGCACCGCTGGCAGTCAGAAACTTCAGAGTGCCTTAAGGCGGATGATCGCAACCAGGCGCCGGGCCGCTACGTGTTCTCCTCCAACGTGCTCGTTCACAGGGATGTCCTTGCAGAGTGCCCTTTCGACGAAGGCTTCGAGGGCTGGGGCTGGGAAGATACGGACTGGGGGTTGACGCTCGAAGGCAGGTTCCCGATCCACCACATCGACAACCCGGCGACACACCTCGGCCTCGACGAGGACCGCGCCCTGATGGGCAAGTATGGCCGCTCGGCCGCCAACTTCGCTCGCATGGCGCGCCGCCATCCTGAAGCCGCTAGTGCGATGCCGCTCTACAGGGCCGCGAAGGCCGCGCGCGCCCTGCCGCTCCGGAGCGTTTTCAAGGTTCTCGCACGGCTTGTTGCGAAGCTGCGTGTGCTTCCCGTCGGGCTGCGCGGCCGCGCCCTCAAGGCCTGGCGCGCGCTTGTGTATGCGGAGGCGCTCTAGGTGCAGCAGCAGCCGCAGCAGCAATGGACCTACACGCCCTCGCGTTCGGCTCCCGCGAAGCTGCAGCGGCGCGTGGTGCAATGGCGCAGAGCTGCCCGTGCGCTTGTGGCCCCGGATCGCCCCGTCGTGACCTTCACCTTCGACGACTTCCCAAAGTCCGCCCTCAACGGCGCCGACATCGTCGAAAAGCATGGCGGCCACGGAGGCTTCTACGCCTGCACGTCGTTCCTCGGCCAGAAGCAGCCCGGTGATGGGCGAGATGTTCGATGCCGAGACGCTGACGGAACTCAGCCAGCGTGGGCACGAGATCGGCGCGCACTCGCACGCCCACATGGACTGCGCGCGTCATCGCCTCGCGCTTGTCGAGAAGGATCTCGGAAAGAACCTCGTCGCCCTCTCGGAGGCCGGTCACGTCGAGACTGTCTCGGCGTTCGCCTATCCCTATGGCGAGACGACCTATCCGGTGAAGCGCTGGGTGGCCGATGTGTTCGCGACGGGCCGCGGCATCCTGCCAGGCGTCAATGTCGGCGAAGCAGATCGGGCTCAGTTGCGTGCAGTCGAGCTTGGAGGCTCGACTGCGAGCCGGCGGCGTGCGCTGGCGATGCTCAAAACTTGCATCGACTCAAAAGGCTGGCTTTTCTTCTTCACGCACGACGTGAGCGCGTCACCCTCGCCCCATGGCGCGCCAACGGACCTGATCGAGGAGCTTGCGAAGCGGGCCGTCGACATGGGCGCAGTGCTGGCGGCGCCGACGCTGGGCGCCGTGCTCTCCGGTGTGATGGACTAGCGGACGCCCGGGCTGCGCTGCGCGAACGGGGCCGGAACATCAGCAGACCCCCGGGCGTCAAGCGCCAGCTTGCAGCTCACGAACGCGTACATCGCCCAGAGGATGGAATTCTGGGCGAGGATGATGCTCTCCGACATCGCGAACAGCATGAACTGCGCGAGGAAGCCGATGGCGAATACGCCGATCGGAGAAACGAGTGCGAGTCTCACCGCCCGCCAAGCCGACATCGCCACATCCGTTGCGTAGACCACAACGCCCGCGACGCCGAGCGAGATGGCAAGGTCGAGCCAGCCATTGTGGCCGGAAGGTGCGTTCCACGCCACGCTCTTCGCAAGCCAGTAGCGCGGCTCGGAGTCCGGCGCCCAGAAGGCAAGATAGCCGTAACCGAGCGCGGGCTTCTGCGAGATGGCGGTTGCGAGTTCTGCCCAGATATCGGTGCGGCCAGTCAGAGTTGCGTCGCGGCCTACAACGCCGAGCACGGCCCCGGGCGCCATCGCGAACGCCACGGCGCCGAGGCCGATGACCGAAGCGCCAATCCACATCAGGGCCAGCGACCATGTGCGGCCCTTCAGCATCCACCACGCCGAGACGAGTACGGTCAGGCCCAGAACGGTCCCCAGCAGCGCGGTCGCGGACTTCGACAACACGACGAGCGCCACAGAGACCAGGAGCGCCGCGCCCCACGTCCTGCGGAATGCTTCATCGCGCCACGCAGGAAGGCGAACAGGAAGGCCGACCGCGCGGCGTGGCCTCCGAGCTGGTTCTTCTCCCACCAGCCCCCCGTCCAAGCGCCGGGGTGGATCTCCTGCATCCGTCCGAAGCCCGGAGCAACCAGACCGGCAGCGAAACTCGCCAGCATCAGCGCGATCCACACGCCCGCAAGCAGGCGCAGGGCCGTGAGCCAGTCGAACCGCGCCGCGAGATAGACGCCGAGCAGTGTCGTGGCCAGGACGGCGATCCCCCGGCGAAAGCTGAGATCAGGATCGATGGACCAGACTGCCGAGACCATCGCCGTGATGCTGAGGAGAAGCAGCCACGGGGCCGAAAGGATGGCGCGCCAGGCATCGCGTCCGGCCGCAACAAGTCCAAGCGCGACAACGCCGTAGAACGGCAACCACAAGTAGCGCAGCAGGGTGCTTTCGGGGATTTCGCCGGTTACGTCCACCGCGCTCGGCGCGAGAAGACGCGGCACGAACGCTTCGGCGAACATGAACAGCGTCACGGCCGCCGCCGCAAGCTCGGCCCAATGGACTTTTCGAGGCGCGGGTGGCCGCGCGGCCATCACTGCGCCAGCCGGTCAGTGAAACGGGCGTCGTCCTTTTCGCGATTCAGGACGACGCCGCCGACCCTGCCGCCATGCGCCTCGATCTCGGCGCGCACGGCATCGAGCTCCGCCGGCGTCGTCTCGTCGGCGCTCGCCACGATCACGACGCGGTCCATCTGCGAGGCGATCGCAAGACCAGCGCCTGCAAGCTCCAGCGCCGGCGCATCCACCACCGCCCAGTCGGTCGCCGCACGCACGGCCTGCCAGTAGCTCGCCTGGGTGCGGATGCGGAGCGAGCTGGCCCGCCTTGAGGCGCGAGGCGTCGAACTGCGTCACCATCAGGCGCGTCTCGCCAACGCGATGAGCGGTGAAGAGGCCAAGACCGGCGTTGGCTTCCGGGTCGTTCGGTTCGATCGAGAAGAAGGGCTGGGTCTTGAGCGCTGGCGGAATATGGCGGGCCGACGCCGCCGAACGCATCCGCGAACGGGCCGACGCGCGAAAGTGTTGAACAGATGGTTGCGCTTGAGGTCGAGGTCGACCAGCCACACCGGCTTGCGCGCCGAAGCGGCCGCCATCAGCGCGAAGGATACCGCAACGCTGGAGACGCCCTCGCCTGCGCGCGCCGACATGAACATGACCGTGCGACCACCTTCGGTCGCAGGTACTTGCGAGAGAGCACGGTAGAAGTCGGCGAGGTCGTCGCGCAGGTCTTTCATCGCTCAGCGCTCCCGCGCCGTGGCGAGGACGCGCAGGCCCAGCGTGCGTTCGACCGACCCCGCGGTCGGGAATGACCGGATCGACCAGGCGCGCAGGAGGCCGGCGGCCAGGGCCGTCAGCAGGCCGAACACGGCAGCGACCAGTGCGATGATGCGCTTGGGCGTATCCCCTCGAGCCGGCGCTCGCGCAGGCTCGTAGACGGAGATGTTGTCGACGCTGCGCGAGGCAAGTTCGCTGCGCGCACGCTCGGTCTGCTCGCGCGTGGCGAAAGTGCCGGCGGAAGCTTCGAGCGCATCGCGGTCGCGTTTCAGGCGCAGGTATTCCGGCTCCAACGCAGCAAGGGTAGCGAGGCGGTGTTGCGCGTTTTCCTTCTGCCGCGCGAGTTCCTGCGACCTGCCCGTCAGCGCGCTGATGGTGGCGGTCTGCACGGCGTCGTCGGCCTCCAGCGCCTGCCAGGTCGGGTTGGGCCCGATGCGGCGCAGGCCCTGCGGCCGGCGCTGACTTAAGGAAGGCTTCCAGTTGCGCGATGCGCTTGTCGATGTCCTGCACGGCGCGGCTGTCGGGCAGATAGCGCGTCAGCAGGTCCTCGCGCTCGAGCCGCAGCTTCACCAGGTCCTGCTCGGAGGTTGTCTCGACATAGAGGTCGACTTCGCGTGGCGTCGTCTGCATCTGGCGGCGCAGGCCCGTGGCTTTCGCTTCGGCCTCGCGCAGCGAGGCTTCGACCTTCGACGCTTCGTCGGAGATGTCGCTGAAGAGCTTTGTCGCGGCTGTGTTTTCGGCATCGAAGTCCGTGAGGCCGTTGCGCGCGAGATAGTCGCGCAGCGCCTTGTCCGCGGCCTCGAGCCGCTCCTCGATCACCCCGCGCTGCTCGGTCAGGCCAGCGACCTCGCCGCGCGACAGAACTTCGTGGCGATACTTGAGATACTCGGCCACGAAGCGTTGAGCGTTTCAGCCGCAAGCTCCGGCTCGGCGTGCGCGAACGTCATGCGCAGGATCGACGATTTCGGCGCGGACGTCACGTCGAGATCCTTGCCGAAGGCCTCCAGCGCTTCCTGGTCGATGGCGTAGGACTCGCCGTTCTTCGCCCTCGCACTTCGCCTCGGCGAGGTTCGGATAGAGCTGAGCGAGACCAATGCGCTTGATCACGCGCTCCGCGATCACCGGCGAGCGCGCGAGCTCGGTTTCCGCCTGCAGCACTTCTTCCTGCTGCGGGAATGCGCCCTTGGCGGCGTCGCCCACCACCGGGTCGAATACATATTCCTGGCCCAGCCGCACAAGCAGCCGCGTGGCCGCCGGATACTTGGTCGGGACCAGCAGGGCGATCGCGATGCCGAAGAGCACGATCGGCAGGAAAACGAAGAGCATCAGCCACTTGGCGCGCCACAGTTGAAGCAGCGTATCAGCCGCCCCGAGGCGGACGCGCATGCGGCCCGCGCGCTCTGCAGAACGCCCCTCCGGACGCGCAGCGCGGCAGGCGCTGCGGCGCCCTGGCCTCCCGCTCGGTCCAGGTCTCGACGCTCAAAGGACATGCTTCCCGTGGTTAACGGTCAGCCTTCCCCTGCTCCGCTTAAGAACCGGTTATCCATTCTGGGCGACACCTGCTCCATGTCGCGCCTGCCTTTCTTCGGCCTGGGCCTGGCCGGCCTTGCAGCGCTTGCGGGCTGCATGGGCGACCCTTTGCCGCGCCCAATCCCCCGATTTTCCAATCGCTTCCTATCCGGCATGGCGGGCAGACGACGAGGCCTACCGCTTCTATCCCGGCGACAAGTTCCGCATGGATGTCCGCACCGCGCCGGAACTTTCAGCCGAACTCACGATCGCCCCGGACGGCCGGGTCGCCCTGCCCACCATCGGCCCCGTGATGGCAGCCGGCCAGACGGTGCGCGAACTTCAGACGACGCTCGAAGACATCTACGCCAACGAACTGCGCGATCCGGCGCTGGTGATCACGCCCACGGATTTCGGCTCGCAGAAGGTGTTCGTCGGCGGCGAAGTGAAGCAGCCCGGCGTGTTCGAACTCCCGGGCGAGATCGATGTGCTGCAGGCCATCCTGCTGGCCGGCGGCTGGACCGACGAAGGCAAGCCCACGAAAGTCATCGTCATGCGCCGCCAGCCGGGCGGCGAAATGATGACGCGCGTGCGTCGATGTCCGGAACGGCCTCGCCAAGCAGAGCCTCTACGACATCGGCCCGCTGCGCCGCTTCGACGTCGTCTATGTCACCCGCAAGGCGATCGCCGACGAGAACCTGTTCGTGAAACAGTTCATCCGCGACGCCCTGCCGATCGACTTCTCGCTGTTCTACGACGTGGCGCGGTTCTAGGGGACTTTCCCGCCGTCGCGCGCACGCCTAGCCTGCCGCGCATGAAACTCGAAGCCCTCCCCCGTCGCCGTTACACGCCGCATCCGACGCCGATCCAGAAGCTGGAGCGGCTGTCGAAGCATCTCGGCGGGCCGGAGATCTGGATCAAGCGCGATGACCTCACCGGCCTTGCGGGCGGCGGCAACAAGACGCGCAAGCTGGAATTCCTGGTCGCCGACGCGCTGAAACAAGGCGCGGATACGCTGATCACGGTTGGCGCCGTGCAGTCCAACCATTGCCGCCTGACGCTCGCCGCCGCCGCGCATGAAGGCCTGAAATGCCGCCTCGTGCTCGAGCAGCGCGTGGCGGGCAGCTACAAGAAAGACGCGAGCGGGAACAACTTCCTGTTCGATCTGCTCGGCGCCGAAAGCTTGACCATCGTCGATGGCGGCGTCGATCTCGCCGCCGCGATGCAGGCCGAAGCGGACAAGCTCAAGCAGCTCGGCCGCAAGGGCTACATCATTCCCGGCGGCGGATCGAACGCGCTGGGCGCGATGGGCTATGTCGTCTGCGCGCGCGAAATCCTGGAGCAGTCGCTCGACATGGGCCTCGCGTTTCACGAGATCGTCGTCGCCTCCGGCAGCGCGGGCACGCATGCGGGTCTGCTCGTCGGCTTCAACGCAGCGAATGCAGGCGTGCCGCTGACGGGCATCAACGTGCGCCGCCCGCGCGCCGAGCAGGAAGGCAATGTCCACAAGCTCGCGGTCGAGGCCGCCGCATTCGCCGGCCTGCCCGCGCCTTCACGCGAAAGCGTCGTCGCGCTCGATGAATGGGTCGGCCCGGGCTATTCGCTGCCGACAGACGAGATGGTCGAAGCCGTTCGCCTGTTTGCGCGGCTCGAAGGCGTGCTGCTCGATCCGGTCTACACCGGCAAGGCGGCGGCAGGGCTTGTCGGCCTGATCCGCGCAAGCACTTCACGCAGACGGAAAATCCTGTTCGTCCACACGGGCGGCGCGCCGTCGCTGTTTGCCTATCAGGGCGTGCTGCAGTCATGAGCGACACGAAAACCGTTGGCGTCATCGGCGGCCTCGGCCCGTGGCGACGCTCGATTTCTTTGAGCGGATTCTGAGGCGCACCAAGGCATTGCGCGAACAAGATCATCTGCGTCTCATCATCGACAACAACACCAAGCTTCCCGATCGCAACGCCTACGCGCGGCGAAGGCCCCTCCCGGCCCGGCACTCGCCGCCGCGGCCCGCGCGCTGCAGGCGGCGGGCGCCGATTTCATCGTGATGGCGTGCAACACGACACATGCATGGGAAGCGGAAATCCGCGCCGATTTCCGTGCCGTTCATCAGCATCATCGACGAGACGACGGAGGTTGTCGCAGACCTGGGCCCGAGCGCGCCGGCGTGCTCGCGGTCGATGCTTGCCTGTCGTCAAGTCTTTATCAGGATGCGTTGACAAACGCGGCGTCGCGCCGGTCCTGCTGCCCGCGGACTCGCAGCGCACCTTCATGGAGCTGGTCTATCGCATCAAGTCCGGCGACACCGGCGAGACTGTGAGGCGCTCGATGACGACGCTGGCCAGGAAGCTCGAGGCGCAAGGCGCCGAGGTCATCATCGCGGGATGCACGGAAGTCCCGCTCGTGCTGACGGCAGACGATATCGAAGGCGAACTCGTCAGCTCGACGGACGTCCTGGTGGAAAGGACGATCGTGTTCGCTGGCGCAGAGCTGAAAGCCTAGTTGGCCTTCTTCATCCAGTCGCGGGCGGCCTTCTGCGCTTTCAGCACTTCGGCCGCGGCATCATCTCGGCCATTTCCTGGCGGCAGAGCTTTGCTTCACGATGACCGCGCGTCGCGGCGAGGTTGAACCATTTGTGCGCGCGACCAGATCGACGGCGACGTCCATCCCTTCGGAATAGATGAGACCCATGCGGTAGAGTTCGTCGGCCGAAGCTTTCTTCGTGAGGAAGGCTTCGGGCGCTTCGATCCGGATATCCGCGTACGCCATTCTGGCATCCCTTTGACTTTGGGAAGCTCGCCTATCTCTTCGGACTTCGGCCGGCTTCCACCCACCGCCGCATCAGCGGCCTGATGTATCATTGAAGCGGAGAAGGTTTGCGACGTAGTTAATACTGCAAATTTTCGGGATAAATTTGCATTTATTTGTGTTTATATTGATTCAGAAGTCTGAATCGAAACTGTCGAAGTATAGATAGAGCAACGCACATCAGCCCGGTTCGCGCGCGATCATCTGCATACCGAGCGAGGATAGAGCGCTGCGCGCGTTTTCCTCGCGCACCTTGAGATCGACGTGCGTCGCGCCGCGCGCCGTGAATGCGTGGAAGGCCGAGCATCAGCGCGCGCCCGATGCCGCGCCGCCGCGCGCGCGGATGCACCGCGAGATCCTTGACGAATGCGCTTGTCCAGCACTGGAGATGCCGACAATTCCGTCGCCTCTGCTGCGAGGAAACAGCGCGGGATCGAACTCGTCATCCTTGCGAAGCTCCTTCCACCACTGCGAGATCTTGGCCGCCGCCCCCGCCCTCCCAGAAGCCGGCCTCGAGCACGGAATGCGCGGCCTGGGCTTCCTTGTTGCTGCAGGATCTTGAGCAATCGGCCAGGCGCGGGCTCGTCTCAATGTCCGCGCAGGTCGCGCCGCATGCGCAGCACGAAATGCTGCGGCCATCAGTGCGCGCCTTCTGGCCGAAAGGATCTTCCCCGCCTCTTCGGCGTCCTTCGTCCCTGAGCTGGGCGCTTTGCAGCTCTCACCCACTTTCCGGCCACTGAAGCCCGGCCGCCTGCGGCACCGCCGACCCAGCGGTTGAGGGCGGGAAAGTTTTCGAGGTCCTGGCCCTGGCTCTTGTAGACGGCGATCCACGGCCAGCCGGCGAAATCAGCGATCGAAATTTCGCCGGCGAGTATTCCCGGTCGCGCGCCGCACTGGGGCCACGCCGAAAGGCGGTCGGTCTCGTTCCAGAAGCGGTCCTGCGCGTATTTGAGCCGGCAGATCGGGCTCATCTTCGGGGCATCGTTCCGGAAATGATTGTGATGACCCATGACGGGTCCAGATTGGCGATCTGCCATGCGAGCCAGCTTTCGACCTCGGCCCGCTCCCGGTCGTGCGCCCCGCCGAACCTCCCAGATTTCCGGGCAAGGTATTGCAGGATCGCCCCGCCCTCGAACAGCGAGAGCGGCTCGCCGTCTGGAACGTCGGGATCGACGATCGCCGGCATGCGATTGTTAGGGCTGATCTTGAGGAACGCTTCGGCCGGAACTGCTCGCCCTTGCCGATATTCACCGGCACGATGCGGTAGGGCAGCGCCATCTCCTCAAGCGCAATCGTGATTTTCCGGCTGTTTGGCGTCGGCCAGTAGTGCACGTCGATGGGCTTTGCCGGTCCGGCCATGGGCACTCCCTCCACACTATATAATGCTGCGATGTAGCGGCGGCAGACCCACACGCGATACATCCGCCGCCACGACAGGTCTGTTTAGAACAGATGAGGGTGAGATGACCGCGACCACAGCCAGCATCTTCGAGCCGATCTCCTACACCCTGTTCAGACAAGACCCCAAGGCGTTCGCGGAGAAGCTGGGCGCGAGTTTCCGCGAGAGCGGCTTTGCGGTGATCAAGGACCACCCGATCGACCAGGGCGTGATCGAGCGCGGTGTGGACGCCGGCAAGAAATTCTTCGCCCTGCCCGATGCGACCAAGCGCGGCTACTTCATTCCCGGCGGCGGCGGGCAGCGCGCCTATACGCCTTTTGCGACCGAGGTGGCCAAGGGCGCCAAGGCGAAGGACCTCAAGGAATTCTGGCACGTCGCGCGCGAGCTTCCCAAGGGCCACAAGTT
>CAVQYJ010000021.1:0-67095 GCA_963718145.1 uncultured Alphaproteobacteria bacterium | reverse complement strand
CGAGTGGGAATGATTCAAGACCCTATGCGGCGGCTCCTCGCCCATTTGAAAACTTGCTAGTCTGCCAAAGGCCCTTAGAGATCCGAGCGATTTCTTTCGCCGCCATTCGCCGAGCAGCGTGACGGTCTGACGATGCGCGTGGCAGGAGGCGCATCGAGACCTGCCGTCGCTATACATTCAATGCCCATTGGCTATGTTTCGCCCCAGTCACACGGGGAGGGAGCGATGGCGGCCGATGCGGCCAACAGGGATGTCGGATTTGGCCAGGCCATTTCGCTATTCTTGAGAAACTACGCAAACTTCAACGGTCGCTCCTCGCGCGGCGCGTATTGGTGGTGGCTTCTCTGCAGCATTGTCATCAGGCTCGGCATTCTGGCCCTGGAGCGCATTCTGCTTGGCGCCGATGCCAACGACCTTGGTGGCGTGGGACCGTTCACAGTCCTGTTCTTGCTGGCGACCGTCGTGCCGGAGATCGCTCTTGGCGCACGCAGGCTGCACGACACGGGAAAAAGCGGCTGGTGGCTGCTGGTTCTGTTGGCGCCCATCGTCGGGGTGCTTCTTATGCTATGGTTCTTCGCGCAGCCGGGCGCGCGCGCGGCCAATGCCTTTGGCCCTGACGTTGAGGCAGGCCGAACGGCCAAAGCAGGTTGAGAGCGCGCAGAGTTGAGACCTGGAGCGGAAATTGGCCCGAAGCAGGGTGAGGTCAGCCCTGGCTTGATCGCTCGCTGAAGAACCTGGCGCCGGCCTCGTCGCGATCCCAGTCCGCTTTCGACGAACAGAAGAGGTGGGTTTTGACGCCGGCGCCCAAGGCATCATCAAGGGTTCCTGCCGTGACGTAGATGTTCTTGTCGTCAGTCTCGGCAGGCAGGGGCGTGCCGCAGGTCTGACAACGCGTGATCCTGTATGTCGGACGCAACTCGTAGGTCACGCCGTGATCCTCGCCTCGGGTCCACCGGAACTGTTCCCGGGGTACGATCAGGATCGATATTCCGTTTGAGCCGGTGGCCTTCCGGCACAGCGAGCAGTGACACACCCAGACGCTTCCGATCTCGCCGTCGATTTCATAGCGCCTCGCGCCGCAGAGGCAGCTGCCGGTTCGAATGGTCATGATCTGTCCGCGCTTCCCAGGCGACGAAGGCTAGGATTTCGGCGTTGCCGGAACCTTGCTGAACTCTCCGAGTTGGCAGGGCGTCCCCCAATCCAGCACGTAGATCGTCTGCGTGTTGGAGCAGACCAGCGTGCCGCTCACGTCCCACGAGAATCCGCCCTGGGATTTCAGGCCCGAACACGAGCGTGTCAGGCGGTTGCTCCAAACCTCTCCGCCGGCGAGTGTGAACTGTATCTCCTGGTCGCTGACCACTTTCTGCTCCCGGATGCGCGTCGGGTTGATGCAGGAGTTCTGGATGCTGGCCGGCTTTGCCGCCGTTACCGTCGAGGCGGCCGGCGAGGTACAGGCGGACAGGAGGCTCGCCATCGCCATTGCAGCGCTCGCAATCAGGAGGGTCGGTTTCATGGGGTCTCCTTCACATGGAGCCCGAATCTGCGCCTATCGGACCGGTTCTGCAATTGCCATATGGTCCGCTGCACGACGGGAGCCGTCTGAATGGGAAAAGGCCGCCACGCCGTCGCTTCTCAGGAACGCCGCGTGAAGCGGCTTGCCGTGCGTTACGGCCTCAGCCTGATGAAAGCGCAGAAACCATTCGGCAAGGTGCTCGAACACGGCGGTTACATGCTGCGCGACGAAGACACGCGCGCCATCATCTTCGGCAACCAGGCGTATGAGTTCTCCGCCGATCTCGACGAAATTGAAGCCTTCCTCGAAGCGAACACGAAAGCGGAGGATTAGCCCCATGCGCGTGACGCTTTACGGCCTCGCGACCTGCGACACGACGCGGGCGGCGCGCAGGTGGCTGGACGGGCAGGGCGTCGCCCACGACTTCCACGACGTGCGCGAGGACGGGCTGACCCGGTCGCTGGTGGAAGGCTGGGTGAAGCAGCTCGGCTGGGAGAAAGTGCTCAACAAAGCCAGCACGACTTGGCGGGAATTGCCGGAGAGGGACAGGGCGGGTGTCGATGAAAAGCGCGCCGTCGCCCTGCTGCTGGCTCATCCAACCCTGGTGAAACGGCCGGTGCTGGATCGCGGCGGCAAGCTGTCGCTGGGGTTCAAGCCTCTCGCGTACCAGTCGATTTTTGAATGAAGGGGTTCGCCGTGGAGCTGAAACACATCCTGGAACGCCTGCCTCGACTGGGCGTTATCCCTTGCCATGAGCATAAGCCAGCGGCTTGCCGCCATTGCTCCGTCACCAAGTGTGGCGCCGAAATCGCTAGGCGCGCATGAACCCGGCGTAATGCCGCAGGGTATGGACGAAACCTCCGCCGGATCATATGTACCCGGCCATCCCACACAACGACTCAGCGTTGGTAACGAAAGCCTAGATGCAGCCGAAAAATTCGACATTCAATGACCGGCAAGCCGCCTCGCTCGCCGCCAAGAAAGCCCTTCTCGAAAAATTCAAGCCCAAGCCCATGGTTCAGGCGGAAGCGCCGATCGACCATGAGGCGGACCGCCTTGCGCGTCTGGAGTCCATTCGGACCCAGCGTCAGGACGAGAAAGAGGCTCGCCAGCGCGCCCGCGAAGAGGCCGCCATCGCAGCCGAACAGGCCCGCCTCGAGGAGTTCGCCGCCGCAGAGCGCGCGCGACAGGAAGCCGAACACCTCTCCGACGCCCAGAAGCGCGCCGAGCGCAAGGCCCGGAAGAAAGAGGTCAAGGAGATGGCCAAGCTCAAAAAGGAAACACGCACGGTCACCCGTCCATCGGGTCCGCGCGAAGAACGCGTGCTCGACCCGATCGAAGAGCACAAGCGCTACATCGCCAGCCTCGAACGTGGCGGTCGCGAGCGCCGCAGGGCATAGGCCTGCCGCAACGTCTTATGCAAGTTTTGGGCGGCCTCCGGGAATTTCTTTCCGGGGGCCGCATCCATTTTGGGCCATTCCGTCCTCTAACCTCCAACAGGGCCGTGCGGCCCAATGAAAACGGAGGCCAGGGGCCATGGGCGTTGAGATCTTCATCCCGCTCGCATCGTTCGCGATGATCATCGCGATAGTCTGGATGTTCCAGCATTTTGCGTATCGCAAGCGGTCTGAATCCTTCCAGACCCTGCGGCTTGCCATCGAGAAGGGCCAGCCCCTGACCTCCGAGGCGCTGGAAGCCATGGCGCGGATGTCGAGCCCCATCGCGGACCTGCGCCGCGGGATCGTCTTCGTTGCGATCGCTGCCGGCTTCGCGTCATTCGCGACGATCTTAGGAATGGGTCCAGGCGGGGACGGTGAACGTGTCGAGGTCATGCGCGGCCTCTATGGCATCGCCACCTTCCCACTGTTCATCGGGCTCGCCTTCCTGGGGCTCCACTACTTCGCCAACGAGTTCGAAGCGTCGCTAGGCCCGTGGCCGGCCCTGACCCAGCCGAACCTGACCTGACACGCGCCGCGATGGCGGGCGACCGGAAGGCTTTTGGCCAACTGGTCGTTCGTCATCAAGCGAGCATCCGGGGCCTTGCCCGGCGCCTTGCCCGGTCGGCCGGCGACGGCGACGACATCGCCCAGGCGGCTTTCCTCGCAGCTTGGCGGTATCGCTCTACCTGGCAGGGCGGGTCGTTCCGGTCGTGGGTGTGCACCATCGCCTACCGCGAATTCCTGCATGCCCGGCGCGGGACGCCTGCGGAGGTCGAAGTCGAGGATCTGCCAGGCGAGGCAGGGCAGGACGGCGAAAAGCTCGACCTGATGCGCGCCATGGGCACGCTGGAGGCCAACGAACGCGCGGCGGTGTCGCTCTGCCTCGGCGCGGGGCTGAGCCATGGCGAAGCGGCGCTGGCGATGGATGCGCCGCTGGGGTCGGTCAAGTCGTGGGTCTTGCGGGGCCGCGCCAAACTACAGAAGGCGCTGGCCGCCTATGCGAGAGCGTGAGACATGTTCATGGACAAGGAACGCCCCATGGCCGCCGAACCGGACAACCAGCTTGAAGCGATGTTCGCCGCCGAAGACGCAGCGATCCTCGACGACGGCTTCAGCCAGCGCGTGATGGATCGCGGCGAGCAGTCCTATCGGTGGCGCAGGACAGCCATCTACGGCGCCGGCCTGGCAGGCGCGGGCTTCGCAGTCGGCGGCATTGTTGAAATGGCGCCCCATCTGCGCCTTGCGGAGTGGCTGTCCGGGTTGACCGGCGCCGTTTCGGGAGCGGTCCAGAACGCCAACCTGCCGGGCGCCGCCCAGAACGCATCCGACACTGCGCTGTTGGCCATTGTGGCGATTGCTGCAGGGTTCACCTTCCTCCTCGCCGCAATGGCCTCCACCCAGTCCCGCTAACTCGTCGCGAGGACCGATTGCCACCAGCCTCCAGCTTTGATCTGGTGTGTCTCGGGTGGACTGGATCGGGACAGCGCACATGTATCTTGCGGCATTCCTGGGTGGACTGATCCTTTTTTTCGGGACCCACTACTTCAGCGCCTTCCGCTCGCGCACGGATGGCGGACTTGCGCAGCGCATGGGGCGCGGCCCGTATATGGGCCTCTACTCCCTGCTGACGCTCGCCGGTTTCATCCTGATGATCTGGGGCTTTGGCAACCTCAAGCCGTGGATTCCTGTCTGGACGCCGCCAAGCTGGACCCGCCACATCGCCATGGCGCTGATGCTGCCGGCGGTCATTCTCCTCGTCGCCGCCTATGCCCCGACCGGCTTCATCAAGAAGGCGGTCAAGCATCCGATGCTGGCGGCTGTGATGTTGTGGTCGCTGGCCCACCTCACGGCCAACGGCGACCTTGCCTCGATCATCCTGTTCGCGTCCTTCCTGCTTTTTGGGATCATCGACCGGATCGCGGTCAGCCGTCGCGGTGATGTCGGTGCGGCCAACGCCAAGCCGAACATCCTCGGAGACCTGATCGCCCTGGCGGTGGGCGGGGCCGTTTACGCCGTGATCGTCTTCTATCTCCACTACATACTGTTCGGCGTGCCGGTTCGGCTCCCTTCCTAGGCAAGGCTGGCTGAGCGCCCTGATTGCGCGAGAAGCCGTTGCGCCCTATTGAGCCCGACGCTGCGCCGCAACAAGGGATGCCGCTTATGTCCGCCCAGGTCCAGGCCGCCCGCAAAACCGTGAAGGACATAGCCGCGGCGAAGAATGGCACGCCGCTGGTCTGCCTCACCGCCTACACCGCCCCGATGGCCGGCTTCCTCGATGACACGTGCGACCTTCTCCTCGTGGGCGATAGCGTCGGCATGGTCGTCCACGGCCTGCCGACCACCGTTGGCGTCACGCTCGAGATGATGATCCTGCACGCCCAGGCGGTCATGCGCGCCTCGAAGAAGGCATTCGTCGTCGTCGACATGCCGTTCGGCTCCTACGAGGCGAGCCTTGAGCAGGCCTTCATGAACGCCTCGCGGGTGATGAAGGAGACCGGCTGCCAGGCTGTGAAGATCGAGGCCGGCGAATACGCTGCCGCCACGGTCCGCCACCTCGTCGATCGCGGCGTGCCGGTCATGGCGCATGTCGGCCTGCGCCCGCAGGCAACCAATGTCGATGGCGGCTTCAAGGCCAAGGGCCGCACCGAGGCCGAACGCAACCGCGTCATGGCCGAGGCCAAGGCAGCCGACGGAGCAGGATGCTTCGCGATGGTGATCGAGGGGGTCGCCGAAGACCTCGCCCGGGAAATTACCGCTGCCGTTTCCTGCCCTACGGTCGGCATCGGGGCGTCCAGCGCCTGCGACGGCCAGATCCTCGTGACGGACGATCTCCTGGGCATGTTCGACTGGACCCCGCGATTCGTCCGCCGCTACGCTGATCTGCGCGCGGAAATAGGGAAGGCTGTGGACGGTTATGCCTCGGATGTGCGAGCGCGCCGTTTCCCCGGGGAAAAAGAGACCTATTCGCTCAAAATACAGCCATAATCCCAACGGCTTTGTCGAATTGCCCGTGCCCACGGGCCCGGCTAAGTTCACCCATCCTTCCGGAGTTCCCCGCGCGTGACCGATATCTTTGAAGAAGTCGATGAAAGTCTGCGCCAGGACACTGCGCTGAAATGGTGGAAGCGGATGCTTCCATACCTGATCATCACGATCGTGCTGGTGATCGGCGCTGTCGCCATGCTCGAATTCATGAAGTCGCAGCGTGAAGCCGCAATCGACAGGGACGCAAAGGTCTTCGACACCGCCAACACCGCCCTTGAGAAGAACGATCTTGCCGGCGCCCGCATGGCCTTCTCGCAGCTTGGCGAAGGCAAGGGCGGGTTTGCCGCTCTTTCCAACCATATGCTCGCACGGGTGGAGCAGCAGCTCACCAACGACCCGGCCACGATCGACAAGGCCTACGCAGCCGCCGCGGCCACGGACAAGGGCCTGCTCGGCGACCTCGCCATCCTCAAGGCTGCCTACGCCAAGGCCGACGCAGCCTCGCTTGCCGACCTCGAAGCCACTGTGGCCCCGCTGATCAAGAAGGGCGGGTACGCCGCCTCTCTCGCACGCGAACTGGTGGCCGCGAAAGTGCTCGCGACCGGCGACACCGAGCGCGCACGCACCGAATACCAGGCGCTCACCCTCGAACTCGAAGCGCCGCAGGGCATGGCGCAGCGGGCACAGCAGGCGTTGCTCACCCTCCCTCCCAAGCCCGCCGCAACTCCCGCCGCCGCGCCCGCCACCACCACCACACCCGCACCCACGACGCCCACCACAGCCCCCGCCAAGCCCCAGTGAACCCTCGAGTGAATTTCATGTTCCCAGTGTTGCGTTCCCTGGCGCTCGCCGCCCCGGCGGTGATTTTTCTTTCTGGCTGCGGCCTGTTGGGGGCCGGCAAGCAGGCAATCACGGCCGAGGAAGCTGCGGCCCGCGTAACCGTGAATCCGTTCCAGGAGAACCTGACCCCGGACCCGGAACTGGCCTCCACCACCATTGTCCTGCCAGAGGCGACGCCTGCCGTGGACTGGACGCAGGCCGGCGTCACCGCCGCCAAGCTGGTGGGCCATCTCGACGCCGCCCCGGACTTCAAGGTCGCCTGGCGCAGCGGCGTGTCTGGCTCGGACAAGGCCAAGCGCATCGTCGCCTCGCCGGTCGTCAAGGACAACCGCATCTACGTGATCGACGCCAATCAGCGCGTCTTTGCTTTTGACGCCAACTCCGGATCCAAGATCTGGGAGCGCACGCTCGAATCCCTCAACAAGAAGCGGGACAACCACGCGGTCGGTGGCGGGCTCGCCATCGCCGGCGACAAGCTGATCGTCGCGTCGGGCTTCGGCTATGTCGAGGCGATGTCGCTCTCCGACGGGAAGTCCGTGTGGCAACGCCGCGTCGACACGCCGATGTCCGGCTCGCCCGCCATCATGGGCAACCGCGCCTTTGTCACCTCGACCAACAACGAGTTCTACTGCATCGACGTCGACACGGGCGAAGTCGTGTGGAGCGACCAGGCCATCGCGGAGACGGCGCGCGTCCTGTCCTCGCCCAGCCCCGCCGTCACCGCCGACATTCTCGCCGTGCCGTATTCGTCGGGCGAGCTGATCGCGTACCTGCCGGCCAACGGCCGCCGCCTGTGGTCCGACACTCTGACCACGCTTGGCCGCTACACGCCGCTGTCGGTCATCAACGACATCGCCGGCCGCCCGGCCATCCAGGACGGCATCGTTTATGCCTCGAGCTATTCCGGCGTCCTTGCGGCCATCGATGCGCGTTCCGGCACGCGCCTGTGGGCGACGACGTTCGGCTCGCGCCAGGGCCCGCTGATCGCCGGGAACTTCCTGTTCATCGTCGGCACCGAGGGCAAGGTCGTGTGCTACAACAAGCTGGACGGCAAGGTCGTCTGGGTCCGCTCGCTTCCCGAATTCCGGAACGTGAAGGAGAAGAAGGACCGCATCTCCTGGATCGGGCCGCTTCTCGTGTCGAACCGCCTGGTGGTCGCCTCCTCGGAGGGCGATGTGATCGGGCTTTCGCCCCAGAACGGTGAAACGGTCGCAGAGGCGAAAGTCGGCCAGGCCGTCTATATCGAGCCAATCGCGGCGGCCGGAAAGATATTCGTCCTCACCGACAATGGATCGCTGGTCGCGATCCGCTAAGCGCCCTATAGGGCGCAAGGAATATCGGAGTTTCCAGCCATGACGCTGACGGTGGCCATCGTCGGTCGCCCCAATGTCGGCAAGTCGACGCTGTTCAACCGGCTCGCTGGCAGGAAGATCGCGATCGTGGACGACCTGCCCGGCGTGACCCGCGACCGCAAGGAAACCGCAGGCCGGCTGGGCGATCTCGACCTCAAGCTGATCGACACCGCAGGATTCGAGGACGTGACCGACGCCTCGCTGGAGGCGCGCATGCGCCGCCAGACGGAAGTCGCCATCGCCGAAGCGGATGTCTGCATTTTTCTTTACGACGCCCGCGCCGGCGTGACGCCGGTCGACGAGACCTTCGCCCAGGTGCTGCGTAAGTCCGGCAAGCCGGTGGTGCTGGCGGCCAACAAGTGCGAGGGCAAGCAGGGCGATGAGGGCCTGATGGAAGCCTGGCGGCTGGGCCTGGGCGATCCCGCGCCGATCTCCGCCGAGCATGGCGAGGGCATGTCCGATCTCTATGAAGGCCTCGCCGCCGTGCATGACCGGCTGCAGGCCTCCGGCGAGCTCGTGATGCTCGAACCCGAGGCCGAGCCGGAAGCGCCCTTCGATCCCGATGTTGAGCCGCCGCCGGAACCGGACAAGCCGGTCCGCATCGCCTTCGTCGGCCGCCCCAACGCCGGCAAGTCGACGCTGGTCAACGGCATCCTCGATGACGAGCGGTTCGTCACCGGCCCGGAGGCGGGCATCACGCGCGACAGCGTCACCGTCGCGTGGAAATGGCGCGACAAGGAAATCCGGCTGGTCGATACGGCCGGCCTGCGCAAGCGCGCCAAGGTCCAGGAAAAGCTCGAGCGGCTCTCCACCATGGAGACGACGCACTCGATACGGTTTGCGGACGTGGTCGTGCTGGTGATGGACCCAAAGGAGGCGTTCGAGCGGCAGGACATGCAGATCGCCAACCTCGTCCTGCGCGAAGGCCGCGGCCTGGTGCTTGTTGTCACCAAATGGGATACGGTCGAGAAGCCGTCCGAGATGCGCAAGTCGATGGAGGAAAAGCTCGAGGACGAGCTTCCGCACGCCAAGGGCGCCTCGCTGGTGACCGTCTCGGGCGTGACGCGCCGCAATCTCGACAAGCTGATGGACGCCTGCCTGAAGGTTCACAAGGACTGGTCGGCCCGCGTCAAGACGCGCGATCTCAACGACTGGCTCGGCTACGTCACCCAGAAACACCCGCCGCCGGCCCCCGAAGGCAAGCGCATCAAGCCGCGCTACATGGCGCAGATGAAGACGCGCCCGCCCACGTTTGTGCTGATGGCCAGCCGCGCCGACGACATGCCGGAAACCTACAAACGCTACCTGGTCAACGAACTCCGCGCCGCCTTCGACCTGCCCGGCGTCCCGATCCGGCTGGTGCTCAGGGCGAGCAAGAACCCGTTCGTGGATAAGGATGATTAGGTCGCCTACGACTGCTTCGTCCGCTTCGCGAACTCGATCCGCTCGCCGTGCAGCGCGCAGTCCGCCGCCAGGTATGGCGGAATAGTTGCTGCGACCTCGTCGGGCGTGGGCAGCGTCATCGGATCTTCGCCAGGCATCGCTTTCCCGCGCATTTCCGTGCGCACGGCGCCGGGGTCGAACAGGTTCACGCGGATCGGCGTCTTCTCGATCTCGTCGGCATAGCAGGCGATCATCGTCTCCAGCGCCGCCTTCGACGCCGCATAGACGCCCCAGAACGCCCGCGGACGCGGCACGACGCCGGAGGTGACGAACAGCGCTCGGCCGGCCTCGCTCATCCTCAGCAGCGGGTGTACCGAGCGGATCAGCCGCCAGTTGGCGGTGAAGTTGATATCCATCGTCTCCTGGAAACTCTGCGGCGACACCGTCTCCAGCGGACCCGAGCGTGCCCAGAACGCCGGCATTTGCGAGAAGTCCGTCGAGCCGGCCGAACCGCTCCAGCAGCGCCGATGCCAGCCGGTCGACGCCCGCCATGTCGCGCAGGTCGAGCGGGATCAGCGTGGCGGCGTGGCCAGACGCGGCCTTGATCTCGTCATCGAGATTCGTCAGCGCCTTTTCGGAGCGCGCCGTGGCGATGATGTGGTTCCCCGCCTTGGCCAGCGCCAGCGCCGCGGCGCGGCCAATCCCCCGGGAAGCTCCGGTGACGAGGATGATGCGGCGGTCCATCGATCGCCCTAGTCGTCGAGCAGCGACAATTGCTGCTCCTTGGCGGACATATCATGATCCCGGTCGACAAGACGCGTGGGATAGTCGCCGGTGAAGCAATGGTCGGCGAACTGCGGCTGCGAGTTGTTGCGCTTGCCGCAGCCGAGCGCTTCGTAGAAGCCGGAAAGCGAGATGAAGGCGAGGCTGTCGACCTTCAGGTAGCGCTTCATCTGGTCGATGGTCATCGACGAGGCGATCAGCTCTTCCTTGGACGGCATGTCGATGCCGTAGAAATCCGGATGCTTGATCGGCGGGCTGGCGACGCGGAAGTGGATTTCCGCGGCGCCCGCGTCGCGGATCATCTGCACGATGCGCTGCGAAGTGTTGCCGCGGACGATCGAGTCATCGACCAGCACCACGCGCTTGCCTTCGAGGATCGGCCTGTTGGGCGCGTGCTTGCGCGAGACGGAGCGCTGGCGGCCGGTCTGCGTCGGCTGGATGAAGGTGCGGCCGACATAGTGGTTGCGGATGATGCCGAAGCCGAAGGGGATGCCGGACGCCTGCGAGAAGCCGAGCGCCGCCGGATTTCCGCCATCGGGCACCGGGCAGATCAGGTCGGCCGCGACGGGATGTTCACGCGCCAGCACGTGGCCGAACCGCTGTCGCGTCTCGTAGATCGACTGGCCGTGCATGATGCTGTCGGGCCGCGCGAAGTAGACGTACTCGAAGACGCAGGGGCTGGCCGGCCGGGCCGGGAAGGGCGTGAGGCTCTCGACGCCGGTCTTGTCGATGACCACGACTTCGCCCGCCTCGATGTTGCGAACGAAGCTGGCGCCGATGGCGTCGAGCGCGCAGGTCTCAGAGCAGAGGACCGGCGAGCCGTCGTCGAGCGACCCGAGCACGAGCGGGCGCAGGCCCCACGGGTCGCGGGCGCCGAGCAGCTTGCCGTTGGTGAGGCCGACGAATGCGTAGCCGCCGTCGAGCTGGCGCAGGGCGTCGATGAAGCGGTCCTCGATCCGGTTGCGATTCGAGCGGGCGATCAGCTGGAGGACGACTTCGGTGTCCATGGTCGACTGGAAGATCGCGCCGTTCATCACCAGCTCGCGATGGATCGCCCGCGCGTTGGTGAGGTTGCCATTGTGGGCGATGGCGAAGCCGCCGGTGGCGAGGTCGGCATAGATCGGCTGGATGTTGCGCAGGACGACGCGGCCCGAGGTGGAATAGCGGTTGTGACCGATGGCGATGCGGCCGGGCAGCCTGGAGATGGCGCCGGCCTCCTCCGAGAAGCTCTCGCCGACGAGACCCATGTGGCGCTCGGAGCGGAAGGCGCCGGCCTCGCCGCCCTTCTCGTCATAGCTGACGATGCCGCAGGCTTCCTGTCCGCGATGCTGCAGGGCGTGGAGGCCAAGGGCGGTAAGCACGGCGGCGTCCTCGCGCCCGAAGACGCCGAACACGCCGCACTTGTGGCCCATGCCGTCCTTGCGGCTGGGTCCGAAGTCGGTGTCGATGTCGGAATTCAGGCTGGCTTGATTCAGGCCGCCTTGATTCAGGATTGGGGTGTCTTGGGGGCCGGACGCTTCGAAGGTGTCAGGACCAGCCAAGACGCGCCTCCAGACTTAACGGCCGGTCCTGTCGGGGACCGGTTCCTTGATCGCTTCCGTCGCGCTTTTGACAAAACCCGGCACGGTGGAGCGGATCCAGGATGCTGCGCCGCTCAGGTACGGGTAGACGCGTGATTTTGCAATGTCCTGCGGCGTCGCATTGTCCGGCAGGACCTGTTGCATGAGGAGGACAAACAGGATTGCGGCAAGGGCGCCACGGGCGACTCCGAAAATGGCGCCGGCAATTCGGTCCAGCACGCCGATCTCGGGGGAGGCATGGATCAGCTTGTTGAGCCGGCCGCCAGCGAAGGCCGCGAGTGAATAGGCTGCAATGAATCCAACCACGACCAGGATGGCCGCTGGGACCATGGATTCGTCCGTGGGCGACATCACGTTCTTCAGCGGCTTCTCGAAGAAGGCCAGGGCGTAGAAAGCCGCGAGTCCGCCGATGACGAAGGATATCACAGAGAAGGCTTCGCGAATCAGTCCCCGCCCGAGGGACATCACTGCCGAAACGACGATCACGGCCAGTATGACGATGTCGAACCAGGTCAAAGGCGCCTCGAACAGAGCTGCTGTTACTTAGTCCCCGCCAAGCCCGTCCACGAGCTCTTGCAGCCTGCTTATCCCATGAACCTGCATGCCGTCGACGGTTTCTGGCGCCCCGGGCGGGGCCCATGCCTGCGTAAATCCGAGTCGGGCTGCTTCCCGTAGCCGGGGTTCGATACGTCCCACAGGGCGAATCGCACCGGACAGGGCGACCTCGCCGAAGAAGACCGACCCGGATGGTACCGGCTTGTCCATCAACGATGAGGCGAGTGCGGCTGCGGCCGCAAGGTCTCCCGCAGGTTCCGCGATCCGGTAGCCGCCGGTGACCGACAGGTAGACGTCGCGGCTGCCGAAGCGAAGGCCGCACCGGGCGTCGAACACCGCAAGTAGCATGGCGAGCCGGGAGCTGTCCCAGCCGACGATGGAACGGCGAGGATTGCCTGCAGCCTCCGGTCCGGCCAGCGCCTGCACTTCTGCGAGCACCGGGCGGGAGCCTTCCATGGCTGCGAACACTGCGCGGCCGGAGGCGTCGGCCTCGCTGCCGGCGAGGAACAGGGCGGAGGGATCTCGCGCGGCGGAGAGGCCGTCCTCGCCCATCTCGAACACGCCGATCTCGTCGGTGGGGCCGAAGCGGTTCTTGACCGAGCGCAGGATGCGGAACTGGTGGCCGCGCTCGCCCTCGAAATAGAACACGGCGTCGACCATGTGCTCCAGCACGCGGGGGCCGGCGATCTGCCCGTCCTTGGTGACGTGGCCGACCAGCACGACGACGGCGCCGGTCTTCTTCGCGAAGCGGGTCAGCTCCTGCGCGCAGGCCCGCACCTGAGCCACAGATCCGGGTGCGGCTTCCAGCGTGTCCGACCAAAGCGTCTGCACGCTGTCGATGATCACGAGCTCCGGGGTGGCGGATTTCAGCGCCTTGAGGATGGAGCGCAGGTCAGTCTCCGCCGCAAGCTGCACGGGCGCCTGGTCAACGCCCAACCGCCGCGCCCGCCCCTGTATCTGCGCAATCGCCTCCTCGCCCGAGATGTACACAGAGTTCACCCCCGCCTTCGCCATCGACGCCGCCGCCTGGAGCAGCAGCGTCGACTTGCCGATGCCCGGATCGCCGCCGACGAGGACAGCCGAGGATCGAGCCACGCCGCCACCAAACACGCGGTCGAGTTCGGCGATGCCGGTGGACAGGCGCGGCGCCGGCGGCTCGTTGGTGCTGAGCGGGGCGAAGGCGACGGCGCCAGTCTTCACTTTCTTGCCCGTGTCCGGCGCGCCGAGCCCTCCCGGGGGCGCAGACACGGTTTCCTCGACCAGCGTGTTCCACGCCCCGCACGCCTCGCACCGGCCAGACCATTTGGCATGGGCCGCGCCGCAGGACTGGCACACATAGGCGGTATTGGATTTGGCCATCTTTTCCCGGTTCGAATCGCTGGTTCCGACACTGGCAGACAAGCGGGCTTGTAGGAAACTCCGGCGTCCAGCAGACAGGGCGGCCATGAACGCAAAGGCCGCCTCCTTGCAGATCAGAACCGAACGCCTCGTGCTTCGGCGCCCTCGGGAGGGCGATATCGAGGACGTGTACGACTACATGAGCGATCCGCGCGTCATGCAATTCTGGTCCACCCCGCCGCATCCGAACCGCGACCACACACGGACGTGGCTCGAGACGATGATGGCCGCGCCAGCGAAGACCAGCGAGGACTATCTCATCGAGTTAGACGGGCGCGTCATCGGTGAGGCGGGCTCGAACCCGCTGCCCGAATTCGGCTTCATCCTCCACCGTGACTTCTGGGGCCAGGGACTGGCCTATGAGGCGTCGCAGGCGGTCATCGACAAGATCTTCCGGCGCCGCGCCATCGGAGAGCTGACCGCCGATGTCGATCCGCGCAATGCGAGTTCGATCGGCCTGCTCGAAAAGCTTGGCTTCCAGCGGCGAAGGCTGGCGAGGCGGACATATTTCATCGGCGGCGTCTGGGTCGACAGCCTCTATTTTGGCCTGCCCCGATCGGACGCCTATCCTTAGGGCGCCTATTTACTCCGCCGCTGGGCGTGGGAAGTTCAGGGCATGATATCGGTCACGCCTTCCGGACAGGCCTGCGGCGCCAGCGTGGTTGGTGTCGACCTGTCCAGGCCGCTCACGCCCGGGCAGATCGCGGAAATCCGCGCCGCCTGGCTGAAGCATCACGTGCTCGCCTTTCCCGACCAGCGGATGAGCGACGATGATCTCGAACGCTTCACTGTCGCGTTCGGCGGGTTCGGGAATGATCCCTTCATCGCGCCGATCCCGGGACGCAGCCATGTGATCGCCGTTCAGCGGCTGGCGAAGGAGCGCTCGAAACTGTTCGCCGAGAACTGGCACAGCGACTGGAGTTTCCAGGCGCGGCCGCCGGCCGGCACGTGCCTCTATGGCATTACCATTCCACCCGTGGGCGGAGACACGCTGTTCGCCAACCAGCATGCCGCGCTGGATGCGATGCCGGCGAACATGCGCGCGAAGCTTGAAGGCAGGATGGCCATCCACTCTGCCAAGCGCGCCTATGCTCCGCAAGGGACATACGGCGCCGGCGACAAAGACCGGTCGATGGATATCCGTCCATCGACCGAAGCAGAGAAGACGCAGCTTCATCCACTGATCCGCAATCATCCGGAAACCGGCCGGCCCGGAATATTCTCGTGTTTTGGCTACATCATCGGCATCGAAGGCATGCCGGACGAGGAATCGACGCCGTTGCTGCTGGAACTCTACGCCTGGCAGAGCCGCGAGGAATTCCAGTACCGCCACAAATGGCAGCCCGAGATGTTGCTGATGTGGGACAACCGTTCGGTGCTTCATGCCGCGACAGGCGGCTATGACGGCCATGACCGCATTCTGCACCGGACCACGATCGCGGCCTCGGCCTAGCCGCGCTTCAGAAATTGTAGCGCGCGCTCGCCTTTCAGTTGGGCTGCTCCGGTAGTAGCTTTCGCAGCCCAACAGAGGAGAACTCCCATGGCCCGCTACAACAGCATCGTCGAGACTGTCGGCCGCACGCCGGTCGTGCGCGTCAACCGGCTCGGGCCGCCGGGCGTCAATGTCTGGGTGAAGGTCGAGGCCTTCAATCCGCTGGGATCCGTGAAGGACAGGCTGGCGCTGGGCGTCATTGAAGCCGCGGAGAAATCCGGCGAACTGAAGCCGGGGCAGACGGTCGTGGAGATGACGAGCGGCAATACAGGCATTGGCCTCGCCATGGTGTGCGCGGCCAAGGGCTATCCGCTGGTGCTCGTGATGCCGGAGAGCTTCAGCGTGGAGCGGCGCAAGCTGATGCGCTTTCTCGGCGCCAAGGTGCTGCTGACGCCGGCGGCATTGCGGGCGACAGGCGCGGTAACCAAGACGATCGAACTCGCGAAGAAGCACGGCTGGTTCATGACGCGCCAGTTCGAGAACGAGGCCAACCCTGCCTATCACGCGAAGACGACGGCGCGAGAGATCGTCGACGACTTCAAGGACGGGCTCGACTACTGGGTCACGGGCTATGGCACGGGGGGGACGCTGAACGGCGTGGCGCGGGTCCTGACCAAGGAGATGCCAAAGACCCGGATCGTCGTATGCGAGCCAACGGATGCGCCGATGCTGTCCAGCGGCGCCGAACAGGCGCGCCATGCGGACGGAACCCCGGCCGGTGGGCATTCGGCCTGGAAGCCGCACCCGATGCAGGGCTGGGCGCCGGACTTCATTCCCAAGCTGACAGGCGAGGTCGACCGCGCTTCGATCCACAAGGTCCTCACGGTCACGGCGCCTGACGCCATGAAGTGTGCTCAGGACCTCGCGGCGAAAGAGGGCATCTTTGTCGGCATCACCTCGGGCGCAACGCTGGCCGGGGCGCTGGAAATCGCGCAGCAGGCGCCAAAGGGCGCCAACATCCTCGCCATGCTTCCGGACACGGGCGAGCGCTATCTCTCGACGCCGCTGTTCGCAAACGTACCCGCCGAGATGACGCCGGAGGAAGCCGACCTCATGCGCTCGACGCCCTTCGCGGCGCCGGCCGCTTAAGCCGGGCTGACGAAGCACCAGAGGCCGGTGCAGACGCCCAACAGCATTTGCGCCGCTACGTCCATCAGGCCGCCGGCGGCCAGGACGGGGACGCCGACCCACAGGACGCAGAGCCAGATCGCCATGGGCGTGATCCTCGGCTCGGGCAGCCTGTGTCCGGCAATGGTCTGGACGCGTGGTTTCGCCATGTCTGTTCCTGTGCGACCAGATCGCGGAAGAATTACCGCCCGGAATTGCTAAGACTTGGCAAATGAGTTGCGAGGCCCTTGTTTCCTGGAACCAGATGTCGCGCGCGCAATGGGATGCGGCGCATGGGCAGGCTGCGGCCAGTTACCAGCAGGACTGGGCGCACGGCGCGGCGCTGAAAGCGGTTTCCCCAAGAGCCGAAGTGTTGCGGGCTGCGGTGACGCGGGCGGACGGGTCGCTGATGGCGCTGGCGCAGGTGACGGCGCGGACCTTCGCGATGGTCGGGAAGTTCGCGCTGTGCACACACGGGCCGATCTGGATCGGCGAGGTTTCGGCAGACGACAAGCGCGCCGCGTATCGTGCGCTGCGCAAGTCGCTGCCGCTGTCTTGGCCGAAGCTGCTGGCGTTCACGCCGGATGAGGCGCGGGGAGCGGAGGCGGGGCTGGGTGGGATGAGCCGGGTGATGACCGGCGACGCCACTGTGCTGATCGACCTGGCGCAGGACGAGGCGGCGTTGCGCGCGGGCCTGGAAGCGACGTGGCGCAACAAGCTGGCCAAGGCGGAGAAGTCGGAACTCGTGCTGCAGAAAAGCGGCGTGAAGCCTGCGCAGTATCGCTGGCTGCTCGATGCCGAGACCAAGCAGCGCCAGGCGCGCGGCTACCGCGCCATGCCGTTGTCGATGACGGAGCATTGGCAGGCGGCCAAGGCCGAAGCTGCGGGAGGAGATCGCGCGGCCGGCCTCGCCGTGTTCCGCGCCGATCTTGGCCGCGATCCCGCCGCCGGCATGCTGTTCCTGATCCACGGTGCGCGCGCGACCTATCATGTCGGCTGGACCAGCGAGGCTGGCCGCGCCAATGCGGCGCACAACCTCCTCCTCTGGGCTGCAATGAAGGAGCTGAAGTCGCGCGGAATGAGGGTGCTGGACCTTGGCGGCGTCAACACCCAGTCAGGCGCCGGCATTGCGCGCTTCAAGATCGAGACGGGCGGGCGCGTGCTGCAGCGCGCGGGGGTCTATGTCTAGATCGCTGGCTGGATCGGGCCATCGGCGCGGCCGTGGACGAACTGCTCGACGTGAGGGCTGCCGGATTTGTCGAGAGCGCTGACGGGGCCGCGCCAGATGATGCGGCCTTCATGGAGCATGGCGACTTCGTCGGCGATCTTGCGGACGCTGGCCATGTCGTGAGTGATCGAGACGGCGGCTGCGCCGAGCGCCTTCACCTGCTCGACGATGAGACTGTTGACGGCGTCGGCGGTGATTGGGTCGAGGCCGGTCGTGGGTTCGTCGAAGAAGATCAACTCAGGCTTCGCGATGATCGCGCGAGCGAGGGCGACGCGCTTCTGCATGCCGCCGGAGAGTTCGGCGGGCCGGAGGTCGGCTGCCGTCGCGCCGAGGCGGACTTTCGCTAGCGTCTCGATGGCGCGCTGCTTCGCGTCGGCGCGGGAGGCGCCGTCGCGATAGATCAGCGCGAAGGCGACATTTTCCCAGACGGTGAGACTGTCGAACAAGGCGCCGCCCTGGAACAGCATGCCGGTGCGGCGGCGCGCGGCCTCGATGGCGTGCTTGCCGTCGACAAGCTTGCCGTCGAACAGCACGTCGCCCTGGTCCGGCGCCATCAGGCCGAGCGCGCATTTGATCGTCACCGACTTTCCGGTGCCGGAGCCGCCGATGATCACCAGCGACTGGCCCGGCGCAACCATGAGGTCGACGCCGCGCAGCACCTGGTTGTCGCCGAAGCCCTTGTGCACGTTCCTGAGTTCCAGGATCGGCGCGCTCGCAATCGGGCTTGTCACAGGCCAATCCTCGTGAAGATCGAGGTCAGCACATAGTTGCTGGCAAGAATCAGAACTGCCGCGCCGACCACGGCCAGCGTCGCGGCGCGGCCAACGCCGCCGGCCCCGCCCTTGGAGCGGTCGCCCTGATAGCAACCCATGATCGCGATGATGGCGCCGAAGAAGGCCGCCTTGATGACGCCGGACCAGATGTCGTTGCCGGTCACGAACTGCCAGGTATTGCGCAGATAGAGCGAGCCGGAGAAATCCAGCGTGCCGACGCCGACGAGGTATCCGCCCATCACGCCGATCGTGTCGGCGACCAGCACGAGCAGCGGCAGGGTCAGCGTCGCTGCAATCACACGCGGCGCGTAGAGATAGCGTTCGGGTCTGGCAGAGAGCGTCAGCAGCGCGTCGATTTGTTCGGTCACGCGCATCGCGCCGATCTCCGCTGCGATCCCGGCGCTGACGCGGCCCGCCAGCATCAGGCCTGCGAGCACTGGCCCCAGTTCACGCGTTATGCCCAGCACGACGATGTTCGGCACGAACTGCTCGGCATTGAAGCGCGATCCGCCGACATAGATGTTGAGCGCCAGCGCTGCGCCGATGAATACGGCGGTAAGGCCGACGACGGGCAGCGAGAAGAAACCGATCTTCACACACTGCCGGCCCACCTCGCGGAGGTAGATCACCGGGGTCACGCAGGCGGCCAGCACCCGCGCGGCAAACACCGAGATGCGGCCCACCTCGCGGAACGCGGCCAGCACGGTGCGGCCAATCAGCCGAAAGGGTCGGGCGATCGGATTGTCCCTGGCCTGGTCGGGCGCGGTCTCGGCCGTCATTCGCCCCCCGCATAGCGACGCTCGAGCCGGGCGCCGAGGCGCGTCAGGATTTCATAGTCGATCGTGTTCATGGATCCGGCGACCTCCGCCAGGGGCAAGTCGGGCCCCAGAAACTCGATGTCATCCCCGGGCGAGACAGACAATGCGGTCACGTCGATCACGATCAGGTCCATCGATACACGACCCAGGATGGGTCGCTTTACCCCGTGGATCACGGCCATGCCCCGGTTCGACGCGGCGCGCAAGAAACCATCGGCGTATCCGAGCCCCACGGTCGCGAGCTGCATGTCGCCCATCGCCTCCCATGTGGCGCCATAGCCGACGGTTTCGCCGGCGCGGACGGTGCGAACCTGGAGGATGGGCGCCGAAAGCGTGACCACTGTCTTTGGAGCATCCTCATCCGGCGCCGGACCGCCGCCATAGAGGCCGATGCCGGGTCGGACTTCGTCCATGGCGAATTCCGGGCCGAGATAAGCGCCGCCCGTGGCCGAGAGGCTGCGCGGTGCAATGGGCCACAGCGGCCGAGCGCGCTCGAACAGCCCAAGCTGGCGCATGTTCATCGGATGGCCGGCCTCGTCACCGCAGGCCAGATGGCTGATGAGGCGATGCGGCTTCGGGAATTTGCGCGCGGCGTCGGCCCATTGCGGCTGTGCCACGCCAAGACGGTTCATGCCGGTGTCGAGATGCAGCGAGGCGCGGCGGCGCGCCAGCCGGCTCGACATCCAGAGGTCGATCTGGGCCAGCGAGTTGAGCACGGGCTCGAGGTCGTGCGCCTCAAAGGTTTCGAGCATGTCGTCCGTAGGTCCGTGGAAGACAGCGATCTCAGGGCCGGCGCCGAGCGCCTTGCGCAGCGCCGCGCCCTCGTGCGGCCAGGCGACGTAGAAGCGTGTGCATCCGGCCTTTGCCAGCGCCGGACCCGCCTTCGCCGCGCCAACGCCGTAGGCGTCCGCCTTGACCACGGCCGCCGCATTCGCCGGATGGGCGCGCCGGGCGAACATGCGCCAGTTGCCTGCGATGGCGCCCAGGTCGATGTCGAGGCGGGGTTGCGACATGCGCTTTGGCTAGAGGTTTTTGGCGGGGCCGAAAAGCCTACTCGCGGGTATCGGTGACAGAATACCGGCGGTCCAGGTTGGTAAAGCGTACGCGCTTGGGGCTGAAGCCGACTTCGACCTTGCCGATGGCGCCGTGGCGCTGTTTCGAGATTATGATCTCCGCCGTGTTGTACTTGGCGGCCATCAGGTCTTTCCACTCGCCATGGCGCGGATCGCCCACATCCGGCTCCAGGCGTTCGAGGTAGTAGGCTTCGCGATAGATGAACATCACCACGTCGGCATCCTGCTCGATGGAGCCGGATTCGCGAAGGTCGGCGAGCTGAGGCCGTTTGTCCTCGCGGTTCTCGACCTGGCGCGAGAGCTGCGACAGCGCGACCACCGGGATCTGCAGCTCCTTGGCGAGCGCCTTGAGCGACTTTGTTATCTCGGTCACTTCCTGCACGCGGCCGTCATTCCTGCGCGTGCCGGACGGCGTGATGAGCTGGAGATAGTCGATCACCAGGAGGTCGAGTCCGACTGTGCGCTGAAGCCGCCGCGCCCGCGCTGCGATCTGCGAAATCGAGATCGCCCCCATGTCGTCGATGTAGAAGGGCAGGCCTTCGAGTTCGATCGCGGCCTCGCGAATGCGCTCGTAGTCGGATGGCGTCAGGTCGCCGCCGCGGATCCTGTCGGACGGCACATCAGCGATGTCGGCGAGCACGCGATTGGCAAGCTGGTCGGACGACATCTCCAGCGAGAAGAAGCCGACCACAGCGCCATCGTCGGTCTTCATCTGGCCGTTGGGGCCGACCGAACGCTGGCACTGTTTGGCCGCGTGATAGGCGATGTTGACCGCTAGCGCCGTCTTGCCCATCGAGGGTCGCGCGGCGAGGATGACGAGGTCGGACTTGTGCAGTCCGCCGAGCAGCCGGTCGAGTTCATCGAGGCCGGTCGCCACGCCGGCGATCTTGCCATCGCGCTTGTAGGCCAGTGTCGCCGTGCGGATCGACTGGGCGAGGGCGGACGAGAATGTGTGGAAGCCCTGGTTGCCCGCGCCGCGTTCGGCGAGCGCGAACAGGCTTTTCTCCGCCGCCTCGATCTGGCGTTCGCCGGGTTCGTCGATCTCGGGCTTGTTGGCCCTCTGCACGATCTCCGATCCGATCTGGATCAGCTCGCGGCGCAGGGCGAGGTCGTGGATCAGGTGCGCGTAGTCGAGGATCTCCGGGCCGAAGGCCGCGGACTCGAGCAGGTCGGCGAGATAGCGCCCGCCGCCGATCTCCTGGAGCTGGCCATCGCGCTCGAAATGTTCGCGCAGAGTGACGCCATCGGCGACCTTGCCGGCCGCGATCAGCGTGTCGAGCACCTGGAAGATCGCGCTGTTGGCCGGCGCATAGAAGTCGCGCGCCTTGAGGAAATCGGCCACGCGCTGCTGGGCATTGTTGTCAAACAGGATCGCGCCCAGCACCGCCATTTCGGCGGCGAGGTTATGCGGCGGAGGGTTCTGCGCCCCGTTATCGTGGTCCTTCGGCATGGGTTGTCTCTAGACCCATCGCTCCTGTGAATCGCGGCTTGATTCTAGGATATCCACGGCTTGCTTGTCGCTGTGCATGAGCATTCGGTTGGACGGGGTATTCCGCTCAACCGATCACATTTTGCAGGGAATTCGTGTCGGCTGACGGACCAAACAAAAAAGGGAAGCCGTCCGGCTTCCCTTTTCTCGTTCCACGTCCAGATCTGATCAGGCGTCGACCGGGCCGCGGTCTTGCGCTGCCGAAGCGGCGGCGGCGGAGAGTTCCTTGGCCTGTTCGTCGTCCTGCGCCTTGTCGGCGGCCTTGAGCGACTCGATGACGTTCTCGCCCTTGGCCTGACGCTCAGCTTCGTCCGGCGAGCGGGCGACGTTGATGTTCAGCTTGAACGAGACTTCCGGGTGCAGGCGGATGACGATCTCGTGCATGCCGATCGTCTTGATCGGCTGGTTGAGAGCCACGTGCTTGCGCTCGATCTTGTGGCCTGCGGCTGCGGCGGCTTCCGCGATGTCGCGGGCCGCGACCGATCCATAGAGCTGGCCGGTTTCGCCGGCCTGGCGGATCAGCACATAGGTTGCGCCTTCGAGCGACTTGCCGTCGGCCTGGGCTGCTTCGCGGGCTTTTTCGTTGCGGGCCTCGATGGCCACGCGCTCGCGCTCGAACCGGGCCTTGTTGGCGTCGGTCGCGAGCAGGGCCTTGTGCTGCGGGAGCAGGAAGTTCCGGGCGAACCCGTTCTTCACGCGCACCACGTCGCCGATGCCGCCCAGTTTCTCGACACGTTCGAGGAGGATGACTTCCATGGGATGTTCCCTCCTACTTCACGAGATACGGCAGGAGCGACAGGTGTCGCGCACGCTTGATGGCCTGGCCGAGCAGGCGCTGCTTCTTTGCCGACACGGCGGTGATGCGGGCAGGAACGATCTTGCCCTTCTCCGAGATGTAGCGCTGCAGAAGCTTGACGTCCTTGTAGTCCAGCGGCGGAGCGTTCGCGCCGGAGAACGGGCAAACCTTGCGCCGGCGGCCGAACGGGCGGCGCGAGGGCAGGTTGGCGATGTTGACTTTCTGTTGTGCCATTGTCGGTGCTCCTACCGGTCACGCGGCGGACGGGGGGGACGGTCGCCGCGGTCTTCGCGCGGGGGACGGTCGCCGCGGTCGCGGTCGCCGAAGCCGCCGCGGTCACGTCCGCCGCCGAAGCCGCCACCGCCTCCGAAGCCGCCTTCATCGCGACGGCCGCGGTCTTCACGGTCCTTGCGGGCGATCACGGGCGAGGGTTCTTCGCTGAGCTTGTCCACCTTGACGGTGAGGAAGCGCAGCACGTCCTCGTTGATGCGGTGACGGCGCTCCAGTTCGTGGATCGCATCGCCCGGCGCATCGATGTTGATGAGCGAGTAGTGAGCCTTCCGCGACTTCTTGATCGGGTAGGCTAGGTTGCGCAGGCCCCAGTACTCGGTCCGGGAGACCTTTCCCTTGCGCTCGGTGACGATCTTGGTGATGTCTTCCACCAGCGCGTCGACTTGTTGTGGGGAAATATCGGGTCGCGTGACGACCACGTGTTCGTAAAACGGCATTTTTCATCCCTTCTGCGAGGGGCGGCGCGCGCAGTCCGAAGGGCGGACTGCCCACGATGGATCCCGCGCGCCCGGATGGGCCTTGGGACCGCCTCTCTTTGCGAAGGGGGGTAGATACAGCAAAATCGGGTCAATCAACCCCGACCGTGTGCCAAGCCATGCCCAGACCCGATCAAAATCAGTGTCTCTTGCGCCCGGCTGGCCTAGTTTCTACGACACTGCATCCGTTTGAGCCCCGATTCTCGAGGCAAACATGTCCCGCATCGCCTTCATCTTCCCCGGCCAGGGCAGCCAGGCCGTCGGCATGGGCAAGGAACTGGCGGACGCGTTTCCCGCCGCAAAGGCCGTGTTCGACGAAGTTGACGCCGCGCTCGGTGAAAAACTCTCCGCGCTGATCTGGGGCGGGACGATTGAAGAGCTGACGCTGACCACAAACGCCCAGCCCGCGCTGATGGCGGTGAGCCTGGCGGCGGTGCGGGCGCTGGAATCCGGCTTCGGCGTCAGGATTTCGCGCGCGGCATTCGTGGCGGGTCATTCCCTGGGCGAGTATTCGGCGCTGGCCTCCGCCGGTTCTCTTTCGGTGAGCGATGCGGCGAAGCTGCTGCGCAAGCGCGGTCAGGCGATGCAGGCGGCCGCCCCGGCCGGAACCGGCGCCATGGCGGCGCTGATCGGCAAGGTCGATGTCGAGATCGCGGAAATCATTGCACTGGAAGGCTCGGCCGCCGGCACGGTCGTGGTCGCCAACGACAACAATGCCGGCAATGTGGTGATCTCGGGCTCGAAGGCAGGCGTCGAGGCCGCGGTCGCCGCGGCCAAGGCCAAGGGCGTCAAAGCCATTTCGCTGCCGGTGTCGGCTCCGTTCCATTCTCCGCTGATGGCGCCGGCTGCCGTCGCCATGGAGCAGGCGCTGGCGAGCGCGACGATCAACAAGCCGGTCGTTCCCGTGGTCGCCAACGTGACGGCGCGTCCGGTCGATGCTCCCGCCGATATCCGCCGTCTCCTGGTCGAGCAGATCACCGGTCGGGTGCGCTGGCGCGAATCCATCCAGTGGATGGCTGCCGGATCCGGACAGGGCGGCGGCGTCACCACGTTCGTCGAAACCGGCGCAGGCAGGCAGCTCTCCGGCATGGTCAAACGCAACGCGCCGGAAGCCGCCACGGTCGCGCTCAACGCGCCCGCCGATCTTGAGGCATTTGCGAAGAGTCTGGGTTAGATGTTGGCGGGCGCGGACCCATCACCGCTCGTCCTGACGAAAGTCGGGATCCGGGGCGGAAGGTGAGACAGGTACGGATTTTGGGCTGAAGCCGGAATTCTCGAAAAGGCTCTCCGGCGGCCCTGGATCCCGACTTTTGTCGGGACGAGCGGTGGAGAGATTCGATGTTCAACCTCACAGGCCGTCTCGCCCTCGTCACCGGCGCTTCAGGCGGCATCGGCGGCGCTATCGCCAAGGCGCTCTCGGACGCAGGCGCGAAGGTCGCGCTGTCGGGCACCCGGGTGGAGGCGCTCGAAAAGGCGGCGGCCGACATCCCCAACTCTGTGATCCTGCCCTGCAACCTCTCGGACGCTGCGGCGACGGCAGCTCTGGTCGGGCAGGCCGAGGAAAAGCTGGGCGGGCTGGACATCCTGGTCTCCAACGCCGGCCTCACGAAAGACGGCCTACTGATGCGGATGAAGGACGAGGACTGGGAACAGGTCCTGGCCGTCAACCTGGGCGCCTATTTCCGCCTGGCGCGGGCCGCCATGCGCGGGATGATGAAGCGCCGGCACGGCCGGATCATCGGAATCACCTCCGTGGTCGGAGTGACCGGCAATGCCGGACAGACGAACTATGCGGCGTCCAAGGCGGGCATGATCGGGTTCTCGAAGTCCCTGGCGGCCGAAGTCGCCAGCCGCAACATCACGGTCAACTGCATCGCGCCCGGGTTCATCGCCACGGCCATGACCGATGTCCTGAAGGACGACCAGAAAGAGTCGCTTCTCAAGGGAATTCCGGCCGGAAGGTTGGGCTCCGGGGCGGATATAGCCGCCGCAGCGCTCTATCTGGCGTCGGATGAATCCGCTTACGTTACAGGGCAGACCCTGCACGTGAACGGCGGGATGGCCATGATCTAGCGATTGTCTGTAATACTGCTATCTGGTCAAAGAAATTCAGGCGTGTTACCGCGCCGCAACGAGGGAATTTCCGGTCCACGCCGGGCCCTGAGTACTGGAAGGGAATGACATGTCCGACGTTGTCGAGCGCGTGAAGAAAATCGTGGTCGAGCGCCTGGAAGTGGACGCCGAGAAGGTCAATGAAAAGGCGAGCTTCATCGACGATCTGGGGGCAGACTCACTCGACCTCGTGGAACTCGTGATGGCGTTCGAGGAAGAGTTCGGCATCGAGATCCCGGACGATGTCCAGGAACAGATTGGAACGGTCGGCGACGCCGTCCGCTTCATCAAGGAACGCGTCTGACAGGGGCCGCCTCGGCCCGGAGCCCTGAATGCGGCGTGTCGTCATCACTGGCATGGGACTCGTGACTCCACTGGCCAACGGGCTTGAGGCGTCGTGGAGGAAGCTGATTGCTGGCGAGTCCGGCCTTGGCCCCATCGACATCTTCGACGCCTCAGACCTCGGGTGCAAGATCGCGGGCCAGGTGCCCTGGGTGACGGGCCGTGGCGGCGGCAAGGCCGACGATCCGGACAGCTTCAATCCCGAAAAGACGATGTCGCCCAAGGAACTGCGCCGCGTCGATGAGTTCATCCTCTATGCGATGGCGGCGGCGGACGAAGCGCTGGCGGATTCCGGATGGAAGCCTGAAAGCCACGAGGACCGCTGCGCCACCGGCGTCATCATCGGCTCGGGCATTGGCGGCCTGTCGACCATCGCGGCGACGGCTGTGGAACTCCACGAAAAGGGACCGCGGCGGATATCGCCGTTCTTCATTCCGAGCGCCCTGATCAACCTCGCTTCGGGTCAGGTTTCGATCAAGCACGGCCTCAAGGGCCCCAACCATTCGGTGGTTACGGCCTGCGCCACCGGCGCTCACGCGATCGGCGATGGCGCGCGGCTGATCCAGTATGGCGATGCCGACGTGATGGTGGCGGGCGGGACCGAGGCCTCTGTATGCCGCATCGGCGTTGCCGGCTTCATCGCCTGCCGCGCCATGTCGACCAGTTTCAACGACACGCCGACCCGGGCGTCGCGGCCCTATGACAAGGATCGCGACGGCTTCGTGATGGGCGAAGGCGCCGGCATTGTCGTGCTGGAAGAGTACGAGCATGCGAAGAGGCGCGGCGCGAAAATCTATGCCGAAGTCGTCGGCTATGGCCTGACCGGCGACGGGTTCCATATCACCTCGCCGGACGAGACCGGCAATGGCGGCGAGCGTGCGATGCGCACGGCGCTCAAGCGTTCCGGGCTGGATGCATCCGAGATCGATTATGTGAACGCCCACGGCACCTCGACGCCTGCCGGCGACGAGATCGAAGTTCGGGCGGTAGAGCGCGTGCTCGGCAATGCCGCGTCAAAAGTCCACCTGTCCTCGACCAAATCGGCCATCGGCCACCTGCTCGGCGCCGCCGGGGCCGTGGAGGCGATCTTCTCGGTGCTGGCGATCCGCGACGGGGTGATCCCGCCGACGCTGAACCTCGACAATCCCAGCTTCGAGACGCCGATCAACCTGACCCCGCACAAGGCCGTGAAGAAACCGGTACGTGCGGCCATCAGCAATTCCTTTGGCTTCGGGGGAACCAACGCGGCCGTGGTGCTGAAAGCCGTGAGTTGAAAGCCGGCGCCTGATCGCGCAAGCTGCACAGGCCGGTGAGAGACAAGTCCAGGAGTTGAGTCGCCGTGGGGAAGCTGTTCGGCTTTCTGTTTGTGCTGTTGCTGCTTGTTGGCGCGGGCGCGGGCGGGCTGTGGTTCTACGGCCAGCATCTCTACACCCTGGCCGGGCCCGCGACGCCGGATGGCGCGCCACGCATCGTCACTATTCCCAAAGGGTCGAACGCGCAGGCGATTGCGACGAAGCTGAAGGAAGCCGGCGCGATCGAGGACGAGTTCCAGTTCCGCACGGCGTTGCGTGCGCTCGACATGATGCCGGGCGCTGAGAAGGTGACGCTGAAGGCCGGCGAATATGCCGTCCCCTCCGCCGCGAGCCTGAAGGATGTGGTGGCGCTGCTCGAGAGCGGCAAGTCCCTGCAATACACGGCGATCATTCCCGAGGGCCTGACCAGCGCCATGATCATCAAGCTGCTGGCGGACAATGAATGGAAGGGCGAGGGCGACGCCGCGGCTTCCATGAAGCTTACCGGCGAGCCGCCGCTTGTGCCGGCAGAAGGCGTCATGCTGCCCGGCGGCTATGTCGTCCATCGCGGCGACACGATCGAGTCCGTCGTCCAGCGCGCGATCAAGGCGCAACAGGACCTGCTCGCCGAACTGTGGCCGAACCGGCAGCCGGGCCTGCCGTTCAAGACCAAGGAAGACGCAATCAACCTCGCCTCCATCGTCGAGAACGAGACCGGCCTGCCCGAGGAGCGGCCGCTGGTGGCCTCGCTGTTCGTCAACCGCCTGCGCAAGCCGATGCGGCTGGAGAGCGATCCCACCATCGTCTATGGCCTCACGCGCGGCGTGCCGCTCGGCCACGGCATACGGATCAGCGAGCGGGCCCAGAAGACCGAGTGGAACACCTACCAGATCGACGGATTGCCGAAGACGCCGATCTGCAATCCGGGCACGGAATCGATCAAGGCGGTGCTGAACCCGCCGCAGTCCGATCACTACTATTTCGTCGCCGACGGCGCAGGGCGGTCGATGTTCGCGTCGACCTTTGCCGAACACCTGAAGAACGTGGCCAAGTACCGGGAATTCGAACGGCGGCGCGACGCAGCCAACGCACCGCCGCCGAAGCCGGCGGGCAAGCCTGCCGCCAAGCCCAAACCATGATATCGCCTACACTTGGACGAGCGGCGGGGCGGGCATGATCCGGGGCATGACGGGATTCGGGCGGGCCCAGGGCCAGGCGGCTTGGGGCGCGTGGGCGTGGGAGGTGCGTTCCGTTAACGGCAAGGCGGTCGACCTGCGCACAAACCTGCCGCCGGGCTGCGAGGCGGTGGACTTCGAGGCGCGCCGCCGCGTGAAGGATCGCTTCCAGCGCGGCAGCTTCCAGCTCCAGCTTCGCATCGATTTCGTCAGGGATGCGGGCGCGGTCAACATCGACACGCGCGAACTGGCTCGTCTGGCGCGCCTGTCGCGTAACTGGGCGAGCGCGCGCCTGGCGCCGGCGCGGCTGGACGGGTTGCTGAATGCGAACGGCGTCGTGCGTGGTGCTGCGCGTGCGGGTGCGGTGCGAGTGGGGGTGTGGACGAGGGAGTGGTGAAGGATCTGCTGGCGGGGCTGGAGCCGGCGCTGGAGATGCTGGCGGCGGCGCGGGTGAAGGAGGGGGAGGCGCTGGGTGCGCTGTTCGTGAAGATGCTAAGCGAGGCGGACGTGCTGGTCGCGGCGGCGGGCGCGCATGCGGCCGTGCAGGTGGATCTGGTGCGCGACAGGTTGAGGGTGCGTGTGGCGGAGGTGGCGAAGGATACGGCGATCGATGCGGATCGTGTGGCGCAGGAGGTGGCGCTGATGGCGTCGCGTGCCGATGTGCGCGAAGAACTCGACCGCCTCTCCGCCCACCTCAAATCCGCGCGGGATATCCTGAAGTCCGGCGAGGCAGCGGGGCGGAAGCTGGACTTTTTGTGTCAGGAGCTTAACCGGGAAGCAAATACGCTGTGCTCAAAATCGGCCAGTCTTCAGCTGACGAATACAGGCTTGGCGCTGAAAACGTTGATCGACCAGTTCCGGGAGCAGGTTCAGAATGTCGAGTGAACGTCCTCCGGAAAGGCCAAGGCGCGGCGTGATGTTCGTGATTTCCAGCCCTTCGGGGGCGGGGAAGACGACGCTGTGCCGGCGGCTGATCACAGAAGTTCCCGGCGTGCAGCTGTCGATCTCGGCGACCACGCGACCGTCGCGGCCGGGCGAGGCCAATGGCGTCGACTATCATTTCGTCTCCCAGGAAAAATTTCAGGAGATGATCGACCGCGACGAGTTCCTGGAATGGGCCAAGGTGTTCAAGAATTTCTATGGCACGCCGCGCAGCGAGGTTGAGACCCGCCTCGTTTCCGGAACGGATGTCGTGTTCGATGTCGACTGGCAGGGCGCCCGGGCGCTGAAAACGATCCGGCCCGGCGATGTTTGCTCGGTGTTCATCCTGCCGCCGTCGATCGCACAACTGAAGCAACGGTTGGAAGGCCGGCCCGGGTCGGATGCGAAGATCGTCCAGTCGCGGCTCGCCGGCGCGGGGCAGGATATCTTGCGGTGGGGCGAATACGACTACGCCATCATCAACGACAATCTCGACACGGCCTTCGCCGAGCTGCGCGCCATCCTGATGATGGAGCGGATCCGCCGCACGCGCGCCTCGATGGGCATCATGGTCGACCAGCTGCTCAAGGACGTCGGCCTCGCAACCAAGACGCAGAGCGGCAGCGCGACGAGCTGAAGGTGCGCGCCGCCAGCCCGTCAAGGAGGAGCGCCGGGCGCTGTATCCAGACAGAGCCAGGCGGTCTCCCGACGCTCCGCTGAAATTTAGCCGGGGTCTACCTACTCAGCGATTGCCGGCCCCAGCTTGCCACGCCCTTGCCAGCCTTCGGAACTCGGCCTGGGTCAGCGTCTCGGCGCGGCGGGTGGGGTCTATGCCGGCCGCCTCCAACGCATCGGCGCCGCCCGTTAGCGACCTGAGTGCGGCCCGGAGCATCTTGCGGCGCTGGCCGAAAGCGGCGGCTGTAAGGGTTTCGAGGGCTTCAAGGTCGTCGAACTCCTCGCCGGCCGGGAGCGGCGTGAGGACAACGACGGCGCTCTCGACCTTGGGAGGAGGGCGGAACGCGCCGGGCGGAATCGTCATGGCGATTTTTGGCTTCATCGCGGCGCGGGTGAGGACGGCGAGGCGGCCATAGTGATCCTCGCCGGGAGTGGCGCAGATGCGCAGCGCGACTTCCTTCTGGAACATCAGCACCATGGGGCCGCGCCATGGCCCAGCTTTCAGCCATTTCACCACCAGCGGCGTCCCGACATTGTAGGGAAGGTTGCCGACGATCATGACGGGCTCGGCCCCGCCATATTTCGCGATGATACGGGGTTCGTCCATCTCGCGTGCATCACCTCGCACCACGGCGAGCCGGCCGGACGTGACTTCGGGCCAGGCTTCGAGGCCGTCCGCGAAACGGTCGTCGAGTTCGACGGCGATCAGCTTGCCGACTCCGGCGTCGAGCAGCGCGCGGGTGAGGCCTCCGGGGCCGGGGCCGATTTCAAGCACCGTCCTGCCTTCAACCGGGCCGCCGGCGATAGCGATGCGTCTCAGCAACGCGGCGTCGAACAGGAAATGCTGGCCCAGCGCCTTCCTTGGCGCGCCGGGAGTCAGGCCGCTCATTGAGCCGCCCGCGCCCGCGCCATCTGGCCGGCGAGGTCGAGCGCGGCGATCAGGCTGTCGGGACGGGCGTTGCCACTGGCGGCGGCGTCGTAGGCGACGCCATGGTCGGGCGAGGTGCGGATGAAGGGCAGGCCGAGCGTGACGTTGACGCCGCCCCACATGTCGAGCGTCTTCACGGGGATCAGGCCCTGGTCGTGGAACATGGCGATCACGCCGTCGAAGCGGCCATCCAGCGCCTCGCGGAAAATGGTGTCGCCGGGACGAGCGTCGCTGCAGTCGATCCCCTGGGCGCGCAGGCGAGCGGCCGCGGGATTGACGATCTCGATTTCCTCACGGCCGATCTCGCCGTCTTCGCCCGCATGCGGGTTGACGCCGCACAGGCCAATGCGCGGGCGGGCCAGGCCGAAATCCCGCTTGAGCGCGCCGTTCACGATGACGCCGACCTCGGCGATGAGGTCAGTCGTCAGCGCGCCGGGCACGGACGCAAGAGGCCGGTGGATGGTCGCGAGGGCGACGCGCAAGCCGCCGCCGACCAGCATCATCACCGGTCGCGGGGCCGGTCCGCCGCTTGCCGCGAGCTCGGCGAGGAACTCGGTGTGACCGGGATGTTTGAAGCCGGCTCGGTAGAGCAGCGCCTTGGCGATGGGATTGGTAACGACGGCGGCCGCCTTGCCGGACTGCACGTGCATGACGCACAGGCGGATAGAGCCAAGGACGGCGGTGGCCGTGTCCGGATCGGGCGAGCCCGGCCTCGGTACGGGAGACGTGATCGGCATCACCGGGAGGCCTTCGGTGAAGGCGGCGGCGGCCTCGGCGGCCGAGGCGATCAGCTTGATGGGATAGTGCAGGCTGGAGGCGGGGCGGGCCGCGTCCAGCACGCGCGGATCGGCGACGGTGAAGAAGGTGGCCGAGCGGACGCGGAAGGCCTCATAGGCCTTCCAGGTGATGATCGGGCCGACGCCAGCCGGGTCGCCCATGGTGACGGCGAGTGGAAGCGCCCCCGCCATCGCCTAGCGCCGCTCGATCGTGGCCTCGCGCTTCAGGTCGCGCAGGTAGCGCTCGCGGATCATCGCGATCTCGCCGTCGAGCAGGCGGCCGCGGAGTTCCTCGCGCGAGGGAAGTTCATTGCCCGCCGCGTTGCGCTCGCAGACGTAGAAGGCCATTTTCCCGGCATTGTCGCCGACTTCGAGAATGTCGGTTGACCCGCCCGCCTGCAGCGGCTCCAGCACCGCGCGCAGTTCCGGCTTAAGTTGCGTCATCGCGATGTCCGTGAGGTCGGTGGCGCTGACGCCCTGGACGTCTTTCACCGCTGCGTCGACCTCGGCGCAGGTCTTGGCCTTGGTCTTGACCTGCTGGAGCAGGGCGCCTGCGCTGTCGCCCGTAGCCACGACCTGCTTCAGGTTGAACGAGGCGGTGATCTGCGACGGATCGCGCTTGCCGAGCAGGGCGATCAGGTAGATGCCGCCATCACTGTCGATGGGCGGAAGCATCATCGGCGGCTCGCCGGCCTTCTGGACTGCTGCGGCCACTTCGGGGCGCAGGTCGCCGAGGGTGAGCCAGCTCAGGTCGCCGCCCTGGGCCGCCGACGGCGCGGCGGAGAACTGGCGAGCGACGTTCTCGAACTTGGCGCCCTTGTTGATCTGTTCGATCAGCGCATCGGCGCGGGTGCGCGCGTTCTCGCGCGAGGCCTGGTCGGGGGCGAACAGGAAAATCTCGGCGACGCGGTATTGCGGCTTGTCGAGGCTTTCCTTGATGCGTTCCATCGTCTCGTCGACGCGCATCTCGGACACGCGGACGGACTTGCCGTAGCGCCCGCCGATCAAGGCGCGCCAGGCGATGTCGGCCCGGATCTGGTCGCGCAGTGTCTGGATGTTGGCGCCGCTTTCGGTGAACTGCTGTGTAAACTGCGCGGCTGTCAGGCGGTTCTGCTGGGCGAGGCGGCCGATTTCCTCATCGACTTCCTCGTCTTCGATCTTCTGGCCCTTGGCGAGCTCGGTGAATTCCTGGATCTGGATTTTCTCGTCGATCAGCGTGTCGATGGCCTCGCGCTGGACTTCCTGGAGGATGCGCTGGTCCGGCTTGCCGGGGAAGGACATCAGCAGCATGCGCATGCGATTGCGTACATCCCACTGCGAGATCAACTCGCCATTGACCAGCGCGACCACGCCATCGATCGCCTGGCCCTGCGGCGCAGTGCCGGCCCGCGGGGCCTGCGGGGGCGTCTGGCCCGTTGCTGAAACGGCGAAAAACGCCGCGGCGGCAAGCCCGGACGCAAGGCCCGTTGCAAGATTTGTCAGGAACTGACGGTTCATTCGGTCACCTGGCAGGAATGCCTGACCCTGCGGACAGGATCGGGCAAAAACATGGCATTTCCCGCGATATACCGAAGGTCGGCGCGGTTTGCGAGTAGACGTGCGCAGCCGGGGCAATTCGTCCCGCCCCGATCGCGTTTGGCGAGGGTTTTGGGGCCGGCTGGAACGATCAGTCAGTGTCAGAGTCCGAAACGCCGCCAAGGCCGGTGAGCACGAACTGGAAGCGGATCGATTCGGACGGGCCCAGGGTCCGGTCGCGGCCGCCGGAGCGTTCATAGGATATGGCGAAAAACGAGCAGTCGTCGCGGTAGGCGAGGCCCAGCGAGACCCGGATGTTCTCGTCGAGGGCGATGTTGCGCTGCTGCTGGGCGATAGCCGAGAAATGGTCGGTCAGCTTGAACGAGCCGTTCCAGATGATGCCTTCGTCCTTAACTCCCGAGGCGTTCTCGGCGACCTTGAAATAGCGGGCGTCGCCCTTCAGGCGCCAGAAATCGGCGTGGGCGTTGAGGTCGATGCGGTTGATCTCGAAACTGTCGTCCATGCGCATTCGCGAGCCCAGCGAGAAGGACGGGCCCAGATCCAGCTTCACCGAGGCGACATAGTCGGACTTCTCGCCGGAGAGATTGCTGAGATTGTTGAAGGCGGGATCGGCGTCCTCGCGCCAGCGCCGGCCGAACAGGGCGGAGAGTTCGACGTCCTTGCCGATCTGGGCCGTGGCGGAGAGTCCGACCGAGGCCCGGGCGCCGCCTTCCCAGAGGTCGTAGTTGCTGTTGGGATTGGGCTTGAAAAGGTTGCTCTCGTCGGCCTCGAAGACCAGCGAGTCCTCGTTGGGGATGCCGTCATTGTTGGCGTCGGGCGTGCCGTAGGCGACCATCGCGATCGGCTCGACGATGATGGTCGTGTTCGCGCCGCGGCGCATGAAGGGATAGCTGACCTGCGCGCCGGCGACGCCGAGGAAGCGGGTGATGTCCTGCTTGCCGGTCGCGCCGCCTGTGTCGAAATGGTAGGCGTCGCCGCGGCCCTGCGCGAAGGGTTCAACCACGAGGCCGGGCCCGACGATATACTGGGAGCCCCAGTCCGCCCTCGCAGTGGCGCGGGCCGTATCGAGCAGCATCTCGCCGGTCGGCCGCGTTTCGACAGCGTCGCGGAACAGGCCGACGGCGCTGAAGTCGGTCGAGATCTGCCCCGCCTCGCCGAGATCGAACACTTTCTCCGCGAACAGGGCGGGCGCGACCTTCGGGAAGCGCGCGTCATCGTCGCCCAATCGCAGGCCCTGGAACACATAGGCGCCTGCCTCGAGATAGAAGTCCTCCGACTGGCCGGTTGTGTAGATCTGGCTCAGCAGCTGGCGTGGCTGGCTGGCGAACAGGCCGCGCAGGTCGTCCTCGCCGTCGATATCGTAGCGCTGGTCGTAGAGGTCATCGGTCTGGCGCTCGACGCCGAAGCCCCATTGCCAGTCCTGGTTGATCGCGAACCTGCCCATCCCATAGAGGTGGCTGCGCCAGGTGTCGTCGCCGAACTTGTTGCCGTCGCTGTCGAACTCGTTCTCGTAGGTGAAGCTGCTCTGGAAATCGACAAAGCCAGAGAAGAAGCGCTTGCGGTAGTCGACCTTGATGAGCGGCGTGACTTCCTGCGACAGCAGGGTGCTGATGGTCATGTCCGAATAGGGCGAAAGAGCAATGTAATAGGGCTGCTCGAAGAAGGGGCCGATCTTCGACGAGACACCGATGTCCTCGGGCGCCAGGAGGCCGGTGCGGCGCTTGGATGTCGGGTCGGCGTGAGCGAACCATGGGACATAGAGGACGGGGATACCTTTGATCTCCAGGACGGCGTCCTGGTAGGAGATCATCTGCGTCTCGGTGTTCTGTTCGGCCACGCGTGAACGAAGCTGCCAGGTCGGATTGTCGCCTTCGCATGCGGGGCAGCCGGAATAGACAACTTGTTCGAGCGCATTGCGTACGCCGTCCGTGCGGACGGCGGCGGAGGCGGTGAGCTGGGCGTTGGCCCCAAGGCGCGCCGAGAACTTGGTCGCGAAACCGTTGAGAAACTCGTCGTCGGACTCGATTTCGTCGGCGAACTGCGCCGCGCCGGATTCATCGACGATCTGCACATGGCCCTGGGCGCGGATCGATTGCTTGTTCTGGTCGAAGATCAACCTGTCGGCGCGCAGGATACGGCCTCGGGCGCGCACTTCGACATTGCCTTCGGCAACCGTGGTCTTGTTCACATAGTCGTCGGTGATCGTGTCGGCCTGGAGGAGGATGTCGTCCAGCCCTGGCGTCAGGGGCGCCTCGGATGGTGTCGGCTGAACCGTTGGCGTCTGCGCGTTTGCTGCACCCGCGAGGGCGACAACAGCGGACGCGAGGCAGGTAAGCCGCAGAACCATTACTCTCCTCGCGTCTCCCGCGGACAGTGTGCGAGCGACTCCCAGCCCCTGGATCGATACGCAAAGCCGGAAGGAGCGTCCAGTGAAGGAACCACTCGGCACGCGTGCGGAGGCTCAAAGCCCCGGTTCTAGCGGCAGCGGCGCCACAACATGTCTTTGGGGCATGACTTGCCCGAAAGCGTGGTCCTGGAGGCCTGGATTGGCGGAAAGCTCAGCCATCCTCAGCGTGCGCGAGGAGGGTCAGTACGGCAAAAAGGGCGAATAGGGGCGGGCACCAGGCGGCAGCTTCGGGCGGGATCGCGCCCGAGGATGACATGCCGGCGGCGACTCTTGTTGCAAAGTAGAGGACAAAGCCCGCCAGCGCGCCTGACCCGATCAGTTGGGACAGCCCGCCTGAGCGCGCCAGGCGCAGGCAGACCACCGCCCCGATCAGCGACATCGCCAGCATGAAGACAGGTGTCGCCAGCAGGGTGTGAAATTTGAGGACGTAATCGTCGACCTCCATCCCGGCGCTCTTGCCGTCGCGGATGAATTTCTGAAGGTCCCAGAATGGAATGGTATCGGGCGATGCAAAGCGCTGCACCAGAGTGTCATCGCGCAGGTTGGTGGGCAGGGCGATCGCTTCCTTGCGGCGGACTTCGCCGCCGCCGCGGTTCTCGACCGCATCGGTCAGCTGCCAGAAACCGGACTTCAATTCAGCGCGGCGCGCGTCGATGCGATAGTTGAATTCGCGGTCCGTGAGGCCTTTGGCGCCTGGCTTGAAGTAGTAGAACGTCACGTCCTCGAGCGCCTCGCCGCGGCCGATGACCTTGCGAGCGCTAATGATCGCCTGCGCGTCGGGCGTTAGGTCGCCCGTGGTGACCGCGCCGGCGGCGAGATCGCCCTGGCTGAGCCAGACCTCCTGCTCCCCTTCGGCCTTGATGGCCTTCGGGTTGATCAGGCGTTCGCGCGCGTCCTCGAAGCTCTGGCGCAACCGGGTCGACATCGGGTCGAGAACGGTAACCATCAGCACGCCGGTGACGACCGACAGCGCCATGGCTGGACCGAGGAAGCGCCAGGCCGACACGCCCGCCGCACGGATGGCGGGAATCTCGCTGCGGCGGCTGAGCTGGGTGAAAGCGAGGATCGACCCAACCAGCGTGGCGAAGGGCAGGGTTTCGAGAATGAGATACGGCGCCTTCATCATGGTGAGCTGGAAAGCGGTCAAGATGCTGATCTGAGTGCGGCTGCCGATGGTGCGCGTCTGTTCCACCACATCGACCAGCACGATTGCGAGCGTGATGACGCCGAGGGTCATGGCGAACGCGGCGAGGCATTCCCGGAAGATGTAGCGCTGGACGCGGCCGGCGATCACCATGTTGCGGTCACCATGTCAGGCGGCCAGCGGTTTCTGGCGGAGCGTCACATATCGTCGCGTGTGCTTGGCCTTGCCGGTCTTGACGAAGAAGAAGAACGAGATGGCGCCGGTCACCACGATCGGCAGAGCGTATTGCAGCCAGTTGAGGCTGGGATCGTCGCGCCCGGCCGCCACCGCGCCGAACGCGGCCAGCCTGAGCATGAGCGTCGCGGCGAAGGCGAGACCGATCCGCATGGAATAGCCGCGCCGGCTGAAGTCTCCGCCCAGCACCGCGTAGATCGCCAGCAAGGCCATGGCCACGTTGAGCAGGGGCGCCGAGATGCGCTGGTGCCCCTCGGCCAGCAGCATGTTGACGTTCTGGTGGTCGTAATAGTTCGACGTGTCTGGGAAGAAGAGTTCCGGCAGGAAACGGTCGGACTCCTCCAGGATCAGCGCCTTCTGGTTTGACAGGAAAGGCGAGAGGTCGAGCGGCGACTGGTCGAAATAGACGGTCTCCATCGCGCCGTTCTCGCGCAGCGTCTGGCGCTGGCCGTCCTTGAGCACCAGCACGGGCGCGCCTTCCATCTCGGTAAGGAAGGCGGTCTTGGAGAAGAACGTGACCGGCTCGTTCGGATTGCGGGTGTCGCTGACCAGCAGGCCGCTCATCTGTGAGCCGGTGACGCCGCTGGCGAAGGTGGTGAGGCCGGCCTCGTGCGTCATGAACATGCCTTCCCGCACGAGGGAGGCGGCGATGTCGGTCGAGGCGTTGGTCATCGTCTCGCGCAGCTCGCGCGAGGCGGCGGGCTGGATCCAGAGATTGAGGCCGAGGTGGAGGATTGAGGCTAGGACCGCGAGCCGCATCACCGGCGAGGCCACCTGCCAGTTTGACATGCCCGATGCCTGCGCCACCACGATCTCGTTCTCGCGATGGGCCACGTTGAGCGCGCCGGCCGTGGCGATGAAGATGGCGATCGGCATCAGCACGGAGATGATCTGCGGCGCCGCCAGCACGGTTACCCACAGGTAGACGAGCATCGACTGCCGGTTGTCGACGATCCCTTTCAGCAACTGCAGGCCTTGCGAAAGCAGGGCGATCAGCGCAAGACCGGCCACGATCGCGATGAGGGTTCTCAACACGTTCCGGAACAGATAGCGTTGAAATCCTGACATGCGTGAACCCGGAGACGGCGTGAATCACGCCCGCGGCAGGACCCGGCTGTTATCGGGGTCCTGGGGCAGTGCTAGCGGCGTCCGCGGCGTTCGTCGATGACCATATGTAGCCAATTCTCAGGACTTTAATTCCCCCATGCAGATCAAGTTCACAGCCGAACCCACAGGCGATGCGGCCGCCTATTTCGCGTATGAAGGCGAGAAGGGTGTGGAGTTCGCGGGCGGGCTGGAGAAAGCAGGCGAAGCGGCCTTCAAGCGCGCCATCGAGGCCGGGACGTTCAAGGGCGGAGCCGGGCAGATCGTCGAGATCCTCGCGCCGGAGTGGAGCGATGCGGCGCGTGTGCTGCTGGTCGGCGTCGGCAAGAAGGCCGGCCTGAGCGACAATGGCTGGCAACGGGCGGCGGGCGGCCTGGTGAAGCGGCTGCTGGTGTCTGGCGCGAAGTCGCTGTCGATCGTGGGAGCCCCCGACCGCAGCGTCGCAGCCCACCTGGGTTTCGGCGCGAGGCTCGCGGCCTATCGTTTCGACCAGTACCGGCTGACCCTGAAGGCCGACAAGAAGCCGACGCTGACGACCGTGTCGATCGTGTCGGATTCCGCAGCTGGCGCGCGGTCGGACTATGCGCCGCTGGCGGCGCGGGCCGAGGGCGTGGAACTGGCCCGCAATCTCGTCAGCGAACCGCCGAACGTGCTGCACCCGGAAAGCTATGCCGAGCGCATCCAGGAACTTGCCGGCCAGGGCCTCGAGATCGAGGTGCTGGACGTGGCGGCGATGACCAAGCTGGGCATGGGTTCGCTGCTGGGCGTCGGGCAGGGATCGGTGCGCGGATCGCGGCTGGTCGTGATGAAGTGGATGGGCTCGAAGAACGCCAAGTCGGCGCCGCTCGCGCTGATCGGCAAGGGCGTGACGTTCGACACGGGCGGCATCTCGCTGAAGCCAGGGCCCGGCATGCAGGACATGAAGGGCGACATGGGCGGCTCGGCCGCCGTCGTCGGCGCGATGCTGGCGCTGGCCAGGCGCAAGGCGAAGGCGAACGTGGTGGGGCTCGTCGGCCTGGTCGAGAACATGCCGGATGGAAATGCGCAGCGGCCGGGCGACATCGTGCGTGCGGCTGCGGGCAAGACGATCGAGATCCAGAACACCGACGCCGAGGGCCGCCTCGTGCTGGCCGACGTGCTCTGGTACGCGCAGAAGAAGTTCAACCCGAAGGCGATGGTCGACCTCGCGACGCTGACGGGCGCGATTATCATCTCGCTCGGCAACGAGCATGCGGGCGTGTTCTCGAACAATGACGAGCTGGTCGCCAAACTGACTGCCGCCGGCAAGGCTGAAGGCGAGCCGATCTGGCGACTGCCGCTCGGGCCCGGCTACGACAAGCAGATCGACAGCGACGTCGCCGACATGAAGAACATCGGACAGGCGGGCAATGCCGGTTCGATCACGGCCGCGCAGTTCCTGCAGCGTTTCGTCGATGACGGACGCGCCTGGGCGCACCTTGATATTGCGGGAACCGCGTGGCGGCCGGGCCACGACAACCCGCTGGAGCCGACCTGGGCGACGGGTTGGGGCGTACGCATCCTCGACCGGCTGGTCGCCGACAGCTACGAGGACTAGATGGCAGCGCCGGCGGAGTGGTGGTTCTACCACATCGAGCACACCTCGCTCGACGCGGCGATCGCTCCGCTGATCGAGAAATGCCTCGATCGCAAATGGCGCGTGCTGGTGGTCGGCCGCGAGGAGACGCTGGAGCGTCTCGATCGCGCGCTTTGGACGTTCCGGGAGGACAGTTTCCTGCCGCATGGCCGCGCCACGAAGGACGTCGCAAGGCAGCCCGTCCTGCTATCGACCGAAGCCGCGCCGGTGAACGGAGCGAAGGTAGCGCTTCTGCTGGACGGGTCGGATGCGGACGCTGTGAGTTTCGAGCGCTGCATGGTCGTGTTCGACGGCGGTGATGAGACGGCGCGCGCCAAGGCGCGCCAGCAGTTCAAGACGGCATCCGACGGCGGCGCGGTCGCCCGCTATTTCCAGCAGGAACGCGGCGGCGGCTGGAAGGAATTCACGAAGGCTGAGGCGCCGGCGGGTGATCCAGGCAGCGCCTAATCCACCACCGCGGCGTTGCCGCGGATGATGGCGGCGAGCGGGCCTTTCAGCTCGGCCAGGGCACGCTTCATGTCGTTGTAGCCGGCTTCGACAGCGGCGTCGTAGTCGCGCCAGTCGCGCAGCTCGATGCCGGTCAGCTCGGGCGCGATCAGGATGTCGGTGAGACCGCGGTGGGCGTTGGGATTGATGCTGACGGTTGCGGCTCGCATCAGCAGGTTGGCGATCGGAGGCGCAGCTCGAAAGCCGTTGGCCGCGGTCCAGCCGAAGAAGCCGGGTGGGTTGGTGAATTCCTCGGCAGAGAGACCCTCCGGCGCCTGCGCCACGTCGACGCCGATGATGCGGCCGCGGTGAATGTCGCGCATCACGTCGACCGGGAAATTGTTGAGCACGGCGCCGTCGACCAGCACCTGCTTCTCGAACACCACGGGCGGAAGAATGCCGGGGAGTGATATGGTCGCTCGCAGTGCATCGCGCAGCAGGCCCTGCGTGTGCACGCGGAACGTGCCCTGCGTGAGGTTGGTGGACACGGAGAAGAAGGGCAGTTCCAGGTCTTCGATCAGCACGTCGCCGAAATGCTCCTTCAGGCGTGCATCGACCTTGTGGCCCTTCACCAGGGACACCACGGGCAGCATGTAGTCGGACAGCGGATTGCTTTCGACGAACGCCTTGCGGATGCGGCGGTCGATCTCATCGTCGCTCCAGCCGCACGCCACGCCTGCGCCGATGATCGCGCCCATCGACGCGCCGCCCACGAAGTCGATCGGGCACCCGGCCTCGCGCAGCGCCTTGATCACCCCCACATGCGCGTACGCGCGCGCACCGCCCCCGCTCAGCACCAGCCCCACCGACTTGCCGCTCATCACGCGCGCCAGCCGCCGCGCATCCGGCTCCTCTACGCTCTGCCAGTGGAAAACGCGTGCGGCGTCGGCGGCCGCGCGCCATTCCGCCGTCGAGGCGCCGGGACGCTCGGCGCCGTGGTGCAGCAGCACGAGGTCGACCAGCCGGAACTGGCGGGCAGGCGAGGGATCGTCCGGAAGCAGGGGCGAGGAGGGCCGGGCGTCGGCGCGGGCGAACATCCAGATGCGATCGGAGTGCCGTTGCGTCATCTTGAACCACGGCGTGTCGCCGATGGTGGACAGCAGCATGACGATGTCGTTGCGCAGCTCCAGCTCGTCGAAATAGCTCGACGGCATGGCGACGGCTTCCTCGCCGACGATGGCCACGCGCAGGCCCATGGCCTGCAGCGAGGCCGCAAGCGCGCGGGCGCGGAGCTTGAGGTCGATGGTGGGCGAGGTGGCGATGAGGCCGAACACTTTGGGTTCGGCGCTGCGCATCGATTTCTTCCGCGACTGCCGCATGCGCAGCATGATCACGCGGGTGAGCCGCTCGAGGATCCGCGGGTCGGAGCGGACCAGCGCCATGAAGCCGCTGCGCGACATGGACAAAAGCTCGGTGTCGCGGAGGGCGTAGACGGAATGTTCGTGCGACTCGCCTGCGATCAGGGACATTTCGCCGACGGGTTCTCCGGCGCGGATATGGCCGACCAGCTCCAGCTTGCCGTCCTGCGAAGTGCGGAAGGCGCCAAGCGATCCGGAGAGGACGAAATAGATCTGGTCGGAGGGCTCGCCGATGTCGAACAGCTTCCAGCCGCCGGGCAGGCCGAAATAGCGCGTGTCCTTTTCCGCAGCCTTCAACGCCTTGGCCGGCGCATCGCGCAGGAAAGGCACCGACTTGAGCGTCGGGGGCAGGGGTGCGGACGAGTCCGCTTCCTTGAGTTTCGTCTTCAAAGGCATGGGGTTGGACCCGGCCCGATCTGTTACCCGCTCCATCCTTCTTTCTAGCGCACAAGACTGAAGGAAAGGTGTGGGGATTCACTCATGTAAGACGTCGCAAGCGCCTTGCCACCCGCCCGCATGCCTGACCTTATTGCCCGGATTCGTCAGCAACGGCGGGGCGCATGGCGCGGCTTCAGTCTCAGGTAAGTGCTTCCTCGGAACGGTTTCAAGCCAATGCTACTGCAATGCAGCAGCTTGTGGACCAGTTGCGTGACAAGACCGCCACAGCCTCGCTGGGCGGGCCGGAAGCTGCGCGCACGCGGCATGCAGGGCGCGGGAAGCTGCTGCCACGGGAGCGGGTGGAGCGGCTGGTCGATCCGGGCTCAGCCTTCCTGGAGCTTTCTCCCCTGGCGGCCGACGGCATGTATGACGGCGAGGCGCCGGGAGCGGGCGTGATCACCGGCATCGGGCGGGTGTCTGGCCGCGAGTGCGTGATCGTCTGCAACGACGCCACGGTGAAGGGCGGGGCCTATTTCCCAATCACGGTGAAGAAGCACCTGCGCGCGCAGGAAGTGGCGCTCGATAATCATCTGCCGTGCATCTACCTGGTGGACTCAGGGGGAGCGAACCTGCCGCACCAGTCGGAAGTCTTTCCCGACCGCGAGCATTTCGGCCGGATTTTCTATAACCAGGCGAACATGAGCGCGCGCGGCATTCCGCAGATTGCCGCCGTGATGGGAAGCTGCACCGCTGGTGGCGCCTATGTGCCCGCGATGTCCGACGAGACGGTGATCGTCCGCCGGCAGGGCACGATCTTCCTTGGCGGCCCGCCGCTAGTGAAGGCGGCGACGGGCGAGATCATTTCAGCCGAGGACCTGGGCGGCGCGGATGTGCACGCCCGGCGATCGGGCGTGGCGGATCACTATGCGGCCAACGATGTGCACGCGCTGGAAATGGTCCGCGACATCGTCCGCAACTTCAACCGTCCCAAGCGCGTGATGCTGGACGCCGCAGACCCGCGCGAACCGGCGTTCGACACCGACGAACTGGCAGGCGTCGTGCCTCTCGATGCGCGCGAGCCCTATGACGTACGCGAGGTGATCGCGCGGATCGTCGATGGCTCGGAGTTCGACGAGTTCAAGAAGCTGTTCGGCGAGACGCTGGTCACCGGCTTTGCGCGCCTCTACGGCCTGCCGGTCGGCATTCTCGCCAACAACGGGATCCTCTTTTCCGAAAGCGCGCAGAAAGCGGCGCATTTCATCCAGCTTTGCGACCAGCGCGGGATACCTCTCGTGTTCCTGCAGAACATCACCGGCTTCATGGTCGGCTCGAAATACGAGGCGGGCGGCATCGCCAAGGACGGCGCCAAGATGGTGACCGCGGTGGCGACCGCGCGCGTGCCGAAATTCACCGTGGTGATCGGCGGCTCTTACGGCGCCGGGAATTATGGAATGTGCGGCCGCGCCTACTCGCCGCGCTTCCTCTTCATGTGGCCCAACGCCCGCATCTCGGTGATGGGCGGGGAGCAGGCCGCCAGCGTGCTCGCAACAGTGCGCCGCGACTCGATGGAAGCGAAAGGCCAGACATGGTCGCCGGAAGAAGAGGCGAAATTCAAGACCCCGATCCGCGATCTATATGAACGCGAAGGCTCCCCCTATTTCTCGACCGCCCGCCTGTGGGACGACGGCGTGATCGCGCCCGGAGACACGCGGCGCGTGCTTGGCCTCGCGCTATCGGCGTCCCTGAACGCCCCGCACGGCCGTCCCGCGGACCGCGAGACTGCGTTTGGCGTGTTCAGGATGTGACCTACAACAGAGAGCCATGAACCGGGACGCCCTCAACGCCCTCGACCAGGCCGTCGCGATTGCGCGGGAGAGGGCGGGCGGGCGTATTCCGGTGGTGGGCGTCGCGGGGCCGCAGGGGTCGGGGAAGACGACGCTGGTGATGGCCTGCGCCTCGGCTCATCCGTCGGTGGCGCATTTCTCGCTCGACGATGTCTATCTCAGCCAGCAGGCGCGGCGGTCGCTGGCGATGCGGGTGCACCCGCTGTTCGCCACGCGTGGCCCCCCGGGCACGCACGACATGGACCTGTTCCACGCCACGCTGGATGCGCTGCAGGCGGCCGATCCCGACAGCCACACGCCGATCCCGATGTTCGACAAGGTCGCCGACGATGTCGCCGCCCGCATGCGCTGGCCAGTGTTCAAGGGCCGCCCCAGCCTGATCCTGGTCGACGGCTGGTGCCTGGGCGCGGCGACGCAGGACCCGGACCAGCTTCGCCGGCCGGTCAATCCGCTTGAGGCGAATGATGATCCCAACGCCGCCTGGCGCACGAGCGTCAACGATTCGCTGTTCTCGCCCTGCCAGAAGGCGTTCGCCCGGCTCGACGCCATCCTCTATCTGCGCCCGCCCTCGTTCGACGTGGTGCTGGACTGGCGCTGCGAGCAGGAGGAGGGGCTGCTCGGCCGGCCCCTGACCGCGACGGACCGCACGCGCATCGCGCATTTCATTGCGCACTATGAACGGATCACGCGCCACATGATGAACGGCCAGCGCCGCGCCGATATCGAGATCCAGCTCGACGCCCGCCGCAACGTCACGGAAGTCCGCAAGCTGGCGTGACGCGGCCTGCGTGCGGGTCTATCTAAACTCCAGAAGGAGTCTGTCATGGCCTATGAGAACATCCGGCTCGACGTGTCGCCTGAAGGGACGGCGGCGGTGCTGCTCAACCGTCCGCAGAAGCGGAACAGCTTCAACGCGCAGGTGATCGAGGAATTGACCGACGCGTTCGAGACGCTGTCCAAGAACCCTGAATGCAGGCTGGTGCTGATCCGCGGGGCGGGGCCAGTGTTTTCCGCCGGCGCCGATCTCGAATGGATGCGCGCGGCGTCGGATTATTCGGAGAAGGAGAACGAGGAAGACGCCTATGCCATGGCGGAAATGCTGCGCCGTCTCTACGAGCTTCCGCAGGTGACGATTGCGCTGCTGCACGGTGCGGCCATGGCGGGCGCGTGCGGCCTGGCCGCCGCGGCTGACATCGCAATTGCGCAGAAGGGGACGATCTTCGCATTTTCCGAAGTGAAGCTCGGCATCCTGCCGGCGACCATCTCGCCCTATATCCTCAATGCCATCGGTCCGCGCTGGACGCGGGCGCTGTTCGTGACGGCGGAACGGTTCGACGCCGACGTGGCGGCTCGGATCGGGCTGATCCATCATGTGGTCGAGGACGAGACGGCGATGGAGAAGCTGATGGAGCACTATGCCGATCATGTCTATGCGGCATCGCCCGCCGCGATCGCCGACACCAAGGCGCTGGTTGCCGACGTCATGGGCGAGCCGATCGATGCAACGCTTGGGCGCATGACGGCCAGGCGCCTCGCGCACCGCCGCGTCAGCCCGCAGGGCAAGGAAGGCCTGTCCGCCTTCCTCGAAAAGCGCAAGCCGAGCTGGGCGCGATAGGACGGACACGCTGAACGGGGACGCTGACAAGGGGACAACCCGCCGGCTGAAGCTGGAAACGTGGCTGCATGCGCGGCGCGAGGCATGGCGCGCCGCTTTCGTGCGCGGCCCCGTCACTGGCTTCCTGTTCGAGTTCACCTCGTTCGGGATCAAGCTCGGCTGGTCGTGCCTGTTCGGCGGGCTGATGCTGGCTCTGCTGCTGGGCACGCATTTCTTTTGGCCGAAGGATGCGCCGATTGCCCGCTACGATTTCCTGACGCTTTCAGCGCTCGCGATCCAGGCGGCGATGCTGGCGACGAAGCTGGAGACCTGGGAGGAAGCGCGCGTCATCCTCGTGTTCCACATCGTCGGCACGGTGATGGAAGTGTTCAAGACCGGCGTCGGCTCGTGGTTGTATCCGGAGGAGGCTTTCCTGCGCATCGCCGGCGTGCCGCTGTTCTCGGGCTTCATGTATGCTTCGGTCGGCAGCTATATCGCTCGCGTGTGGCGCATCCTGGATTTTCGGTTCTCGCGCTTTCCGCCCCTCTGGGCGCAAGGCCTGCTGGCGGTCGCTGTCTACGCCAATTTCTTCCTGCATCACTACTGGATCGACATCCGCCTTGGCCTCTTCATCGCCAGTGCGCTGATCTATGGCGCCTGTTTCGTGCATTTCCGGCCCGACCGGCAGGAACGGTCGCTGTCGCTGGTGGTGGGGTTCGTGCTGGTCGCCCTGTTCATCTGGTTTGCTGAGAACGTGGGAACATTTGCACGGGCCTGGGTCTATCCAGGGCAGGATGGCGTCTGGCGGCCGGTATCGATCGAAAAGCTGGGTTCGTGGTATCTTCTGATGCTCATCAGCTTCGTGCTGGTCGCGGCCGTGCATCAAGGCGGACAGAAGGGGCAGGACCATGAGCGGGGAGGTTGAGGCTGCAGGCGCCGCGATCACCGCAGGCCTCGTCGCCTCGGCGATCGATGAATCGAAATCCGGCAAGCGCCCAGGTCACGGCGTTTGCGTGAACTGCGGGGCAGACCTGGCCGGAAGATACTGCGCCAGTTGCGGCCAGCCCGCGCATCTCCATCATGCACTCTTCAACCTGGTGGAAGAATTCGTTCGCAGCCTCGTCCTGTTTGACACACGGGCGTGGCGGACGCTGACGATGCTCGTCCTGCGGCCGGGCACTCTCACGGCCAATTATCTTCGCGGCCAGCGCGCGCGGTACATCTCGCCGCTCGCCATGTTCCTGCTCGTCGTGTTCGCGATGTTCGCGGTCTTCGCCTTTCTCGGCGGTCCGCGCATCGGCGTCGGCGATCCCACGACCCAGGCGGCGGATTTGGCCGTGGCCGTTGCTGAAGCGGAAACAGACCTGGAGAGCGCTCGCGCGGAGCTGGCGGAGCGGACCGCATCCGGCGCGACAGGAGGCGATATCGAGTCAGCGCAGCTTCAGGTCAATACGGCAGAGCAGCTTGTCGATCGCTTGCGCGCTGCCGCAACTTCGGCCGAAGATTCCGACGCGCCGCCGGCAGCGGCGGATGACGTCATCGTGGGCGGCAAGCCGGGAAGCTCCGTCTACGACGACATCCGGGAGGCGGCGCAGAGCGGAGACCTCAAGATCAACACGGGCTGGGCGGTGCTCGACAGCGGCTTGAGGGAAAACCTGCTGAACCCGGAACTGGCCGTCTACAAGATCCAGAACGCGGCCTACAAGTTTGCCTTCCTGCTGGTGCCGATCTCCCTGCCGCTGATCTGGCTGATGTTCATGTGGCGGCGCCGGACCACGCTGTTCGACCATACGGTCTATATCCTCTATTCGCTTAGCTTCGTGTCGTTGCTGTTCATCGCCATCGCCTTGCTGTCGATGATTCACGGACTGGATGGCGTTCTGTTCGTGCCGATGATGCTTGGTGCGTTGGTTCACACCTACTTCCACCTGAAGGGCGGCTATGGACTGGGCTGGTTTTCGGCCGCCTGGCGCCTGCCGTTCCAGCTTCTCTTTTCGCTGATGGGGTTTCTCATCTTCCTGTTGATCATCATCGTTCTGGGCGTCGTTGGATAAGGTGTCGAAGACCTTGTGAGGACTCGGACGGGCCTCTAGGTTCGACCCCATGTTCTCTTCGATCCTGATCGCCAACCGAGGCGAGATATCCCGCAGAATCATGCGTACCGCCCGCCGGCTCGGGCTGCGGACGGTTGCGGTTTATTCCGATGCAGATGCCGGGGCGGCCTTCGTGCGCGAGGCGGACGAGGCGGTGTGGATCGGGACGGCGCCGGCGAGCGACAGCTATCTCAAGGGCGAGCGCATCATCGAGGCGGCGCTGGATACAGGGGCGGAAAGCATCCATCCCGGTTATGGCTTTCTTTCCGAGAACGCTGGTTTTGCCGAGGCCGTGGGCCGGGCTGGGTTGACATGGATCGGGCCGCCGCCGGAGGCGATCCGCGCCATGGGCCTCAAGGACGCCGCCAAGGCGCTCATGGAGAAGCACAGTGTTCCGGTGACGCCGGGCTATCACGGTGAGGATCAGGGCGCGAAGACGCTGAAGGCGGCGTCCAGGAAAATCGGCTATCCCGTGCTGATCAAGGCCATCGCTGGCGGCGGCGGGCGCGGCATGCGACGCGTGGATGCGCCTGAGCAATTCGACGAGATGCTCGCGAGCGCCCAGCGCGAGGCCAAGGCGAGCTTTGGCGATGATCGCGTGCTGGTCGAGAAATTCATCGAGAGCCCGCGCCATATCGAGGTGCAGGTCTTCGGCGACAGCCACGGCAACTACATCCACCTGTTCGAGCGCGATTGCTCGCTGCAACGGCGGCGTCAGAAAGTGATCGAGGAAGCGCCGGCGCCGGGCATGACCGATGCGGTGCGCAAGGCGATGACGGACGCGGCGCTGATGGCGGCGAAAGCGGTCGGATACCGCAACGCGGGCACGGTCGAATTCATCGTCGACGGCTCCGGCGCGCTGCGGCCGGACGGCTTCTGGTTCATGGAGATGAACACCCGGCTGCAGGTCGAGCATCCGGTCACCGAGATGATCACCGAGCTCGATCTTGTCGAGCTGCAGCTGCACGTGGCCTCGGGCGGCAATTTGCCTGCGCAATCCGAGATCAAGTTGAACGGCCACGCAGTCGAGGCGCGGCTGTGCGCGGAAGACCCTGCACGCGGCTTCCTGCCCAGCTCTGGCCATCTCGAAGTCTTCGATCTTTCGGCTTTCCACGACGAACCTGCAGGCGGCGTCACGCTGCGGCTGGACAGCGCGGTGGAGGAAGGCGACACGATCCCCGCGACCTATGACAGCATGATCGCCAAGGCGATCGCTCATGCTCCAACGCGCGACGGCGCGATGGATGCGCTGGCCGAAGCGCTGCGTGAAGCGGAGATCTGGCCGGTCACCGCCAACGCCGCAATGCTGGCGAACCTGCTCGACCATCCCGACGCGCGCGAGGGGATCGCCACCACAAACCTCGTCGAGGCCAACATCAACGAACTTGCCGCCCCGGACGACCAGGAGCTGGCCGATGCGCTGATCCTCGGCGCCGCGGCGCTGAAGGGCGCCGTTCTCGCCGCCGCCGATCCGTGGGACGTCACCGACGGCTTCCGCCTCAACGCCTCGCCGCAGTCGACCTACGTGTTCGAGCTGCCATCGCCGGATGGCGCCGGCGAGACGCACGCCGTGAAGCTGATGGTCGACGAGCACAACATCGCCCGCGCCAGCATCGGCGCAGAAAGCTTCGAGATCGATCTCGAGGACGCCCCCATCCCAGGCGGCATGATCGTCTCCGGCGCAATCGATGGCGGCGATGTGCTCGGCGTGGTGCGCCAGCTCGAGGATGGCCCGGTGCTGTTCATGCGTGGCCGCGCCATTGCCCTGCGCCGGCCGGAGTTCTCCCACATCCTCGATGGCGTTGCGGCAGGCGACGACATCCGCGCGCCCATGCCCGGCAAGGTGCTCGAGGTTAAGGCGGTTGCGGGCAGGGACGTGAAGAAGGGCGAGCCGCTGGTCGTCATGGAAGCCATGAAGATGGAGCACACGCTCGCCGCCCCGCGCGACGGCAGGATCATCGAGGTTTCAGCGATCGCTGGCGCGCAGACCGCCGAAGGCGTCGTCCTGGTCAGGCTCGAACCACTGCCGGAGTGAGGAGCGGTCCCGAACGGCAGGGCGGATTTTCCATCCTTGTTCCGAAACGGGCCCGCCTTTCTTCGGGAATTGTTCACCACACGTCCGCAACCCTCGCCCTTCAGCAGTCGCAAGGCCGCGCTGGCGCATTCCGGCCACATTCCGTGGCGAGCCTCCGCGCCGGGTCAGGGACGGAATTCAGCCATGTCGGTTTCGCTTCTCGCGTTCGCGGTGACCTGGGGCAATCTCTCGCCCGAAGCCGCGCTCGAGCGGGCCCTGGATGCGGTCGAGCCGCCGCCGGCCCTGCGCGCCGCCTTCCGCGCCACGCTGGTCTCGGGCGCCGCCGTCCGCCGCATCGAGTATGACCCCTATGCCGAAGCCGGCGAACAATTCCAGGTCACGATGGAGTACGGCAAGGACGAAGAGCTCGATGCCGTTGTCGCCGGCTGGAAGGACGAACGTCAGGCCGACGTGCGCATCTTCGCCGACGACCTGCGCTCCAGCCTGGGCGAGGCCCGCGTCTCCGCCTATGGCGACGCGCTGGCGATCGACTTCCGCCACCAGATCTCGCCCAATGACGGTCCCGTCGACGCGCTGCTCTCTGCGCGCATGACCGGACGACTGATGCTGGACCCGTCCAACGGCTACCTGTCAAAGGTCCAGTACTCGATCCAGAAACCCGTGAAGCTGGACGACGGCACGACGCTCACCTCATACAACCAGGACTACGACTTCGCCTATTCGGACCGCTGGGGCGTCTCCTATGTGACGTCCTACGAACTGGAAGCCCGAGGCGGCCGCTGGGGTTTTTCGGCGAGCCGCACCATCCGCGTCACGCTGACCGACGTCGCCTTCGGCCTCGCCGGCGATGCGCGGCAGGAGCTTGCGTCAAAACCGCCCGCCACGCCCGTGCAACTCACAAGCGTCGTCCGCTAGAGGGTTGCGGCACGGGGGAGTCGCGGTAGCTTCCGCCCCATGGCGCTTCACATGATCAAGCTGTGCGTCGGCGTCGAGAACGTCGAAGACCTTGCCGGATGGCAGGACAAGCGCGCCGCCGAACTCAAGAAAAAGGGCAAGCCGCCGAACCCGTTCCACGACACGCGCATGCATCCCAAGCGCGCGGCGGAGATGCTCGATGGCGGCTCGCTCTACTGGGTGATCAAGCACTTCACTATTGTCCGCCAGAAGCTGGTCGGCTTCGAGGAAGTGAAGGACAAGGACGGCAAGCCGATGTGCCGCATTCACCTCGACCCAGAGCTGATCCGCACCAAGCCGCGCAAGAAGCGTCCCTTCCAGGGCTGGCGCTATCTCGAGCCTGGAGATGCGCCCTCGGATCTCGACGGGAAGGGCCCGGCCCTGTCGGCGGATCTGGAGGCAGCATTGAAGGAAGCGCTGGCCTGGTAGCTGCTAGTCTCTCCGCACGGCAATGTCGGTGGGGTTCATCTGGATCGTTGCTGCCTTGCCGGCAGAGTCCATGGTGTAGGCCAGCATCGGGCTGTTTGCGGCGAACGCCTGCTTCTCCGAGGCAATATGGAAGCGCTGCTTCGCAATGGCGGGCGGGGCCTCTATCCAGAGCTTGTCGCCATCCGCGGTGATGCGGAGGACGAGGTCCGGTCGGCCGCCGCTTCCCATCACGACGTATTCGCCCACGAATCCCGCGGCCCGTTCTGGCGTGATCGCCAGTGTGGTGCGAATCTCGGGCGCGTCGTATTTCCAGCCATAGGCTACCGCGAGCGATGTCTGGATCTCGCGCATGAGCGCGCCGCCCTGGTCGCCATTCGTCAGGATCGCGAAGCCGCCGCTGCCGTCAGCATAGGCGGCGAACATGCCCTTGAAGCCCATGTTCGATCCGCCGTGGTGGAACACAAGCCCGTCGCCGGGATTGGCGAGATCGAAGCCGAGACCATACGTGCCGATCTGCTTGGTCAGCATCTGCCTCACCATGTCCTGGCTGAGGATGGCGTTCGGCTCGCCCTTCGCGGCGGAAACGACAGCGAGGCCAAGTCGCGCAAGATCACTCGGCGTGGTCCAGAGGCCGGCGGCGGTCAGCTCGGGATAGGTGTGGCTGTGACCCGCGACGGCCGAGCCATTCTGCCGGTGCGCGGTGGCGGCGTTGGAGCGGCTGGCCTCGGGCAGCGGCTGCGCATAGGTCGACCGCGTCATGCCGGCGGGCTTGAGTATCAGGTCATCGGTGAGCGCGACGAAGTCCTTGCCCGCGGCTTCCGTCATGGCCAGCTGCATAACGGTGAAGCCGCCGCCGGAATAGCGCCAGCTTTCGCCGGGCAGCTTGTTGACGCGGACGGCCGGGGTGTTCGCGGGCTTTTCGCCATCGAGCACCTGCTGCACCGTCGGCACGGGGACTCCCGCCGCGTATCCAGGGAACCCGCTCACGGTGAATCCTGCGCCGTGGCTGAGGACGTGGCGGAGCGTTACCGGCGTCTTCTCTGTGAATGCATTCTCGGGAATCTTCCACGACTTCAGCGCGTCATTGATCGGCGCATCGAGCGATAGCTTACCCTGTTCGACCAGGCGCAGCGCGGCGATCGCGGCGGTGGGCTTGGAGATCGACGCCGCCTGGAAGAGCGTTTCGGTATCTACCGGCTGCGGCTTGCCGGCTTCCAGCACGCCATAGCCCTTCGCCCACGCTATTTTCCCGTCCTTGATGACGGCGATGCTGACGCCGGGCGCCTTGTAGAAGGCCATCCGTTCCGAGATCGACCAGGTAGCGGCCGGTTCGCCGGCGATCTGGAGGCGTGATTGAAGGCCGGACTCGACCTTCGCGATCGTGGGGTCGGCGGGGGTGGTCTGCGCCAAGGCTTGCGAGCCGCAGGTAGCAGCCCAGGCAAATGCCAACAGGCCGACTGCCGGTCCCGAGATGCTGGTCATGTCGCGTCCCCTCCCTTGCACAACGGGAGGGATCATTGCCAACGCGACCGCCGGCGCAAGTTAAACAAGCGGAAGGCCCGCCACGTCGTCGTGAGCGGCGCTGGCGTAGTACGACCTAGCGGCGCGTCGCAGGCGGCTTCGTGATGGCCCAGATGGCCAGTATGCCGGCGCCAGCGACCAGCACGATTCCGCTCACGCCCGGGCCAACGGCAAGCAGCAGCAGGGCCAGGGCGGCGATCGCAACAACTTCGACGAGGGCGAACAGGATCAGTTCTCGGCGGTCCCTGAGCAGGGCGCGAAACGCTTTGCCTAGCTGCCTTTGCGCGTCCCGCAGCCGAGCGGGCCTCTGCCGCGACAGGATCGTCACAACGATCGTGCAGATCACGGCCATAAGGATCAGCGACGTGAGGCTCATTCCGGAAGCCTAGCAGATTTTCATCGAAGCCGCGAGCAGCCTACTTCCGCACGAAGCCCATATTGTCGATCAGCCGCGTCCTGCCCAGGCGTGCGGCGACGAGGACGCGGCCGCTGATGCCTTCGGGCGCGCTTTCCATGCCGAACGGCGCGAGCGTGTCTGCCCGCCGCGCCTCGACATAGTCCACCGACGCAAAGCCTGCGGCCATCAGCTCGGCCTTGGCGGTTTCGGTCGCCTGGCGGATCGCTTCGCCCGCTTCGAGGCGCAGCGCCGCCTCGCGCATCACGCGGGACACGTCCACGGCTTTCACGCGCTCGTCTGGCGACAGGTATGCGTTGCGGGATGACATCGCGAGCCCGTCGGCCTCGCGGATGGTGGGGCCGCCAAGGATCTCGATGCCGAAGCCGAGGTCCTGCGTCATGCGCCGGATGACCAGGAGCTGCTGGTAGTCCTTCTCGCCGAACACGGCGACGTCCGGGCAGACGTGCAGGAACAGCCGGCTGACCACGCTGGCGACGCCTTCGAAGAAGTGCGGCCGCACATCGCCTTCGAGAATGTGGGAGAGGTCCTTCACCACGACGCGGGTCGAATCCCCGGGCGGATACATTTCGGAGGCAGAGGGGCAGTAGCAGAACGTGCATCCAGCCTCGGCGAGCTTGCGAAGGTCGCCATCCTCGTCACGCGGATAGGTCGCGAGGTCCTCATGGGGCGCAAACTGGGTGGGGTTCACGAAAATCGACGAGCAGGCGACGTCAGCCTTTTCGAGTCCGATGCGGATCAGGCTGACATGGCCGTCGTGCAGCGCCCCCATGGTCGGTGCAAAGGCGATACGTTTGCCGGCGGCGCGCTGCGACCTATACCAATCCTTGGCTTCGGCGCGCGTCCTCGCGACTGTGATCGGCGCTCGCTTCGGCAAGTTCTACCTCGCGTATCAGTACCCATCACCAACAAACGCAACGGAATCGCTGTCAAAAGTCCTTTCCGGCGCGCGCTTCTAGGACGTTAATGGGCGTCAGATCAATCGCGACCGCCCGCGACGTTTTAGGGGTCCTTAACCGGCGGGAACGATCCTTACGCCATGCGGCACGACATCGTCAGCTATCTCAGGTTTGCCGGCTTCAGCGCCGCCGCTCTGGCCGTTGCCGCCTTTGTGAAGCTGGCCCCAGCCGCCGAGGCGATGGCCCCGCCCGAGCCGCTGCAGGGTGATCCGCCGGCCGGCCAGGTCAGCAAGCAACTGAGCCCTGTCAGCCAGTCCGAGAAGATAGAAATCCTCGAAACCGAGTTGAAGCGGATCGACGCCGAGATCGCGAACCTGCGCAAGGCGCTGGAGATCATGGGCCCGCTGCCCGACCATCCCGAACTGTTCATTCCCGCCGATCCGTCCAGGGAAAAGGCTGCGGCCGGCATGACGCCGGACCCGGCCACAACGGTTCGCATGTCCGAACTCTACGCTCCGGCTCCGACCCTCCGCGGCGCCAAATCGCTGTTCTACGAGGCGGAACTCGGCTCTTTCCGCTCGAAGCAGGCGGCTGAGGCCGACTGGCGCCGCCTGGCCCGGACGCCGAGGCTCACGGGCATGACCCCCCGCTACACGACAGTTGGCGCCGAAACCCGGCTGACGACGGGCCCCCTGGGCAGTCAGGCGGCGGTGAACGCGCTGTGCGTGGAACTTTCCGGCATTGCCGGCGCCTGCCGCGCCATGCCGCCGGTAAGAGCTTATTAACCGCAGGCTGAGGTAACGATGGTCACGTCAGCCGGCGCAATCATGGAACTTGATCCCAAAGCCACAGCAGGGCTCGCCCACACCATCGTGGTGGGCAACGAAAAGGGCGGCGCCGGCAAGTCCACGGTGGCCATGCACCTGTCGATCGCGCTGCTGCGCATGGGCATGAAGGTCGGGGTCATGGACCTCGACGTGCGCCAGCGGTCGCTGGCGCGCTACCTCGAGAACCGCTCGCGCTGGATCCGCAATACCGGCGCCCCTCTGCCGATGCCGGAAATGGTGCGCATCGACGCCAGCCAGGCCCGCGATCTGGACGCTGCGGAAAAGGAAGAGGCCAGGCATTTTGCCGAAAGCCTCAAGCGCCTGTCGGAAAAGTGCAATTTCATCATCATCGACGCTCCTGGCGGCGACACCTTCCTGTCGCGCCTGGCGCACTCCTCGGCTGATACCCTGATCACGCCGCTCAACGACAGTTTCGTGGATTTCGACCTTCTGGGCGACGTTGACCCCCAGACCCTGGAAGTGGCCCGCCCCAGCTTCTATGCGGAACTTGTCTGGGATTGCCGCAAGAAGAAGGCGCAGGCAACGCGCAAGCCGATCGACTGGGTTGTCATGCGCAATCGCATGTCGCCGCTGGACGCCAAGAACAAGCAGCGGGTTGGTGAAGCGCTCGACAACCTTTCCCGGCGCATCGGCTTCCGCATCGCGCCGGGCCTGTCCGAGCGCGTAATCTACCGCGAGCTGTTCCCGATGGGCCTGTCGCTGCTGGACCTGACGGATGCCGGCTCGGGCGTCGCCTTTACGATGAGCCATGTCGCCGCCCGCCAGGAAATCCGCGACATCATGATCGTGCTGAAGCTGCCCGGCCTCGAAGGCAAGGAAATGAACTTCTAGCTCGCCGGGCCTTCTCCGGACGCCGTCTCGAAATCGCGGATCATCGTTGGCGCCAGCTCTGGTCAGCGCGTCTGGCTGCGGTAGGATCGGCTCATGGCAAGGAAACCTGCACCAAAGAAGAAGCCGCCGCCCCCAAAAGGCCCGTCGAAAGCGCCGAAGCAAGTTGGCGCCAGGACGGTCGACGCCCTGAACGTCAATGCGCCGGGCAAGACCTACAAGCGCGATGCGGTCAAATTTCTCGCAGCCCGCAAGGCGTTTCTCGGATTCATGCCCAAGGCTGCGCCGGGGCTCACCCAGACCGAGATGTTCGACGCCATGCGCAAGGCGCTGCCAGAATTCGGGTCGACGTCGGGGTGGTGGATGAAGACCGTGCAGCTCGACGCCGAAGCACGCGGCGAGGTCTTTCGAGACAGCGGCAAGCCGTTGCGCTGGCGCAAGGTTAAATAGCGGAAACCCCTACGGAGTGACTGGGGTCGGCTCCGTGGCCGGGAGTGTGGCCGCCGGAACAACCACAACTGCAGCCGTGACTGGATCTGCCGCAACGACTGTCGGACGGCGCCGCCGGAACGATCAGCAACCGCCGTGGACCCCCCATCCGCATCGCCCTCTGCCGTTTCGCCCGGGTCTTCGCCTTCCGCGACTTCAACGCCATCGTCGCCATCCTCGGCGGTCGAGCCGTTTTCTTCGTCCTCTTCTGCGCCTGTAAGGGCGGCTAGGGCCGCACCCGGGGCAGATGCGAGAAGCTCGGCGCCGTCTGCAGTGAACTTGCGGAGCTGCGCCAGCGCCAGGTCGTCAGCCGAGGAATTGCCGCGCTCGCCAGAGGTAATCCGGTCCCGCAGGTCCGCGAGCTGGTCGGCCGGCGCACCGGAAATCTCGAGGAAAGCCGCTTCCAGGAGGTCCGCGACGTGCTGGTCGCGCGACCGGCCGCTGGAGCCGCCCAGCATCACGGCGATGACGCGGTGGCCGTTGCGGTTGGCCGAAGCCATCAGGTTGTAGCCGGAAGCGTTGGTGTAGCCGGTCTTGATGCCGTCGACGCCCTCGACCTTCTTCAGCAGGGTGTTGTGGTTCTCGTACTTGCGCTTGTTCCAGGTGAACGTGGGCAGGGAGAAGTAGTTGTAGCGCTTCTTGTGGTCGAGAAACATCGCCTCGGCCAGCTTGGCCATGTCGCGCGCGGAAGTCGTCTGGCGCTTGTGCGGCAGGCCGGATGCATTGACGAAGTAGGTCTTTTCCAGACCGAGTTCCTTGGCCTTGGCGTTCATCTTGGCGGAGAACTTGGCCTCCGAGCCGCTGATGCGTTCGGCGAACACCACGGCCACGTCGTTGGCTGACTTGGTCACCAGGGCCCGGATCGCGTCCTCGACCTTGATGGTGGCGCCGGCCTTGAGGCCGAGCTTGGACGGCTGCTGGCGCGAAGCAGCCTTGGACACCTTCATCCGCTCGGAAAGCTTCAATCTTCCGGAATCGAGGGCGTCAAACACCAGGTAAAGCGTCATCACCTTTGTCAGCGACGCCGGGTAACGAACTTCATCGGCTTCACGCGAATGCAGGACCTGGTGCGTGTCGAGATCGATGACGATGGAAGCGTATTTGCCGGCCCAGGCGGGTGACACGACGGCCAAAGCAACGGCCATCACGGCAACAACCTTCCGCATCCACGAGACGGGAGAAGACGTCTTCATACGGGACGGAATCCTCTTTCGAAGCACATACAAAGACAGATTGAGGGTCCAATGCCGAACTTACCCAATCTTTAATCCACGTCACCCCCGAACTACAGGTTCGAGCAAATTTGTCGCTCGGCGCCCGCCGGCTAGTCTCCTTGGAGAACAGTAGAGCGCCATTTCGCTTAATCGTGCATGAACCGTGCAAGACTGTGGCAGCCGCTGCTCACGGACGCGTGTCGGCGGGATGAGCGACGGGACCAAGCCATTTTCCAGCGTCCTGGCGGACCTGGCGCAGGCGCCTGAAGCTGCACACCTTGCCACCAAACAGCACGATCCGGCCCGGAAATGCAGGGTTGCGGACAAGGCCCTTTCACTGGGCCGCCGGATCAATATCTAATACAAGCTGTAAAGCTTCCGTTCACCATACCGGAGGCCGACGCTACCCACAGACAGCAAACCCGACTTTCGCACCCCATATCAGGTCCCGCACCAGCCCAAGGAACCATGGCCGACAAGCGCACACCCAACGGTCCCAAACCGCCGGACACCAACCGGGAACTCGGCGTCGCCACGAGGACGAAGCCGAAAACGAAGAAGCCGTCGCTCTACCGGGTGCTGCTTCTGAACGATGACTACACGCCGATGGAGTTCGTGGTCCTGGTGCTCGAGCATTTTTTCAACAAGTCGCGCGAGGAGGCGACTCGGATCATGCTTCACGTGCACAACTACGGGGTCGGCGTCTGCGGCGTGTTTCCCTATGACGTGGCTGAGACCAAGGTGGCGCAGGTTATGGACCTTGCCCGCCGAAACGAACATCCTTTGCAATGCACCATGGAACGTGAGGATTAGACACCCTTAATGCCCTCCCTGACTCCCAGTCTTGAACGAGCCCTCGAACGCGCCCTGCAGCTCGCTGCCGAGCGCAAGCACGAGTACGCAACTCTCGAACATCTCCTGCTAGCCCTCACCGAAGACGAGGACGCTGCCGAGGTGATGACGGCGTGCAAGCTCGACATCGAAAAGCTGCGCCGCGACCTCGCCAACTATCTGGACAATGATTGTGCGTCCTTCGTCGTCGAGGACGGCGGACAGGTGCACCCGACTGCCGCATTCCAGCGCGTCGTACAGCGCGCCGTGCTTCACGTCGAAAGCTCGTCCAAGGACGAAGTGACCGGCGCCAACGTGCTGGTGTCGATCTTCGCCGAGCGTGACAGTCATGCCGCCTACTTCCTGCAGGAGCAGGACATGACGCGGTACGACGCGGTCAACTACATTTCCCATGGCGTGGCGAAGAAGCCCGGCATGTCCAAGCCCAAGCCGGTCGAAGGCTCGGGCGAGAAGGAGGATGAAGCGGCTAAGCCCGTGGGTGAGGCGCTCACTGCCTATTGTGTCGACCTCAACGAAAAGGCCCGCCAGGGCAAGACGGACCCGCTCATCGGCCGCCATGCCGAGGTCGAGCGCGCGATCCAGGTCCTGTGCCGCCGCCGCAAGAACAATCCGCTGCTCGTGGGCGACCCGGGCGTGGGCAAGACTGCGATTGCCGAAGGCCTCGCAAAGAAGATCGTCGATGGCGAAGCCCCCGCGATCCTCGCCGACGCCGTGATCTTCTCACTCGACATGGGCGCTCTTCTTGCTGGCACCCGCTATCGCGGTGATTTCGAGGAGCGTCTCAAGGCCGTCGTGAAGGAACTCGAAGAACAGCCCAAGGCGGTTCTGTTCATCGATGAGATCCATACCGTCATCGGGGCTGGCGCCACGTCCGGAGGCGCGATGGATGCGTCGAACCTGCTTAAGCCAGCGCTGCAGAGCGGCCAGCTTCGCTGCATGGGCTCGACCACCTACAAGGAATATCGCCAGCACTTCGAGAAAGACCGGGCGCTCGCCCGCCGCTTCCAGAAGATCGACGTGGTGGAGCCGACGGTCGAGGATTCGATCAAGATCGTCATGGGCCTCAAGCCCTACTTTGAGGAATTCCACGGTCTGAAATACACCAACGAAGCCATCCGCACGGCGGTTGAGCTCTCTTCGCGCTACATCACCGACCGCAAACTGCCCGACAAGGCGATCGACGTGATCGACGAAGCCGGCGCCAGCCAGTGGCTGCTGCCGGAGGGCAAGCGCCGCAAGCAGATCGGCGCCAAGGAGATCGAGATCGTCATTTCGAAAATGGCGCGCATTCCGTCCAAGCAGGTGAACAAGTCTGACGCCGAGCAACTCAAGTCGCTCGAGACCGATCTAAAGCGCGTGGTCTATGGCCAGGACGCCGCGATCGGTGCGCTCGCCACGGCGATCAAGATGGCGCGTGCGGGCCTGCGTGAACCGAACAAGCCGATCGGCTGCTATCTCTTCTCCGGCCCCACGGGCGTCGGCAAGACGGAAGTGGCCAAGCAGCTGGCGTCGCTCCAGGGCGTCGAACTCCTGCGCTTCGACATGTCGGAGTACATGGAGCGCCACACGGTGAGCCGCCTCATCGGCGCGCCTCCGGGCTATGTCGGCTATGACCAGGGCGGCCTCCTGACCGACGGCGTCGACCAGCATCCGCATTGCGTCCTGTTGCTTGACGAGATCGAAAAGGCGCACCCGGACCTGTTCAACATTCTGCTGCAGGTGATGGACAACGGCGCGCTGACCGACGCCAACGGCAAGAAAGTCGACTTCCGGAACGTGATCCTGATCATGACCACGAATGCCGGGGCGTCCGACGCTGCCAAGGAATCCATCGGCTTCGGCCGCGGCAAGCGGGAAGGCGAGGACGAGGAGGCAATCAAGCGCCTGTTCACGCCGGAATTCCGCAACCGGCTCGACGCAACCATCACCTTCGCTGCGCTGACTCCGGCGATCATCGAACAGGTGGTGGACAAGTTCATTCTACAGCTCGAGTCGCAACTGGCGGACCGCAACGTCACCATCGCGCTCACGACGAAAGCCCGAAAATGGCTGGCCGTGCGCGGTTATGACGAAGCGTTCGGCGCGCGGCCGCTGGGCCGGCTCATCCAGGAGCACATCAAGAAGCCGATGGCGGATGAGCTCCTGTTCGGCTCGCTCGCCAAGGGCGGCGGGGTTCAGATTGACGTGGACAAGAAGGACCCGGAAAAACTGTCCTTCAAATTCATCGCTGATCCCAAGCCGACGGCGAAGGAAAAGCCTGAGGCGGAAGCCGTCGAATAGATCTGAAGCCACCACAAGTAGAAGGGCGGCTCTTGCGAGCCGCCCTTTTCATTTGAGCGCTACCTAAAAGTATTCTCCGCGGTTCGCGCCGTCGTGGCGCCCCGACTTCAAGCAGCACTTCCTGAAATTTCCGTCCAGAGCCGCACGGGCAAGGGTCGTTTCGTCCTAGCTTCTCAACCAGTTCGATCTCGCCACCTTTGATGAAGCGACGGCCTCGCTTCACGCGCGCTTCAGATGCGAAGCCCTTGCGCCGTTTCGACATTGTCTCGAAAGGACGGCAGGTCGTCGGTGTTGCGATACTTCGTCATGGCTGCCTCCCCGGCTCGAAAAGGACGGCGTGTCTAAAGCCAGATGACCACGATGTCGATCGCACTCACGGCGCCGGCGTTGCGCCGTTGGGGTCGACGGCTGCGCCTTGCTGCGTCGGCCAGATCGCCGGGAAGGGCGGGCCCTTAAGGTCGGCGGCCTTGCAGTCCTGGAAGTGCATCTCCTGCAACGAAAATCGTGCGCCATCCCACTGGTAGCGGCCTTCGGATCCGCAGCCGCCGTGGCCGGCGCTTTTGCGCAGAGTGGTGAGCACGCCGGTTCCGGCGTCGAGTTCGGCCATGCTCGCCTGATCCGTGCCGTACCAGCCCGTGGCGTCATAGTCGGGCAGGGAGATCAGCTCCGGCTTCTGGCCGGCTTTGATGGCGAACAGACGGTGCGTGTAGGAGTAGGCGCCCTGGCTGCACGCCAGCATCACGATCACGCCCTTCTCCAGGCTGACAACCCTGGACTCGACGGTGGCTTCCGGCGGCCTCACGCATCCGCCGACCGCATCGCTTACCGCCTGCACCGTAGAGATCAGCGCGGTGTCGCCCTCCAGCGTGCCTGCGGACGGGCCGATCAGCCGGACGGGCTCGGTCCCGCCGCAACCTCCCGCGGCCACCCCTAGAAGCACCGCAGCAAGAGCCTGCAGACGCATTGCGTCCTCCACGAACTGTGGGGGCAGTCATCACCAAACATTACCGCAAATCAATGGCGCGGAGGCGGGCAAATTGGGGATGTGTCATCACGCTTGCACCCAATCGGCTGGTCAAGTTTTCACCAGAGTTCGCTGGCCGGGCTGCTCCCGAACATTTCCTCCAGCCGGCGGCGCGTGCCCTTGGACACGCCTTCCGGCGGGTTCCCCGGGTCGACGAACTTCACCTCCGCAATTTCCCCCCGCGATGTCGCCTCGCCCTGTTTCCACCGTTAACGCGATAGACCAGGACATGATCGTTGGGGAAAAAGGCGTGGTTGGCGTGCACCGAAACGAGTTCCAGGGCGCTGGCCTCGGTCTCGATCCCAGCCTCTTCCTTGAGTTCGCGGATCAGCGACTGGGCGCAGGTCTCGAGTTGCTCCACGCCTCCGCCCGGGAAATGCCAGCCTGGCGTGTAGGTGTGGCGCAGCAGCAGCACATGGCCCCGAGCGTCAACGACAACGCCGCGAACGCCAAGCGTCGCGGGTCTGCGCCAGCGGAAATACGTCTGGAAGGCACGGTCGCGGAGCGTCGGTTTTCTCAAAGGCGGTGCTTTCCGGGGCGGCCACGGCGACTCATGCGGCGATGCAGCGTAGCTTCAGGTATTGCGACGGGCTAGAAGAGCTGTAGACCAGACTGAGCAAAGCCCGGGGACGGGACAATCACAGGAGATCATCGTGGCGGCTGTTTATGCGATTCTTGCCGTGGTTGTGGTCTTCGCGGCGTTGAACCTTCTCGAATACCGCCGCCTCGACTAGAGGTAGCTGCCAGTGCTCGCCGGCTCGATAGCATTCCTTCTAATCGGGTTCGTGATCCTGATATATGCGGGTGATTGCCTCGTGCGAGGCGCGCTCGCGGCGGCCTACAAGGCCAACGTATCTCCACTTCTCGTCGGCATCCTGATCGTCGGTTTCGGCACGTCGATGCCGGAATTCCTGATTGGCGTGCAGGCGACGCTCGCGGGCAACACTGGGCTCGCCCACGGCAACATCATCGGCTCCAACATCGCCAACATCTGGCTGGTGCTGGCGCTGCCGGCGATCATCTTCCCGATCTCGACCGTGGCGCCACGCATGCGGCTTACGGCATTCTTCATGCTGGCGGCAACCGCCGCCTGGATCGTCATCACGCTGATGGTGGGCCTGAACCCGCCGATCGGAATTGCCTTCCTGATCACACTCGGCGTCTATGCGGTCACAGCGTGGTTCATCAACCGCTCCGACCACACCGAGGACACGCCCGAGGAAAGGAAGATCATGCACACGCCGGCCTGGCGCATGCTGATCCTTATCCTGATCGGCATGGTTGGCCTGCCGCTGGGGTCGAAGCTGCTGGTCGATGGCGGCATCACGCTCGCCAAGGAAACCGGAATGCGGGAGGAGATCGTCGGACTCACGCTTCTTGCTGTTGGGTCGTCGCTGCCGGAACTGGGTGCAGGCATCGCCGCCGCGGTGCGCAAGCAATCTGACGTCGCCATGGGCAACATCCTCGGCGCCAACATTTTCAACATTCTCGGGGTCGGCGGCGCGGTTGCAGTTCTCGCCCCGTACCAAACTCTGTCCAGCGAGTTTACCGGCTACAGCAACTGGGCCATGGGGCTTGCTGCGCTGCTGATCACGCTGGTCGTCATCGCCCGCCGCCGTATCGGTATCTTCACGGGCCTGGTTTTCCTCGCATTCTACGCGGTTTACGTTGTTGGCCTCGTCTACAACTGGACGTTAGACGATCTCGTCTATTCGATCATCGAGCGCCCCGGTCCCACGCCCATCCCGGCGCCGGGCGAGGTGCAATAGCTAGTTCGGCGTGACGAAGGCCTGCAGCTTCCAGGACGACCTTTCATCCTTGCGCTCGAAGATCGCGCCGGCAGCCGGCGGAAACCGCGACCGCAACTTCACGTCGAGCTCCAAATTGCGATAGGCGAGGCGGCTGGCCAGTTCGTGCATCCCCGGATTGTGGCCCACCAGGATCACGGAATTGACGCGGGCATTCTCTGCTTCGTGCATCAGCGTCTCGGCTGGGCAGAGATAGAGCGACTTCAGGAATCTCGCCGCGGTGTTCGGGAAGACGGCGGCAGCCAGCTGCCATGTCTCGAGTGTGCGCTTTGCATCGGAGACCAGCGCCACGTCCGGCGCCGCGCCTGCCTTGGCCAGCGCCTCCGCCATCCGCGGCGCTGCTTCGCGCCCTTCTGCCGCCAGCGCGCGTTCGAAATCGTCGGCGTCCTCGCTGGCCGGCGCCGCCTTGGCGTGTCGAAGGAGGATAAGTTGAAGCATCTGACCCCGGTGTCATGCCCTTGCTAGCAAGCCCCGCGGCGTTGCCAAGAGCTTAACCATAACTGTTGTAGAACCCCAGACATACGTGAAGAACCAGCGATGAACCCTGCACCAACCGCGAGAATCCCTGCTGAATTTCTCCGCTTTGCCGGCACAGGTGCGTTGGGCTTTGCCGTGGATTCGGCATTGCTTCTGGCCTTCACCGGTGGCCTTGGTTGGCCGCCACTGATGTCGCGCCTCGCCTCGTTCGCGGTGGCGCTGGTCTCGACCTGGCTGATCAACCGCGCCTGGACATTCCGCGCAAGCGCGAAGTCGCCCCGCGCTATCGGTGCGGAATTCGCAGGTTATGGCGCGGTGCAGATGACGGGAGGGGTGGCGAACTTTGCGATCTACGCCCTGATCATCTCGTTGATCGGGCATGAGCCATTGCAGCTTCTGGTCGCCCTCGCGACCGGCGCCGCCGCTGGCCTCGGCATCAACTATGTCGGTGCACGCAGGTTCGTATTCGGCCGCAGCTCCTGATCTGCTCAGGCTGGGCGACTGATAGGTCAACGACCATCGATGCGCTAGCGGAGGATACCCAGCCATCGGGCAACCAGAAGTACAAATCCGATCACGATGAGAGGCGTGAAGAACGCGAAGGTGTGGCGGGTGAGCCGTTCGGGCAGGTATGTGTCCGACACGCGGCCAGAGGCAGGTCCGTATCTTGCGGCGACGGCCGTCAACGGGCACTTCATCCCGCTGCCGGCGAACACCGCTACTTCGACCGAGACAAGCCCAGCCGCGATCAGGAGCCAGTCGCCCTGCACTCCGGTGACACCTGCATAGAGGACGACAAAGACCGAGGCGGCCATCACGACGTAGATCGCAGTGTGGAATCCGCGCACGAGTGCGAGACGATGCGCATCGGTCATGATGTCGCTCCGAGGAGAGCGAGACTAGGCAACTTCGGGCGCTCCCGATAGCTGCAGGTGATGGGCAGGTAGGGGAAACAACACCACGGGGGCGCTTGGCAGCTGCGCCGATCCCGACATGCCCCTACTTCCCCCGCGCTTGTGCGCAGGGGAAGAGTTCAGGTTAGCCCTTCACACACACAACCTGCTTCAGCGTGTGCACCACCTCGACAAGGTCCGACTGGGCCGCCATGACGGCGTCGATGTCCTTGTAGGCCATCGGCGTTTCGTCGATCACGCCTTCGTCCGTGCGGCATTCCACGCCTGCGACCGCCTCGCGGTGGTCTTTCAGCGAGAAGCGCCGCTTGGCTTCGCCGCGGGACATCGCGCGTCCTGCGCCGTGCGAGCACGAGCAGAACGAATCCGCGTTGCCTTTCCCGCGCACGATGAACGACTTTGCGCCCATCGAGCCCGGGATGATGCCGAGTTCGCCCTCGCGAGCGCGTACGGCGCCCTTGCGGGTGACCCAGACATCGGCGCCGAAATGGTGTTCCTGCTCCACATAGTTGTGGTGGCAGTTCACCGCCATCTTGCCGAGCTTGAACTTCGGCAAGACCTCGCGCAGCGCCTGCAGCGTCCGCTCCATCATCGCCTCGCGGTTGGAGCGCGCGTAGTCCTGCGCCCAGCCGACGGCTTCGATGTAGTCGTCGAACACCGGTTCGCCCTCGATGAAGAAGGCGAGATCCTGATCCGGCACGCGATAGCCGAGCACGCGCTTCTCGAGCATCCGGCGGGCGATCTCGATGAAGTATTGCCCGATCTGGTTGCCCGTTCCGCGCGAGCCCGAGTGCAGCATCACCCACACCTGGTCCCGCTCATCGAGGCAGACCTCGATGAAGTGGTTGCCGCCGCCGAGCGTTCCGAGCTGGCTCCCGACCTTGTGGGACGGGATTTTCGGATGCTTGGCGCGGATGGCTTCAAGACGCGCATCAAGATCCGCATTGCGCCACCGCGAGGCGACGCTATCCGGGATGATCTTGTGCTCGCCCCCTCCGCCATTCCCGACCGGCGTCTTGCGCTCGATTTCCGAGCGCAGTTTCGCCAGCGAGTCCGGCAGTTGCGATGCCGTCAGCGTGGTCTCTAGCGCCATCATTCCGCAGCCGATGTCGACGCCGACAGCAGCCGGGATGATCGCGCCCCTGGTCGGGATCACCGAGCCGACGGTTGCGCCGCGGCCGAAGTGAACGTCCGGCATGACTGCGAGGTGGGAGTGCACGAAGGGCAGTCCCGCCACGTTTTCCAGCTGTTCGCGCGCCTGCGGCTCGACGGGGACGCCTTTGACCCACGCCTTGATGGTTCCGCTCTTGTCGGTCTCGAATACTTCGAACGTGCCCATGACACGTCTCTCCTGTTTGCGCCTCCGCGCACCCCGGAGAGTTCATGCTGCCGGCTAACGAGGCAACAAAAAACCCTCCGGCGGAGTACGCGGAGGGTTCGGTTAAACCGGCAATAGCCGGCGTCTGGACCTATCCCTCCATGCAGTCGCTAACGCCCAGGCTTGGCTGGGCGGTCATCGCGATCCGATTGTCGTAGCGGCTTTTCATGGGCCTCTCACGGACAAGGGGTTGATCCAGGCGCGGGTAGATGATGCTGGAAAGCGGCGACGTCAAGGCGGATTCCGTATCGCGTGGGTTACTTCTTCTTGAGCTGGTAGATCGCGCACACCGATGACGGGATGGTTTGCCTGTCGTTGTCGCTGGGCAGATTGAGGCGCGCGATGTCGCCCTCCGTGATCTGTATCTTCTTGCCTCCGATCAAGGAGCCCGTCACGACGACCTCGTCGGAAAACACCTCGACCGGTGCAGCAGCGTCTTGCGCCGTAGCCCGCCGCTGATCTGCCGGGCTGACGCCGCCCACCTGGCGCGCCATCTGTCGCGTTGACCACGACCCCATGCAAGGACCTGTCCCTTCCTGCAGGACGATGAGATCGCCGAGCGTGCCGCCGGCGGCAATCGCGGCGACTTCTGCTCGTGCACGTGCATCCTGCGCCGCCACCTTGATCGCTTCGCGTTGCATCTCGATTGTCTGGTCCAGATAGATATTCATCTGCCCGGAGTCCTGCGGCCCCAACGCCAGCGCAGCCGCGCGCGCCTTGCCGGCCAGGGAGATGTCATAGAGCAGCACGGTGAGCTGCGCCGTCGCTTCGTAACCTTTTACCTTGTCGTCGCGCATGTTGGTCTGGATGTTGCCCTCCTTGTCGCGATACTGCTCGTAATAGGGCTTCACACTGACGCTGGTTTTCACGCGAGCCTTGTCGCCGGCGACTTTCTTAATGGCCTCCTGTGCGAGCTTTGCTTTCGCGACCGCGATCTCCATTGACTTGTTGGAGCTGCTATCCGTTTCGACGAATCCAACGCTGAAATTGGCGCGGTTGGGTTCGACCTCGACCATCGCGCGGCCAAGGCCCTCGACGACCGGCTGGTCCCACCAGTAGGGCCGGACGACGCGGGTGGAGTCCACTTCCTGTGCGAAGGCAGGCTCGGCGAACGCAATTATGGCGAGCACGACGAGGCGTTTCATGGGGGTCCCCCTTGGGCGTTTTCCAGCTTTACCCAGCTTTCACCGAATGGCTTTCAGGTTCAAGGCGCTGCATTCTGCCAAGGGAGGTTCGCATGATTGCGATGGCATCGCTCTGGGAGTGGACGACGCGCCACCCTTGGCGTGCCGGCGTCGGCTTCCTTTTATTCGCCATTTTTGCATTCGTTCTTTCCGTCGTGACGCAG
>CAVQYJ010000020.1:0-808286 GCA_963718145.1 uncultured Alphaproteobacteria bacterium | reverse complement strand
GGCTCATGCGGTCGGCCACATCCTCGAACGCCAAGGATGCGGGCAGTCCAGCCGCACTGTGGTCCACGCCGCAGACGTTTTTGCTCGCAAACAGCGCCGGCGAAGGGGGAAAAGGAAAGGAAACCAAGCGCAGCCGGCATCGAGCCTTCGCCTGTGTTGTGGAGGATGGAGTCGACTACAAGCTCGTCTTCGGCGAGCACGAATCTGCGGGTGAGACTAAAGGAGAAAGGCCAGCCAGCGGCGCAGTTCCAGGCCAGCCCGAGCTTGGCTTCGGTCTCGCCTTGTTGGAGCACGGACCAAGGCATGTCGCCAGGATATGCCGTGAAGGCCCTGCGGGTCCCCGCCGGGCCCGCCTGCAACACTGACCTCACGCCCCTCCCAAGCGAAACGCCCGTTGGCGATGCGGTTCACCCACGGCGCCATCCGAAACTCACCAAGCTGCAGCGGATCACTGGCGCTGGTTTCCGGTTCTGGGGCCTGTCGAAGAATCTCACGTCCGCCCAGCGCAAGCCGCGCTATGCCTCCGCCGACGCCCGGCGCCAGCACAGCCAGGGACTCGCCCGTCTTCAGGTGCACGCGGTCCATTCCAGCCTCGACGTTCGGGGGCCGATCCTCCAGACTACAGGCGTACGGGGAATTTCGATGCAACGCCATGAACGGATCGACGGAGGCCGAAGCACCTTTGCCATTGCTGCGGGGGAAGCAGGCGCGCCGCGGCTTCTGCATTTCGGCGCCCGCCTCAGCGATGAGGCGGACCTAGCGGGCATTGAGATGCTCTTGCGCTCCGGCCCAAGGGAATCGACCCCGGACACGCCCGTTCCAGCCTCCCTGTATCCCCCGGCCGGGATGGGCTGGCTTCGCGAGCCCGCAATCAGCGGCATCCACGAGGGAGGCGATGGCGCGCTGTCCTGGTCGTCATGTGCAGTGGAGCGGCGCAGCCAAACCATTCGCGTGACGCTTGTCGATGAGCGAACGAAACTGCGCGCGATCCTCAATTACACGATGGACGCCCGCACGGGCGTGCTGGCTTCCCGCGCGACGCTGTTCAATGACGGGACGACGCCGTTTCGCCTGGAGCAAGCCGCATCGCTGTGCCTGTCGCTCCCATCCTGGGCCGTCGACGTACTCATGTTCGAGGGCGACTGGTCGCGCGAGGCGCAGCCCGTCCGGATCGCCGCGCCGGCCGGAACATGGTCGCGCACGAACCGGACGGGCCGAACAGGATTTGCAGGCTCGACCTTCGCGGTCCTGGAAGCCGACGCCGGCGACCTAACAGGCCGCGTCCTCGCAATCCACCTCGCCTGGAGCGGGGATCATCGGCTGCTGGTTGAAACCGGTCCCTGTGGACAGCGCATGGCAATGGCAGGGGCGCACCTGGCGCCCGGCGAAATCGAGTTGAAGCCCGGAACATCGTTCGAGACGCCAACTGCCTACGCCTGTTTCTCAAACACCGGCTTCAACGGGATTTCCGACGCCGTCCATCCTTTTGTCCGCGAGTCGATCCTTCCACCGACCGTGGCCGGCGTCCGAAAGATCCATTTCAATTCATGGGAAGCAGCGTACTTCTCGTTTGACGAAGCCGCACTGAAAGACCTCGCAAGCGCGGCCGCGGGGATCGGCGTCGAGCGCTTCGTTCTTGACGATGGCTGGTTTGCTGGCAGGCGGGACGACACGTCCTCGCTTGGCGACTGGCGCGTCGATCGCGAGCGCTTCGCGAAGGGCCTGACGCCGCTCATCGATCACGTTCATGGGCTCGGCATGGATTTCGGCATCTGGGTCGAGCCCGAGATGGTGAACCCCGACAGCGATCTTTACCGGCAACATCCGGACTGGTGCCTGCATGTCCCCGACGCGGCCAGGCCGACCATGCGCAACCAGCTTTGGCTGGACATGTCGCGCGAGAACGTGCGCGATCACGTGTTCAGCCAGATCGACGCTCTGCTCTCGGATCATGCGATCGCCTACCTCAAGTGGGACTGCAACCGCTTCCAGTTTCCTGCGACGAGCCGTGGGGCGCCGGCGGGCGGCAGCGTCGTGCGCGGTACGTACGCTCTCCTTGATCGCCTTCGCGCAGCACACCCAAGCGTCGAGATCGAGTCGTGCGCCAGCGGAGGCGCGCGGATCGACCTCGAAATACTGAAGCGGACTACGCGTGTCTGGCCAAGCGATACGACGGACGCGATCGAGCGCATCAGGATCCAGCGCTGGGCAAGCCTGATCCTGCCGCTGGAAGTCGTTGGCGCGCACGTAGGCCCCAACCCGAACCCGGTCACGGGCAGAGACCTGCCCATGGCGTTTCGCGCCAGGATCGCGATGTTCGGACATCTTGGCGTCGAGATGGACCCACGCAAGCTGGATGGGGCTGACCGCGACACGCTTGCCGCCCACATTGCACTCTACAAGCAGCACCGGAACCTCATCCATTCGGGCCGCCATCTGCGCTGGACGACAGAAGACGGCGCCGAGGCGCGCATCTGTGTTTCGCACGCGGCTGACAAGGCGCTGGCGCTCATTTGCCGTGCGGAAATGGCGAGGGGCGCTCAAACCGCCCCGGCCCGGATTCCTGGACTCGATCCTGCGGGGCGCTATCGCGTCACCCTGCCGGAACCCTGGCCGAAAGTCGCGCAACGGCGCTTGCACGACCCCGATGCGTGGCGGCGAGGCCGTACGCTTCAAGGCGAGGTTCTCGATGAAATCGGACTCAATCTGCCGCTCGCCGATCCGCAGACGGCCTGGCTGGTCTATTTCGAACGGATTGAAGCCTGATCATCGCGCCAGGCGGCGACTCCCGCCGGCGCCAGCACATGGTCGCCAAGGATCAGGTCTGCTGTCGTTATGCCAGGCACGCACGATGACAGATCAACGGAATCAGGCCCGTAGTTGATCGCAAAGACGATTTCGCCGCGCTTCCTGATACGGATTTCGTCCGGAAGACTCAGGCAGGCAAGGCCCGCTCTCGCCGCAGCCGACGTGATCACAGCGTCAAGCATTTCGCGGCATGGCCACGCGGCAAGATACTGAATGTTGCCATTGCGATACCAGAGGCCGAGGCCGGCGGCCGTGCTGGCCAGCGGCGTCAGTTCGGTCTCGATGTGCTCCAGCCATTTCGACACGCCAAAGTCACCCGGTTCGATCCAGCCGGGCCTTAGACTTTCGACGTGCGTCACCCGGAGCGGCAACAGCTTGTGGAGCGGGCCAGGCGGCAGACCATCGGGAATCTGCAAATCACAGGTCTTTGATCCCGAGCGTGGACCCAGAACAATCTCCGCGCCGGTCGCGGAAAGTCTGTCGACCAACGGCGCTTCCAGAATCGGGAGACTGGGCGCCACGACCAGGCGATACCCGGCCAGCGAGGCGTCCGGAGAGACGATATCGACATTCCACCCGCGACGGCGGAGCCCGGCGTAGAATTCCTGCGCCAGACCAAGATAGTCGAAATCGGCGCCTTGCGGCTGGATGTCGAGCAGCCATTTGGCGGCGTAGTCGAAGACGAGCGCCACGGCTGCCTGTTGATTGCCGACGGATTCCAACGCCCCAAGCTCTGCCGCCACCTGCCGCACCTCAGACGCGGCTGGCGCTTCCCTATCGTCTGGTGTGTGAAGGCCTGCGTGCATCTGCTCCTGTGCGAAAGGCGCCTGGCGCCAGCGAAAATAGGACACGACTTCCGCCCCGTGCGCGAACGCCTCCAGCGTCCACGCGCGCACCATTCCCGGCAAGGGCGCCGGATTCCAGGGAGCCCAGTTCACCGGACCCGGCTGCTGTTCCATCACCCACCAGCGTCCGCGGCCCACGCCGCGATAGAGGTCGTGATGGAAAGCGGTGAAATCGGGATGTCCCTGGCGCAGGAACCGTTCCTTGACACCGGCCGGCCAAGGCCCCTGCTCAAGAAAACCCAGCGGATAGGAATCCCAGGACGCTGCGTCGAGATCTTTCGCGACCTCGAAATGGTCGAAGGCCGTCGAGGCGCCCATGAAATTGTGGAGGACATCGCGGCCGGGCGAGAACTCGCGGACGATCTCAACCTGCGCGCGGTTGAACGCAACGACTTCATCGGAGCTGAACCTGCGATAGTCGAGCCTGTGGGACGGGTTGGCCTCGGTGACGGTCTGAAACGGAGGATCCACCTCCTCGAACGAACGGTATTCCTGGCTCCAGAAGACGGCGCCCCACGCCCGGTTGAGTTCGGACACGGTTGCGTACTTGTCCATCAGCCAGACCCGGAAGGCGACCTGCGCATTCTCGGAAAAGGAGAGCGCGGTATCGTGGCAGTCGTACTCATTGTCTGTCTGCCACGCTGAAACAGCCCTGTGCCTGCCATAGCGCCCGGCGACGGCGCGGGTTATGCGCGAGGCTTCGCTTCGATAGGTGCGACTGGAAAAGCAGTAGTGCCGGCGCGATCCAAACCGCCGGAGCACACCGCGGGCATCGACCGCAAGCACGTCCGGATGTGCGTCGATGAGCCATTTTGGCGGCGTGGCGGTCGGCGTGCACATCACCACTTTCAGCCCTGCATCGCCCAGCGTGTCGACCGCGCGATCCAGCCACGACCAGTCAAACCGGCCGGGATCGGGTTCGATGCGGCTCCACGCGAATTCCCCTATGCGCACCCATGAAATGCCCATCGACGCCATCCGCGACGCGTCGGCCGCCCACATCGTTTCGGGCCAATGTTCGGGATAGTAACAGACCCCCAGTTTCATCCGCTTGCACCCTTCGCGATCCTGCCATTCCGTACTAGTTCAGTCGGCGCGTCGATGCCAACTCGGGACGGGCCGCAAGGGATCAGAATGGCCGCGCGATCCGAAGACGTGGTTCTCCAGGCGTTTCGCGACCGATTTGGCGGACGCCCTCGCCTGTTCAGCGCGCCTGGCCGCATCAACATTATCGGCGAGCATACGGACTATTCGGAAGGCTTCGTCATGCCGGCAGCGATTGACCTCAGCTGCCTGGTCGCGATGGCGCCCAATGGCGGCGGCGACATGCGCGTTCTGGCGCTCGACCGGAAGGAAGAAGCGGTGATCGGCCGGGCATTCGTACGGACGGGGGGATGGAGCGACTATGTTGCCGGCGTGCGGGCGGCCCTGCTGGATGCTGGCGTCGACGCGCCCGGATGTGATCTCGTCATTCATGGAAGCGTGCCGCAGGGCGCCGGGGTCAGTTCGTCTGCAGCGCTGGAAGTCTCCAGCATGCTTGCCATGCTCGCCTGCGCCGGCGCGGAGGCCAGCCCCGCCGATGTCGCGCTCTGGGCCCAATCGGCGGAAGCGAAATATGTCGGCATGCCCTGCGGGATCATGGACCAGTTCATCTCCGCCAACGGGTCGCCCGGACACGCGCTCGTGCTCGACTGCCGGTCGCTGAGCTTTGAACGAGTTCGCTTGCCGGATGACATCGCCTTCGTGGTGATCGACAGCCAGATCCGCCACCGCCTCGTGGACGGCGGCTATGCAGCGCGACGCACCGACTGTGAAACGGCGTCCAAGCTGCTCGGCCTTCGTGTTCTTCGGGATGCCCTGCCCGGCATGCTTGATCAGGGCGCTCTCCCGGAACCTATCCTTCGCCGGGCGCGCCATGTGGTCAGTGAGAACCTGCGTGTTGGCCGGACGCAGACGGCGTTTGCAGTCGGCGACATTGCCGAGGTTGGACGAATGATGAACGCATCGCATTCAAGTCTGCGCGACGATTTCGAGGTGACCTGCGCCGAGACAGACATGCTGGCGGCCATCGCGGCGCAGACGTCCGGCGTCCACGGCGCAAGACAGATGGGCGGCGGGTTTGGCGGCGCGGTCCTTGCCCTGGTGGACGCAAGCCGGGCCGACGAAGCGTCGAACTCGATCATCGCCGCCTACGCGGCGCAAACGGGCATCGAGACAACCGCCTTCGTTTGCCGGATAGATGGCTGCGCCCGGGAGATCACAGCGTGACCGCCGGCGCACACAAGCGGAAGAACCTTCTGACCGGAGACTGGGTGCTTGTCTCTCCGCACCGGTTGATGCGGCCGTGGCAGGGAGCTGTTTCCGCCCCTGCGCAGCCGACATCCGCGGCTCACGATCCAGGCTGCTATCTCTGCGCCGGCAACCTGCGGTCAGGCGGGCAGCGCAATCCGGCCTATCCGGGGGTTTTTGTCTTCGACAATGATTTCCCGGCCTTGCTCGACACATCCACGGCGCCGGACGCCGACGCCGTCCTCGTCGCACAAGCTGAGACAGGCATCTGCCGGGTGATCTGCTATTCTCCGGATCATGGCCGCTCGATGTCGGGCATGAGCCTTGATCAGATCGAGCAGGTGATCGGCGCCTGGAGCTCGCAGACTACGGAACTTGCGGCGATGCCCGACATAGGAGCAATCACCATTTTCGAGAACCGCGGCGAGATGATGGGCGCAAGCAACCCGCATCCTCACGGCCAGATCTGGGCCACGGGCTCGACGCCCGACGGGCTTGCAAGGGAAGCCCGGAATCAGGCCGACTGGCTCGAAGCCCGCGGGCGCCCCTTGCTGCTTGATTATCTCGAACGCGAGATGCGCGAGAAGGTCCGCCTTGTGCTCGCAAATGAGCACTTCGTTGTGGCGGCGCCATATTGGGCGGCATGGCCGTTTGAAACGTTGCTGTTGCCGCGACGCGCCGTCCCTGACCTTCCGTCATTGTCGCTGTCGGAACGGCGCGCCCTTGCGGAAATCCTGTCCGACCTGACGCGCCTGTACGACGCGGTATTCGATGCACCCTTTCCCTACACGATGGGCTGGCACCAGAAACCCGTGCACGCCGCAGCAGAGTCAGGCTTCGTCCTGCATGCGCATTTCTATCCCCCTCTCCTGCGCTCCGCTTCCGTGCGCAAGTTCATGGTCGGCTTCGAAATGCTCGGCATGCCGCAGCGGGATTTGACGCCGGAAGACGCCGCGGCCCGGCTGCGCGAGGCAGCCTCGCGTATCTGAGCAAGTCCTGGAATCGGGCGCACAGGCCAGGATGCCGGGAACAGCCAGATCAGACGACAGCGGCGCGTCTCCAACCACCAGGTTGTCGCTGGCCCTGATCGACGTACTGCGCGAATCGCTCCCGGTGATCATGAGATCCGGCCGGCCTTCCTCTATCCGCCTGCCAGCCGCCGCCGGCGAATGCGGCTCAAGGCCTCCGGCGTAATGCCGAGATAGGACGCCACGATGTATTGCGGAACCCTCCGGGCGACCTCGGGGCGCATGGCAACAAAGCGCTCATATCTTTCCTCGGGCGAGAATTTCAGCAGGCTGGCGCTGCGCCGCTGGCTGCCAGCCATCGCCTCCTCCATCATGCGTCGGCCGAAACGCTCATAGGCGTGGTCGGCTTCGAATGCCGCCAGCAGGGCTGGACGCGGAATGACCACAATCTCGCATGCCTCCAGCGCATCGATGTTCTGCAGCCCGGGCGCACCCGTGGTCAACGCAAACACGTCCGCCAGGAACTTGCCCCCGTCAAAAAACTGCCCCGTATGCTCAACCCCATCTGCAAGGTAGTAGTAGCGAATGAGACCAGAGCGAACGAAATAGAGGCTGTCGGCGGCATCGCCCTCGCGAAAGAGGTGCTGGCCTTTCTCGATACGGCGCTCACGGAGCGCAGCGCAGAATGCCGATCGCGCCGCGCCGCCAGGACGCAATGGCGCCGCCAGCCGCTCGATCTCGCGCTCCAGGGCCGACACATCCATGGCGAGCCGACCTCCTCCCGTTCTTCGTACGATGCTCCAGCTTCACCTTGCCTACCCTCGTCCGCTTTCAAGTCCAGTCAACCGTACGGGCGCCGCGACGACGTGCAGGTTGAAGACGGTCGATTGGAAGAGGCTCATGGCGGCGCTCGCTGTCTCGCCTGATCTCAGGCCTTGCGCGGCGACGTCAGGCACCAGACGCCAATCGCAAGCAGCGCGATCTGCCATCCGAAATTGCTGATGCTCAGCACGGGTCCGAGGTCCACGCCAAATCCGGCAGGGATGAAGAGGAAAAGCGACAGCCCCATCAGGAAGGCGAAGCAGCCAGTGACCTTGGCTAGAATGCCCTGCTTCGAAAAGACGAGGCTGGAAACGATCAACGTCCAGACGCCGCTCACAAGACCAACGCCGACAATCTCGCCAATGCCTCCCGCATAGGCGTCAAGCGTCTGGAACACCAGTGCGATGGAAGTCTGGTCAGCGCCTGGAGCGACGTAGGCGTCGGCGAGGCCAGGCATGGCGAACAACCATCGGCAAATGCCGATCGCCTTTGCGGTGGCGGAGATGACGGCAAGGCCCATCGTGGTGGCGGCGATGCCGCCCGTCAGGCCAAGCCTCGAGTTCAGCGCCGCGGTGGCCGGAACGATCAGAAGCGCGACCATGAGATAGCAGGCATAGCCGAACCTGACCGGATCAGCCTGCTGGACCAGCCTGGGCAGTGAAATCGACGCCGGATCGTCGAGGCTGACCGGCCAGTTGATGGCGCTCGACAGCACGAGATAGGCCGTGATCATCAGCACGAACTGGGCCGCTAGAAAGAGGGCTGCGTATGCGCCCGGCTTGGATGGCTGGGCGTCAGACATGAAAGTGCCTCCTTGGCTCACCCGGGAGTCGGGCGCGATCGGAGTATGGTCCAACGGCCACAGGTCTCATTGACCGCGGTTAAGTTCGTCCGCCTCGAAACATGAATCCTGCACAAGCCAACAGACAGTCAGCACTCGCCGTCCGGCCAGCCAAATCAGCCTTGTCGCGTGATTGCGGCTCAGGCCGATTGGCGGGACGGCTGGTAGACAACAGATCTGGAGGGCGCATTGTTGATGTGTTTCAAGCAGAAATGGTGGAGCCGAGGGGAATCGAACCCCTGACCTCGTCATTGCGAACGACGCGCTCTCCCAACTGAGCTACGGCCCCTTCCAGTTTCCTGGCCAAGGATCCCGGCCGGGCCGGGTTTTGGGAGCCGGTTTGCTATTCCCAAGCGGGTCGGAGGTCAAGGACGGGTCAGACAGCGACGAACAGCCTGCTAAATCCGGCATTAAGCGTTGTCGGGCACGATCCGGTCCCATGAGCACCCGCGCCGCCCTGCTTGCCGCCCTTGCCGCCGCCCTGCCGATGGGCGCGCCGGCGTCAGCCTCACCTCCTCCCGCCGCGCCCAAGGCCGAGATGGACCCGGGCGCCAAGCGCATCACCGGCTCGGAGAACTATGTGCCGACCTTCGGCCTGCGCGCCTCGGTCACGCGCGGCTTCAACGTACACGGCGTGCTGGCGGTGGACGCTGGCCTTGACGTGCCCGACGACAAGATGCGCAAGAAGGTGGAGGGCCTGCGCCCGCGCCTGATCAGCCAGATGCGAGAGGCGGTGCTGAACTACGCCTCGCTCTCCTACATCGTCGGCGAGCGGCCAGATGCGGATCTGGTCAAGGCCCGCCTGCAGAAGGCGGTCGATGCCGTGCTGGGGCCAGGCATGGCTAAGGTGGCGCTGGCCAGCGTGATCGTGTTCAAGCAATAGGCGCAGCCACACCCGCCGCCTCGTCCATGAATTTCGCCAGCTCGACGTCTTTCTCGGTGACGCCGCCGGCATCATGCGTCGACAGGGTGACCTCGACCTTGCTGTAGACGTTGGACCATTCCGGGTGGTGGTCCATGCGGTCGGCTTTCAGCGCCACGCGGGTCATGAAGCCGAAAGCGGCGTTGAAGTCCGCGAACCTGTAGGACTTGGAGATGGCGTCGCGGCCTGGGACCTCGGCCCAGCCCTTGAGGCCGGCGACGGCCGTTTTTGCACCGATTTTTGCAGCCATGACCGCCTCCTGCGCGCCTTTCCGGTAAATATAGTCTGAAAGAGCCGGTCGGCTGAAACCATTGGTCAGGGAATTTGCGCCAGTGTGGCCCAACCTCGGAGGGAGGCGCCCCATGACCCATTTCCTTCGCTCGGATAAGAATCCGAACGGCCACAAGCTCGAAGACCTGCTGATGCAGCTGCGGGCGGACATCATCCACCGCTGCGATGTCATCGCCGCGGACACGCGCCCTGACGCGCTTCATGTGATGGCCAACAACATGAAGATCCTGCAGCTCGTCAGCGAAGCGATCACCCTGGCGCTCGATTCGACCCGCGTGCTCGACCGGTCGTTTGGCCCCTCGCAGGCGGCCCAGGGCGGCCCGCCGCGTATCGGCAAGCAGGACGCGGCCTGACTCCTAGCCACTGCCCGACACGAAATAGAGCCACAGCCCGTCCTCGCGGATGCCGAGGACATAGCCCGGCCACACCGCGCCGGCCTTGATCACGTCGGCCATCCCCGACCCCAGAAGCCTGTCGATCTCGCGGGAGGCTGCGGGCGTGATCTCCTCGGGCTTCAGAGTCGCCATGTAGGGCCAGATATAGACCTGACCCTGGGACGAGTCCGCGACCTTGAAGCGGTAGCGCAGCACCTTGGCGACCTGCGCCATCGGCCAGTCGCCGGTGCGCATCTTGAGATACCAGTATTCGGAATGGCTCATGCCCGCATTGTTGGAGCGGAAATCCGGCGTGGCGTCGGCCAGACGGGCGAGGTCGCGGTAGCTGCCTTCGCGGGCGATGCGCTCCAGCTCCGCGACGGTCTGCGCAACGGGCTCGGGCATCGCTTCATGTTGCGGCGCGGGCGTCTCCACCACCGCCGCACCCTTCGGCGCCGCATCTGGCGGCGGGTCACAAGCAGCAACGCTCAGGGCTGCGCTCGCAGCCAGCCACACCGACCCGCGCACATAGCCGCGCATGGCCACCCCTGCTCTCCCACTCCCGGGCGCGAGGCTCTTCCCACGCAGGCCGCCACGCAAGGGGGCGCGCGAAATATTGAGGTCAGGAGAAGGCGAGGCCCACAGCCTTCGAAAGGTCCGCCAGGAGCTGGTCTTCGGAGGCGACCTTGATCGTGGTCATGCCCATCTCGCGCGCCGGCTTCAGGTTGATGCCGAGATCGTCGAGATAGACGCAGGCTTCCGGCTTCACGCCGAGCGCATCGCACATCATGCGGTAGATGCGCGGGTCCGGCTTGCGCACGCCGGCCTTGGAGCTTTCGATCACATGGTCGAACAGGGCGAAGACCTCAGCGATCTGAGCGGCCTTGTCGGCGTTGGACGACATGCCGGCGCCCTTGCCCGTGGGGGCATTGTTGGTGATGCAGCCGACCTTGAACCTCGCCTTGCAGGCCTTGAACGCGGCGACCACACGCGGGCGAAGATCGCCGGAGAGCAGCGCCAGCACGTCGCGGCCGGGGATCGACTGGCCGAACTCCCTCGCCTCGCCGAGGAAGGCGGCGTCGAATTCGGCAGGGGCGAGTTCGGACCGCTCCAGCCGCGCCCAGGCGTTGCTGTCCGGGTTGATCGAATTGATCCGCCGGATGATGTCGGCCGGCAGGCCGCGCTCGCGCTCATAGCGGTTGAAGGCATCGAACGGGCGATGTGGTGAACACGCCGCCGAAATCCCAGAGGACTGCTTGAACTGTCATATCATCTCCGGCGGCAGGGAGCGCGCGGAATAGCTGCGGATGCCCGCAAACGCAACGGCGCCCTCAAGACGGAGCGACGCCGTCGTGTCGATTGAGCTTTTGCGGGGCCTGCTAGCGCTCCTTCACCGGGTCAGGCTGCTGGCCGGTGATGCCCAGATCCGGCGCGGGTTCGTGGCCAGTGACCACTTCGCCCTTGGCCAGTTTCGAGTTCCACATGCCATAGGCGAAGTAGATCAGCACGCCGACGACAAGATACGGAATGAAGAAGTTGCGCGTCCTTTCCGCAGACATCAGCGACATCACCAGGATGGCGCACATCGTCGCGCCCAGAACCGCGATGGTCACGATCAGCCAGGTCGGCATCTTGAACGGACGGTTGAGGTTCGGCTTTGCAAAGCGCAGGTAGATCACCGTCACGCAGATCAGCATGAATGCGACCAGCGTGCCGACATTTGTTGTGTCGCCAAGGAAGTCGAGGCCGGTGAAGCCTGCAAAGCCCGCGGCGACGATGCCGACGAGGATGGTGTTGAGCACAGGCGTCTGGGTCTTCGGATTGACCTTGGCGAAGATCGGCGGAAGCAGGCCGTCGCGCGCCATGGTGTAGAAGATGCGCGTCTGGCCATAGAGCAGGACCAGCATCACCGAAGACAGGCCCGCGAAGGCGCCGAGCTTCACCAGGAAGGCAAACCACGGCAGGCCCATGGCGTTGACCGCAGTAGCGATCGGCGCCGGCGTGTTGAGTTCGGTATAGGGCACGATGCCGACCAGCACCGCGCAGGTGAGGATGTAGAGGATCGTGCAGATGATCAGCGAGCCGAGGATGCCGATGGGCATGTCCCGCGCCGGATTTTTGGCTTCCGCGCCTGCCGTCGAGACGGCCTCGAAGCCGATATAGGCGAAGAAGATCGTCGACGCGGCGGCGATGAGACCGCCGATGCCGTAGGCCGAATCCCGGCTGTGGCCGCTGACGACATTGCCGAGCGCGGTCCAGATCTGGCCGCCGAGCGACATGTCCGATCCCGGCGGCGGCGCAGGCACCTGGTCCGGGATCAGCGGCGACCACAGTTCCGGCTTCACATAGAAGAAGCCGATCGCAATGAAGGCGACGACGACCGTCACCTTGATGGCGACGACGATGTTGTTGACGTTTGCCGACTCCGACACGCCGAGCGTCAGCAAGGCGGTGACCGCAACAATGCCGAGCAGCGCCGGCATATTCACGATGCCCATGACCATTTCCCCGGTCACGAGGTCCTTCACTTCCACGCCCGGCGCCGCTGTCAGCGCTGCGGGAATTGTAAGGCCAAGGTCGTGCAGAAGGCTTGCGACGTAGCCCGACCAGCCGACGGCGACGGTCGATGCCGCAACGCCGTACTCCAGCAGCAGCAGCACGCCCATGATCCAGGCGACGAACTCGCCCAGCGAAGCGTAGGAGTAGGAATAGGCGGAGCCGGAAACCGGGATCGCCGCGGCCAGTTCGGAGTAGCAGAGTGCGACCAGGCCGCAGAGGATGCCGGTGATGACAAAGGAGATCATGATGCCTGGGCCCGCGAATTCCGCGGCCGCCCTGCCCGTCAGCACGAAGATACCGGTGCCAATGATGCAGCCTATGCCCAGCAGGACAAGGTTGAGGGCTCCCAGCGATTTCTTGAGCTCACCGGACGCATGCTCGGCGTGCATCTGCTCGACCGACTTGCGGGCAAACATTTGCCCGAGACGATTTGCCATTCGAAAGACCCTCCGCCGCGGATGCAAAAGCTCCGCCCTATCTTGGGTGTGACGTTAGCCAGCCCCGGCGCTTGCCGCAACCAGCCCTTGATTAACCGGCTTCGCGCAACGTTCCGCGCCTGCGAACCGGCCTGGAGAGACGGTTCTTGCTCAGATGTCGATCGTCCCGGGGTCGCCCGCACGCCGCAGCGGGCCCCTGTAGCGGGGGTTGTCGCGCCGGCGGCGATCGGGTCCGAAATAGGCGCCGCACTGCACGAAGGGCCGTCGCCGCTCGATCACGGCGTTCACACGGTTGGCCACGTCGACCGCCCGCACCGGCTTGACCAGGAACTCGTCTATGCCCGCATTGATCGCATCGATCACCCGGCCGCGTTCCGAATAGGCGGTCACCATGATGATCGGCAGATAGACGTCGGGGCTGTCCGGCCCGTTGCGGATCCGCCGGCAGAAATCGAGTCCGTCCATGCCGCCAAGCTTGAAGTCCACAAAGGCAATATCGAGCTCCCCGCCCGCCATGATGCCGATCGCCTCGGCGACGTCGGCGGCTTCCTCGACGCGGCGCACGCCGAAGCCGGCGAGGATCACGCGCAGCAGCCCGCGCATGTGCGCGTTGTCATCGAGGACAAGTGCAGAAACGCTGTCCAGCGCCATCTGGTGTCACGATCCCATACCGCTGCACACGGCGGCTGCGCGCCCGCCCCGACCCTGGGCCAAGCAATTGCCCAAAATCCCTAGTCCCACAAATTCCGTCCCCTGTCAGAACTCCCTGGTCAGAAGCTCCTCTATCCAGAAGCTCTTTGGCAGCTCTATTTGACAGCCGATCTGTCTAGACTGTTCCAGTCCCAAGACAAGCGCAATTGTGCAGAGCTCAACCTGACCTATGCTTGGCGAATGCGGATCTGTTGCCTGTCTGGAGGATTTGCATCGACAGGATGTGACGCAAGCGGCCAGCTTGGCTAGAGAACAGCGGACCCCGTGGGACACACAGATTGAGCCCGACACCTGACCAGATCTCCAGACTCGCCGCGGGCCGCGTGCTCGTGGTCGGCGACACGATGGTGGACCACTACGTCACCGGAAGAGTATCGCGTGTCTCCGATGAGGCGCCGGTGCCGATCATCCATGTGTCGGACGAACGCTGGACCGCAGGCGGCGCCGCCAACGTCGCTGCCAACATCGCGGCGCTTGGCGCCAGGGCCGTGCTGGTCGGCGTGACCGGCGAGGACGCCGCCGCCTCAACGCTGTCGGACATCCTTTCCGCGCAGAAGGGCCGGATCGACGCGCGGCTGGTGAAAGACGCAGGCAGGCCCACAACCCTCAAGACCCGCTACATGGGCGGCCAGCACCAGATCGTGCGCGTCGACCGCGAACAGGCCGGGGCAATTTCGAAGGAAACCGAAGACGCGCTGATCAGGGCGATCGAAGACCTCGCGCCCGCGTGCGGCGCAGTGATGATCTCGGACTACGCCAAGGGCGCCCTCACCGACCGCGTGCTCGCTGCCGCGATCGCCGCGGGCAGGAAAGCCGGCGTGCCTGTCATCGTCGATCCCAAGCGCGCCGACTGGAGCGCCTACACGGGCGCGAGCGTCATCACGCCCAATCGCAAGGAACTGGCCCTCGCAACGCAGGCGCCCTGCGCCACTGACGCCGATTGCGCCGCCGCCGCCGGCATCGCCATCAAGGCGACGGGCGCGGCCATCCTTCTCACGCGCTCCGAAAACGGGATGTCGCTGTTCCGCGCGTCCGAACCGCCTTTGCATCTTTCGGCGCGCGCGCGCGAGGTGTTCGATGTCTCCGGCGCAGGCGACACCGTCGCTGCGGCGACGGCGCTGTCGCTTGCCAGCGGCCTCAAGCTCGAAACAGCGATGCAGATCGCCAACGTCGCCGCGGGCGTGGTTGTCGGAAAGCGCGGCACAGCGACGGCCTCGCCTGCCGACCTGCTCGCCGAGATCGGCTCGGGCAATCGCGGGCTGGGCGGCGCGCCGGGCGCCCTCTCCCTTGCCGATGCGAAGAAGCTGCGCGAGGGCTGGGCGCGCGAAGGCCTCACCGTCGGCTTCACCAATGGCTGTTTCGACATTCTCCACGCCGGCCATGTCGCCCTGCTGCGAGAAGCCGCCGCCGCGTGCGACCGGCTGGTCGTGGCGCTCAACACCGATGCGTCCGTGCGCGCGCTGAAGGGCGCCGAGCGGCCGGTACAGCCGGAGGCCGTCCGCGCTTCGGTGATGGCGGCGCTGCGCGGTGTCGACGCGGTCGTGCTGTTCGGGGAGCAAACGCCGCTGGAGCTGATCCGCGAGTTGCAGCCGGACGTGCTGGTGAAAGGCGCGGACTATGCCGAGGACCAGATCGTCGGGGCCGACATTGTCCGGGCAAGAGGCGGCCGGATCGTGCGGGTGACGCTGGTCGATGGCCAGTCGACCACGAAAATCATCGAGAAATCCAAGCGCGGCGGGCCGTAACGGCCAGGGACGAGCCTGTAAAAGCTTCCCTAATCCTGCCGGGATAGGCTCTGTCCGTCATGGGCACGCCTTTTCATTCCGCCAAGAGCTTCACATCCTGGGGCCGCGTCGTCCGCGCGGCGCACCTGGTGGCGAAGCCGCGTTTTCCGGATGAGCTGGGCGCGCTGGTCGCTGGCCTTGCCGAGGCAGGGCCGGGGCTCGCGGTCGGTCTGCGCCGGTCCTATGGCGACTCGAACCTCAACCCCGATGGCCGCGTCATCGACATGACCGGCCTCGACCGCATGATCGCATTCGACCGCGCGACCGGCCTCCTCCGCGCCGAGGCGGGCGTCTCGCTGTCGCAATGCCTGCAGCTCCTCGTGCCGCAGGGCTTCTTCCTGCCAACGACGCCAGGCACGCGCTTCATCACGCTGGGCGGGGCAGTCGCCAACGACGTCCACGGCAAGAACCACCATACCGCCGGGAACTTCGGCAACTCGGTCACCCGCCTGAAGCTGTGGCGCACGGACGGCTCGTCGCACGAACTGGCGCCGGGCGATCCGCTGTTCCACGCCACGATAGGCGGCCTCGGCCTCACTGGCGTGATCGAGTGGGTCGAGTTCCGGGCCGCCCCCATCCCCTCCTCCACACTCGATGCCGAGGACAAGGAGTTCGAGCACGTCTCGGACTATTTCTCGATCGCCGCCGAGAAGAAGGACCAGTTCGAGCACACCATGGCGTGGATCGACTGCAGCGTCGGCGGCGCGCATCTGGGCCGCGGCGTGCTGTCGTCCGCCAACTGGTATGCGCACGGCGACCTCAAGACGCATCGCGAAGAGCCGAGCAAGAAGATGCCGATCGATGCGCCAAGCTTTGCGCTCAACGCGCTGTCAGTCCGCGCCTTCAACAGCCTGCGCCACGACCTCAAGACTATGAAGGCGGGCCCCTACAGGATGCACTATGAGCCCTTCCTCTATCCGCTCGACGCCATTGCGGACTGGAACCGTCTCTATGGCGCGCCGGGCTTCTACCAGTACCAGTGCGTGCTGCCGGCCGCGACGGCGCGCGAGGGGACGATTCAGCTTCTGAAAACCATTTCGGCCTCCGGCCAGGGCTCGCCGCTCGCCGTGCTGAAGGATTTTGGAAGCATCCCGGCGCAGGGGCTTCTCTCTTTCCCGCGCGAAGGCACGACGCTGGCGCTGGATTTCTCCAACAAGGGCGAGGAGACGCTGCGTCTTATGTCCGATCTGGACCGCATCGTCGCAGACGCCGGCGGGCGGCTCTATCCCGCCAAGGACGGACGCATCCCGCCGGAGATGTTTGCGGGCGGGTTTCCGAAATTGCAGGAATTCCGTGCGCATGTGGATCCGGGGCTGTCATCAGCCTTCTGGAGACGGGTGTCATGATGGACGGATCGCTGGGTCATTCGGCTTCGAGGGAAGCCACGCAGTCTATGGGCATCGGCGCCGGCAACCGCGTGGTGATCCTGGGCGCGCTGTCCGCCATCGCCATCGCCACGGCGCGCATCTACGCCGCCGAGGGCGCGGCGCTCCTGCTCGCCGCACGCAATGACGAGCGCCTGAAAGGCCTCGCCGCCGACCTACGCGCCCGCGGCGCATTCCGCGTTGAAACCGCCGCGCTCGATCTCGAGGCTGGCGCCGCCGACGCCCGCGAACACTTTGCCGACTGGTCGGCGAAGCTTGGCGGCATCGACCACGTGCATGTGATCTACGGCTATCTCGGCGCCCAGGACAAAGCCTCCGTCGATCCGGCCGAACTCGCCCGCATCGTCACCTCGAACTTTTCGAGCGCCGTGCAGTGGTGCGAAGCCGCGGCAGAGATCATGCGCGGGCAGAAGCACGGCTCGATCGTCGGCGTCTCGTCTGTCGCGGGCGACCGTGGCCGGCAGTCCAACTATGCCTACGGCGCAGCGAAGGGCGGCTTTGCGCTCTACCTGCAGGGCCTCGCGCATTCGCTGGCCAAGTCCGGCGCGCGTGCGGTCGCGGTCAAGCCCGGCTTTGTCGATACGCCGATGACCGATGGCATGAACAAGTCCGGCGCGCTGTGGGCGAAGCCCGAAGCCATCGGCAAGGCGATCCGCCGCGCCGCCGACACGGGCGGGCCGATCCAGTATGCGCCCGGCCTGTGGCGCATGATCATGCTGGTGATCCGCACCGTCCCGGCCTTCGTCTTCCACAAGACCAAGCTGTAGCGCCTTCGGGCAAGTCTATTTCGGGATGACGCTCTTCACGTCCTGAGACCTGTTGCGCGGGATGACGAGGACGGAATCCCTGGTCGCCACGATCACCAGGTCGGAGACCCCGACCACCGAGACGTGCACGCCCTCCCCTCGCACCAGGTTGTTGGAGGCGTCCAGCGTGGTCACCGAGCCCGTCACCGCGTTGCCGTTCTCGTCCTTCTCCGACAGCCGCCAGAGTTCCGACCACGATCCCACGTCCGCCCAGCCCGGATCGCACGGCGCCACAGCGCCACGCCTGGTCTTCTCCATGACCGCGCGGTCGACGGATTCCGATCTCGTCTGGGCAAAGGCGTCGGCATCGAGAAGGATCTCGCCATCATCGCGCAGCGCGCGCTTCAGCGCTGTCGCGGCGCCGGCCTTGATGTCCGGCGCGCTGGCCGCGAATTCCTCCAGCATCACCTTCGGATTGAAATAGAAGATGCCGGCGTTCCAGCTATAGCCGCCGTCCTTGAGATAGCCTTCCGCCGTCTCGCGGTCGGGCTTCTCCTTGAAGGCCGCGATCTCGTACACGCCTGCGCCAAGCGTCGCGCCGTTACGGATATAGCCATAGCCGGTCGCCGGCCCGGTCGGCGTGATCCCGAACGTGACGATGCGCTCGGCGACGACGACGCCTGCCGCCTGGATTGCGGCGATCAGCGCACGCGGCCGGGCCATCAGATGGTCCGCCGGCGCCAGCACAACCATGGCCGAAGCGTCGAGTTCCTGTGCGATATAGGCAGCCAGCGCCGCCGTCGCCGCCGTGTTCCTCCCCTGCGGTTCGAGCACGACCGCAGCCGGCGTCACGCCCGATGCCGCCAGCAGCTCGCGCACCAGCCCGCGATGGCCTTCGCCTGCGATCACGATCGGCTGCAGGAATTCGACGTCGCCATGCACGCCAGAGAGCCGCAGCGCCGTCTCCTCGATCATGGACCGCGGCGCGCCCAGCTCGTGGAATTGCTTGGGCTTCTCGCCGGTGGACAGGGGCCACAGCCGCGTGCCGGAGCCGCCGGACATGATGACGGGAAAGATCTTCGTTCTGGCCAAGTCCTGCTCCCATGCGGCGCGGCGCCGACCGTCCGCCACGCCAGGCTGTAGGGCGCCGAGCGTTAACGCGTGACGGCCACGGGCGTTTCACGTCCCGGCCGAGGCGAATCTTCTAGAGCATTTTCGCCTTCCGGGCACATCCGGCCTGGGCAGGGCCCGGGGCGGCGCCTGATGAAGAGCCAGCGGCGCAATGCCTGCATACCCGTGCGGCAGATGCGGCTTGACTTCTGGGCCCTGGCTTCCCTTAACCAAGGCGCGCCGGGCAAGGCGTCTATTGAACTGACCATGTTACCTAGAGGTGCGCGATGCGCGTGACGATGATCGGGGCCGGTTATGTCGGCCTGGTGTCCGGGGCCTGCTTTGCCGATTTCGGACATGATGTCGTCTGTGTGGACAAGGATCCGGCCAAGATCGAGCGTCTGGAAAAGGGCGTGATGCCGATTTTCGAGCCTGGCCTGGCCGAACTGGTCGCCTCCAACGTCAAGGAAGGGCGGTTGTCCTTCACCCTGGACGCGCGCGACGCCATCCGCAAGGCCGACGCGATCTTCATCGCCGTGGGCACCCCCTCGCGCCGGGGCGACGGCCATGCCGACCTTTCCTACGTCTATGCCGCCGCGAAAGAGATCGCCGAGCACATGGATGGCTTCACGGTGATCGTCACCAAGTCGACCGTTCCCGTTGGCACGGGCGATGAAGTCGAAGACATCATCCGCAAGACCAATCCGAATGCGAAATTCGCCGTCGTCTCCAACCCGGAATTCCTGCGCGAGGGCGCGGCGATCAACGACTTCAAGCGGCCCGACCGCGTCGTCGTCGGCACCGACAACGAGGAAGCGCGCGAAGTGATGCGCAACCTCTATCGCCCGCTCTTCCTCAACGAGACGCCGATGCTGTTCACCGAACGGCGCACGTCGGAGCTGATCAAGTACGCCGCCAACGCTTTCCTGGCGGTCAAGATCACCTTCATCAACGAGATGGCGGACCTCTGCGAGAAGGTTGGCGCCAACGTCCAGGACGTCTCGCGCGGCATCGGCCTCGACAACCGCATCGGCAAGAAATTCCTCCACGCCGGCCCTGGCTATGGCGGCTCGTGTTTCCCGAAGGACACGCTCGCCCTCACCAAGACGGCCAACGACAATGGCAGCCCCGTGCGCATCGTCGACACGGTGGTCGAGGTCAACAACGCTCGCAAGAAGGCGATGGCGCAGCGCGTCATCAAGGCCGTCGGCGGATCGGTGAAGGGCAAGACGATCGGCGTGCTCGGCCTCGCCTTCAAGCCCAACACCGACGACATGCGTGATGCGCCGGCGCTCGACATCATCCCTGCCCTGCAGGCGGCAGGAGCGCGCATCAAGGCCTATGATCCCGAGAGCATGCACGAGGCCGGCAAGCTCCTGACCGAAGTCGAGTTCACCGAAGGTCCGTTCCAGGCCCTCGAAGGCGCCGACGCCATGGTACTGATCACGGAATGGGACCAGTTCCGCGCCCTCGATCTCGATCGGGTCAAGAAGCTCTTGAAGTCGCCCGTCGTGGTCGACCTCCGCAACGTCTACCAGCCGGCCGACATGGAACGCCGCGGCTTCACCTATGTGAGCGTGGGCCGGCCCCAGCCTGCCTGATCAGGCGGTCCGAGCTTTACAAGCCTGCCCCTCGGCTCCATCACTCGCGCGGACTCGTTTCGCGTGAGGACGCATGCCCAAGGCCAGTTCACTCCTCGAAAACCGCGCGCTCGTTTCAGGAGGATCGGGCTTTCTCGGCTCGCACCTGTGCGACCGGCTGATCGCGCGCGGGCAGGACGTTCTTTGCGTCGACAACCTGTTCACCGGGCAGAAGCGCAATGTCGCGCATCTCCTACAAAATCCCAGCTTCGAATTCCTGCGCCACGACGTGACATTTCCGCTGTTCGTCGAGGTCGACCAGATCTGGAACCTCGCCTGCCCTGCCAGCCCGATCCACTACCAGCACGATCCCGTGCAGACGACCAAGACGTCGGTCCACGGCGCGATCAACATGCTGGGCCTGGCCAAGCGGCTCGGCGCGAAAATCCTCCAGGCGTCGACTTCCGAAGTCTATGGCGATCCATCCGTGCATCCGCAGACCGAGGACTATTGGGGCAACGTCAATCCGATCGGCCCGCGCTCCTGCTATGACGAGGGCAAGCGCTGCGCCGAGACGCTGTTCTTCGACTATCATCGCCAGCACAAGCTGAAGATCAAGGTCATCCGCATCTTCAACACCTACGGCCCGCGCATGCATCCCAATGACGGGCGTGTCGTCTCCAACTTCATCATGCAGGCGCTCCGGGCCGAGCCCATCACCATCTATGGCGATGGCTCGCAGACACGCTCCTTCTGCTATGTCGACGACCTGATCGACGGCATGGTCGCGATGATGGACACGGACGATGGCGTCACCGGGCCGATCAATGTCGGCAACCCGGTCGAATTCACGATGATTGAACTGGCGGAGAACGTGCTCAGCCTGACGGGCTCGAAATCGAAGCTGGTGCGCATGCCCCTGCCGGCCGACGATCCCAGGCAGCGCCAGCCCGACATCACCCGGGCGAAGGCCACGCTGGGATGGGCGCCCAAGGTCAAGCTGGAAGACGGCCTCAAGGAAACCATCGCGTATTTCCGAAAGATCGCTGCGGAATAGGGTCTCTACGCGCCGTTAATCCGCCTGCGCTAGCTATGCCACCATGACCTCTGTCAGCGAGAGTAAGGGCAATTTCGGGCAGTTCGCCGCCTTTGTGGCGACGGGGTCGCTGGCGGCCGGCGCCAATCTTGTCTCGCGCTATCTCCTCAACTTCGTGATGCCGTTCGAAGCCGCAGTCATCCTCGCCTACCTGGTCGGCATGGTCATCGCCTTCGTGCTGTTCCAGCGCGCGATCTTCGGCAATCCGGACACGCCCCTGCGTCGCCGGGCCGTGCGATTCGTGCAGGTGAACCTTGTCGGCATGGCGCTGGCTTGGGCCGTCTCGACCCTGATGGCGCGCATTGTCCTTCCGGCGCTGGACTGGACGTTCCACCCGTTCGAGATGGCGCACCTGATTGGGGTGGCCGCACCCACCTTCTCAAGCTACTTCCTCCACCGGAGCTACACATACCGCTAGCGGTCCGGCCGGTAGTCTCCAGGGAGACGCCGCTTGCACCTTCCCCATCGCGACGCGATCCACCACTGGATGTTCACCGCCGCCCTGCCCTGGTGGGCGGCCAATGGCCTCGACCGGACGAATGGCGGCTATGTCGAACAGATGACCCTCGACGGGCGCGACGCTGTCTCGGGCTTCAAGCGCACACGCGTCACGGCCCGGCAGATCTACGTTTTCAGCCACGGCTTCACGCTGGGTTTCAACAAGGGCGTCGATCTCGCGCGCCATGGCGTCGAATTCCTGGTCTCGAAGACCTGGAACGGACCCGATAAGGGATTCGCCCGCAAGCTCACGCGCGAGGGCGGCGAGCTCGATCCGACGCCGGACCTCTACGACATCGCCTTCGTGCTGTTCGCCTTCGCCTGGTACCACCGCGCGACCCGGGAGAAGACCGCGCGCGACTGGATGCACCGCACCCTCGACTATATCGAGGCGCACATGCGCCACCCGAGCGGGCTGGGGTTCCACAACGAGCTGCCGCGTCCTGGCGTTTCGGGGGGCTTCCGCCAGCAGAACCCGCACATGCACCTCGCCGAAGCCTGCCTCGCCGCCTATGAGTCCACCGGCGAACAACGCTTCGGCGATCTCGCGAAGGAACTGGCTGGCCTCTTCCAGACGAAATTCTTCGATCTCAGGACCGGCACGCTCGCCGAATACTTCACCGACGACCTCGGCCGTGCGCCGGGCGCCGATGGCCGCATTACCGAGCCGGGCCACCAGTTCGAATGGTGCTGGATCCTCAATTCCTGCCACAAGCTCCTGGGCCTCGACACGGCCGCGGAGATTCGCGCCGCCGCGGCTTTCGCGGAAAAGCACGGCGTCGATCCGGCCTCGTGCGCCACCTTCAACCAGGTACGCGATGACGGGACGCCGATCGACAAGGGCTCGCGCACCTGGCCCAACACCGAGCGCATCAAGGCCGCGATCGCACTGCAAGAGCTGGACGGGACTGACCCGTCCGACATGGTGCGCGCGTCGGCGGGCCTGCTGCTCGATCGCTATCTGCGCCACACGCCGCGCGGCGCTTGGATCGATGCGTTCGATGCGGATGGGAAGCCGGCCGTCTCGACGATCCCGGCCTCGACGCTCTATCACGTCTTCCTGGCCTTCGCTGAAGTGCTGCGCGTCTCGGACGCGGCCTAGTTGGTCGTCACCGGAAGGACCGGCGGCACGAAGGCCTCGCGGAACCAGGGATGGCGAGCCGGGTTGAAACACTCGCGCAGCCAGGCCAGCACCGGCTGGAACTTCTCCTGGTCGCGCGCGCGTTCGGTGTAGACCAGCCAGAAGCGCAGCGAGGCCAGCGGACGGAAGTTCAGCGCCAGCACGCGCGGCTCGCATTCGGCGATGTAGGATGGCAGCGCCGCGATTCCGCCATCGGAGGCGCAATCCTCAACCAGCACAGTCGAGGAATTTGTCTGCAGCACATTCTTGACCACTTCCTTCCACGCTAGGGTGCCTTGCGCCCAGGCGCCGGTCTGCATCTTGTATTCGGAGTGGATCAGCACGCGGTGCTTGCCGGCGTCGAACATGTTGTCCGGCATGCCAAACACGTTGAGATAGCCGGGGCTCGCAAAAGGGATGTAGTGGATCCAGCCGCCGACCCGCGAGATCAGGTTGGGCGAGGTCGGCTCCTCGAACTGCACCGCGATGTCGGCCTCGCCATTGATGAGGTCGGCGGTGTGCTGGACGACCTTGAGGCCGATCTCGATCCGGGGATTGGAGCGGTGGAACTCCGGCAGGCGTCGCGCCAGCCAGTAGGTCGCAATGCCGTCGAAGGCGGCAATCGTCACCTGTCCGGTATCGACGGCGGGCGCGTTGGCCACATCGTCCTTGAACGCCACGAACGTGTCGTTCATGGTCTCCACTCTCGCGAGCAGGGTCGAACCGATGGGCGTCAAGGAAACGCCGCGCGGCGTACGAATGAGAAGCGGCCGCCCAACCATGCCTTCCAGCATGTCGAGGTCGCGCGACACCTTGGCCGGGCTCACCGCCAGCTGGGTCGCGGCCGCATTGATGCTGCCGGTCCGCGCCACCGCGGCGAACACCGGAAGACATGCCCAGTCGAGTTTCTGCAGGTCCACGGCTACCACCAAAACTTCATACCCCTAGTCAAACATTGTCTGTGGCGGAGCGCCAGTCCGAGTTGGCTTAATGGTTAAGTCCAATCGGGGGTCCGCTTGCTGGATACCAACGTGAGTACACGGCCTAAGCATCCCGCGCCCCTCGCAGTCGGCGATACGGCGTCGCAGGCGCTTCGTGCGTCCGGGGTGGTTCCCGTGTGGAATCCGCCGATCACGACGGCGGAGGCCTCCCCGTTCGGGTTCCGCGCCACGGCGCCGCATGAACTGCCGATGGTCCACACCGCGGCCGAAGGGATCATGGGCGGCCAGCTCGCACCGGTGGAAGCGGTGCGCGCGGTTGAGGAACACACCGGCGGCACCGTCCACATCCACATCGAGCCGGCGCGCGGCTCCGCGAAGAATTCTAGTCCAGATGGGGGCGGGTCAGCGCCTGCGCCTGCCGCGCCGGGAGGAGAGATCACAGGCATCATCCTGCTTCTCCCTCTCAACGCGGCAGGCGAGGTGGCGATGCGCGACGGCTCGTTCAACACCTTGATCCCCCGCCTCGAGCATGTCTGCGCGCCCGGCGACTATTTTCCGGGCATGTATGTCTGGCTCTACGCTGGCAAGGGCATGCGCGCGCGTCTCAATGTGATGCGCTGCTGCCTCGCCTGGCGCGACGGCTTCTACCAGAACGTCCGCGGCTATGGACGCGGGGCCACGCCTGAAGGCGGCAACGCGATGCTCCATCTCGGCTTCCACTCGGTCGCCTATGGCGTCCCCGATCTCTACATCTTTGATCGCGAACAGCAGCCGTAGGAGAAAGCGCCATGGCCCTGCCGGAGACCGGGCGCCTCCCGCTCCTCAACGCCGAACGCCACCACAATCGTTCCGACATAACGGTGCACGTGGTGCGCTCGCTCGACGACCTGCAGAAGGTCAGCGTGCTGCGCGCCATCACCTACATGTCCGAGCAGGACTGTCCCTATGACGAGGAGTTCGACGGCAACGACCTGTGCGCGCTCCACCTGCTCGCCAACGAGAACGGCCAGCCAGCGGGCTCCCTGCGCATCCGCTTCTTCAGCGACTTCTGCAAGATCGAGCGCGTCTGCATCGATCCGCGCCGGCGCGGCGGCGCGATCCTCAATTTCCTGATGGCGCACGCCTTCGAGGTCATCGCGCGCAAGGGCTACAGGCGCGCCCTCGCCTACATCCAGGCGCGTCTCGAAGGCATGTGGACGCATGTGATGACCTGCCGGGTCATCGAGCGCGAAGGCTTTGGCGTCTCCGGTTTCGACTATCTGACGCTGGATATCCCGGTGCCTGAGCATCCGCTGGCGATCCGCTTCGACAGCGATCCGTTCGTGGTCCTGCGCCCCGAAGGCGACTGGGACAAGGAAGGCGTGCTCGACCCTAAACCGCAGCCCATCCTGCCGCACGCCGCCAGGCCGGCCTCGAACGGCTCCAAGGCCGCCGAGGCTCTGAGGGCGAGCGCATCATGATCACGCAACCTGTCCTCCTGTGCCAGGGCTTGCAGCGCGCCTTCGTGGACCCCGGCGGGCCGCTGTTCTCCCAGTCTGCATCGGCGCGCCGCACGGTGTGCGAGCGGCTGCTCGGCCAGGCGCGCATGTCGGGCTGGACACTCGTTCACGTCTTCCTCGATTCCGACACGATGCGCGCCGCCGGCGAGGCGACCATACCCGGCCTCTCCCCCCTTCCGTCGGAATCCTACTTCTGGCAGCGCGGCCTTTCGCCTTTCGGCCTCCACGAGTTCGACCGCCTGATGTTCCCCTTCCATCTCTCGCCCGTCTTCCTCGTGAGCTATGCCGGCGCCGGTGTGATCTCGGCGACGTTGATCGACGGCATCGAACGTCGACATTCCCTCCACGTGGTGACCGACGCCGCCGCCGACATGGCGGCCCACGGGGTTGGCGAGGACGACCGCCTCGCCGCCATCGAAACACTTGCGCGCTCGTTCGAGAGCGCGGTCACCTCATACGAGCTGGCGACCCTCACCCCGGCCCCGCCCGCGATGACGCGCGACCACATGCTCAGCCAGTCCGGAGGGCGCTGATGTCCCGCCTCGAACCCGATCGCAAGCGTGACGCCGCCGAGGAATTGGCAGCACTCATCCATATGACGCGTTTCATGGCCGACATCGTTCCGAGCCTGGTGAACGATCCCAAGACGCTGAAGCAGCACCTCGACCGTCTCGAGGCTGAGCTGAAGATCGAACTCAGTCTTGCGGGCGACCTCCCATCGGCGGCTTCGCGAACTCCGGACTGACGCCTCGGTTGCGCCGCCGCGCATTCCGGCGCAGTCTCGAACCCTGGTCATTGCAGGGGCGGGTTCGGTGGGCAATCCAAGGTCTTCGAAGGTGATCGATCACCTCGTCGGCGCGATGATCGCGGCCTGCCGTGAAGATGCAGGGCTCACCCACAAGCAGCTCGCCGCAAAATCGCAGATCGCCCAGGCAAGCCTCAAGCAGTACGAAGCCGGCGCTTCGCGCATTCCCGCCAGCCACCTGCTCCAGATAGCCCAGGCCCTCGACACCCCGATCAGCTATTTCTTCTCCGCCATCGACATTGCCGCCTGCGCCGGGATGGACGGATCCCAGTCGCAAGGCATCGGCCCCACCGAATGCGCCCGCGTGATCGAAGTGTTCAGCCAGTTCACCTCGCCTGCAGCGTTCGACGCCGCCATCGCCATGGCGCGCTCTATGGTGGTGCTGGAAGACCGCCTCAACGGGAAGTAGCCGCCCGCCTAGTTGGCGAGCCTGCGTTTCACTTCGTCGGCGATCGCCAGCGAGGATGTGAGCCCCGGGCTTTCGATCCCGAACAGGTTCACCAGCCCCTCGATGCCGTGCAGCTCCGGCCCGTCGATGCGGAAGTCGGCCGCCGGCTCGCCCGGGCCCGACAGCTTGGGCCGGCAGCCCGAATAGTCCGGCAGGATCGCCCCATCCTTCAGGCCCGGCCAGTAGGTGCGGATCGCCGCATAGAACGAGTCCGACCGCCGCGGCTCGACCCGGTAGTCGACCTCGTCCGGATTAGTGGTGGTGAGCCATTCCACGTCCGGCCCGAACTTCATGCGGCCGGCGAGATCCAGCGTGACGTGCACGCCCAGCCCGCCCTCGACCGGCGCCGGATAGATCAGCCGCGTGAAGGCCGGCCTGCCCGCACAGCCAAAATAATTGCCCTTCGCCAGCACGAACTTCGGAATAAGATCCTGCGGATAGCCTTCGATCGCGCGGCCGACGCGATGCGCATACAGCCCCGCCGAGTTCACCAGCCGCCGGCAGGTCACCGAGCCCGGCTCCGCCCCGCCCGTGTGCACGCGGAACCCGCCGCCGGTCAGGTGCTCGATGCGCGTCACCGGCGTCTCGAACGCCAGCATCCCGCCCGCATCCTCGATGTCGCCCTGCAGGGCCAGCATGTAGGAATGACTGTCGACGATGCCGGTCTCTGGCGACCACAGAGCAGCGGTGCAAGAGAGGTTGGGCTCCCACGCCATCGCCTCGGCGCCCGAGATCAGCTTCAGGTTCTCGACATCGTTCCTGAGCCCCGTCGCATGGATGGCTTCGATCTTGGTGGTCTCGCTGTCGGACGTGGCGACGATCAGCTTGCCGCGCTTCTGGTGCGGAAGGCTTCGCGCTTCGAGATAGGCATAGAGCTTCCGCCGCCCCTCGACGCACATGCGGTGGCGAAGGCTTCCCGTTGGATAGTACATGCCGCCGTGGATGACCTCGGAATTGCGTGAGGAGGTTCCCGTGCCGATTCCGTCGGCCGCCTCCAGCACCAGAACTTCGCGGCCCGAGCGAGCGAACGCCGCGGCCACGGCGAGGCCTACGGCCCCCGCTCCGATGACCACGACATCCATGTCCATCCACGGACTCCCCGCCGAACAGCGCAAACGCTCAAGCAAGATCGACGCCCAGCCGGTTAACGGCCCCGGCCGCCCATGGAAAGCCCGTTCCTTGATGATTAAATCGGAAGGGCGTGAGCCGTGCATTGAGAGGGCGTCCCGGCAATGCTAGCTGGGCGGGTATCCGGAGCAGACGAGGCCCATGGCCGAATTCAACAACCTTTACGCCCACGGCTTCGTCCGGGCGGCCGCCTGCTCGCCGCAGGTCCGGCTGGCTGATCCCGCATCCAACGCCCGCGAGACGATCGAGCTGATGCGCAAGGCCGACAAGGCGGGCGCCGTCCTGTGCGTGTTCCCGGAGCTGGGCCTGTCGGGCTACACGCTCGACGACCTCCACCTGCAGTCGGCCCTGCTCGCCTCCGTTCTCGAAGCCATCGCCAAGGTCAAGACCGCCTCGAAATCGCTGGCCCCGGTGATCCTGGTCGGCGCGCCGATCATGGTCGGCGCCGCGGTCCATGGCTGCGCCGTAGTGATCCATCGCGGAAACATCCTCGGCGTCGTCCCGAAGACCTACCTGCCCAATTACCGGGAATATTACGAGAAGCGTCAGTTCGCGATGGCGACGGACGCCATGGTCGACGAATTCCTGCTTGACGGCGAAACTGTCCCGTTCGGCACGGACCTCCTGTTCGAGGCGACCGACATCCCGGGCTTCGTGCTCGGCGTCGAGATCTGCGAAGATTTCTGGGCGCCCATCCCCCCCTCGACCTACGCCGCCATGGCGGGCGCGACCGTCATCGCCAACCTCTCCGCCTCCAACATCACCATCGGCAAGGCGGCCGAGCGCGACATGTACTGCGCCTCGCAGTCCGCCCGCGCCGCCTGCAGCTACATCTACGCCGCCGCAGGCTATGGTGAATCCACCACCGATGTCGCCTGGGACGGCCAGGTCGCGATGTTCGAACTGGGCGCCAAGATCGCCGAGTCGCAACGCTTCGCCGATACGTCCGTGATGCTCACTGCCGACCTCGATGTCGAGCGCATCGTGCAGGAGCGCGCCCGCAACGCCACCTTCCGCGACTGCGCCCGCAACCACCGGTTTGCGCTTCGCCGCCGCCGCCGCATTGCGTTCGCCGCCGCGCCCGAGCGCGATGCGAAGCTCCCCCTCACCCGCAAGATCGACCGTTTTCCCTACGTGCCGGACGACGCAGCCAGGCTCGATCATGACTGTTTCGAGGCCTACAACATCCAGGTCCAGGGCCTGCGTCGCAGGCTCGAAGCCACCGGCATCAGGCGCGCCGTGATCGGCGTCTCGGGCGGCCTGGACTCAACGCAGGCCCTGCTGGTCACCGCCCGCGCTTTCGACATGATGGGACGTAAGCGCTCCGACATCATCGGGGTCACCATGCCCGGCTTCGCCACCACCGAAGGCACGAAATCGAACGCCCACCAGCTCATGAAGGAACTCGGCGTCGACGCCCGCGAGGTCGACATCAAGCCGCTGGCGACGCAGATGCTCGCCGACCTCGACCATCCCTATTCGAAGGGCAAGAAAGTCTACGACATCACCTTCGAGAACGTGCAGGCGGGCCTGCGCACCGACTACCTGTTCCGGCTTGCGAACAAGGAAGGCGGCCTCGTGGTCGGCACCGGCGACCTGTCAGAACTGGCGCTCGGCTGGACCACCTACGGCGTCGGCGACCATATGAGCCACTACAACGTCAACGCCTCCATGGCGAAGACGCTGGTGCAGCACATGATCCGCTGGGCCGCCGAGAGCGGCCACTATTCCGAAGGCGCGGCAAGGGTCATGCGCGCCATCGTGGCGCAGAAGATTTCGCCCGAGCTCGTGCCGCCCGGCAAGGACGGCGAGATGCAGTCGACCGAAGACGCGATCGGCCCCTACAACCTGCACGACTTCTTCCTCGCCCACACCATCCGAGCCGGCGCCGCGCCCTCGAAGATCGCCTTCCTTGCGCAGACCGCGTGGGGCGATGCCAGGTCCGGCGACTGGCCCGTCCACATCGCGCCTGCGGACCGGATTGCCTACGACTTGCCAGTGATCGTGAAATGGCTCGAAGTCTTCGCGAAGCGCTTTTTCGTCACCAGCCAGTTCAAGCGCTCGGTCGCCCCCAACGGCCCCAAGATCACCAGCGGAGGCTCGCTCTCTCCCAGAGGCGACTGGCGCATGCCGAGCGACTCGTCCGGCGCGCCATGGCTGGAGGATATCGAGCGGCTGAAGGCGTGGGCGAAACTCAAGAGCTAGGGCGCTGGCGCCGGCTAGTCCCGGCCGCCCAGATCGGGGCGCTCCAGTTCGCGTAGGCGGCGCCAGGCGGCGCAGAAGGCCTCGGAGTGGTCGTCGAACATTCCGCTGTCCATCGCCTCGCGCAGGGCGGAACACTCGTCCTGTCGCCAGCCGACCCAGACATCGGTGTCGCCGACCTGGTGGCAACCATATCCGCGCAGAACGTCCTTGATCGGCTTACCCATCGCAGCCTCCGTCCGGTTTACGGCTGTCGAAGGCTAGGGTTGCGATCCTTAATGAGTGTTTACGAGGGGTCCCAGCCGGCGTCCGACAGCCCGCAAAGCTTGCCTTTTGGGCGCCCTTGCTCCATGAGGGCCGGACCTGAAAAGGCAGATGCGCACTCGTAGCTCAGCTGGATAGAGCGCTGCCCTCCGAAGGCAGAGGTCATAGGTTCGACTCCTACCGGGTGCGCCAATCATTTCAAGGGGTTAGCGTTCGGAGCGCTAACCCCAACTTCTCAAAGGTAGCGCATAGGTAGCACTGTCGCGCCGAGTCTACTTCAGCGGCAGACTCGCGGCATACTGCATTCCCGGGGTTGGGAACTGTGTCGCTATGAGTCGTCATGATCGCCGCAAGAGCGCGGCCACAATGAAAGCGTACAAGCGCGCTGAGCGGAAGCACGCGGCCCAAACCGTCGAGCAATACCCGGTGGACTTGGGTTCTGACCGACTCACAGCCTCGGTCGCGAGGATCGCCGCTAAGCTCCGGGCCGATGGCGAAACGCTCAACACGTTCTATCCCGCAGCCGCAGAGCTTGTGATTGCGGAGTGCATGAGGATTGCGCCTAGCTCTCCCACAGCAGATGAGTTTTTCGATAGGCCAAAGCCCGGCGCGCCTGTGCATTGGCAATACATTTCGCGCGTGCTCGCGGTAGCTGACACCCTTTATGCGCTGAAGGACAGCGTGGGCTTTGACGTGTTTTGTAAGCGTCTGCGGTGTCAGCCTGTGAGGGCCAGTTTCTTTGAGGCATTCGCGGCACGCATGTTCACTGACCTTGGCTATGCCATCAAAATTCGGGCTGAGACTGGCGTTAAAGGCCAAGACTTCGATTTCGTCGCGAGCAAAGATGCCATCCGCATCAACTGCGAGGTGACCACACTGACAGGCGCTGAGCACTCCGCAACAACTGTGGGCAATGCCCTTGAGCAAAAGCGTAAGCAGTTGCCCACAGATGCGCCCGCAGTCATTTTCGTGGTCACGCCTGAGCAGTGGTATGTTGGTCGCAACGCTGAGGTGGTGCAGCTGCTACGTGACGATGCCCTGCAAGCTTACAACCGCTCCCAGCGAATCAACTCCATCATCTTTTTGAATGAGCAGCACAATGACTTTGGCTTGCCCGATAGGGGCAACTTGGCTTTGTGTTTGACGCCAGCATGAACCTTGCAGCACGCCACCATGTGACTGACCTTGCGGCGTTCATTGACGGCACCCTTCATCGTGCCGATGTGTTTCCCGATGAGCAGCGATTGGCAGCACTTGAGCATGTCCACCAAGACTCTCCGTTCTTCCGCTGGGCCGCCGAGTTTTGGTATGACAGCGGCAAGCCATAGGGACATGCAACATGACAGCGGCACCTGAACCGATAACGTCGCGCGGCAATCCACCAAGAGTGGAGCCATGAGCGCCAACCGCCGCAAGTCAGCGCCAATCGACGAAACTCTCTGCGCGACAATATATCGTGACTTTATTGTGCGGTGGGAAACTGACTTGAAAAATCGCAGCTTCACGCAATTTGACGGCTCCCCGTGCCAGTCGTTCGAGTTCAGCCGCGAAAATTCAAAGGTGGGATTTTGCTACGAGTGTAGAATGTTATGATTTTTGTCACGCGAACACGAAGTTGATGCGTCGGTCATATATTGTTCTGAACACGCAAAAGAGGAACCCTATTTCTCGCACCTTCCGAAGCTTTCGGAATGCCTTCGCTCACGCACGATTCACATACGATGCGACGTGGTTCGAGCTTCACGACGAAGGCCCAACCGCGACTAACCCCTCTTTTGGAATGAGGGCGCGTATCCTCGCAAGCGACCTAGCGCAATTCGCGGAAGCGCTTTGGCTTAGCAGCAAACGCTAGGGCGCTGCATGCTCGCAGATAATGCCACCGCAGCGGCTCCATTGGGCGCTATCGCGTTGGAAGCAGCACCAAGTGTCCTAGAATATGCAGGAACACACCTCTGTGCTGATCGATGTGCAGACGCCCTGCTTTGTGATGGTATTTCCTAGTTGCCCCTCAGCCCGAAGCCGAAATGTGTTGTATGTAAACATCCCCTTGGTATCCACGTCGAACTTCTGTTCGGCTTCCTGCCTCCCCAGCACGACGACATAGGCCCGGTCAAGTTGGGGGTCGGGAGTGCTCGCGAAGAACGCGTCAGCAGATGCCTCTGCATACGCGCTTATAAACAATGGCCGGGCTTGGCCACGCGGCACCTCAGTCATATCCAAAATCTGGGCGGTTTCGGGATTCAGCAAGCTAGACTTGATGCTCGTCTCGCAGGCTGCGAACTTGGGGTTCTTGGGCGGCTCCTTCGCCGCCTCACCGCCATTCTCACTGCAAGCCGCGACAAGCGTCACAGCAATTACGACTGCACCACCCCGCAGGCGATTGTATCTCATCATTTTCCCGGCCCCTCCGAAAGGGGCCGACACTGGCTGTCGAACTCACACACGTCAAGCTTGCCTGTAGCTGCCATTCGACAAGGCAGATCAGGACAACACACTTGAATAAGGGTCGGCGGCACAGCGAGCGACACTAGGAATGACCTTCACCGGTTCGCCGGGCGACATCAAAAGCCGCTCGCATAGAAAACAACCGTCCGAGTGAACATCCGCAGGCAAGCATGGCGGGAACCATGTCGCTGCTACCTATGTGCTACCTTTCGTGCTGACACTCGGCCAATGTTCTGCCCGCAGCCTTGAAAATGGCGCCAGTCACAACGTGTGGCCTTTGCCTACAACCGGCAGTGGAAGGCTTTAAAGCGCAACCGACCCCTCGCCTGCAATTCGAGGGGTCGGCGCTCAGGTCACGCTGTCAGGTACAGGGCCAGCGCGACTGACTTTGATGACGTGTGAAAGGGACCGCCACCAAACCTAAGCCACCTCCACACGGGTCGAATACTTCTCGACCTCATGTGGCTCATAAAATGAGCCGGGCACTTGGCGCGCCACGCCGTCAATCTTCGGTGGCAATTTCGACATGTCAGACGCCTGCTCAAGCTGGGTCCAAAGATCAGGCGTGTACTGACGCATGATCTTGGTCTGGTAGTTGAGGTGAACGTCTTTGGTCATGCCAAGCAGCATGTGAGGGCTGCTGTACAGGACGGTCAGAAATTCATTGGGCGTGTCAGTGATGGCTTGGTCCAGCACCGCATACCCGCCGTCCTGTTTCACCGTCTCACGCACCCATGCGCGAATGTCTGCGTCCAGCGCCTGCCTGCTCGGCAGCATTGCAAAGTAGTGGCGGGCAGAGCCTAGCGCTTCCTCGCCAACTGATTTCACCTCAGCGTTGACGTGCTTTTTCAATTCGTTGAGCCGGGCCACAAGCTCATTGGCCTTGCGCATGGCGATGTGATGCTTCTCAGGCGCAGTGCGGCTCAGGTCACGATTGAGCTTCCGCAGCACGTCAATGGCGCTTTCCATTTCCATGTAACCGCCCGATTGACCCGGCCTTCTGTAGCCTCGGTCCGCTTCCCTATGCTGACTTCATTGGCGAGGTCAGCTGAGGAGGCGGGTTTGCGAGCGGAACTGCTGGGTGTTGAGCGCCGGCGCCGCTGGACGCGCGAAGAGAAGCTGGCCGATCCTGAGCGAGATCGGCGTTGATGGCGCCAGTGTGAGCGAGGTCGCTCGCCGGCACGACGTGCCGCGTCAGAATCTCTATCAGTGGCGTCGCGATGTGCAGCGCAAGGCGCTGAGCGAGAGCCTTGGCGTTACCTTCATCCCGGTTGCGTCTCCGCCTGAGCAGTTGCGCACGTCGCCCGTGGGTTCGATGGGCGCGGTTGAGATCATGCTTCGCAATGGCCGCGGGCTGCGCGGCATCGCGGGCATGGCGGAGAGCGAGCTGACGCAGCTGATCCGCGTGGTCGAACGCGCATGATTGGGCTGGGATCGAGCGTCAGGGTCTATCTCGCAGCGGGCAAGACCGACATGCGTTGCGGCATTGGCGGCCTGTGCGCTTTGACGCGCAATGGCCTGGCGCTGGAGCCGAGCGACACGCGGGTCGTTGTTGTCTTCCGGGGGCGCAAAGGGCGACCGGCTGAAAATTCTGCACTGGGACGGTCAAGGCTTTTGCCTCTATTACAAGGTTCTCGAGCGCGGACACTTCCCCTGGCCGAATGCATCGTCGGGAACCGCGAGCCTGACGGCGGCGCAGATGTCGATGCTGTGGGAAGGTATCGACTGGCGCCAGCCGCAATGGACCTCAGCCCCGCTCCGGGCGTGAAAATATCCGCGTCGATCGATGGTCGACTTATCCCCTCGCGAATCGGTGCGTGCTATGATTCGGCATGTCCGGTGGCCGCTGCTCCGCTTCCTGATGATCCTGCTGCGCTGAAGGCCCTGGTGCTTCGGTTGCAGGGCGAGTTACGCGCCCGCGATCTGTTGATCGAGAGTCTTCGGATCCGGATCCTGCGGTTGCGTCGGCAGAAGCATGGCGCGAGCTCCGAGAAGATCGAGCGTGAGATCGAACAGCTCGAGCTTGTCCTCGAAGGGGTTCAGATCGCCGACGGCTGAAACGACCGATGCGCCTGTGGATGAAAGAGCCGGGCGCTGATGCGCCTGCTGAGGCGTGAGCGGGCCGAAGAAGCCGCGCCGCAAGCCGCGGGTGTCGGAGGCAACGCCGCGCCAGCGGGTTCTGTTCGACCCGGGCGAGGACTGCCCTGCGTGCGGCGGGCCGCTGCGGACGATAAGCGAAGACGTGAGCGAGATGCTCGACATGATCGCCGCCAAACTGACGGTCACCGAGATCGTCCGTCCGAGAAAATCCTGCCGCTGCTGCGAGACGATCGTGCAGACCCCGGCGCCGAGCCGCCCGATACCGGGCAGCATGGCGGGCCCGAGCCTGCTGGCGTTCATCCTGGTCTCCAAATACGACGACCACCTTCCGCTCGTATCGCCTCAATGAGATCTTCGAGCGGATGGGGGCGGATATCCCTGATACGACGCTGGCCGACTGGTGTGGGCGCAGCGTCCGGGTTCTGGCCCCTCTGGTCGAGCGGATCCGGCAAAGCGTGATGGCGGGCGAGCGTGTTCATGGTGATGACACGCATATCCGGGTTCTTGATCGCGAGCGCCGCATCGAAGGCCTTGGCAAGGGCGTCAGACAAGGCCGGATCTGGACGTATGTGCGCGACGACCGGCCATGGGCGGGGCCGGCGCCGCCGGCGATCGCCTATTACTTCTCGCCAGATCGCAAGGGTATCCGGCCGCAGGAGCATCTGAAGGACTTTGCCGGCATCCTTCAGGCCGACGCCTATGCCGGGTTCCAGGAGCTCTACAAACCTGACCCCGCCGGCAAGGTGCGGATTATCGAAGCTGCATGCTGGGCGCACCTGAGGCGGGAGTTCCACGATCTCTGGACATCCCAGAAGCTCGACCTCGCCAAGGAGGCACTTGACCAGATCGGCGCCCTTTATGACATCGAGCGCGAAATCCATGGCCTGTCGGCCGAGGAGCGCCGATCGATCCGGCGGTCGAAGAGCAAGCCGATCGTCGAGGCGTTCGAGACCTGGGCGCGGGCTCAGCTGAACGCCATCTCCCGCAAGGGCGATCTCGCCAAGGCCATCAACTATGGCTTCAATCGCTGGGCGTCGTTCACCCTGTTCCTTGAGGACGGACGGATCGCGATCGATAACAATGCAGCCGAGCGCGCCATGCGGCCGATCGGAATCGGCAGGAAAAACTGGTTGTTCGCCGGTAGCGATACCGGAGGCGAGACGCTCGCGAGCGCGATGACGATCATCGAGACCGCGAAGATCTGCGGGCTCGATCCGCAAGCCTACCTCACAGACGTGCTGTCACGCATCCACGACCACAAGATCAACCAGCTCGACGATCTTCTTCCCTGGAACTGGACGCCCAAAGCCCTCGAACCTGCCCACAAGCAGGCCGCCTGATCGCGGATCCCTGTCTGATGACGTCCTTAAGGACGTCGCTAACGACGTCACCTGATCCACGCGCCCGATCACAGATCGTTCGGCATAACAAGGCCGGGGCAATCGGGCGGTTACTTTCCATGTGCGCAAACTACTAGTTCACGCCACGCAGGCTACGCTTCATGACGATCGCCAAAAAACGCGGCGCGCTGTGTCGGTGGACATGCTCGTAAGAAATTCGGTGGCGTCTTTATTCTTGACCAGAAACATGGTGGTGACCTTTCACGGTGTTGGGGAGGGGTTAGGCGGCTTGAGACGGAGGCGTCCAAGTTCGGAATAGTTAGCGTAGGCGTTGCCACACAGTAGCAATCGCTGCTCTTTCTCTGAGACTGTGTCAGACATTTCTGATAGCATATGTACTGCTCAAAGCGTCCTGCTCGTGTGAAAACACACGCTCACACCTTGGCTCATCTACCAGCACGCCGTATTGGACTTGGTGACCATTGCGCGATAGGCGGCAATGTGTGCGGGCCATTCGTCCTCAGTCGAGAACCACGCACCGGCACCACTGTGAGAATGCGCGGGGGTGCAGGGGGCGGCGGGATCAGTCCCACAGCCCGCATCATTGCCTTGAGCTTCCGTTTGCGAATGACGCTCATCGCTGACCACCACGTTGGGCAAGCGCGGCCTCAAGCTGCTCAATTTTCTCATCTGTATCGACCGCGTCCAGAAGCGACTTCATCACTTCTATTGCGGAGGCATACTTAGCGAGGTCGTCAGGCTTATGAGCCCACTACGCGCGGCCCTGACCAAATTTGCCATGAATGCCAACAGGTCTGAATTGGTTTTCAGCTTGGCGCGTACACGCTTTGCTTGACGGCCAAACGGAATGACCCCGGTGGGGGCATCATCGGAAACGCTTTTGGCAGCGGCAGTTTTGCTCATCGGATCACTCATTTCTGCGCTCGCTGTTGCGCACACGCGGCTATTTCTGGTACGCAGATCGGGGGCTCCATATGTTCGCGTAGGCGGCGTCCAGGACTTCTGGCGCAACCGTCTTGGGATCATCACCACGGTCTTTGCGCATTGCAGCGCTCAGCACGATTAGCCGAGCGTCCCCGAAAATCGTTCTCTGGACCTCGTTGTAAACGCGGCACTCGGCTTCATTCGCGAAGGGGTTGGTAACGAACACCGCGATTGTCGGCGGCTTGGCGCTGCGGGCCTTGGATCGCTTGCAACTGCCACAGCGAGGCTGTCGGCGTTGCCCCACTTGTCCTGCTTGGTGTTGACGCTGTAGCGGGTCATAGCTGCCCTCAATCGAAAATGCGCGCCAAGGCCGACTTGGCCTCAGCAGGGATCAGGTCGCGGCGCATCGCAGCGACAAAGTCAGCGTCAATGAAGTAGCTCTGCACGCTGCCCATGGATGGCGTCACCACGGTCACCCGGTGCGTGATCTTGAGCAGGGTGATGGCATTGCCCTCCGCTTCCGTGGAGCCGGTATCCGAGGCGAGGAAGAAAAGTGCTGAGGGCTTGTTGGTCATGGTCGATCCGGTTTGCAGGAAGCCGCCAGAACGCGGCCTCTGTATTAGTGTGGCTATGCATGATCGCGCCGCGCAAGGTCGCGAACTGTAGAAACCTCCGTGTACCGAGTAGCTTTGTTCGGGCTGCATTTTGACGCCGTTGTTTAGCATTGCTCTTGCGTCCACAACGATGACGCGATGAAGGCCTCAGAGATGGTCGTCGCATGACTTCCGCGACGAAACCCGCCGATGCGACTCGCTACGGTGACCGCTGAGCAGCCTTGCGCGATATGGTCGCTACCGTGATGTCCTAAGATCGCCTCGCGCATGGGCGAGCGTCCTAGCGGCTGTTCACGCCTCGGAGGCTTCTGTGGCTTTTGCGGCTTCTGCGGTGGGTCTATATACCTTCCCACAGCTGGGGGTTCACGGAACAATTCTCCTTGCGCCTGCCCCCGGTCATCGTGTCCGCTGGTTCAACCCAACCGGCTTCCCACAAATAGCGCAGAGCCTCATGCAGTGGCTTAACTCTCGCAGGCCCTCAAGTTTCCATTCGGAATAGATGATGCGAGCGTTGACCATTGCATGACCACGCGTCCTGATTTCTTTGAGAAGCACACAGGCACGTTGCTCAACAGGAGGACGTGCGCATCACCAAATGCACGGCGCGCCATCGGGTATAGGTAATCAGCCCACAGATAGCAGGCACGATTCACAGCATCACTCTCCACCACAAATGGAGGCGGTGATTGAGTGTCGCTAAAGGCCCAATCCAATATTGTGAGGATGACTGCTAGGCGCGCGACAACACCGTTGCCCTTACCTACCCAACCCAAGAGCGGGCCTGACGCCTCAGCCTCAAGCTTGCGTGCGTGTTGTCTGAATTGAAAGAACAGGTCGGCCGCCTCGGAGGTGAAACCCATGGGTGGCCGCTGAGCCTTGAACATACGCATCTTGTCGAATGCCGCCTTGAACATGGTCATGTCCGTCCTGCCCTCAGAGCCGACCACAGGCACAGCGTCAGGCCAGAAATACAGGAAGCGTGCAATCAACCCATCATCGGGTGTGGCCAGCAATTCCTTGAGCTTCTCAGGTTGCATGGCACCCAACACGCTCATCAAGGCATTGACTGCAATCAACGGCTCGCCTGAGTTTTTCACCCGGTCCACCTTCAACGTGCCACCACTGTACAAGGTCAGCCATTGCGGACGGTCGGATGACTTGCTGTAGCGGTTCATGTCGCCAATCCATCCCGATAGCTCATCGCGATAGAAAAGCAGGCCATTGGGGTTGTTGCTGAGCAGAGCAACAAGAGCCTCAATGGTGGCGTCTGTGGTGACAGTGCGAGGAGCAAGCGCCCGAGGCGGAACGAGCGCTTCCTGTGGCTTGTCAGGTGGCGGTGTGCCCTCTTTTTGTGCCGCTGCTACTGCCTTGTGCCACGCATCAAGATGGCCCTTGGCAACCTCACGTTCCTTGTCCCTCTTCGCAACGAAGGGTCGGTACGCCAACAAGTCATCAGCTTCCACCTGCTCAAGGATGCCAGCAAACACCCTCATGGCAGGTGACTTGCCAGAGGAAGGGATGCCCACATTGCAGGACCACAGACTAACGGGCTCAATCCAATTGGATCGCTGCGGGTCTGGCATGACAGAACAGCTATTGCCCATCATGGCCGCAGCGGTGGTGAGCAGCGCACCCGCCACGTAATCCACGGGCGCGCTCACCTCTTGGGCAAGCTTGTATAGATGCCCCGCATAACCCGCAAAAGTCTCAGAAGGGATTTTCGGCGCGGGAGCGCGTCCGCTCAGCAAGCTTATATTGGGTGTCGCAAAGCAGTATCCGAGCGTTGCGGCAATCTCACGGCCACGGAAAGCCCGTTCATGTCGCGCGGCGATTTGCTCTTGGGTAGGGTGCTGATCGGCGCTCATTGTGCGCCCCACAGTCGTTCAAGCAGTGCGGTGCATTGCGCGTCATCTGTCGGCAGGCAGTCCTCGGGGTTCTCGCCTTCAATGAGGAAGCCGTATTTGCGAAAGCTGTCTTGGGTCCGTTCAATGACCACTGCGTTGGGCTGTTGCAGTGTGCCGTCAGATGCGCGGACAAAGTGGCCGTCCAACTCTGTGTCAAAGGCCATGCGGGAGAAACAGCGCCGGATGCGGAGCGCGTAGAAAAGCAGTTCTTGAACCGCTGGGGTCAGGTCATCTTCGTTGACGCAAATGAAGTTGGCGCACATATTCGTAGTCCTCAAACGTACTGATTTCTCGGCCCGGCGTTGGCGCGTCGGGTCGATTTGTTTTTGTGAAAGAGTGTCAGGCGGCGTTGGCCGCACGCGCCTCAGCCGTGTTGGCGACAGGGCGCGAGAGGCGAGACGCCGCCCATTCGTCCAAGCTCTCGCGCGTGTACACAGGGTAGCGGCCCATCTTTTGAAAGCGCGGGCCACCGCCGCGCACCGCTAGGGTGGCCAGCGTGCCAGCGCAGAATGCGCCCCACTTGCTCTTGAGGTATTCACCGGCTTGAGCGCGGCGCAGATATTCGGTGGTCATTTTTCATTCCTCTCTGCGCGTGATTGCGCTTGATGAGGGAATGATGCGGGAGACGGCCCCGACTATCGACGTGCCAAAAACTGGTACGCTACTTCTCGTGCGGAAAGACCCATCGGCCACAGCTCTCATAAGCGCCCGCCTTGATGAGGGCACGCTTGACCATTGCAGCGCCTAGCGGGGCGTCATCCGCGCCCGTGAGACGCCGCAACTGCGCCCTGTCATCGCCCGCCTGCTTGCGCGTGCGACGGCTCAGCAGCGCCGCGCGTTGGCCATCAGGACGGCATTTCTCAGCAAGTCCGTCGCCCGTGGGCATCCAGTACAGAGCTTCCTCAACATAGTCGCCAAACCGGCTCACCTGACGTTCTGTCAGGGCGTCCGTGGCATAGTGTAGGCAACCAAACTCATGCACTGCGACTGCGAAGGCATCATCCCCGTGGGCGTTGAAAGCACCTGCCAACAGCGCACGCGCTGCATCCTCAGCCCACTTGCGCTTGCGTGGCGCGCCGTTCTCTTTGCCTCGGGGTGTGCGTGGCATGTCAGGCAGCCTTGCCCGCAAGCATCGCCTCAATGGCGTTGGAGGTCACGTCAGCGGCCCGCTTGTGCGGATCATCGGCCACATGCGCGTACCGCATGGTTGTCTTGGGGTCCGCGTGGCCAAGCAGCCTGCCGGTCATGTGCAGGCTGAGGCCACCGCCAACGGCAATAGATGCAAAGCTGTGGCGCAGCGTGTGCGCAGTCACATCATCAAGGCCAGCGTGAGCCATGATGCGAGCAAGGGGGCGCTTAATGTCAGGGCGAGGTTTCTTGGGGTCAGCACCGGCAATCACGTAGGTGCCCACACGGGGAACCTCAGACAGGATTTTCAGGGCAGCGGCACCAAGCAGCACACGTTTAGCGCCGGTCTTACTGTCAGCGAGGTTGAGCACGCCGCGTCCAAGGTCCACCTCCTGCCAGCGCAAAGTGAGGATTTCACCGAGGCGGCAACCTGTGGTCAGCAAGAGACGGATAGCAGCCACGGCCTGTGGGCAAGGCGCTTCTCTGTGCTCCACCGTTGCAGGCCGGAAGCTGCCTTTACGGGCACCGCGCTCCGAAGGCAGGCCCAACGTTGCGGCTTCTGTCAGCGTAGCGCCAAGGCGCTTGAACTCATTTGCGGTCAGGTAGCGTTCGCGTGCTTTGTCTTTAAAGCCCTTCACACCTGTGCGCGGGTTGCTGTCCAGATAGCCCTTGTCCACTGCCCACGAAAAGATTCCGCCTAGCAGCCCGAGCGTGCGCGTGGCGGTGCCTTCCCCGCCCTCAACGATGGCGCGGCCATGCTTTCCGGTCTTAACGTCCGTGGCTGTCTCGCCATTGGCCACCGCGCGCTTGAAAGCCCGCATGTCCACTTTTGTTACACTGCCGATTTTCTTGGTGCCGAGTAGCGGCTTGATATGACGCTCTATCCTTCCGGCATCCGTGTTGAGGGTGGAGGCTTTCTTGGGCCGCTCAAGCTTCCCGGCCCGCGCCGCAGCCAAGTAGGCATCACAAAGCTCGCTGACGGTCATCTGAGCGCGCTGAGCGGCCTTTGTCGCGGCCACGTCAGTGCCGAGTGCGGCCTTGGACAGGACTTCCTTGGCGGCGCTGCGTGCTTGGTCAGCGGTGAGCGTGCCGAACACGCCTAACGTGACCTTCCGCATGGCCCCCTCAAAGCGGTAGAACGCGATGAAGGTTTTCTTGCCCGAGGGCCACACGCGGACGCCAAAGCCCTTCAGTTCCTCATCCCACACGACATAATCAACCTCGCGCGGCGGCAGCGACTTCACAGCCTGCGTGCCGAGCTTTCGCCGCTTCGCTTCATTCGCTTTGGCCGTCATCGTCGCGCCTCACAGGTAGCACATAGGTAGCAGGTAGCAGTTCACCCTATGCAAACATCGTTCAACTTCTGCAAACGCGACAAGAGCAAAACGCATATGGCACAAGGTTAATCGCAACGTGTTGCAAACCCGGACAAACCGTGTCTGTCTCCTTCCATGGCTCTCCGAAGGCAGAGGTCACAGGTTCGACTCCTGTCGAGTGCGCCATGATCGCCGGCATCTTGGGCCACCTTGCCTTGCCTGGAAACATGCCTGGCTCCGGTCGCCGATGGCTTGAGCGTGGCGCCGCGCGATTGTCACCGTCGACGGCAGACGCGTCACCGCCTTGCCGCACATGCGCCAGCCCGCACATCGGCGCTATTTCAGGACGATGCGGCTATCGGCTTGCATCGGTCCAAGTTCGAACGCGTGGTCGGCAAGGGGGATATCCACGCCAGGCGGCCCGATGACCTGCCGGGCCTTGGGCGCCCGAATCGTGAAACTCCCCAGCTGGCTGGCTGGAATATCCAGCGTCCATGCCCCCGGTCCGCCGCGAACATCGAGTTCAAGGGCGTCCCGGGCGCGCCACCAGTCGGCGAACTCTGTCATTGTGGCGAACCAGGCGCGATCGCGCCAGCGCGCCACCAGGCTGCGCTCGAAGGCGAGCGTCTCTCCCGCCGGATCGGGATGCATCAGCACTACGACCAACCCATGCATGCGGGCAATGGCGCCGATCAGATCGTTGGCCGCGCCAAGACGCTCGGACAGTCTTGGAGCGGCCTCGTCTTCAATCGTCACCGGAAACTCGTAGGCCGGCGCCAGGGCCCCGTCTCCGCGCCCAACGGTCAGCTGGAACGGCAGGTGAGTGAGGGCGGCATTGGCGGTCAGGGAAGAGTCGTTGAGATAGCCGGTCGCGGCAAGACCCTCCGGCAAACGGAAGGGATTGGACAGGTGCCCCGCGCGAAACGAGACGACGTTCGCGCCGGCAAGGCGTTCGAGCAGGAATTTCGAGACCCGCAGTTCGCCGAGCACCGATCCTCCGCGCGCGCGCTCCCTCGACTGCACAAAGGGCCTGTAGTCCGGATAGCTTTCGGCGCCGGTCCCAAATTCGAAATCCTTGAACGAGTTCGCGTGCGCAACCGAGTGACTGCCGATCTCCATGTCGTTCGCAAGCACGCCCTTCACGTCGCCGAGCGTCTCGTTGCGGAAGAAAACGTCGTCGTTGAAGTCGCGCATGTACTTCGTCTGAAAGAAGAATGTACCCGACACTCCGTCAGCCTTTAGCGCGTCCGCCGTTCGGTGTGCGCTTGCAACGGCCTTGGTAAAGTCGATGTCGTGGGTGAGGATGATCGACACGTCTTTTCCGGGCGGCGCGGTATCGATCAGCAACGGCATCGGCTCGCCTTCGACGTAGAAGTCCGCAAGCCAGGCATAGAGCGTGTCGAGACTGGGCTCGTAGGCGTTCACATAGGAACGGCCGATCCCTTCTCCGCGTCCGTTGTAGGCGCGCTGCGTCAGCGCGCCGATGTCGACCCCAAGGACGCAGGCGCGTCCGACAGGCCGGCGGCAGATCAGCCCGGCCTGGCCGTCAGGGTAGCGCGCCAGGACTTCACCCGTGGACTCGGAATACGCCAACGCCCCCACCGCAGCTTCCGTCCCGGCGCGGCTGATCCGCGTTTCGCGTTCCTGCGGAACGACCGCGGCCGCCGACCAGATCAGAACATCCGCCGGCACAGGCGCCGGCGCCGAGGCAATTCCAAAGAGCGACTCCAGCCCGCCGCCCTGAACGTCAAACGCCAGCAAGTGGCCGCCTTCGTGCACATGCTTCGCGAGGGCGGTGAGGTCAGCCGGCTTCAGCGTTCGGCCGGATATCATCGGGTAGGCGAAGACGACCTTGTGCTGGAGCGCGCTCTGCGCACTGGTTGTCATGCGGAATGGTATGCCGTGCGACTTGAGCCCGCGCGCCAGACCGAGCCAGCCCGAGTCGGGGTCGGTCACCAGGATCGCAAGGCGATGGTTCGAACCGGCGTCGAAATCGGAAATCGTGGCGCGCTCGATCGCCGATACAGACGAGCGGCTGTCAGGGCCGGTCAATCCATCGAAGCGATACATCACCTCTTGCGAGCCGAACCAGAGAATGGCGGCGGGACCGGCAACAAGCATCGCCACGGCGACAGCCAGAATGACAAAGCGTCGCAAAGAGCCTCCGGCCTGACTGCGAAGCGCGAATCGGTTGCAACGCCCTAACCTCCTCGCACGGTCCGCGCCGATCGGCCAAGGTAAGAGTTGGCCGCCTGTTGGCCGGTCCGCGTGCAGCTGCGACCGATTCCGAGGGTCATGGACCTGCACGCCGCAGCGCACTCCATCTCCCTGTTTTGCAACCTTTTCCTCCGCATCCTGCGAGGGGTGACGCGGCCGGCCATATCTGCAAGTTTGGCGCGGGCCCAAATCGCGGCCGCAGTGAGGGCCTTGCGATGATCTCGTGGAAATCCGCCGCCCTGGCAGTGTTCGCGATGGGTCTTGCAGCCGCCTGCGAACAGAAGACGCTGACCGCCGATGCGCCTGCCGTCGGCGCGTCTGCGCTGGCCGCTGCGCCGAAAGGCCCTGCCCTGTGGAAGATGTCGGACGCCGACACGACGATCTACGTGTTCGGCACGGTTCACGTCCTGCCGCCCGACCTGGTGTGGCGGACGCCCACGCTCGACAAGGCGCTCGGCGAGGCCGCGGCCATCTATTTCGAGACCGACGTCAATCCCGACATCGGAAGATGGTGGCGCTGATCGAGCAGATCGGCCGCTATCCCGTCTCCGATCGGCTGTCGGACCATCTCAAGCCCGACGATCGCACCGCGCTGGCGGCTGCCGCGGGCAAGCTCAACATCCCGATGATGAATCTGGAGCCCTACAAACCCTGGCTCGCCGCCGTGACGCTGTCCGAGCAGATGATCGCCAACGCCGGCTACGACGTGAACTCGGGCGTCGAGCGCAAGCTCCTTCCGGACGCCCAGACCGCCGGCAAGGAAATCCGCAAGCTTGAGACGGTCGAGGAACAGCTCACCGTCTTCGCCGACCTGCCGGAGGAGGTGCAGATCCGCTTCCTGATGGAGGGTGTGCGCCAGATGGAAGGGGAAGCAAGAATCCTCGGCGACATGGTGAACGCCTGGGCGAAGGGCGACATCGACACCCTCGACCGCATCATGATCCAGGAAGACCTCGCGGAAAATCCGGAGGTCTACGACGCACTGCTCGTCAATCGGAACGAGGCCTGGGTGAAGAAGCTCGACGCCCTGCTGAAGGCCGAGACCGGAACCTTCTTCGTCGCCGTGGGCGCAGCCCACCTCATCGGCAAGGACAGCGTGATCGCCAAGCTTGCCCCGCTCGGTCACGCGATCGAGCGCGTAGAGTAGGCCCTTAACCGGTCGATAACTCCGTTTACGGACGAGTTAACGGCCTGACCTGCCGCAACGGGATCGCAGCGCGAACGCTCCGTCTCTGTTTCGCACATCGGGTGAAACGCCTGTTCGACCCTGCGGCAGGGGTTTACGGCGATTAACCATGATCCTCGTCGCGCGGTGCGGGAATTGCGCCTGTGCGGCTCATGCGGGCGACCTGCGGAACCGGCCCTTTTCTTGCTGACACCTCCGCGAACGGGTCGCGTGGGAGCGTTGAAGTGCCGATTGCAGACAGCGTGAAACTCAAGGGGAAGGTCAATATCTTCCACCCTTCCCTGGTCAATCTCTACGGCTGCGAAGTCGGAGACGGATCGCGCATCGGCGCGTTCGTGGAGATCCAGAAGGGCGCCTTCATCGGCGAGCGCTGCAAGATTTCCTCGCACACCTTCATCTGCGAAGGCGTCACCATCGAGGACGAGTGCTTCGTCGGCCACGGCGTGATGTTCACCAATGACCGCTTCCCGCGCGCGACGAACCCGGACGGGTCGTCCCAGACGGAAGCCGACTGGACCCTCGAACTGACAACGGTCAAGCGCCAGGTCTCGATCGGTTCGGGCGCCACCATCATCTGCGGCATCACCATCGGCCAGGGCGCGCTGATCGCCGCCGGCGCGGTGGTGACCAAGGATGTTCCGGATTTTGCAGTGGTCGCGGGCTGCCCCGCCAAGGTGGTCGGCGATGTCCGCACCATGGCCGCCGCCAGGAAAGCTCAGACAGTCAATAGCGTTGCAGAAGAGGTGGTCGCCTGATGTCCGCGAATAACGAAAAGAAAGCGGCCAAGCCCCGCAAGAAGGTCATTGCCGAGACCGGTCCCGCCGTCGAGATCCAGGTCGGTCCGAAGGTCGTAACAAAACGCGATGTCCTGAACATCGGCGTCATCGGATACGGCTATTGGGGCCCCAACCTCGTCCGCAACTTCTCGGAACTGACGGAAGCGCGCGTGCACACGGTCGCCGACCTCAACCCGAAAGCCCTCGAGATCGTCGCCAAGCGTTATCCCGCCTCGAAAGTTACCACCGACGTCCAGGCGATGATCCGCGATCCGGAAATCGACGCCGTCGCCATCGCAACGCCGGTCTCCACGCACTTCTCGCTCGCCATGGCGGCCCTCAAGGCCGGCAAGCATGTCTGGCTCGAAAAGCCGATGACGGAAACGTCCATGCAGGCGCGCGCCCTCATCGAGGAAGCCGGCAGGCGCGGCCTCACCCTCCATGTCGACCACACCTTCATCTACACCGGCCCTGTCCGGAAAATGCGCGAGATGGTGCAGTCGGGCGAAGTCGGCAAGGTGCTGTATTACGACTCGACCCGCATCAATCTCGGCCTGTTCCAGCGCGACGTGAACGTGATCGCGGACCTCGCCGTCCACGACTTCTCGATCCTTGACTATGTGTTTGACCAGCACCCGATCGCCGTCTCGGCCTCGGGCATCAACCACTATCCGGGCACGCCGGAGAACCTGGCCTTCATCACGCTGTTCTACGAGACCGGCTTCATCGCCCACGTCAACGTGTCGTGGCTCGCTCCCGTCAAGGTCCGCACCATCCTGATCGGCGGGACCAACAAGATGATCACGTTCGACGAACTCCAGCCGTCCGAGAAGCTGAAGATCTACGACAAGGGCGTCTCGTTCACCGACGATCCGGCGAAGATCCACGAAATGCGCGTCGGCTATCGCGCCGGCGACATGTGGGCCCCGAAAGTCGACGGCGCCGAGGCGCTGCTCGTCGAGGGCAAGCACTTCGTCGAGTGCATCAAGACCGGCAAGCAACCCGTCTCCAACGGCGAGTTCGGCTTCCGCATGGTCGAACTGATCGAAGCGGCGACCGCCTCCATGCGCGGCCGCGGCGAGACCATCCACCTTCCCAAAAAATCGAGCAAGTGAGCAGAACCACCATGGGCGTCCCTTTCGTCGACCTCAAAGCGCAGTACCATTCGATCAAGGCGGAAGTTGACGCCGCGCTGATCGGCACGATGGAATCGTGCGCCTTCACGCTCGGGCCCGAAGTAGCCCAGCTCGAAAAAGACTTCGCGGTCTACGCCGGCAACACCTTTGCGGTGGGCGTCAACAACGGCACGTCCGCGCTTCATCTCGCCCTCCTGGCGGCCGGCATCGGCGCAGGCGACGAAGTCATCACGGTCCCCTTCACCTTCATCGCCTCGGCCTCGGCGATCCACTACACCGGCGCGACGCCGGTGTTCGTGGACATCGATCCGGTGACCTTCACGATGGACCCGGCCGCGATCGAAGCTGCGATCACGCCGCGCACCAAGGCCATCGTGCCCGTGCACCTGTTCGGCCAGATGGCCGACATGGAGCCGATCATGGCGATCGCGAGGAAGCACGGCCTGTTCGTGCTGGAAGACGCCGCCCAGGCTCACGGCGCCGAATACAACGGCCAGCGCGCCGGCTCGTTCGGCGACGCGACCGGCTTCTCCTTCTACCCCGGCAAGAACATGGGCGCGGCGGGCGAAGGCGGCATGACCGTCACCGGCCACGCGGAAATCAACCGCAAGCTGCGCATGCTGCGCGACTGGGGTGCGGAAAAGAAATATTTCCACGAGATCATCGGCTTCAACATGCGGCTGGAAGGCATCCAGGGCGCCGTCCTCCGCGTGAAGCTGAAATACATCGAGAAGTGGACCGAGATGCGCCGCGAGGCCGCCGCCCGCTACAAGTCGATGTTCGAAGGCACCGGCGTCGTCACGCCGACCGCGCTCGCGAACCGCCGCCACGTCTATCACATCTACGCCATCCGCACGCAGGAGCGCGCGCGCTGGATGGAAGAGCTGAACAAGAAGGGCATCCAGACGGGGATCCACTATCCCTTCCCGCTGCACACCCTGAAGGCCTTCGACTTCCTCGGCTACAAGCAGGGCCAGTTCCCGAACTCGGAAAAGGCAGCGGCCGAAGTGCTGTCGCTGCCGATGTTCCCGGAACTGACTGCTGTCCAGCAGGAAGAAGTGGTCTCGGCAGTCGCAGCCCTGCAGGCGCAAGCGCTGCAGCCGGCCTGAGCCGGCCTGAGCCGGCCTGAACTGAAACAAGGCCCGCTGCTTGCAGCGGGCCACACCGACCGGGCGCGTTAACCGCGCTCACGAGACAACACGCCTACGGCAAGGGTGACGGGAATGAAAATCGAAGGCTCAAAAATCCTGGTGACCGGAGGCGCAGGCCTCATCGGCTCTACCACGATCGACCAGCTCCTCGCACACGAGAAGCCGGCGCAGATCGTCATCCTCGACAATATGAGCCGCGGCTCGACCCGCAACCTCGAGAACGCGCTCAAGGACGAGCGCGTGAAGCTCGTCCAGGGCGACATCCGCGACAAGGACCTGGTCTACAAGGTCACCGAAGGCATGGACGCGGTCATCCACATGGCCGCCATCCGCATCACCGCCTGCGCCGCCGATCCGCGCGAGGCGATGGAAGTGATGAATGACGGCACGTTCAACGTCATCGACGCCGCCCACAAGGCCGGCGTGAAGAAGGTGCTCGCGGCTTCCTCGGCCTCGATCCTCGGCCTCGCTGATGCGTTCCCGACCACGGAAGACCATCACCCCTACAACAACCGCACCTGGTATGGCGCGTCCAAGATCATGCTCGAAGGCCTGCTGCGGTCCTACAACGACATGTACGGCCTCAACTACGTCGCGATGCGCTACTTCAACGTCTACGGCCCGCGCATGGACGTCGAAGGCAAGTACACCGAAGTGCTCGTCCGCTGGGTCCAGCGCATCAGCCAGGGCATCTCGCCGCTCGTGCTCGGCGACGGCAAGACATCGATGGACTTCATCTACATCGAGGACCTCGCCCGCGCCAACGTGCTCGGCCTGAAGTCGGACGTGTCCGACGAGGTCTTCCACATCGCCTCAGGCGTCGAGACCTCGCTGAACGAGCTCGCCTACACGACCATGAAAGTCATGGGCGCCCCGGCAGACATGGTTCCGGAATACGGCCCCGAGCGGAAGGTGAACGCCGTCTCGCGCCGTCTCTCCTCCACCGAGAAAGCGGAACGTCTCCTCGGCTTCAAGGCTGAAGTCAGCCTCGAAGAAGGTGTGCGCCGCTTCGTCAAATGGTGGGAAGCCAACAAGGACCGGTTCAACTAACATGATCCCGATCATCAAACCTGTCATGGACCAGCGCGAAGCCGATGCGGCCTCGCGCGTCATCCTCTCCGGCTGGATCACGCAAGGTCCGGAAGTCGCGGCCTTCGAAAAGGAATTCGCGGAGTTCGTCGGCGCGGAATTCGCAACCGCCGTCTCCAACTGCACCACCGGCCTTCACCTTGCCCTGCTGGCGGCAGACGTCGGCCAGGGCGACGAGGTGATTACCGTCTCGCACTCCTACATCGCGACCGCCAATTCGGTGCGCTATTGCGGCGCCGAGCCGGTGTTCATCGACGTCGATCCGGTCACGCACAACATGGATCCGGCGCTGATCGAAGCCGCGATCACGCCGAAGACCAAGGCCATCCTGCTCGTCCACCAGATGGGCATGCCTGCCGACCTCGCCGGCATCGTCGCAGTCGCCAAGAAGCACAAGCTGCCCGTCATCGAAGACGCAGCCTGCGCCGTTGGCGCCGAATACCTGTGGAACGGCGAATGGGAGAAGGTCGGCCGCGTCCGCGGCGACGTCGCCGTGTTCTCCTTCCATCCGCGCAAGATCATGTCGACGGGCGATGGCGGCATGCTGACGACGCCGCATGCCGACTGGAACGCGAAGTTCAAGCTGCTGCGCCAGCACGGCATGAGCGTTCCCGACACCGTCCGCCACGGCTCCAACCAGGTGATCTTCGAGACGCACCCGGTGCTCGGCTATAACTACCGCATGACGGACATCCAGGCCGCCGTCGGCCGCGAACAGCTGCGCCGCCTGCCCGGCATCGTCGCCCGCCGCCGCGAGATCGCCGACATCTACAAGTCCCTGCTCGCCTCGGCCCAGTGGATAGGTCTTCCGCAGGAGCCCACCTACGCCAGATCCAACTGGCAATCCTTCGCCATCCGCCTGCCTGACTATGCCGACCAGCGCGCCGTCATGCAGGTGATGCTCGACGCCGGCATCGCCACGCGCCGCGGCATCATGTGCTCGCATCGCGAGGACGGTTACCTGAACAGCCGCCACGCGCCGCTGCCGCACTCCGAGGGCTGCCAGGACCGCACCATCGTCCTGCCGCTCTATCCGCAGATGACGATGGCCGACCTCGAACTCGTGGTCTCGACGCTCAAGAAGGCGACCGAGCCCCAAAGCAACGAGCAATAAGCAATGACCGCCATCGCCGCCACAGCCGAAGCCAAAGCGCCGCCCACGGTGACGCTGATCAAGCCGAGCGCAGGTCTCTTCGACCTCGATCTCGGCTCGGTGTGGCGCTATCGCGAGCTGCTCGTCACGCTGATCATGCGCGACATCCGCGTGCTGTATAAGCAGGCGGCGCTCGGCGCCTCGTGGGCGATCATCCAACCGCTGTTCTCGGTTCTCATCTTCAGCATCATCTTCGGTTACTTCCTCAAAATGCCGTCGGACGGCGTACCTTACCCGCTGTTCGCCTTCGCCGGCATGCTGCCCTGGACCTATTTCGCCGAGGCCACCCGCCGCGCCTCCGGCGGCCTGGTCGATGACGCCGAACTTGTCCGCAAGGTTTACTTCCCTCGCCTCATCATGCCGCTGGCGAAAGTCACCGCCCCGCTGCTCGACTTCTGCATCGCCTTCGCGGTGCTGCTCGTCATGATGCTGATCTACGGCGTCGTCCCGTCGGTGAAGATGCTGCTGGTCTTCCCGCTCATCCTGGTCGCCACGCTCCTTGCTCTCTCTGTGTCTCTCTGGCTCGGCCCGATCAACGTCCGCTTCCGCGACATCAAGCACACCCTGCCCCTGATGATCACGCTGTGGATGTACGCTTGCCCGATCGCCTACCCGCTCAGCCAGGTGCCGGAACAATACCAGGTGCTCTACTCGCTGAACCCGATGGTCGGCGTGATCGAGGGCTTCCGCTGGGCCGCCTTCGACCGGGCCGAGCCGAACTGGGGCGCCCTCGGCGTCTCCTTCACGGTGATCGTCGTGCTGCTCGGCAGCGGCCTCGTCTTCTTCAAGCGCATGGAACGCTCCTTCGCGGATCTGATCTGATGACCAGCCATAGCAACGACATCGCCATCAGCGTCCGCGACCTGGGCAAGCGCTACAGGCGCAACCAGCGCGCCAACAAGGCTGACAGCGTCCGCGACCTCGTCGTCGACGGGGTCAGCAGCCTGCTGCGCGGCGGCAAGAAGAAATCCGGCGGCATGGAGGATTTCTGGGCGCTCTCCGGCGCCAGCTTCGACATCCGCAAGGGTGAGAATGTCGGCATCATCGGCCTCAACGGCGCCGGCAAGTCGACGTTGCTGAAACTGCTCTCACGCATCGTCACGCCGACGACCGGCGAAGCCAGGATCACCGGCCGCCTCGGCGCCCTCCTCGAAGTCGGCACCGGCTTCCACCAGGAGCTGACCGGCCGCGAGAACACCTACCTCTATGGCGCCATCCTCGGCATGGGCCGCGCCGAAGTCGCGCGCAAGTTCGACGCGATCGTCGACTTCTCCGAAATCGGCGACTTCATCGACACGCCGGTCAAGCGCTATTCCTCGGGCATGTATGTCCGCCTCGCCTTCGCCGTCGCGGCCCACCTCGATCCCGACATTCTGCTGCTCGACGAGGTCCTCGCCGTCGGCGACTTCGCCTTCCAGCGCAAGTGCATGAACTTCGCGCGCTCGCTGGAACAGAAAGGCTCGACCATCCTGTTCGTCTCGCACAACATGTTCTCGATCAAGACGATGTGCGAGCGCGTCATCTACCTCAAGAAAGGCAAGGTGATCTTCGACGGCCCGACCGACGAAGGCCTGCGCCTCTACGAGAGCGACTCGAAACTCTCCGAAGCCACCTGGTTCAATTCCGAAACCGACCAGCCGAAGATCACGATCACCGACGTGCGCATGCGCAACCCGGCCGGCGAGGAAACCGCCATGTTCGAGTTCGGCCAGCCGATGACGATCCAGATCGCCTATCGCGCCCACGAAAGCGTCGAGCGTCCGGATTTCCGCGTCGGCATCAACCGTTCGGACGAGGTCCATTGCTCGACCTTCTCGACCACGGCCGACAATGTCGAGATTCCCTTCGTCCACGGCGATGGCGTCATCGAACTGACGACGCCGCCGATCAGCCTCGTCGCCGATCTCTACACCGCGACGATTTCCGTGCGCGAGCGCGGCTTTGGCCGCACGCTGTGCGCCCAGATCGGTGGGCATTTCCACGTCAAGCACCCGGTGTTCGCGCAGAACGCCTTCGGGGTCTATCACGAGACCGGCCAGTGGACCGTCCCCGGCGCGGCCAACGAGACCACGCCGGCAATCGCGCTCGCCGGCGTCAAGTCAGCTTGAGGGAGACCCCAATGGCCGACCAGCTCCACATGCTCGAACCGGCCCCCGCTCCGGCCAGCGCGCCGGCGATCACGCCCGCGATCGCGGAAGATCCGGCAAAGGCGCGCATCCTTTCCAACTACGCGCTGGTCGAGCACTGGCTCGGCAAGGCCGAGACCGACCTCAAGGCCGGCAAGCTCGAAGCCGCCGCCGTCGACATCGCCGTCGCCGTCCACCGCGCCGTGCAGAATCACTCCGGGCTGTTCTGGTCGCCCCGCGCCGAGCGTGTGCTGGTCGAGATCGGCAAGCGGATTCCCGACAATGGCCCCGCGCTCTACAAGCGCAACCCCGCCGTCAAGCGCATCCTCCACGTCGCCACACAGACCGAGAACATCGGCGGCCATTCGAAGATGATGCGGCAATGGATCCAGACGGACTCCTCCCGCACCCACTCGCTCGCCCTCACCCAGCACCGCGACGAGGCGCCCAGCCTGCTCGTCGGCGCCGTGAAGGACAATGGCGGCAAGGTCTACCACATCAACCACACGCCCGGCGGCCATCTCGTCTGGGCGAAGGAACTGCGCAGAATCGCCCGCGGCTACGACCTCGTCATCCTGCACGTCCACTCCGAAGATGTCGTGCCGGTGATCGCCTTCTCCGATCCCAGGCGTTTCCCGCCGATCCTCTTCCTCAACCATGGCGACCACATCTTCTGGCTGGGCTCGTCGATCTCGCACCAGATCATCAACCTGCGCGAAGCGGCCCGCGAGCTCTCCGGCAAGCGCCGCGGTATCGAACAGCTCCGCAACGATCTCCTGCCGACGCTGGTCGAGCCGATCACGCGCAAGCGCAGCCGCGAGGAAGCCCGCAAGGAACTCGGCATTCCCCTTGACCAGGTGGTGCTCACCTCCGTCGCCCGCGCCCCGAAATACCGCACCATGAACGGCGTCACCTACGCCGACCTCCATGTCGATGCGCTGCTGAAGCATCCGGAAGCCCATCTCTACGTCGTCGGCCCCGGGCCGATGGACGACTGGGCCGCCGCCAACGAGAAGACCGGCGGCCGCATCCATGGCATTGCGCGCCGCCCCGATCCGCACATCTACTTCGAAGCCGCAGATGTCTATGTCGACGCCTATCCCTTCGTCTCCTCCACCTCGCTGATGGAAGCGGCTGGCTATGGCCTGCCAATGGTCACCATCTTCAAGGCCCCCGACGAAGCCAATATCTTCGCCATCAACCACGTGGCGCTGGTCGATGCGTGCCGGACGGCCCGTAGCTTCGACCACTACACCGACATCCTCTCGGACCTGATTTCCAACCCGGCGAAGCGCGAAGCCATCGGCAAGGCCGCGCAGGAAGGCGTCGCCCAGTGGCACCGTCCGCCCGGCTGGAACGGCCTGCTCGAAGCGCTCTACGCCCGCGCGCTCGCCAACCCGCCAATCGACACCGATGTGATGCTGAAACTGGCGCCGCCGGAAAAGCTGCACTTCGGACCGCCCGACAGCCTGCACGAGGAGATCTTCGGCGGCGACTATCCCACCCGCGACGTCATCAAGGGCTATCTCGGCATGCTCCCCCTTGGCCAGCGCTTCACGCAATGGAATGCGCTGAGGAAGCAAGGCGCATGGCGCACCTTCAAGGGCGCCCTGCCCTACCTGCTCCCCGAATGGCTCAAGCGCCGCATCAAAGACCGCTGAGCGCTCCGGCGTTCACCGACAGAACGCACACCCAACCCGCATGCTGTTTCGGACAAGTTTTCTGTAAGACGCCAGAACGGCCTTACACTGCTGTCCTGAGACATGCACACCTGCGCGCAAACTGGGTGCGAACCCCTCCGCCACGCCAGCCCTCGCTGCAAACACCGCCGTGCGCAGCGCTGCGCGAGAGCCCACGCCCGCCCGCGGTCAGTAGTGCTGTTGGCATCGACGTTTTTTATTTCGGCGCGCGTCACGCGCCCGGCCACCCTCGGCAGGACCGCGCTCACGGACGCTCGACGTACCACGGTGCAACGCTGGAAGTCTCTCAATTCAGCAACACACCTCGCCCCGCTCCTCCCGACGAACGTCGGGACCCGGGGCGATATTCCAGGCGTGTTCCGGCTTGAACCTATAGCGCTGTGCCACGCGCCCAACCGTTCCCGGATTCCGGCCCTCGTCGACACGAGCGGTATTGAGAGTTTGCGAGACAACAAACCCGCGCCTAAGGCCGGCGCCCCAGCCACGGCCACCAGCGCAGCCAGCGCACCAGCAGCTTCAGCCGCTCCTTGGCTGTGAAGCCCTGCTTCGCCATCACGATCCTCGACGAACGGCGTGCGGTTCAGCGACATCCAGTAGACGTGAGACCAGGGATGATACGCCCCCATCACCCAAGGCTTGTCGCCGCCCGTGAAGTGGATGATCGCCGGCTTCTTCCCGCCGATCCGCTTGTCTGCCGGCAACATCTTCGCCGCATCGGCGATCGCCATCGACCGCTGGACATTCCACGCCGCATCCAGCTTTTTCCACCTGCCCCACAGCGCCCAGTTGAGCGCGTCCTGGTCGTTCCACGGCAGCTCGCGGTCGTGCTTGGCTATGAAGGCGATCGCCTTGGCGAACAGCCCCTCGGCCCGTATTTTCTCAAGGTCGACCAGCAGGATCCCGGCGTTGAAATATGCGCCCGGTCCCGCCAGATTCCACTTCGCGGCAAACGCTTCGGCATCCACGTTGGGGTCGTAGACCGCGCCAACCGGAGCGCCGTCGAGATCGACCGCCGCCAGCTTGCGCACATCCGCCATCACGGTGATGTCGGCGTCGAGATAGACGACTTTCTTCGCATCCATGGGCGCCAGCTTTTCCAGTCCCATCCGGAACAGCGTCGCCCGCGTGAAATGCCCCCGGTCCGCAAATGGCGGCAGGTCGGCATCGCTCACCTCGACCCAGACAAACCGCTGGCCTGGCGCAACCGACTCGACGCGCGTCTGCGTCTGCGGCGTCACGCCGGTGTGCAGCACGATGAACCTGAACCTCCCGCCCTTGCCGTAACGCACGACCGACGCGATCACCGCCGCAGCATGGACGGCAAAATTCGCATCCACGCCGAATGCGACATCGATCTCGCCAACAGGCTTGTCGCCTGCGGCCGCACCCGCAACCCCAGCGCTGACCTGGCCATCCGCGGGCGTCATTGCAGGAACGTCCCCGCCGGCCGGCGCAGCAGCCAGCGCAGGCGCAGGCGCAGGAGTTGCGCCATGTCCATCCCGTACGTCGCCTGCACGTCCTTCAGGAACGGCGTACGGCGCAGGTTTTCCCAGTACGCCCAGGCCCACGGGTGCCAGACATTCCGCGCCCACGGCTTCTCGGTGCCGATGTAATGGATCAGCCGCGGCGCAGACTTGCCCCACTTGCGATCGGCGCGGGTTTCCGCGGCGCGTTCCTTCGCGGTCTGGAAACGCTGGACATTCCACGCCGGCTCGATCACCGCCGTCTTGTTCCAGAAGACATAGTTGAGAGCGTCCTGGTCGCCGAACAGCAGCTTGGCGTCGTGCTCCAAGACGAAATCGAGCGCCTTGGAGAACAGCTTGCCCTCGCGAACCTTGTCGAGGTCGATCACCTGGATGCCGGCGTTGAAATAGCGCGCGCCTTCGGTGGGCAGGTTCCACAGCTTGGCGAACGCTTCCATGTCCGACCAGTGGTCAGTCACGGCGCCCAGCGCATGGCCGCCGAGGTCGGCCGTCCACAGCTCGCGGATGTCGCCCATCACAATGGTGTCGGCGTCGACATAGAGCACGCGATGGCAGTCCGGCGGCGCCATGGTCTCGAGGCCGAGGCGGAACAGCACGGTGCGATTGAGATGCCCGCGGTCGGCATAGGCCGGCAGGTCATCTTCGCCCACTTCGATCCAGAGGAAACGCGCGCCTCCTGCAACCGATTCCATGCGCTTTTGCTGGTCTGGCGTGACACCCGAATGCACGAGGATGAAGCGGATGTCGGCGCCCGGCGCGTGGCGCATGATCGCCGACATGACGTTCGCCGTGTGCGGCACGTAGCGATGGTCGAAACCGAAGGCCACGTCGATCGGCGCCGAGACCGCCGTGGGAGAGCTATTTTCGTAGGGCATCGGGAGTCGCCTCCGGCGAGGGCGGGCGGTCCGCCGCCAGCGAAGAGAAGAAGGCGTGATGCAGCGGCGTGTTGCTGACCAGATGGAATATCGCGCGCAGCGGGAAAGTGCGGAACGCGCCCCATACCGCGCGTCGCGCCGCCTGGCGCTCGCCGAGCTGAGAGCGCCTCACCGCGGCGTCGGTAAAGTAGTCGTAGTACTGCCACACCACCTTGATGTAGGCCGCAATGAACTTCTTCGGGTTCCGCCACACGCCGCGCTCGGCCAGCGCGTGGCGGAAGAAGACGCGGCGGGTGAAGCCAAGACGCATCAGGCGCAGCTTGTCGAACGAACCCGGCGGGCGCTGGCGAAACAGTACGCACAGGGTCTTGGAGAAGCCGACCTTACGGCGGCGGGCGACGCGGATCTGCCAGTCCCAGTCCTGGTCGCCGAGCAGGGTCTCGTCGAAATAGCCGACACCCTCGCGCAGCGAAGCCCGGACAAGCGTGGCGCCAATTTGCGGATAATAGCCCGAAAGCATGGTGCGGATGAGTTCATCGCCGTCGCCGGGACTTTCCGCCGGCCAGGCTTCGGATGTCGGGCGAAGGTCCTGGTCGGTCGACATGATCTGCGCGAAGCAGGCTTCGAGGGACGGATCGGCGTCGAGCACGGCAAGCTGGCCGCGCACGGCGTCCCTGGTCCAGACATCGTCATCGTCGAGGAAGGCGATGAAGTCGCAGGTTGCGGCCTTGAGGCCGGCATTGCGCGCCGCCCCTGCTCCGTTGCGGCCGACGGGAAGGTAGGTCGCCCCGAACTCCTCGGCGGCGATGCGCGATCCGGGATCCTTGCCGTTGTCGCCCACGAGAATCTCGAATGTCAGGTCGTCGCCTTCCAGCGCGCGGATCGAGGCCAGGGCCTCACGCAGCAGGTTGGGCCGGTCGCGCGTCGGCACGACGACAGACACTTTCCGCTTCGCGACCGGGCGCGGCGTCATCAGACCCACTCCTCCCAATAGTCGAACTTGCCCTTCAGCAGCGCCTTGAAGATGCGGTCGCCGTCGAACTTGGTGACGAAGGTGCGCGGAACCGTGCCGGTCGGCCGGGTCTCCTCGGCCTGCGCGTAGATGACCTTGTAGCCCGCATCGTTCGCCGCCTTCATCGAGGCCTGCTTCCAGTTCATCGACTGGCCGAGCGGGATGGCGAATGTCTCCGGCGCAAAGCCGAGTCGTTTCTCGAACAGTTCGCGCGAACCGCCGAGCTCGTCCGTCATCTGCGCCAGGTCGATCTTGCCGAAGTCCGGATGCGTCGCGGAGTGGCTGCCCATTTCGGCGCCGTCGGCCATGATCTTCTCGATGTCGCGCCAGTCCATGACCAGCTCCTTCGCCCACGGCACCGTACCCTCGGTCCAGTCGGAGACCGGGAAGAAGGTCCAGGGAAGGTTGTAGTCCTTGAGGATCGGTGCAGCCTGCGTCGCCACCGTCTTCATGCCGTCATCGAAGGTGATGGCGAGATCCTTGGGCCCTGCCGCCGGTCTTGGCGAGTTGGGAGGCCGGAACGAAGCGGTAGCCGGCGTTCAGCGCCAGCTCGATATGACGGCGGAACATCGAAGGCGTCACATCATTGATGCCCCACTCTTCCTGTCCGATCGAATGGTAGCAGAGGATGCGCCCGATATAGCGCTTGCGCGCCCGGCCGACGCGCGCGAGCAGGTGGCGTTCGCAACACATGCGCGCAGCAGCGACGTGCTTGCGTTCAAGTCCGGTGGCCCGGACGATGTGTTTCAGCGCCTGTTTCACGACCAGCCTGTGCTGGGTCCGGCAGTCTCAGCGGACCGACCTTGTTCCCCACATACGCGAGCAAGTCGCATGCCACTGTAGGGGCTTGCCGTTAACCACCTTCTCCCGATGTCATGTGCGTTCAGGCCGTCTTCGCGCGGCCAGAGAACGTTGCGGTGAGCCATCTGCGGACAGGCAGATCATAGGCGCTGTGGGCGAGCGCCGCGGCCAGCGCCGCGAGGCCTGCGACCAGAAGAACGTTGAGGAAACCGAACGGCAAATCGGTGTGCAGCACCGTAAGGGCCAGCGCCACCAGGTCGAGCACCGGCACGTGCAGGACATAGACGCCGTAGGACAGAAGCCCGAGCGCGCCGCAGACCTTTGCCGACACGCCGCTAACTTTCGCGCCCGACGCGAAGGCGACCAGCAGGGGCATCAGAACGATGCCGGCGAATGCATCATAGGCCGGACGCCACAGGCCGGCCGCCGGAACCGCGATGATGGCGAGGAGCGCGAGCACGCTTCCCCAGGCCGGCAACGCCGGAATGCGGACCTGCCCTCTCAGCCGATAGATCGCGACGCCTGCAAAGAAGCCGAACAGCACACGCGACAGCCCGGCGTCGAAGTGCGCCCACAGCCAGCCCGGTCCGCCGACATCCGGATGACGCATCACGGTAACCATGACGGCCAGCGCAAGGATCGGCATTGCCACCGCAAACACCCGCCAGCTCAGGAAGCGCGCAATGCCCGCGTAGATCACGTTGGCGACCAGTTCGAAGAACAGCGACCAGGCCGGGCGGTCGAGCGGATAGAGGTGGTCGCTGGTCCAGCCGAAGACCGGCGCGACCGGAATGAAGAACAGCGAGATCGCGGCGACGATGCCGACCTCGGACAGTGGAGCGACATTCCAGCCCCTGAGCGCCCCGAACAGCGGCGGGACCAGGGCAAGCACCAGCCCGAGCAGGTAGAGCGGATAAAGCCGGATCAGCCTCAGCCTCAGGAAGCCGAGCGGCGACAGCCCCCTCGCCAGCCGCTCGCCATAGGCGTGCGCCAGAACGAAGCCCGAAAGCACGAAGAAGAAATCGACTGCCAGATACCGCCCCGGCAGCATCGCCCGCAATGTTTCGGATGCGACATGGTCCAGGATCACCGCAAAGGCCGCAACCCCGCGCAGCCCGTCCAACACCAGGAACCGGCCGCCATCCGCCAGGGCGAGGCCGGTGTGGTCAGGCGCGTCGGTCGCCGGATTAGCCATGGCCCTTGTCCTGCGGCGCCCGCGCCGCGCAGCCGGGTGTCTCCGCAAGGGGACCGGCGCGAAGCAGGATGCACCGATCGCGCCATGTCACCTGCCACAAACGGACAGGACCGGCGGCTGTAACAGAATTGTAACTGTCAATAAAACAAGGTCGTAACGGTAAATCACCTTACGGGACGCCCTGGTCTGTCGTCATGTCGCTTCAAGGGAGAACCCTCTCCCTGTCGAACCGTGGCTCATTTCCTCGCTCTCCTCCTCCTGTTGAGGCGATGGCCATGCCAACTGCCGCCGCGGATGCTTTTGCGTCTGCGGCGGTGATTTCTGTGGCGCCAGCCGCCGCTACGGTTCGCGCAATCGTGACCGCATAAACACGGTAGGGTTTCCGGTTGTTACCGGCGCCGCATTGCCCCGCGTTTACGTCTGGGTAATAATCGTAACCGTAATTACACGACCATCCGTCCCTCTGGAGATTTCCATGAAGCGTGCACTTTTGGCCGCGAGCGTCTTCGCCCTGATGGCGGGAACAGTCGCAATCACAGTTCCAGTTGTTGTCGCTGCTCCAGCGCCCACCACAACGGTCTCGGTCCCCGAGAAGGCGGACAACTTCCAGCTCACCGACCAGACGCGCCTCGCGCACGAACTCTACTACTTCAAGGCCGCGCCTGCGATCGTGGTGATGACCCAGTCCAACGGCTCGAAACTGTCGCGCACCGCGGCTGCCGAACTCGAAAAGCTCCAGGCCGCCTACAAGGCCAAGGGCGTCCTGTTCTACATGCTCAACTCCAACCTCTCCGACACGCGCGACGCCGCTGCGGCAGAGGCCAAGGCGCAGGGCTTCGACATCCCCGTGCTGATGGATGAATACCAGCTCGTCGGTGAATCGCTGGGCGTGAAGACCGAAGGCGAAGTCTTCGTCATCAACCCGAAAGACGGATTCCGCATCGCCTATCACGGCCCGCTCGACGAGCGTTTCAACGCCGCTGCGCCGAACGTGAAGGCCGCCGCGAAGGACGCCTACGCCGCCAACGCGATCGACGCGGTCCTCGCCGGCACGGCCGTCGCCAGGTCGCGCATCGACGTCAAGGTCGGCAAGGCCGTCGCCTTCCCGGAGCGCGCCCGGGCCCAGGACTTCGCCAAGATCTCCTACTCCAAGGACGTTGCGCCGATCCTGCAGCAGAAGTGCGTGACCTGCCACCAGAAGGGCGGCATCGCCCCCTTCGCGATGGACTCGTATGAAGTGGTCAAGGGCTTCGCGCCGATGATCCGCGAGTCGGTGCGCACCGATCGCATGCCGCCCTACTTTGCCGATCCGCACATCGGCAAGTTCAAGAACGACCAGGCGATGACGACCCAGCAGACCAAGACGCTGGTGCACTGGCTCGAAGCTGGCGCGCCGCGCGGCACGGGCGAAGACGTCCTCAAGACGCATGCCGGCGAAGCGCCGGAATGGCCCTCCTATCTCGGCAAGCCCGACGTGATCGTCGACATCCCGTCGTTCGACGTGCCGGCCAAGGGCATCGTCGCCTACCAGAACCAGCGCGTCGACAACCCGTTCAAGGAAGACACCTGGCTCAAGGCGATCTCGATCAAGCCGGGCGACCGCTCCGTGCTGCACCATGTCGTGTCGAACTGGTCGCCGGATCCGAAACTGCCGCGCTCGAAGCTCCCCGGCGGTTCGGTCGGCTCCTACACGCCAGGCGCCGAAGCGCAGATCATGGGCGACAATGCCGGCGCGCCTGTCCCGGCCGGCGGCAAGCTCAACTTCCAGATGCACTACACCACGACCGGCAAGACCGCGACCGACAAGACCCAGGTCGGCTTCTACACGATGAAGGCCCCGCCGAAATTCATCAAGCGGTCGACCGTGATCGGCGACTTTGCGCTGAGCATTCCGGCCGGTGAATCGCGCCACAAGGAGATCGCCTACCTGACCGCCCCGGCGGACATGTATCTCTACACGCTCTACCCCCACGCCCACTATCGCGGCTACCATGTCGAGCTGAAGCAGAAGACGCCGGACGGCAAGGAGACGATGCTTCTCTCGCTGCCGAAGTACGACTTCAACTGGCAGCGCGATTACGATCCGGTGGAGCCGCTCCTCGTCAAGAAGGGCACCAAGCTCATCGCCACCTGGGTCTATGACAACTCGCCGGCCAACCGCACGCTCCACCTCGAGACCAAGGACGACGCCGGCGCGCCGCTGCCCTCGTACACCAACAACGTCACATGGGGCGAACAGACCTACCAGGAGATGATGTATTTCCGGGTCAACTATCGCTGGGCCGACGAGACCGTCGACAACGTCCGCAACGACCTGCAGCAACAGCTGATGTCGACGCAGATGATCGGCTCGCTCGACGACAACGCCGACGACCTGATCCAGCCTGAAGAGCTCCGCGGCCCGATGGCTTCGATGAAGGCGCGCTTCGCCGACCTCGACCTCGACAAGAATGGCGGCCTCGATGCGAAGGAATTCGCTGGCGGCAACAGCGGGGCAGCCCGCTTCGCCCGCCCCTCCGCGGAAGACACGCCGGACCTCTAGGGTTCAGCAGAAGACCAAGACGGAAAGGCCGGAGCATCCCTGCTCCGGCCTTTTTGTTTGCGGCGGCCGGGGCCCCCGCCGCCCCCGCCATTGACGCCCCAGCGCGCGCGAGGCAATAAGCGCGCCTCGCCTTGTCAGCGAGCGTGTCGGACGTCCCAGGCTGGAATTGGGCGGTTAGCTCAGCGGTAGAGCACTACCTTGACATGGTAGGGGTCACAGGTTCGATCCCTGTACCGCCCACCAGCCTAGCTCTCTGAATTGACAAACGGATTTGGCCCTGTGGCCGCAAGGCCCAGGGACAATTCGTCGCGAACGAAACGCGAAGGGGGACCAAAAAGTGACTTCTTTTGCGTTGTCGCTTTGTGCTTCCCTGCGTTGCACCGGATGGCCAGCCCCCCATCTTTCTTGCGCCGAAGGTCGGCGGAAGGCGCGGGTTACTTCTGGGAACCGAGGATGATGAACCGCCAGCATCAGAAGGAGAGGGCGATAGCGGTAATGGCCGGGAATGGGTTTCTGTTGGCGCAGGCCTTCACCAATTCCGACCTGGCAAAGGCTGCGATCGAGACCATGAACCGGGTCTGGCTTGCGCTCGATGGCGGCGATGGCGGCGCGGCTGGACTCGCTCGAGGAACTCTCACCACCGTCAGCCTATTTATCCTTCCAGCTGTGGGACTCTGGTTCGCGTTCGACGCGCTCCGAATTGCCGACACCAACAGCCCGGGTCTGAGCAAGTCCTGTGAGCGCAGGATCGTTTGGGGCCTGATCCCCTTTGCGTATGTGGTGATCATGGGGGCGCTGATTTTCTTCGTGCGGTTCGGCTGGCCTGCAGTGGAGTCAATGCGCTGAATGACATCTCAGCACGCGCCATGAGCATCAGCCGCAACCATCACTACGTACCGCAACAGCTGTCGAAGCATTTCACCGACGGTCGATGGCTTTGGTATTTTGACGGAGCAAAGGCGAGACACGGCATCAATGCCGTCACGCCTGAAGGTGCGTTCTGCAAACGCGACCTGAACACCTTCGTGGCTGACGATGGGACTAAGAGCGACGCGATAGAGAGATTTTATGCCGAGAACTTGGAGGATCACACCGGGCCGATCTTCGAACAAATTGTCTCGGCAGTGCGCGCGGGAACAGATCCACGAATTGAAGGTGAGCAACGCGGCTTCCTGCAGCACTTCGTGTTCTTGCAGTTCAAACGCCCACCTGATGCGCATGAGGAGATAGTACCAGACGCGAGCTTCGACTCCTACTTTGCCAAATTGCAGGCGAAGATGGACAGCGATCCGGGCAGCTTCAGCGATGAAGACCGCGCCCTTCTTGCCGATCCTGCGTTTCGCGCTGTTGAAATGAAGAACATGCGCATGCGCGCTGTCGCTGAACCTAGCCCAAGGGTTTTCAATGTCCTCTCAGGTATGGGACTCTACTACCTGGTCCCTGACCGAAGCATGTTCGTGATCGGGAGTTGTCCGGTTTTCGGTCTTGGCGGGATCGAAGAAACCGAAGACCTGTCGGGCTTCACGCTGATGATGCCCGTAGCATCTGACGTGGCTATCATTTTTGGCCCGCCGCAGATGAATGGCGCAATACACAAGATCCCCACAGCGCGTTGGCTGAATGAGCGAATAGTTCGCCAGTCCTCGGCTGTCGGCGCAGCAGCGTCTCCGATCTTGGAATTCTTCTGCGGCCCAGGAAGTTGAAGGTTCACCCAGCGCCGTCATGTTAAGCGGCTGCGCAGGACGCCGAATCTCAAACATGCTGATCTCCTTGAACGGCCCTTCGCAGGCGGAGAAGGCAGCCGACGCCAGCAAACGCCCCGGGTCTGTGCCGCACGGCACAGCGTCTCGCGCGCCAAGCGCATAGGATTGAGAGTTCTGCTTGGGCGAGCGGCCCTAAGCCGCCATCACCCGTTCCACCTCGTCCACCAGTTCGCGGAGGTGGAAGGGCTTGGAGAGGACTTTGGCGCCGGCGGGGGCGGGGCCGCCCGAGGACAGGGCGACGCCGGCGAAGCCGGTGATGAAGACGATCTTCATGGCGGGATCGAGTTCGGCGCCGCGGCGGGCCAGCTCGATGCCGTCGAGGCCAGGCATGACGATGTCGGTCAGGAGAAGGTCGAAGACTTCCCGCTCGAGCGCCTTCAGCGCCGTGCGGCCCTCGTCGAAATCCTTCACGGCGTGGCCGGCGCGCTTCAGCGCATTGACGAGAAAGCCGCGCAGGCTGTCATCGTCCTCGGCGAGCAGAATCTTGGCCATGGCGGCGTCCTGGTCCTTCGCCCAGTGGTTAACACGCTACGATTAGTGCTGCTTCGTGGTAAAGCAGGGATGAAGAGACGCGCTTGACCCGGCGCTCAGTCCCTAAAATATGGGCGGACATGTTTCCGGGCCTCATGACCTTCACCGATCCGGGTCCTCGCGACCCCTACAAACGCTCCGCGGCGGCGGAACGAACAGGGTTCGCGTTCTCGATCGACGAGCCGGTTTCGGTGATGTCCCCGGCCGTGTTCGCCTCCCCCCATTCTGGACGGCTCTATCCGAAAGGGTTCCTGGAGAGCTGCACGGCCTCGATGATGGACCTTCGGCGAATCGAGGACGCCTATGTCGACCGGCTGCTGGCGGATGTGCACCTGTCGGGCGCGCCGGTGATCTGCGGGCTGGTGGCGCGGGCATGCCTCGACCTCAACAGGGCCGAATCAGAGATGGATCCGCTGATGTTCGAGGATCCCTCGCCCGAATGGTTCGCCCAGAGGTCCCCCCGGGTGGAAGCCGGCCTTGGCTGCATCCCCCGCCTCGCCTTCAATGGAACCGCGATCTACGCGCGCAGGCTGACCCGCCGCGAGGCCGACGGCCGGATCGAGCAGATCTACAGGCCCTATCACCGGGCGCTGGAAGCCCTGCTGCGGCGGGCCCAGGCGATGTTCGGCCAGGCCTGGCTGATCGATTGCCACTCCATGCCGGCCGAGACGGAGAGCACCACCCGATCGCCCGATATCGTCATCGGCGACCGGTTCGGGGCGTCCTGCGGGCCGGGGCTGGCCGATCATGTCGAAGCCCTGTTCCGCGCCCGCGGCTACACGACCGCCCGCAACACGCCCTATGCAGGGGGGTTCGCGACGCTGGCCCACGGCACGCCCGCAATGGCCCGCCACGCCCTGCAGATCGAGGTTCGCCGCCGGCTTTACCTGGATGAAGTGACGGTGGAGCCGCATGACGGCTTCCTGACGCTGCGCCGCCACTTGAGCGAGATCGCCCGGGAAATCTGCGACTTCACGCGCGCCGAGGTGGGACTAAATGCCGAAAATACAAAGAGAAAGGCCGCGTCGGATACCGACGCGGCCAGAGTTTTAGGGAGGAAACGCCCATAAGGGCAGCGGCTCCGAAGAGCCACGAGTTGAATTTACGCTGCGGCGCACAAAACTCAAGGCCCTTTTTCGCCGATGCGGTGAATTCTCTCATATCACCTGCAAAACTGCTGATTTGACACCGCTTTGACCATGGCTGACCGGTTTCCGGGCAATACCCCTGGAGATTGCTTGCTGCGATGCACAATGGCTGCGCCTGGAGATGTGGCAAGCGCCTTGCTGAGTTCCCCCGCGACGGTCCACGTTTGGGACGGACCGCGCGTAGCGGGAGTAAAGAGTTATGGCCACGGATGTGGATATCTATGTCGGCAAGCGGCTCCGCCGCCGCCGGCGTCTTCTGGGTATGACCCAGCAGGATCTGGCTGGGCAAGTGGGCGTCCGCTTCCAGCAAATCCAGAAATACGAGTGCGGCGCGAACCGCATCACGGCGAGCCGCCTGTTCGCCCTGTCGACGGCGCTCAACGTCAACATCAACTATTTCTTCGACGGCCTGGCCGCCGACGGCAAGCAAGCCCCGGCGAACGACCAGAATGACCGTCTGAGCGGCGACATTCTTTCGCAGAAGGAAACGCTGGAACTGGTTCGGGCCTACTATCGCCTGTCCGAGCGTCCGCGCCGCCGCCTTCTCGACCTCGCCAAAGCCCTCGAAGGCGATCCGACAGACGCCGTCGCCTCGTAAGGCTTTCGATCCCGCGCGCCAGGGGCCCGGTCATGGACCGGGCCCCGTTGCGTGGTTGTCTTCCGTGACGCTCCGCGGTTGTTTTCCCGGGGCTGACGGGCAATGGTCCGCCGTCATGCCGGACCCCGCCCTCTCTCGATCGCTTCTGCCGATTGCGCTGAAGCTTGCCGACGCCGCCCGCGTCGCGATCAATCCGATATTCCGGACGGCCGCCGCGTCCAATCCCGACAACAAGCTGAAGACCGGGTTCGACCCCGTGACCGAAGCCGACCGCGCGTCCGAGCGCGCGATGCGCGCGATCATCGAGGAGATGCGTCCGGACGACGGCATCGAGGGCGAAGAGTTCGGCGTCAAGCCTTCCGCCAGCGGCCTCGTCTGGTATCTCGATCCCATCGACGGCACCCGCGCCTTCGTCGCCGGCCTGCCGAGCTGGTGCGTTCTCATAGGTCTGGCCCTGGAAGGCCGGCCGATCCTCGGCGTGATCGACCAGCCCTGGCTGGACGAGCGCTATGTCGGCCTCGGCGCGGAAAGCTGGCTCGATTGCCGCGGCGCGCGCACGAAACTCAGGGTGCGCGACTGCCCATCTCTCACCAACGCCGTGCTGTCGACCACCGACCCCTTCATTCTTACCCCGCCCGAGCGCGGCGCGTTCGAGCACATCCGCCAGACCGCGCGGCTCACCCGCTATGGCCTCGACGCCTATGCCTATGCGCGCCTCGCGGCAGGCACGATCGACATGGTGGCGGAGACCGGTCTCAAATCGCACGACGTCGCGGCGCTCTTCCCGGTGATCGAAGGCGCGGGCGGCGTCGTCACCGACTGGCGCGGACATCCGGCCAGGCTCGGCGGGCAGATCGTCGCCGCCGCCAACCGCAGAATTCTCGATGAGGCGCTGGTGTCGCTCCAGCGATCCGCGCTCTAACCCTCCCCACGAACAGGAGCATCCGACATGCCGACCACGTCTCTCTTTCACGCCGCCCGCGCCTTCGCGGTGGTGTCCCTGGCCGACGGCAATATCAGCCCGTCGGAGGAACATCGCTTTGCGCGCTTCGCCGCCGGGGAGGCAACCCTGAAAAACCCGGGCCAGGGAGACATCCGCACCGCATGGGCGACAGCCGTGAAGGAAACGCAGGGCTCGCAGAGCTTCGGCGGGCCTCTGGTCACCCTCCGCACGTGGGCCAAGACCCAGGCAGACAAGGACATGCTGATGCGCGCAGCCCAGGCGGCCCTCGTCGCCGACAACAAGCTCGAACTCCAGGAAAATGTCGCCATCCGCTCCCTTGCGGAAGCACTGGGACTTGATCCGGAAGATTATTGATCCCGGCCCGGACAGCTTGGGCCCGGACCAGCTTGGGCCAGGCCTAGCTTGGGCCCCGACTAACTTGGATTGGCCGCGTCCTTGGCGGCTTCGCCCACCTTGTCCGCAGCATCGCCGATCGCGTCGGCGCTGCGCTCGACTGCGCGCTCCGTCGGCGACTGGCTCGACGGCAGGCCGCCGTTGAAGAACATGACGCCAAGCACGATGACGCCGACAAGCAGAACGCCGACGATGAAATAGAGGAAGCCGTTCGAATTGCCGCTGGTTTCGGTCGCCATCATGATCTCCTGTTGTATCCGGTCGTGAACGTCCCAGATCGCGCAGGGTTGCTCGGCCTTAATCGATCACCTCGCGGAACGATTCCTCAAACAAGCCGTTTGAATTCTCAGCGCCCAAAGCGCCGCCGGAGGAAACGTCCGGCGTGCAGGCTGTGGCGCGCGTGACTGGGGCGCCAGGGAGGGACATCCGTGAGACCTCGTGCAGGAACCGAGGCGGTGACGCTGGAGCCGTCGCGCGTCATCGACATTCTCAGCCTTGCCCGCCAGCATGACGAGATGCTGAAGGAAGCCCGGCAGGACCTGTTCCGGGCCGAGACCAAGCTCAGCGTCCGGCGCAAATGGCAATGGCCGATCCGCCTCGCCTGCGTCGGTCTCGGCGCGGGCGGATACGCCGTGGCGCAGAGCGGGTCTTTCCGCACGCAGGCTGCCGAAGCCCTGACGAAGGCGGTCCGCGATTTCCAGGCGGCGGGCGCCGCCACGCTGGTCATGCTGGTTGCGGCGGGCCTCGCACTCTACCTCGTGGCGTGGCTGGTCACGCGCAGCCTGCGCAAGCCGTCGCCGGAACGGCAGGCGCGCAAGCTGATGGAGCAGTTCGCCAGGGCCGACGGCGTCGCCGCCTATGTCTTCGCCGAGGACAGCCCCGAGCATGAGGCCGCCTCGATCGGCGCCCTCACCCGCCCGGAGAACAAGAACATCCGCCAGCGCCACCTCAACGTGACGAATCGCTCTCTGCATTCCTCGATGAACCGCCTGCTCAATCGCATGGATGACGATCCGCAGGCCTTGCTGCACTAGGCGCTAGACTTTCGCCCGCCTGCACATCTCGTCGAAGGCCTTCCAGAACTCGGCGCGGCGGGCGTCGGTTTCCATCAGGATTTCGTGGCCGGCGCCTTTGACGATAAAGGTCCTAGCGTCCTTGAACCTGCGGGCGAGCTTGCGCTGGGCGGACTTCTTCACGATCGTTTCGTCTTCCGCGATGGCGATGATCGACGGCAGGTTGCGCAGGTGGTCGAGCGCGGACGGCTCGAAGAATTCCCGCATCACGTTGAGGCTGGCCACGACCCAGGCGATGGTCGGCTCGCCCACGGCCAGCCTGGGCTCCGCCTCGACCAGGCGGCGATAGAGCTGCCAGCGCGGCTCGTCGTGGGTGAGCTGGTTGTTCTCGAACGTCTCGGGCGGGCCCGGCGGCCGGGCCAACATTCCGCCGAGGCCGAACACGCGGACGCTGCGCGCATACCAGGACTGGAAGAACCAGATCGGGATGCCCCACATCGGCGCGGAGAAGGCGGCGGCGGAAACGCTGATGCGTTTCGTCCGCAGCGCCTCCGTCGCGATCGTGCCGCCCATCGAATGCGCGAGGATGATGAGCCGGCTGCCGGCGCGGCGGCCGAGCTTCTCGACGCCGCGGATCAGCGCATCGACATAGACGCCGTAGGCGCGGACATGGCCTGCGATAGGGTTCTTGTGCAGCCGCTCCGACAGCCCCTGCCCTGGCCAGTCGAAGATGACGACCGCAAAGCCCCTGGCCTGGAGATCGCGCGCAACCTCGAAATATTTCTCGATGAACTCGGTGCGGCCCGGACAGACGAGGACCGTGCCGCGCGTCTTGACGTCGTTGCCCTTCGGCTCGGGCGCGAACAGCATCCGCACCTTCCGGCCGTTGCGGTTCTCGTACCAGATGACCTCGGCGCCTTCCGGCGGCGGATTGCCGGGAACAATGACCAGATCCGGGGATCCGGCGTCCTGCGGCTTCTGGCTGGCGCCGTCGCCCATCGAACGGACCTGGAAACTAGCCGCGCAGTTTCGAGAACAGCGACTGCAGCTTCATGGCGACGGCCATGTCGCCGGCGACCTTAAGCTTGCCGGACATGTAGGCCATCATCGGGTCGAGCTTGCCGGCGGCGAGGTTCTTGAAGTCCTCGAAATCGACCGCGATCGTGGCGTCCGCCGCGCCGTCGTCGTTGGAGACTTTTCCGGCCGCGCCGTCGATGAACAACTTGCCGATCGAGCCGAAATCGAACTTCACCTTGTTGGTGAAACCGGATCCGCCGCCGAGGGCGGCTTGAACCTTGGTGGTGAGTTCGGCGAGATCCATGAGGGGCTCCTGAGGACGATGCAGGCCCCCTTGTCGCGCTTTGCGGCGCGGAGTGCAATCTCGGCCCTGCACCCCCTTGTCCGGGCGAATCAGTAGGAGGCTGAGGCGGTGGGCTTCCCGTCGGGACCAGCCTTTTGTATTGGCGCGCTTGGCCGCAGTCTGACGGCGCGGAAAACCTCAAAGTCGCGACAGGGTGAACCCCAGGGGGCGGAGCAGTGCGTTTGCGGCGCGCGCAACCTTGACCCGCATTCCGCCGGGCTCGGGCGGAAGGAATGGCCGCGCCCGGTCCGCGATCTCGTCCTCCGGCAAGCCCGCGACCCAGGGATAGAGCCTGAACGTCATGCACGTCCCGCTTGCACGCCACCAGCGTCAGGCGGTCCGCCGGCTTGGTCGCATCCAGCGGCGCGTGCGCTTCGAGCACGATCGAGAAGCCGAGGTCCACCAGGAGGCGCACCAGCGCCTGCCTGGTGAAGTAGAATGCGAAAGTGTTGTCGATCGACGCCTGGCCGCGCTGGACCCGGAGGGCCTGCGAATTGTCGTCGCCATGCTCGCGCACATAGGCGCCGTCATAGGCCCGGCCCCTGAACGTGAAGGCGCCCTTCGCATTCAACGCGATGTGCGTGTCGATGATGAAGAGGTCGTCGACCAGGGCTGATATGCGCTCCAGCGTCTCCGCCGCGTCCTGGGCGTCGAGATGATAGAGGATGCCGAGCATCAGGACGATGTCGAAACGCCCATGGCTCGCCTCAGACACGCGGCGCACGTCGCCGGTCTCGACCGTGGCGCGCCCGTCCAGTCCCAGCGCCGCTGCACACAGGCGGGCGCGCTCCACATGCCGCTCGCGCGCCTCGATCCCGACCGTGCTGGCGCCGGCGAGCGCCGCCTCGAAGCCATAGCATCCTTCCTGGCAGGCGAGGTCGAGCAGGCGCGATCCCGCCAGCGGCTTGCGCGCCAGCGCCTGGGCCAGCGTGATCACGCGCCGCAGGGGCAGCGCGTTGGCGTTGGCCGGCACGGGCAGCCCATCCGGCCGGCCCTTGGCGTCGAGGATTTCGCGTGCCCGTGGATCGCTGGTCCCTGAACTCACCCGCTATCCCCCTTCATGTGATGATTTTCCCGCAGGCGCTTATAGCCACGGATGCCCGGGCGTGCACCCGGCCCAGGCGCGATATTCTCCGCGCCGCCCTCTCGCCCCCTGTGTGGCGTCCCGCTAGGGTCACGGCAGGGAGACCCCATGAGCTGGAAGAGCCATATCGACGAGTTGCGGGCGCGCGAGCGCCTGGCCGAGAAGATGGGAGGCGATGAGCGGGTCGAACGGCAGCGCTCGCAGGGCAAGCTGACGGTGCGGGAGAGGATCGCTTTCCTCGCCGATCCGGGAAGCTTCCACGAGGTCGGCAAGATCGCGGGCAAGGCCGGATATGGGCCAGACGATGCGATCGCGGAATTCCTGCCGGCGACCATGGTGTTCGGACGGGCGACCCTGGACGGCCGGCCGGCGGTGATCCTGGGCGATGATTTCACGGTGCGCGGCGGGGCGTCGGATGCGTCCATAGCCGGCAAGATGCTGATGGCCGAGCAGATGGCGCACGAATACGGCATGCCGATCGTGCGGATGGTCGATGGCACGGGCGGCGGCGGGTCGGTCAAGTCGCTGGAGACCAATCCGCGCACCTACATCCCGACAACGTCGGGGTGGGAGTGGCTGGTGGCGAACATGGCGCGCGCTCCGGTGGTGTCCCTGGCGCTGGGTCCGTGCGCGGGGCTGGGTGCGGGGCGTGTGGCGGCGAGCCACTTCTCGGTGATGGTGCGCGGGATGAGCCAGGTGTTCGTGGCGGGTCCGCCGGTCGCGAAGGCGATCGGGGAGGATGTCGACAAGGAGGGCCTGGGCGGCTGGGAGATCCAGGCGCGCAATGGCGTGGTCGACAATGTGGTGGAGAGCGAGTCGGAAGCCTTCGCTGCGGCGCGGCGCTTCCTGTCCTACCTGCCCTCGAATGTCGACGAGTTGCCGCCGGTCCTGCCGTCGAACGACGACCCCAAGCGGAAGGAGCAGTTCCTGCTCGACATCGTGCCGAAGGACGGCAAGACGCCGTACAAGCCGCGGCGGATCATCGAGGCGGTCTGCGATCTCGGTTCCTTCTTCGAGGTCGGCGAACTGTGGGGACGGCCGGTGGTGACCGGGCTTGCGCGCGTCGATGGCCGGCCCGTGGCGATCCTGGCGGGCGATCCGTTCTTCCTCGACGGCGCGTGGACGGCCGATGCGTGCGACAAGGTCATCCGGCTGTTCGATCTCGCCGACACATTCCACCTGCCGATCATCCACTTCGTCGACTGCCCGGGATTTGCGGTCGGCGTGAAGCACGAGAAGGCCGGGGTGACGCGGCATGGCGTGCGGGCGATGGCGGCGGTCTACCAGGCGAAGACGCCGATCCTGCCGGTGGTGATCCGCAAGGCCTACGGGCTGGCCGGTTCGGTGATGTTCAACCCGTCGCGCACGCGCTGGAGGTATTGCTGGCCGTCGGGGGACTGGGGGTCGCTGCCGATGGCGGGCGGGATCGAGGCGGCCTACAAGCGCCAGCTCGAAGGCTCGGCCGATCCCGAAGCCGAGCTGAAGGCGCTCTACAAGAAGTTCGAGGCGATGCGCTCGCCGTTCCGGACCGCGGAAGCGTTCATCGCGGAAGAGATCATCGACCCGAGGGACACGCGGCCGCTGGTCGTCGACTTCGTGCACCATGCCTATCGCGTGCTTAAGCCCGGACCGAGCAGCTACGGCATGCGGCCATAGGCGCGGGATCGCTGTCTCGCAAACCCTCAACACCGCTCCTTCCGGCAAAAAGCGGGAACCCGGGAACGGTTGGGCGCGTGGCACAGGATTGAACCTTCAAGCCGGAACAAGCTTTCTTGCAAGCCGACCCTTCGCTGGCGCACAGGATGTTCGCCGCTCGAATTGGTCTAGCGGGCCAATTCGTTCGCTTCGCGAACCGCCATCTCACGGTTCCCGGCTTTCGCTGGGATGAGCGGAGCAAGGTGTGTTGCTGAACTGAGAGACTTCCAGCGTTGCGCCGTTGTGCGCCGCGCGTCAGTGAGCACGGTTTCCCTGCCGGGGTGGCCGGGCGCGTGGCGCGCCGAAACAAGCGGGCGAGCGCGATCTCACCGGAGATATGTCGGACTGACTCAATCCAGTACCCGGCAATAGCAGTACACAAAGCTTTGGGATGCTCCGGAGGGCGTGTGATGCGTTTCCCTTTGCTGTCCGATCAATTCAAAGGACGATCCGAATGCGCCGTGCAAAGCCCCCGGCGAATAGCGCATCACTGGCAGACCGCTACATTTTTCCGGTCCATCTTCTGCAAAGCTTGCCACAATGACATGACCGCCCGGACGCACGCTTCGGCGAACCTGCGCCACATAGGCGTTGCGATCGACAGGCTCCGTCAGAAAATGAAAGACAGCGCGGTCGTGCCAGACATCATAGGAGTGGTCTTCCAGCGCTACGGTCGTCACATCAGCTTCGATCCAGGTTACGCGCCGCGCGTCCGGACCGAGACGGTGTCTTGCGGCCTGAAGGGCTGCGCCGGACAGGTCGAGCACAGTGACACTGGAGAAGCCGCGCTCAAGCAGTCCGTCAACCAGAGTTGAGGCGCCGCCGCCGACATCAATCATGCGAGCCGAGCGCGGCAGACCGATATCGTCAATCAAGCGCAAGGAAAGCTCAGCCTCAGGCTGGAACCAGCTGACTTCTTCGGGAGCCTTCCGAGTATAGACGGTCTCCCAGTGTTCCTTGTCGTTCATGGCTGGATCTCCCGACGGTTTATTAGACTTACATGTGTGGCCAACCGCCGCCGGATTCAACGACATCCCTGGCCAGCGGTGAGCCGGGTCGCGCTTTCCTACGCTTACCAACAAGGCGACTGAACGGCGGGCTTTGAAGTTGTTCTGGTTTCGCATCGCGCCTCAGGCGCATGCAGCAGCAATCCCCGGCTTTCGAAATGGAGCAGCCTTGTTCAACTGTTCAGGTCGGAATAATCAGCACGGGCGAGGACCAAGCCGGTTGCCGGTCTTTGGAATCTTTCTGTCTCTTTGCCCCGGATTCACCGGCCAACCGCCCGCAGCCAGCCTGCCCCAACCGCAACACACAGGCATTCTCGGGATGCTCCTTCGGCTTGCCCGAGAATGACGCGCGGCGCGGGGCTTCAGCCGAAGCTCTTCGCGAGTTTGTCGATGGCCATGATCTGGCGCATCAGGTCTTCCAGTTGCGACAGAGGGACCATGTTGGGGCCGTCCGAGGGCGCCTTGTCGGGGTTCTCGTGCGTCTCGATGAAGACGGCGGCGATGCCGACGGCGGCGGCGGCGCGGGCAAGGACCGGCACGTACTGGCGCTGGCCGCCCGACGTCGTGCCCTGCCCGCCGGGCTGCTGCACGGAGTGGGTGGCGTCGAACACGACCGGCGCGCCGGTGGCGGCCAGTTCGGGTATTGCGCGCATGTCGGAGACGAGGGTGTTGTAGCCGAAGGAGACGCCGCGCTCGCACACCAGCACGTCGCGGCAGCCGGACTGCACCAGCTTGTTCACGACGTTCTTCATGTCCCACGGAGCAAGGAATTGCCCCTTCTTGACGTTGACCGGCTTGCCGGTCTGGGCGGCGGCGACAAGAAGATCCGTTTGCCGGGAGAGGAAGGCCGGGATCTGCAGCACGTCGACGGCCTTGGCGGCTTGCTCACACTGTTCGGGCAGGTGCACGTCGGTGATCACCGGCAGGCCTGACGTCTCGCGGATTTCCGCAAAGATATCGAGCGCGCCTTCGAGGCCCAGCCCCCGGGCGGTGTTAATGCTGGAGCGGTTCGCCTTGTCGAACGAGGTCTTGTAGATCAGGTGGCAGCCCAGCCTGTCGGCGATCTCGCGCAAGGCCTTCGACATGTCGAGCGCGTGCGCCCGGCTTTCGAGCTGGCACGGGCCGGCGATGAAGGCGACCGGAAGCTCCTGTCCGATGCGCACTTTTCCGCGCGGCGCCGGGATTTCCACGATGCGGTTGGGGGTGAGGTTGAGGCCGTCCGCCATGGCATGCGCTCCTCTTGACCGGGCCCATATGGACCGATTGAGGGGCGGGCGCCAGAGGGGGCGCCAGCAGACGCGTCCGCCTGTCCCTATTGCTGCTTTTGTTCCACCGGCGGCGGTGCATCCGCCGGGGTCGAGAACAGGCTTTTCCCGCCCCGCCCGCAGCTTGTCGCGAACACCGCCGCAGCGAGGATGACCATGAGGCCGAGCTTCGCCATGATCGGGGCTCCTTCCACCCAGTCTTCGCGGGCCGCTATTTCTTCGCGGGCGTATTGAACGCCCAGGTGACGCCGAATGGGTCGACCATCTGGCCGTACGTGTCGCCCCAGGGCGCGACCGCGAACGGCATCCGCTCCGTACAGCCCGCCTTGATGGCGCGGTCCCACCAGAGCCTGCGCCATCGGCGATGACAAGCTGCATCACGTAGCTGGCCGTGCGCTGGACCGCGCCCATGCCGTATTCGGGGAAATTGTCGGCCAGCATAAACGCGCCGCCATTGATTTCGAGCTGGCAGTGCATGATGCGCTTGCCATCCTCGGCATGCATGCGCGTGATCTCCTTCGCGCCGAACGCCTTCTTGTAGAAGTCGATCACCTCCGCGGCGCCGTCGAAATTGAGATAGGGAACGACGCCGCTGGCGAGGGCTGCGATCCTTCGGCGGCGGATGCATCTCGCCGACCTGGATCACCTCCATCACGCCGTCGCCCATGATCTCCAGCTTCCTGGCGCAGTCGGCGATGGCGTCTTCCTTGCTGGCGTATTCCGTCAGCGCGAAACCGCCGCCGGCCATCCAGCCGCCGCCGCCGGCGCTGTCCTGCGGCGGGTCCTCGACGGTGACCTTGCCGTCCTTCCGGATGAGGCGCGCGGCAGAGGTGGCGCGCTTGCCGATGGGGCCGGTGGCGACAAGACTGCCGCTGGCGATGGCCTCGCCGATCGACTTGCGGACCCTGGCCATGTGCTCCGGGTCAGGCGGGCCGGACCTTGGCGCGCCGGCGGTGGTGATCTGCAGGAAGCGCATGGGCCTCTCCCATCTGTTGCGAGGCGACTAGAGTGTCTTCGCCAGCTCTTCAAGCTGCCGGGCGCAAATCGTCCAGCCAGGGACGAATCCCATCTGCTCATGCTGCGCCCTAGCCTCGGCGGTCCAGTGGCGGGCCCTGGCGGTGTACCTCGTCTTGCCGGGGCCGGCGTCCTCGAATTCGATAATGGCGACGAAGAAGGGCGCGCCCTCCTTCGGAACCCAGTCGCCGGTGAAGGCGTCGGTGAAGACGATCTTCCGGTTCGGGATCACTTCGAGATACTGGCCCGGGTTGGGCATGTCCTGGCCTTCGGGCGAGCGCATGGTGACGTTCGAGGCGCCGCCTGCCCGCACGTCGGTCTCGACGCGCGGGGTCGTCCACGGCTTGGGCGCGAACCACTTCTTCATCAGCTCCGGCTCGGTCCAGCCGCGATAGAGCTTCTCCTTCGGGGCGTCGAGGATCAGTTCGAGGACGAGTTCGTTGGCGGGGGTCATTTGGCGTCTCCGCTTGGCGGCTGGCGTGCTGGGGCTCGATAGGGCTGGCTGCCCCCTAGTAAGGTTGGACGTGCTTGGGGTCCATGTAGATGACTTCCCAGTGGTGGCCGTCGAGATCATCGAAGACGCGCTGCTGCATGAAGCCGTAGTCGGCCGCCGGACGCGTTTCCTTGCCGCCGGCCTTGACCGCCGCATCGACCAGCTTGTTGAGCTCGTCCTTGCTTTCGACACCGAGACAGATGATCGCCTCCTGGGTGGTCTTCGTATCGGCGATCGTCTTGGACGAGAACTGGGCCCACTTGTCGTGGGTGAGCAGCATCGCGAAGATGTTGCCGCTGATAATGACGCTCGCGGCGGTGTCGTCGGAGAACTGTTCGTTGATCTTGCAGCCGAGCGCCTCGAAGAATGCGCGGGACTTCTTGAGGTCCTTTACCGGCAGGTTGACGAAGATGTTGTTGATCATGGCGGCGGTCCCTTTCGCTTGAGCCTTTTGGCGCTGTTGCAGCCTGTGTACGGCCAGAGGACGAGCGAGGCGACTGCGATCCGACAACGGGGCGAAGATTTTTTCGGGAAACTTTTCCCCGCGTGCGGGGGAAGAGTTGGCCGCGGCAGCGTGGCTACGCCCGCTTGCCCTTGTCGCTGTCCGCGATCATCCGGTCGATGTGGGTGCGGATGTGGTCGGCCTCGGCGGCGGTGTTGGCGAGGGAGATGGCGCGGTCGAAGGACTGGCGGGCCTCGCGCTGGCGGCCGAGCTGGAGCAGCAGGCCGCCGCGGGCGCCGTGGAAGTGGAAATAGCTGGCGAGCCTCGCCTCGAGCGGCTCGATCATGTCGAGGGCGGCCTGCGGGCCCCTGGTCCTGGAGACGGCCACGGCGCGGTTGAGGGTGATCACGGGCGACGGCGTCAGGTGTTCAAGCGCGCCATAGAGAGCGTCGATGCCGGCCCAGTCGGTCTCCTCGAACGTCGCCGCGCGGGCGTGGGTGGCGGCGATGGCGGCCTGCACCAGGTAGGCGCCGGCCTGCCGGTGGCGCATCGCCTTGTCGATGAGGGCAAGGCCTTCCTGGATCATCTTTCCGCGCCAGAGCGAGCGGTCCTGGTCTTCGAGCAGGATCACGCCGCCCCGCGCATCGAAACGGGCGTCGGCGCGGGAATGCTGCAGCAGCATGAGCGCGAGGAGGCCCATCACTTCGGGCTCGGCCTGGAACATGCGCAGCAGCAGGCGGCCGAGGCGGATGGCTTCGTCGGCGAGGCCTCCCCTCGCCTCGTCGCGCGGGCCGGCGGAATAGCCTTCGTTGAAGACGAGATAGACCATCGCCATCACGGCCGCGAGGCGTGTCGACCGCTCGACGGCGCCAGGGGTCTCGAAGGGAAGGCCGGCTTCCGCAACCTTGGCCTTGGCGCGGGTGATGCGCTGTTCCATGGCCGCTTCGCCCACCAGAAACGCGCGGGCGATCTGCTTCACCGTCAGCCCAGAAACGATGCGCAGGGCCAGCGCGATCTGCTGGGTGGCGGGCAGGTCCGGATGGCAGCAGATGAACAGGAGGCGCAGCACGTCGTCGCGGTACTGGCTTTCATCCAGCCGTTCGGCCATCGGCGTCTGCGCGTCCTCAAGGTCTGAGACCGCGTCCTCGTCGGGCATGGCGACCTGTTTCGACCGCTTGCGCACGCCATCGAGTGCAGCATTGCGGCCGACCATGATCAGCCACGCGGTCGGATCGCGCGGCGGGCCGTTCGCCGACCAGTTCTTCAGCGCCTTGATACAGGCGTCCTGGTAGGCTTCTTCCGCCTGGTCGAGATCGCGGAAATAGCGCAACAGCGCCGCGACCGCCTGGGGTCGCGAGGCGATGAGCGCCGCGTCGATCCAGGCGATGTCGGTCATCCGGCGTAGGACTCCGCCATGTAGGGCTCCTTCAGCGGGCTGCCGGGGTTGAACAGCAGCAGCGGGCGCAGCTCATACGCTCCGCCCGGGTTGACGGCGCTGAGTTCGCGCGCGAACTGCAGGCCTTCCTCCAGGTTCTCGACGTCGATCAGGTAGAGGCCGAGCAGGGCTTCCTTGGTTTCGGCGAAGGGGCCGTCGATCACCAGGTCCTTGGACTTGTGCAGGGTGGTGGCCGCCGATGTCGGCAGGAGCCGCAGCGAGGGCTTGAGCTTGTCGCCCCAGCGCTCATGGACCGTCTTGAGCCTCGCCATCACGGCCGCGTCCTCTTCCTTGGACCAGCCGAACACCATTTCCTCGTTGTTGTAGCAAAGCACGGCGTAAAGCATCGGGCGCACCTCTTCTGGCTCAAGGACGCGCGAGGATAGCGCCTCCCGACATCGCCTCACGAACTTTCTTCACGCAGGGGATTCAGCTGGAATCACTGCGAAAAGCGGCGCGCCCTCATCGGTTCGTGATGGCGGGGCCGCTTGGCGCCGGTCGCCTTCGCCTGCACGGTGCGGAGGTTCTCCGGGAGCCGGGCATGAAGCCTGCGTCTGTGATGGTGGCCGGGCTGGCCCTTGCCGCCGCCTTCCTCGCGGGAGGCGACGCCGCATCGGCCCAGCAGGCAGGCGCAGCCCAGCCGGCCGGCAAGCGGGTCGACCTCGAACTCGTGCTGGCGGTCGATGTCTCGCGCTCGATGGACGAGGAGGAGCACGCGCTCCAGCGCGACGGCTATGTCGAGGCCTTCCGGCATCGCGACGTGATCAATGCGCTGATGAGCGGGCCCGAGGGGCGCATCGCCGTGACCTACATGGAATGGGCGGCGCAGACCTACCAGATCATCCCGTGGACCATCATCGATTCGAAGGAGGCAGCCCTCGCCTTCGCTGACAAGCTGGACACAGCGCAGCCCTATTCCGAGCGCCGCACCTCGATCTCGACCGCGCTCTACAACGCCGTAGAGCTGATCGAGGGGAACGACATCGCCTCGCACCGGCGGGTGATCGATGTTTCCGGCGACGGGGCCAACAATTCCGGGCCGCCGGTGGAAGAGGCGCGTGACTTCGTGCTGAAGCGCGACGTCGCCATCAACGGCCTGCCGATCATGTTGAACGAGGGCCGCAACATGCCGCGGCAGGGGTTCGACATCGCTCATCTCGACCGCTACTACCGGGCATGCGTGATCGGCGGGGAAGCAGCCTTCATCGCTCCGGTGTTCAATCTCAACCAGCTCTCCGCGACGATCCGCAAGAAGCTTGTCCTGGAGATCGCCGGGCTCGACCTTGCCCCGGACATGTTTCCAGGCACGGCGCCGGTGCAGTATGCGGACGCCGCGCCTGCAGGCCCACAGCTCACCCTTGCCCAGCTCAAGCTGCCGACGGAGAAGCCGGACTGCCTGGCGGGCGAGAAGGCGCGCGGCCGCGGCGGCTTCGGCGGCTTCGGGGACTTTCCGCAGTAGCTGGCCGCAGGCGCTAGAACGGAACTGGGGCCAAGTCCGGACACTGAGGAGCGCCGGCGTGTCAGTTTCGGGTCGCCCTGCCTTGGCGCGACCGGATTCTCCTGACCGGTCTTCGCTGTCGCTGAAAGGCGTCGCGGAGCCGCACTGTTCTAGTCGTTTGTGGCGCTCAGCAATATTCCATCAACCAGAATGACAACCAGCGCATCGGCCGCGCTCCAGGGATGGCCGCTGATCGTAATGTTGCTGTGAGCGACGCCGATCATGCCGCAAATCAACGCCTCGGCGTGCCTTGCCATCCGCGCATCCTCTCGCCCCACGCATGCGCCGAGCGCCGACGCGAAGACATTGTAGCGCGCCGCGATCGCATCACGTTCGACAAAGACGGTGACTTCGCCCTGCGTGACGCCGGCCGACATGAACACCATGCGATAGTGGTCGCGGTGTTCGAGCCAGTAGCGGACATAGGCGCGGCACATGGCCTTGAGACGCGCCGCCGGAGCTTTGCTTTTCGCGCCCGCGCGCTCGACCTCGGCGAACACCGCTTCGAACACGTCCGCCCAGAGCTTTCGAAGGATGTCTATCTTGCTGTCGTAGTATGTGTAGATCGCCATCGGCGTACATCCCACCTCGCGGGCGAGGCGGCGCATGGACACGGATTCATAGCCTTCGGCCAGGAACACGCGGCGCGCTGCGGCGGCGATCGTGTCGCGCGTCTGCGCCAGCTGGTCGTGTGAAAGCGGCGGGCGGCCGCGAGCAGGGCTGGGTTTCGTGGGCATGGGGACGCGTTTCCTGATCTTGACAGACAGTGTATTAATGTATACGCGTATAGAAAAGGAGTTTCTCGCATGCGAACGCTTGTCCTCGCCCTGCTTGTCGCATTCACAGGCCCGGCCTGGGCCGAGCCGCTCGACGTCGCAGGCACATGGGCGGCGGAGAGCCGTTACGGAAACATCAAGGGGGATGTCCGCATCAGCGATTGCGGCGACGGCACGCCGTGCGGCGTGTTGGTGCGGTTTGATTCTTCCAAGACCAATCAGCGCACAGACGAGCACAATCCTGCTCGCGCGTTGCGGCAGCGTCCGCTGATCGGCGCGCAACTCATCTGGGGCTTTCAGCGCCAAGGACAGGTGTGGCGGCGCGGGCGGCTCTACAATCCCGAAGACGGATCGACGTTCGCCTGCGCTCTGCAGCTGGACCCGGACGGACACCGCCTGCACGTAACGGGCTGTTTCGGCCCGCTCTGTCAAACGAAAATCTGGACGCGGGTGACCGCGACCAATGGGCAAGGAGAATGACGCTGGACCTCCTCTCATTTGCGACAGCGTGCGTTTTGGGTGTGCTCGCCGGCAGCCTGTGCACAGAGGCGATGCTGCTTGTCCCGTACTGGCGGACGCTGAAGATGAGCCAGTTCTACGCATTGCATCAAGACTTTGGGCCGCGGCTATTCCGCTATTTCGGGCCGCTCACCGGCGTTGCGACGCTGCTTCCAATCATGTCGGCGGCGCGCGGATTTCTTGGCGCCGCAGAACACGATCCAATTGCGTGGCTGGCGGCTGCGCTTGTCGTGGCGGTCACTCTCACGTTCCCGATCTACTTCAAAAACGCCAACCAGGCGTTCGCGGATCGGAAGCTGAACGAAACCGAACTCACGCGCGAGCTGGCGCGCTGGGCGGGGGTTCACAATTTTCGCACGGTGCTGGCGCTGCTGGGGTTTGCGGCATCGGTCCTCCATCTGGCGGGACCGATATAAGAGGTGAGTGCCGGCCCGGCTCACTACCCTGCGTCGGTTGTCAGAGATTGACGGCGATGAGTTCGGGATTCTGCGCCCTGCCCCGGGATTCGCTAGAACGTCCCTGACGCGCGGATGAAGAAGACCTGCGTGCCCTCCGGGCCGCCCTTCTGCTTGCGCTCCTCGGTCCGGCTGATCGCGCCCGAGGCGCGCGTGCCCGAATAGAATGTGCGGGTGCGGAATTCTTCGGCGTGGAAGATGTTCGCCGATGTGAAGCGCAGCGTGACGCCCTTGATGGCGGTCGTCTCCCAGAAGAGATCGACGCGGTCGCCGGGGCGATCGATGAGGATGTCCTCGATGCGCTTGTACTCCCACCTGTCGGAGCCCCGCGCGGCGCTGGCGCCCCAGGCGGATTTGAGCGCTGCAAATTCCTGCCGGAACGTCAGGTTGTAGGTCCATTCGAGTTCCTGGGAGAAGCGCCGGTCCTCGCCGGTGACGCTGTCGGTGACCGAGGTGTCCTGCCACATGCCGGAGAAGCGCAGCTCCGCATCGGGGATCAGCGGCGACAGCGGCGCGGCGCCGCGCACTTCCACGCCGGTGCGCGTGCCTTCGCCGAGATTTCCATAGGCGTCGCTGGCGCCAAGCACGACCAGATCCTGCACGTCCTCGACCACGTCATGGAAGACGGCGAGCGTCAGGGCGCCGCGCTTGCCGAACCGTTTTTCCCATTCGCCGCGGAATCTTCCAGGTCTTTTCGGGTTCGAGGTTGGGATTGCCGATGATGGAGGTGGCGTCGATCACGTTGATGGAGGATGCGAACTGCGCGAAGTCGAGCTGGGCGATGTCGCGCACGATGCTGGCGCGAAGCTGGTCGGTCGGGCTGGCCTGGTAGGTCGCGATCAGGCGCGGCTTGGCGTAGGAGAATTCCCGCTCCTTCTGCTCATCGCCCGTCTGCTTGATCTGGGAGGCTTCGAAGATGAAGCCGCTTTCGAGCGTGAGCTGGGGCGTGATCTTCCACACGTCGGTGATGAAGGGCTCGACGCGGGTTTCCTCGACGCGGGCGTCGGAGACGGCGAGCGGTTGCGCCACGGGGCCCGAGCCGGTGTTGTTGAAGATGTCGAGCGTCGTGTCACGGAAGTTGAATGCGCCTTCGAGGCCGACATCGATGGTGTGCGCCGCCACGGGGCGCCAGGTGAGGAAGCCGCGCGCGACACGCTCGCCGCCTTCGGTGGTGCGGGTGATGGTCTGCGTGTTGGCAAGACCCGCGGGGCCCGGACCGGTGGGCGTGTAGGTGCGGAAAAGATCGTCCTGGTCGACATTGGCGAGGGTCGTGAGGCCGATGAGCTTGACGGATAGCTGGGGCGAGAAGCGATGCTCCCAGTCGGCGCCGATCTCGGCGGTGTAGTTGCTCGAGAACTCGCTGCGGCCGTAGGTCGCCGAAGCGAGGGCGCCGGACGGCGTGCGCGTCACGGAGCCGACATTGACGCTGTTCCATGTGGGCGCGAGCTGGGCGTTGACGCCGACCGTGTCGCGCGCGGTCGGGCGCCATTTGAGCACGCCGGAGCCCTGCAGGCCGATATTGTTCGGCTGGCCGAACAGCTCGCGGTAGGAGGTGAGCGCGCCCGACGTGTTGCGCACCGCCTCGAAGCCTTCGGAGCGGCCGCGCAGGTTGGGCGTCTGGAAGTCGAGCGTAAGTTCGGCGGTCTCGCCAAGGGCGAATGTCTTGGTGAGCTGGGTGAGCCAGCCCAGGCGTTCGGAATACTGCAAGCTCGCGAACGTCGAGCACCCAGGTGGTGGGCGAGCCGCTGCCTTGCTTCGCCTGTTTGAGGACGATGTTGACGAGCTGCGTCTGGCCGCGAACGTCGACGTTGGAGGCGCTGCCCGAGATCAGCTCGACCTTGACGACGGAATCCGCCGGGATGCGCTTGAGCTGTTCGGAGATGAGGACCTTGGACGAGGGCCGCTCGCCATTGACCAGCACGTTGCCGGCCGTCGCGCCGAAGCCGCGCAGCGCCTCGCCGTCGTCGATCTCGAAGCCGGGGACGCGGGTGGCGATGTCGAAGGCGGTGACGGGATTGTACTGGCGGAAATAGGCGGCCTCGAACAGCTGCACGCCTTCCTGCCCTGCGGCCGAAGCGGGCGTTTGCGCGGGCGGCTGGGCTGGCGCCGCGCCCTGCTGGGCCATTGCAGCGGGGGCAAGGGCGGCGGGTGCGATGCCGGCGACGAACGCCGCAAAACCGATCGCCTGCCGGAGTCGTGGCGTCCGCCCAGGCGGCGGCTTGACGCTGTCCATTGCTGTGCTCCCCGGCCGGGTGTAAGTTCACCTTCTGAACTCACCCTTGCCTGCGCCGCCGGACACGGTCAACCGCGGTAACGTCACAGTGTAAATCATTGCCGGAGCGCCTCGATGCGCTGGAGCGAGATCGACGCCACACCCTGTCCCGTCGCCCAGGCGATGGCGGTGATCGGCGACGCCTGGACCATCCTCATCCTGCGCGATGCGATCCGCGGGGCCTCCAGATTCGACGAATTCCAGCGCGCCACCGGCGCCTCGCGCGCCATCATCGCTGACCGGCTGTCGCGGCTGGTCGAACACGGCGTCCTTGAGCGCGTGGCCTATGAAGAGCATCCGCCGCGCTTTGACTACCGGCTGACGGAGCGAGGCGCGGCGCTGAAGCCGGTGATGATGATGCTGGCGCACTGGGGCGAGACGCACCTGCCGAAGCAGACGCGCGCCTCCGGCCGCCGCCACACCACATGCGGCCACAAGTTCAAGCCGGTGGTGCACTGCTCGGAATGCGGCGAGGCCATCACGCCGGGAACGGTCACGTTCGACAGGCCCAGGGTGAAGGAAGTCTCGCGCTAGACCGGGCACAGGAGCCGGGAGTACGCGCGGCTACGGCTTGGCTGCCAGCGCAGCGGCGACGTTGGCGCGGTTGGTTTTGGCGCCGGCATTGTCGGGTTCGATTGCAAGCGCCTGGTCGTAGTCGCGCAGCGCGCCTTCGAGATCGCCGATCATCCAGCGGTTGTTGCCGCGGCTGACCAGGCCGGTGACGTTCCTCGGATCGATCGAGATCGCCTTGTCGAGATCGACAATTGCCAGCGGATAGGAGCGAAGGTTGTAATAGGCGACCGCGCGGTTCAGCAGCGAGACAAGATCGGCCCCGCTGAACGCCAGAAGACTGGTGTAGTCGTCGGCGGCCTTCTGCCAGTCCTGCTGGGCCGTGAAAATGCCAGCGCGCTCGCGCAGCGCGGATGCGTTGTTCGGCTCCAGCTTCAGCGCCTCGTTGAAATCCGCCAGCGCCTTGACGCCGTCGCCCTTCATGCGATGGGCCATGCCGCGATTGACATAGTGCCACAGCTTGGGCGGGCCGATGGTGATCGCATTGTCGAGATCGGTTGCGGCCTTCGCCGGATCGCCTGCGAAGATGTAGGCTGCGCCGCGGCTGGCATAGGCGTCGGCGAGATCGGGATTGGCCTCGATCGCCGCCGTGAAATCCTTGATCGCCTCGGGATAGGCCTTTGTGTCGAGGCGCGCGCCGGCGCGGTATTGCAGGGCCAGCGCAAGGTCCGGTTTGTCTTCATAGCCGCTGTCGATCATTCTCGTGCAGGCAATCGAGACATCCGCGGGGCCGAGCTTCGCGTCGGCATTGCGGCAGGCGGCGACCAGCTTGTCGCGCTCGGCTGAATAGCTGACGCGCTTGGCCCGCTCGGCGTCTTCGGTCGCGAGCCTCGCATTGTAGGCGGCAAGCTGTTCCTTCACGGCGCCAGCGAGCGGCGAGTTGGGATACTTGTCCAGAAGCGTCTGGCGCGTCTTCATTCCAAGGTCGGTCTGGCCGGACGAGTCATAGAGAAAGGCCTGCGCGAACAGTCCCGCATCGTCGATCACCGGACCGGCCGGCTTGTACGCCGGTGCGCCGGATGCATGTCCGGGCGCACTCGATGCCGCGGCTGCAGTCGCCAAAGCTGCGGCGCTGACCGGAAGGTTGGTCAGCTGCGCGGGGACCTGTGCGGGCGCCTGCGCGGTGGCCTGTGTGGGGGTCTGCGTGGGGGTTCTGGCCGGGGGCGGTCATGAAGGGTGCAGGCGGGGGCGCAGACGCCTGCACGGCTGGCTGCACGGGCGGCTGTCCTGGCGCAGGCATGAACGGGGCAGGCGCTGCAGCGGGCGCTGGTGCGGGAGCGCTCTGGGCGACAGCCGGTGCAGGTGTTTGCGGTGGCGCCGAGAGCTGGCGCAGACGCCAGCACTGGCGGCGGCGCAGACTGCGCCAACGCGGGCGGCGCCTGAACAGCAGGGGTTTGAGCCGGGAGTGCTTGAGAGGGAGCGGCCTGGACTGCGGGCGCCTGAACGGCTGGCGCTGCAACAGGCGGTGTCTGGCCAGCGGCGTTCGCCGCGACGCCCACAAGGGCGGCGAGCAATGCCGTAGTGCCGAACCAACGCCCGCGCATAACCCCAGGCCCCATCACTGTGAGGCCCATTATGGCATTAACCTTTTGAAGGCGCGAGGCGCCGCGGGCGGCAATCGCCAGATGATGCATGGAATCCCCTCCACGCGATTTCCCAGTCGAATCCGGGCTGTCGCCGGGTTCCATTTCGGCGGCAGCGGCCTGCCCCTTTCCCCTCGCACGGCCTGCCTCCACGTGGTAATGTCAGGCCTTGTCCAACAGACCGAAGGAAAGAGCCCTGCCCGCAGTCCGTAGCTCCAAGGCCGGCAAGAGCGTTGCCTCCAAGCCAGCCTCCGCCCAGATCGATCCGGCCATGTTGGCCAAGCTGGTCGCCACGCAGCTCGACGACGACAAGGCCGAGAACATCCTCGAACATCCCGCTCGCCGGAAAATCGCCCATGGCGGATGCGATGATCGTCGCGTCCGGCCGCTCGGCGCGCCATGTGGCGGCGCTTGCCGACCACGTATCGCGCAAGCTGAAGGAAGCTGGCGTCGCCAAGGTGCGCGTCGAGGGCCTGCCCAACGCCGACTGGGTGCTGATCGATGCAGGCGATGTGATCGTCCACATCTTCCGCCCCGAAGTGCGCGAGTTCTACAATCTCGAACGCATCTGGGCCGGCGACACGCCGGCGACGCACGCCGCGCGGCAATAGTCTCCTTCCCCAATGCGCATCCGCATCCTCTGCGTCGGCCGCTGAAGGACGGGCCCGAGCGCGCGCTGGTGGATGACTATCTTGCGCGAGCGGTGAAGACGGGAAAGCAGCTCGGCTATCGCGCTGTGGAAGAAGTCGAGATCACGTCGAGCTCGAAGGACGATGAAGGCGCGCGCCTGCTCGTCAAGCATGGCGCTGGCGTTCTCGTCCGCCTCGACGAGCGCGGCGAGGCGTGGACATCGGCAGCACCTATCGAAGCGCCTCGCCAGGTGGCGCGATGCGGGGGAGGACGTCGGCAAGCTTCGTGATCGGCGGGGCGGATGGAACCTCGCCCGCCCTGGCCAGCGCCGCGCGCCACACGATCAGCTTCGGCATCGCAGACCTGGCCCCACCGCCTTGTCCGGGTGATGCTGGCCGAGCAGATCTACCGCGCCCTTTCGATCGAGGCCGGATCACCTTACCACCGCGAATAGATGCGCCGGTTCCGTCCTCATCCTGCTGCTTCTGGCCGCGCCGGTCTTTGCCCAGACCGCGCAGGCGCCCGCCCAGAAACCGCGCGACAGCTTCACCCAGGACGATCTGAAGCGTGTCGAGAAGGCGCGCGACGAGGCGCTCGCGGCGGCTCAAGACGCTGGAGCAGGCGGCCGGGACAGCCGCCCGCGAAGCCTCCGAGATCGACGCCGACCTGCTCGCCGCCGCCGCCGACTCGACGCGCCGGGAAGAGGCTGCGACCGCGGCGGAGCTGCGCCTTCTCGACCTCGCGCAAGACAGCGACATTGCCCGCCAGCGCCTCACCGGCGACCAGGCGGCGCTGGAGGACCTGCTGGCTGCGCTCATGACATTCGGGTCGCGCAGGCCGCCGGCGCTCGCCGCCAGCCCCGACGACACCGGCGCAGCCATCCGCGCCGCCATCCTGATGTCCGACGCCGCACCCGCCCTCTCCGCACGCGCCGCCACCCTCAGGAACACGCCTCACCGAGCTCACCATGCTCGCCGACGCAACCCGCATCGAGACCGCCACGCTCGCCACCGAGGAAGCCGCCCTCGCCGCGCGCCGCGAGGAGATCGAGGCGCTCGCCGCGGAGAAGCGCATCTCCTCCACCACCCTCGCCGCGCAGACCCACCTCCGCCGCGCCGAGACCGACACGCTCTCGCGCGAGGCCGCCACCCTCCGCGACCTGCTCGACGGCCTCGCGCGCGCAGCGCCCGCCACCCCTGGCCTCAAGCCCGCAGCCAGGCCGGCGCTCCGCCCGCGCAGCCTGCCCACCACGCCCCCCGCCCCCACGCCAACCGCCCCCACGCCAACCGCCAAGGCAGCTCCCAGACCCGCCGCCACAGCCGCCGCCAAACCGCTCGCTCCGGCCGCCGGCGCCGCCGTGCGGCGCTTCGGCCAGGCGCTGGCCGATGGCAAGGCGGAGGGCCTGACGCTGGCCACCCGCCCGGCCGCCCAGGTGGTCGCCCCTCTCGACGCACGGGTGCAGTATTCCGGCGTTTTCCGCTCCTACGGCAGATGGTGATCCTCGATGTCGGCGAAGACGTGCTTGTGATCGTTTCCGGCCTTGACGCCCTTTATCCCGAGGCCGGACAGTGGGTTCTGGCCGGAGAGCCCATAGGCCGCATGGCTGACCGGAAGTCGCCCTCTCCTGAACTTTATCTGGAGGTAAGGCGGAAAGGTCAGCCTGTGGACCCGGAGAAGTGGCTTGGCCAGCGGCAGCTGAAATGCAGCGTTTCAGCCGCAGGAAGATGCCGAAAGTGCGCGCGACCTGAAGGCCTGTTGAATTCCCGGAAATGTGCAGGCAAAGTAGGCTTGAGGCGGGACTTTTGACAGAGGAGCAGCGCAGCATGCGCAAGTGGTTGTTGGGCCCCGGTGATGGTGCGGGCCTTGTTGGCGCTGGCCTGGGCGTGGCGAGCTTCTCCGCCCTGTCGGCTTTCGCCGTCACCGACACGGCCGCCGAAAAGCGCGCCGAGACCTTCCGGCAGCTCGACCTCTTCGCCGAGATCGTGGCCAAGGCGCAGGCCAACTACGTCACCGAATTCGACGAGGGCGAAGCCATCGAAGCCGCCATCAACGGCATGCTGGCCTCGCTCGATCCGCACTCCTCCTATCTCGACCCGGACGACTTCAAGGACATGCAGGCCCAGACCTCGGGCGAATATGGCGGCCTCGGCATCGAGGTCACCGCGCAGGACGGCTTCGTGAAAGTCGTCGTCCCCGATGGACGGCACGCCCGCCTCGCGCGCCGGCATCAAGTCCGGCGACTTCCTCACCGCCATCGACGGCAAGTCGATCGTCGGCCTGCCGCTCAACGACGCCGTCAAGCAGATGCGCGGCGCGGTCAGCACCTCGCTCTCGGTCACCGTCGTGCGCGAGGGCGTCGAGCCGTTCGACGTCACCCTCACCCGCGAAGTGATCCGCCCGGAAGTCGTCAAGGCGAAGGCCATCGGCGATGTCGGCTATGTCCGCATCACCACCTTCAACGAGCAGACCGTGAAGGCGCTCGACAACGGCGCTCGACCAGGTCCGCAAGGACGCGCAAGGGCGGCATCAAGGGCCTCGTGCTCGACCTGCGCGACAACCCGGGCGGCCTGCTGGAAGCCTCCATCGAGGTCTCCTCGCGCTTCCTCAATGGCGGCGAGGTCGTCTCGACCCGCGGCCGCCGCGAGGCGGACTGTCGCGCGCTACAACGCCGTCCGCGTCAACCGCTTCCCGGACCTGCCGGTCGTCGTGCTGGTCAACAGCGGCTCGGCCTCCGCCGCCGAGATCGTCGCCGGCGCGCTGCAGGACCGCGACCGCGCCGTGGTCATGGGCGTCACCTCGTTCGGCAAGGGCTCGGTGCAGACCGTGCTCCCGCTCGGACCGAACAAGGGCGCGATGCGCCTCACCACCTCGCGCTACTACACGCCCTCGGGCAAATCGATCCAGGGCGCCGGCATCGAGCCGGACTTCGAAGTCGCGCAGGTGCGCCTGTCCGACAAGGACATCGCCGAGCTGAAGACCCGCGCCGCCCGCTACAGCGAGTCGGCCCTGCCGCACGCGCTGGAGAACGACCAGGGCGCCGAGCGCAAGCCGCCGCACGTCCCCGCCGACATGCCGCCGGCCGACTACAAGGGCGAGGACTACCAGCTCGACCAGGCTGTCGCCCTGATCCGCGCCGGCAAGGCCGTCGTGACCCAGGGCGGCGTCGCCGCCGCAGCCCCCGGCGCTAATCCCGCGCCGAAGACCGCGCCGGAAGGCCAGCAAGGCAAGGCGCAAACGCCGTAAGCGTCCGCCAGACACGAATGCGGAAGGCCCGGTAAGAGCCGGGCCTTCTGTTTTGGAGGTCCGGGGTGAGGCTTGTGAGCCAGCCAGTTTCTTTGAACCCCGTACGGCGCCGCACAGTTGCCTGACCGATAGGCGTGTACCCTGCACCGATGGCTGAAGTCATCGAGTTGAAGGCCGGGGAGCGTCCGCCCGTCCGAGAGCGCCACGCTTTGATCATTGCCCGGGCGAAGCCGCCAGCGAACGGCGTGGCGTTCACCGACCACCCGATGGGACGGCGCTACTTCGCTTCCCCTACCGACCGCGACATCGCCATCGTGATCAAGCGCGCCCAGGTGTGGGCCGAAGCCAAGCGAATCCCGCACATCTATCTGAGGCGGGAGTAGGAACTCAGCCGCCACTCATCAAACCCATCCCGCACCTCAGTCCTCACCCCGCTCATACCGACGAACGTCGGTACCCAGGGCAGATCGAACCCGCCAGTCGCGGAATTTGTGCTCCTTGCTCGAGGCCCCAAGCCCAAAGGAGGGATAAGGGTTCGAGGCTCGCCTCCTGGGTCCGGCGACCCCGGCCTGTCAGCCCGGGTCTGCCTTCGTCGGGAAGAGCGGAGTTAGAGCTATTGCAGAGCCTCAACTGCCGGCGCCATGGCAAAGACCTGCCAGCCACAGGCGGCGCGCGCGCCGCAATTCCCCAACAAAAACAGCCCTATCCTCTGTCGCGCCGCCGCAGCGTCATTTCCGGCTTCTTAACATTAGCGGCCCAAGAGTGGCCTGCTAAGTTGGTGGGTCTCGAAAGGACTTGCATGTCTGCGTTGCGGAACGCCGAACCGTCGGCCCTGCGGACCGGCCTCAGCCAGCTGGCGCTGAGCATGGCCGCCTTCGGAACGCTCGCCGCCGGCGCCGTCGGCGCCGCGATGATTTTCGGCAATGACGATGCGGGCGGACCGCGCGTCGACATCGCCCTCTTCTCCGACCAGAACGGCCCGCCGCCGCTGCTGAAGGCGCGGCTGTCGAATGCGCTGGAGCCGGATGCGGCGACCGAGCCGAGCCTGCCGGGCGTCGATTATGAGGAGGGCGGCCTGACCGAAGGATCGGGCGATGGCGAGGAAGCCTCGATCACCGTCACCGAGATCAACAGCCCCAACGCGCCGGCCGCCGCCGCGCCGCTGGCGAAAGCGCCGATCGCCGGCTTCTACGAGCGGACGCCCGCGGGCGACCTGCCGAAAGTGTCCGCCGACGGCCGCACGCCGGCCGAAGCCTATGCCCGCCCGTTCACGTCCGTCGCCGGCGCGCCAAAGGTGTCGCTGATCGTCGGCGGGCTCGGGCTCAACCAGAAGCACACGCTGTCGGCGATCAACGAACTGCCGCCGGAAGTGACGCTGAGCTTCGTGCCCTATGCGATCGACCTGCAGACCTGGATCAACCGCGCGCGCGCCGCCGGTCACGAAGTGCTGCTCGAGCTGCCGATGGAAGCCTATGACTATCCCAACGTGGATGGCGGGCCGCAGACGCTGCTGACATCCGTCAAACCGGAAGAAAACCTGCGCCGCCTCAGCCTGCTGATGGGCAAGGCGTCGGGCTATTTCGGCGTGACCAACTACCAGGGCGCCAAGTTCGCGACCGACAGCCGCGCGGCGTCCCCGGTGCTCAAGGCGCTGAAGGATCGCGGCCTCGTCTTCTTGCATGACGGCGCCGCCGCGCGCTCGGCCCTGCCGGAGACAGCCAAGGCCGCCGGCCTGCAATTCTCCACCGCCGACCGCATCGTCGACGCCGAACTCTCGGCCGATGCGATCGACCGCGAGCTGCTGCAGCTCGAGGCGCTGGCGATCCAGAACGGCAAGGCGGTCGGCGTGGGCTACGCCTATCCCGTCACCATCGAGCAGTTCCGGCTGTGGACCGAGGGCCTCAAGGCCAAGGGCTACCAGCTCGCGCCTGCCTCTTCGGCGGCCGGCGTCACCGCTCGCGCGCCCAAGGCCCCGTGACGTGAACGCCCAGCCTGAACAGGGCGGGCGGGATCCTTCCCTCTATCGTCCCAATGTCGGCCTCGCGATCTTTTCCCGCAAAGGCCATGTGCTGCTCGGCCGCCGCGCCGGCGTGCGCCGCGACGAGACGCGCTATGCCTGGCAGATGCCGCAGGGCGGGATCGACCGCGGCGAGACGGCCGCCGAGGCGGCCATTCGCGAACTCGGCGAGGAGACGGGGCTGCTGGCGCGCCATGTCGAGCAATTGCAGGAAGTCGACGACTGGCTCTATTACGACTTTCCGCCGGCGCTGAAGGCGCGGCTGTCGGGGCCGTATTTCGGACAGAAGCAGAAATGGTTCGCCTACCGCTTCGTCGGCTCGGACACGGACGTGCGGCTGGACGGGCATACGCCGGAGTTCGATGCGTGGAAGTGGGCGAAGCTGGACGAGGCGCCGGGCCAGGTGATCCCGTTCAAGGCGGCGGTCTATGCCGAGGTCGCGAAACGCTTCGCGCCATGGACCGAAGCGGTCTGACGCCTGGGCTCACGATCGAACACGATACAGGCCGGTCCAAGGACCGACCTCGCCGTGTGCTTGGCGCTCTTCCTTCGTGGTCCCGATGTTTGATCCTTCTCGCGTCCAGCGCAAGACCAAACACCAGGTCACCTGGGAGACACCAAGGTCACCAGGAGATCAGGGGTCGAATCCGAAATCGTCCGCGCCGCTCTAGCTTGGCAACAGGTCCGCGCGCAGCACCGCGGGCATGCCGTTCTCGGAAGGGTATTCCATCAGGTCGATGAACTGGCCGCCGGAGGATTTGAGGCGTGACCATTTCGTTGCGCCGTTGAGGAGCTGGCTCGACTCGATCGCGAACCCCCTCGCCTGCAGCAGGTCGAGCGCGCGGGTGTAGGCGACTTCCGGTAGCGGGCGCATTACGGCGGCGCCGCACCTCAAGGGCTCCTCGCCATAGCCGAAGAGAAAGAGCGAGCCGTCGGCGGAGGGCGCGGACCAGGTGCGCGCGCCATCCGGCAGGGCGCGAGAGAGATCGGCAGGCGCGGGTTGCGGCTCGCCGAGGCCCTGCGCCTTCGCCAGTGACTGCATGCTGCCGCGCTTCTCGGCTTCGCGGCAGACGCTATCGACCAGTTCCACCAGGGCGACTGGAGAGTACTTCGCGACCGGAACTGGAACTGGAACTGGAACCACTTGTGCGACTGCAACCGGTGCAGCAACCACGATTACCGCAGCAATCACCGCTCTCATCACAACCACCCCCGCAAGCCCAACCGGACCCTACGCTGGGACTGCGACAGCCAGAAGAAGAAAATCAGCGACCGGAACCGCCAACGGCGCTGCGAAGAGCCTCAAGATAACCGAGACGATCAGCGGCGCGAGCGCGACGATGCTCGTCACCAGGATCACTGGCATCGGACTTCACCCTAGAAATCTCTGCGTCAAGTTCCGCAGCGTCTACATCGGCAAGACGCACGGCTTCCTCGGCCAGGATGGTCAGGCCTTGGGGCGTCACGTCGGCGAATCCGCCGCGGACGAACACCGGGGTCACCTGCCCGCCTTCATAGATGCGGACGACGCCGGGCTTGAGGGTGGTCATGAACGGCGCGTGCTTTGGCAGGACGCCGAACTCGCCTTCCGTGCCGGGAGCGTCGACCTGCTCGACCGCGCCGGAGAACAGCTCGCGCTCAGGCGAGACCAGCGAGAAATGAAGCGTTTCGGCCATGGGGGCTCCCTTGGGATGGCCGGGTCTAGCAGGCCCAACGGCCCTGTAAAGGCGACGAAATAGCTAGCCGGCCCTGAGGGTTATCACTGCGATTTCCGGGGGCTGGTTGAAGCGGACAGGGAGGATGGAATTACCGAGGCCGCCGGTGACGTAGAGCTTTCGGCCGCGCTCGTCATAGAGGCCGCACTGCCATTTGCGCGAGCCTTCCGAGGCGTGGATCAGCCGGCCGAGGACCGGCAGGTTGACCTGCCCGCAATGCGTGTGTCCAGCCAGTGTCAGCGCCACGCGCTCAGGCGCGGCGGCGAAAGCGTCGGGCCAGTGGGAAAGCGCAAGGATGGGCTCGTCTGTGGCGAGATCCTTGAGGGTATCGCTATAGGAAGGCCGGGTGCGAAGGGATTCATAGTCGGCGAGGCCGGCCAGCCAGAAGGGCGCGTCGGGGCGCTGGATCAAGACGCGCTCGTTCTCGAGCACCGGAATGCCTTCGGCTTCGAGGCCGGCCTCGATCGCCGGGCCGTCGAACCACCAGTCGTGATTGCCGAGCACGGCGTAGACGCCGAGCGGCGCGGAGAGACCGCGCAGAGGCGGCAGGCCCGACATGACGGCGCTGCGGGACGGCTGGTCGCGCATCGGCGAGGGATCGTGGCCGCCCGTAAAGTCGCCCAGCAGAACGATGATGTCGGGACGTTCGGCGTTCATGTCGCGCACGATCGACCTGAGGCGGCCGACGCTCATGTGAGGCGCGCCCATGTGGGTGTCGGAGATGACGCCGATGCGCAGCGGCGGGCCGGACCAGCTTCGGCTCGACAAATCGACGCGGCGGACGATGAGCGTCTCCGGCTCCCAGAGGAAGGCGCGCACGCCGAGGCCCCAGACGATCGTGACAAGGACGATGAAAGACCAGCCGAAGATCTTCGGCCCCCTTCCCGTCTTCAGCCCGCGCCACAGCGCCAAAGCCAGCAGCGCCGGCCAGGCGACGGCGCCAATCCAGGCGAGGAGAAGGATCGTCGCGCCCATCGGGCTTCAGGACCTCAGGACGGCGAGAACACCGTCGCCGTGACGACGCTGAAGCGCGACTTGTGCGTGGGCATGCCGGGCTCCGATCCGAAGAGCTGCACCATGACGCGCTTGCCGCCCTCGCTTTTCATCAGCGTCGCGCCATAGCCGTTTGACGGCGCCGCGGTCCCCACCAGCCGCTCGAACCCCGGGCCGGTGCTGAGCATGTTGGCGAGGCCGACGATTGTGCCCATCGCCGGCGGACCGTAGACGGAGACGGTGCAGCGCCCGGGTTTTTCATGGATCGTGACGACCCCGCGCGCCGCGTTGACATCCCACACAACCTCGTCGGCGGCGGCGCCGGCCTGGGTGCGCGTCGCCACGTCGTTGGTGGGCGAGAACTTCGATTTCACCGACGCCGGAAGCCCGCCCATGCCTGCCGACGCCTTCATCGCGGGGAGGCAGGCGTTGAGGACGGCGTCGTTGAAGGCGGCCGCGGCGGCCTCTGGCGAGAGGGCAGCCGACACCGCCGCGCGTTGCGCGAAGGCAGGCGTTGCGGCAAGGCCCGCAAGAAGCACAACGACTGCCAGACGCATGAAGGCCTCCCGGTGTCTGCGCAGGTGACCAGCAAGACGAAGGGCAAGTCAACATGCGGCGCAGCGGCTGCAGGGTCTCATGCGAAAACAGGCGCGAGGCGCCTCGCGCCTGTTTGAAGTGTTCGAACGATTCCGAGGATCAGGCCGCTTCGGCGGCCATTTTCTGGGCCTTGGCGACGACGTCGTCGATCTTGCCGCACATCAGGAAGGCCTGTTCGGGAATGTCGTCGTGCTTGCCGTCGAGGATTTCCTTGAAGCCCTGCACTGTGTCCTTCACGTCGACGAACTGGCCGTCGAGGTTGGTGAAGGCCTGGGCCACGAAGAAGGGCTGCGACAGGAAGCGCTCGATCTTGCGGGCGCGCGCCACAACGAGTTTGTCCTCTTCGGACAGTTCGTCCATGCCGAGAATGGCGATGATGTCCTGCAGGCCTTTGTACTTCTGCAGGATCTCCTGCACGCCGCGCGCAGTGTTGTAGTGATCCTGGCCGACGATGTTCGGATCGAGGATGCGCGAGGAGCTATCGAGCGGGTCCACGGCCGGGTAGATGCCTTTTTCCGAGATCGCACGGTTGAGAACGGTCTGCGCGTCGAGGTGGGCGAAGGAAGCCGCTGGCGCGGGGTCGGTCAGGTCGTCGGCGGGAACGTAGATGGCCTGCACCGAAGTGATCGAGCCCTTGGTGGTCGAGGTGATGCGCTCCTGCAGCTGGCCCATGTCGGTCGCCAGCGTCGGCTGGTAGCCGACCGCCGAAGGGATGCGGCCGAGGAGTGCGGACATTTCCGAACCGGCCTGTGTGAAGCGGAAGATGTTGTCGACGAAGAACAGGATGTCCTTGCCCTGGTCGCGGAAGTGCTCGGCGACGGTGAGGCCGGTCAGCGCGACGCGGGCGCGGGCGCCCGGCGGCTCGTTCATCTGGCCGAACACGAGGGCGCAGCGCGACTTGCCGCCGCCGCCTTCCTGGTTCACGCCCGACTCGTTCATCTCGTGATAGAGGTCGTTGCCTTCGCGCGTCCGCTCGCCGACGCCGGCGAACACCGAATAGCCGCCATAGGCCTTCGCGATGTTGTTGATCAGCTCCTGGATCAGCACGGTCTTGCCGACGCCGGCGCCGCCGAACAGGCCGATCTTGCCGCCCTTGGCGTAGGGGCACAGCAGGTCGACGACCTTGATGCCAGTGGGCAGGATTTCCGGAACGGGCTTCTGGTCGACGAAGGAGGGCGCGAGCTGGTGGATGGCGCGCTTGTGGTCGGACTTGATCGGGCCGGCTTCATCGATCGGCTCGCCGATCACGTTCATGATGCGGCCCAGCGTGGATTCGCCGACCGGCACCCGGATCGCCTCGCCCGTGTCGCGGACTTCGTGGCCACGCGTCAGGCCTTCGGTCGAGTCCATCGCGATGGTGCGGACCGAATTCTCGCCGAGGTGCTGGGCGACTTCGAGAACAAGGCGCGTGCCGTTGTTCGTCGTTTCAAGGGCGTTGAGGATGTTCGGCAGGACGCCGTCGAAATCGACGTCGACGACAGCGCCGATGACCTGGCTTACGCGGCCTTTCACGTTGGTCGTGGTCTTCGTGTTCATGGCTCAGTCCTCGGTCTTCTATTGGTGGCGGCTTCAGGCCGCGAGTTAGTCCGTCAGTGGTCGGGCCGCAGTGTCAGAGCGCCTCTGCGCCGGAGATGATCTCGATCAGTTCCTTGGTGATCTGCGCCTGGCGGGCGCGGTTGTAGCGGAGCTGCAGCGACTTGATCATGTCGCCGGCGTTGCGTGTGGCGTTGTCCATCGCCGTCATCTGCGCGCCCTGGAAACCGGCTTCGGTTTCAAGGAGTGCGGAGAGGATGACGGTCGAGAGATAGCGCGGCAGCAGCGCTTCGAGGATTTCGTCCTGCTCGGGCTCGTAGATGTAGCTGGCGCCCTGCAGATCGATTGCGGGAGCGTCGGCGGGGGCCTTGGCGGGGATGAGCTGGGTAGCCGTCGGGATCTGCGTCAGCAGGTTCTTGAAGCGGGCGAAGATCAGAGTCGCCACGTCGAATTCGAGATTGTCGAAACGGGTGGTGATCTCCCGAGCGATGTTGGCGGCGCCATCGGACGTCACCCGGCGCTCGGCCTTGCGGTCGACGTGGCCGACGATCATCTGGCCGTACTGGCGCTTGAGGGCGTCCGCACCCTTCTTGCCGATGGTAAGGATTTTCACGGTCTTGCCGGCGTCACGCAGGCGGCGGATTTCGGTCGCGGGCCAGCTTGACGATGTTGGCGTTGAAGCCGCCGCACAGGCCGCGCTCGGACGTCAGCACGACCAGGAGGTGGACCTCGTCATTGCCCGTGCCGGTGATGAGACGGGGGCCGCCGGCAGCCGCCGAGGATCCGCTCGCGAGGTTGGCGATCACAGAGGCCATGCGCGTGGCGTAGGGCCGCGCGGCCTGCGCCGCTTCCTGCGCACGCTTCAGCTTGGCGGTCGCCACCATCTGCAGCGCCTTGGTGATCTTCTGCGTGGATTTCACGCTGGCGATCCGGAGGCGGAATTCCTTCAGGCTGGGCATGGACTTGGTCCTATCCTCTTCCCTGCCCGGTCACGCGAAGGTCTTGGAGAAGGATTCCAGAACTGACTTGATCGCGTCTTCGATCTTGATCCCACCTGCGCCCGCCTTGGAGATGTCCTTCTCCTTGCGGATGTCTTCGAGGAGCTGCTTCTGGTCGGCGCGGACGACGCGGAGGAGTTCGGTTTCGAAGCGGCCGACCTGGTCCACGGGGATCTTGTCGAGATAGCCGCGCGTGCCGGCGTAGATGACTACGACCTGCTCTTCCATCGACAGCGGCGAGTATTGCGGCTGCTTGAGGAGCTGGGTGAGGCGCGCGCCGCGGTTGAGCTGGCGCTGCGTGGCGGCGTCGAGGTCGGAGCCGAACTTCGCGAAGGCCGCCATTTCCCGGTACTGGGACAATTCCGACTTCATCGTGCCGGAGACCTGCTTGGTCGACTTCACCTGGGCCGAACCGCCCACGCGGCTGACCGAGAGGCCGACGTTCACGGCGGGGCGGATGCCGGAGTTGAACAGGTCGGTCTCGAGGAAGATCTGGCCGTCGGTGATCGAGATCACATTGGTGGGGATGTAGGCCGAGACGTCGTTGGCCTGCGTCTCGATGATCGGCAAGGCGGTCAGCGAGCCCGAGCCATGGTCCTTGTTCAGCTTCGCCGCGCGCTCCAGAAGGCGGGAGTGAAGATAGAACACGTCGCCCGGATAGGCCTCGCGGCCCGGCGGGCGGCGCAGCAGCAGAGACATCTGGCGGTAGGCGACAGCCTGTTTCGACAGGTCGTCGTACACGATGAGGGCGTGCATGCCGTTGTCGCGGAACCATTCGCCGATCGTGCAGCCGGTGAACGGCGCAAGGTATTGCAGCGGGGCCGGCTCGGACGCTGTGGCGGCGACGACGACGGTGTATTCCAGCGCGCCGCGCTCTTCGAGCGACTTGACCACCTGGGCGACGGTCGAGCGCTTCTGGCCGATGCAGACATAGATGCAGTAGAGCTTCTCGCTCTCATTGCCGCGGGCGTTGATGGCTTTCTGGTTGAGGATGGTGTCGATCGCGACGGCGGTCTTGCCGGTCTGGCGGTCGCCGATGATCAGCTCGCGCTGGCCGCGGCCGATCGGAACCAGCGTGTCGATGGCCTTGATGCCGGTCGACATCGGTTCGTGCACGGATTTGCGCGGCAGGATGCCCGGGGCCTTCACGTCGACGCGGCGGCGCTCGGCCACGTTCTTGAGCGGGCCCTTGCCGTCGATCGGCTCGCCGAGGGCGTCGACCACGCGACCGAGGAGGCCCTTGCCGACCGGGGCGGCCACGATCTCCTGGGTCCGCTTGACGTTGTCGCCTTCCTTGATCGAGCGGTCATCGCCGAAGATGACGACGCCGACATTGTCGCGCTCGAGGTTGAGGGCCATGCCCTTTACGCCGCCGTCGAACTCGACCATCTCGCCGGCCTGGCAGTTGTCGAGGCCATGCACGCGAGCGATGCCGTCGCCGACGGACAGGACCTGGCCGACGTCGGAGACCTGGGCCTCGTTGCCGAAATTCTTGATCTGGGCCTTCAGGATGTCGGAAATTTCCGCGGCGCGAATGTCCATGGGCTCAGGCCCCCTTCATGAGGTTCGTCAGCGAGTTCAGCTTGGTGCGGACCGAGGCGTCGACGAGCCGCGATCCGATCTTGAGTTGCAGGCCGCCGATCAACGCGGGATCAATCTCGACATCGACCGTCACGTTGCGGCCCAGCGATTTCGACACGGCGGATTCGAGCTGCAGCGTCTGGTCTTTCGAGATCGCGCGGGCGACGCGGGCGGTGACGCGCGTCGAGCCGCGGTGTTTCGCGGCCTTGTCGGCAAAGGCGCGGGCGATCGAGGGGATGTCGCCTGCCCGGCGGTTGAGGGCGACGACGCCGATGAAGCGGCGCGCGAGCTGCGGGAGGTTGAGCTTTTCGCCGAGAGCGGCGAGCACGCCCGCCTTGTCTTCGGACTTGTAGAGCGGCGACTTGAGCACGCGCGCAAGGGTTGCGTCGCTCTCGATCACCTTCGCCAGCGACATCAGGGCGGCATCGACCGCGTCCACCTCGCCGGAATCGAGCGCCAGGTCGAACACAGCCGCCGCGTAGCGCTGCGCGCCCTCGGAGATCGCACCTGTCGTAGAACCGGCCAAATCACTAGCCCCAAACGCTCGAATCCGCCGCACCGGACGAGGCAAAAATTGACATGAAATCAGCTACATGGATACGGGTAGCCGCCGCGCCGTCCGTCGCGCGCGGTTGCTAGCATGCGCATGGCGCATGTGACAACACGAGGCAAACCGGAAAACCGCCCGTACTTGCGGACGTTTCGTCGCGGTTCTATCGCTGGAAATCCGCCCTGTCGTAGTCGACGTTACAATGGCCAAGACAGGCCGGCGCTGGCTCTATGCGCGCTTACGGGCGTGTATCCCATGTCCGTGGGCCTGCGAGTCGGGTTTCCTCGGCTTCGATGTACGGGAGCGTGTTGCCGGCCTTGGCCAGCACCTCCTTCAGCTTCTCCTTGTCCATGGTCAAAGCGCCCATCGTGCTGGTCGCCTGCGAGTAGTTGGCGGATTGCTCGAGCATCAGCTTTCGCAGATCGGCAAGGTGCGCCCTGGCGTCGGCGGGAAATCCATCGACCTGTCCGATGACCCAGGCATCTTCCGAGCCGCGCAGGTAGGCAGCCACAATGTCCGAGATCGCGCCGGTCTCGTTCTTGTTGATGAAGCGGGCTTTCCCCCGCGCCACGAAGGCAGTGGAGACCTCCACCGCAGCGGCAGGATTGCGCTCCGCCGCGCGCATGGCGCGTTCCGCGATGGCGATTGCTGCGGTCGCGTCCTCGGCGGCCAGACGGTAGGTCGCGAGTACGGCAAGGAGTCGCGGCTGGGTTACGCCAACCGATGTCTTCGCGGCAGCCGACAGCAGGGCGCCTGAGAGAGCGCCGTCGCGGGTGAAGACACTGAATTCGGAGATCGGCCTGGAGGTCAGCGCGACAAGTTCCGCCTCGGCTGCAGCACGGTCTCCAAGTTTTTCGAGCGCGCTGAAGCGATCAAGTCGGGATCTGGCGATCACGAATGGCGTCTGGCCCGGGACCTTGGCGCACGCGAGAAGATGCTGTGCGGCGAGTTCGTGCTGGCTCGCGAGCACCATCGCCCTGCCATTGCGGCATTCGACGTCGTCTTCCGGGCTCGTCGGCGTCTGGGCGTGGGCAGACAGCCCGGCAAGGGATGCCGCCAACGCCACAGCGCGGATGCAACTCGACATGTCAGGACCCCGAACGGAACCGCATTTCTATTTCGACTCGGTGATCTGCGAAAGCCCGGACGCCAGGGCGATGGCCGGCCGGACTTGAAACGCAACCGGCCGGACACGTGTCGTGTCCGGCCGGCGCCAGTCTTCACATCCAGGTCAGCCTAGGTCGGGTTGCGTCGGCCGTTGCGGCCCTGGGCTTCCATCTGCTTCATCGCAGCGCCGAGTTCCTGCATCGACAGGCCGCCATCCTTGTCTGCGTCGATCTGCGCGAAGTTGGCCTTGAACTGCTGGTGTAGCGGGGCAAGGCTGTCACCGGTCACGTTGGCCGCGCCCTCTTCGGAGTCGATCCGCAGTTCTGCTTCCTGGAGCTTGCCGTCGCGGTTGTCGTCGGCCGTCGTCACCAGCATGCCCTGTTGAAGTTGCGCCTGCAGGTCGTCGCGCGGCTTGGCGGCCGTCTCGTCCTTCCAGCGGAACTGGATGGCCGTGAACAGCATCTCCTGGAACGACTGGTCGCCCCAGAAGATCTTGCGATCCGGATTGGTGAACGGCTTGGTGTTCTCGTAGGCAAGCGCCTTGTTGTTCTTCGAGTTGTCGTACCAGTAGTCGGCGACGAGTTTCGTGCCGGCCGGCAGGTCGATCAGGTCCTTGAAGATGTAGTCACGCTGCCAGTTGAAGTCATAGTGCGGCATGTTGAGGAGGATTTCCTCCTTGCCGTCCGGATAGATGGCCGTGAGCTTCGAGGCATAGCCGCGATAGTGCGCATGCACCTGCGCCGCATAGATCTGCACGTCGGCCGGGAACTGCACATAGGCCGTCTCGTGGTGACGCGCCTCGTTCGCTGCGATCTCGATCGTCGGATCGGCGATCACCAACTGACGCTTCATCATCTCCGGGGCCTCGTCCTGGAAATAGAACGCGATCTTGGAGTTGTCGGTGAAGGCCTTGCCGATCGGCGTGTAGTGCATCTGGAACGAGATCGCTCCGCCCGCCGGAATCCAGGTCGCCCAGTTGGCCGGCGCCAGGTTCGATTCATTCCCGACAGCGTAACCGCCCATCGAGATTTCCCAGTCGAATCCGCGGCCCGATTTCGGATATTTCGGCATCCAGCCGGCCAGGATGTGGTGCACGCCCTGACGGTTGCCCGGCTTGAAGGTCGTCGCCTTCAGCCATTTGCCCGTGGTCAGCGGGCTCTTGGTCGCCGGGATCTGGTAATCGACCACGCCGGCGGCGGGAACGTCATAGGAGGGGATATCCACGACCAGGTCAGGCTCGCCCAGAGGCCAGTCCGGCCGGCCGGCGGCAACCTTGACCAGGGGATCCTCGCCGCCTGCCGGAATGTCGCTCGGAGCGCCCGCGTCGATCCAGTGGATCAGCGTTTTGATCTCTGCCTCGCTGAGGTTCTCGTTCTTGGCGAAGGCGCGATAGTGGTTGTCCGCATCGAACGGAGGCATCCGGTCGCGGCGGATCGCTTCGCGGATCATCGGCGCGAAACCTTTGACCACCTGGTAGTTCGTCATCTGCCAGGGCGCGATGCCGTTCGGCTGGTGGCAGTCGACACACTTTGCCTGGAGGATCGGCACGACGTCGTTGACGTACGAGATCTTGGCGAACTCGGCTTCCTTGCCGCGGTCGGCGAACACGAGCTTCGTGCCCTTGCCTGCGACTGCAGCCTTGGTGACCGGCGCGCCGGCGACGACTTCCTTGAGCGCCGCATCGAGCGCGCTCACCGGGCCGTGGAAGGCGACTTTCCAGTCCTTCGGGCTCACGATCACCGCTTCGCCGGCATAGCTGAAGCCGAGCGAGTTGCCGATCAGCTGGTACTCGTCGTCGAGCAGCGGCAGCGTGATGCCCTGCTCTTTTGCTTCGGACGAGATCGTGTCGCGCGTGTCGTCCGCGCTCGAGTTGATCAGGTGGAAGACGACGTTGGGGTTCTGCGCGGCGATCTCCTGCGCCTGCTTCGCGGCGGCCCGGGCGCCTTCATCGCCGTTGACGTAGGACATCAGCACGACAGCAGGCGTTTGCGTGTCGTACCTCAGGATGTGACCCATGCCGTTCTGGTCGACCAGCATGTAGTCATCGACGGTCGAGCCGACCAGTTTGGCGGCCGGTTCGTTGGAGCAGGCTGCAACCGTGAGCGCAGAAACGCCCGCCAGCAGCAGCAGTGCTCCCAACCTTTTCAGGCGAGGCGTCATCATGGGAGGAAACTCCTTGGTGTCCCGATTCCGGCGGATAGTAACGCTGATTGACACTGTCAACAATCAGGCGCCCTAGCGGCGCCCTGTTAAATTTAACGTCACGGTTGGACGAGATGACTCGCCGGCTCGCCTGATGGTTGGGGTCTTGAGGCCCCCAGCGAGGGTTCAGGCGGCCGATCCCGGGATTGGCGGAGGCGTATGCGACCGCGCCGCCAGCAACAGCCGCCAGATTTCCACGCCGAGCGCGACGCCCCCCATGAGCGCGGCGGCCAGCATGCCGACGCCGAAAACCATATCGAGCGTATGCTGCAGCCTCTCAGCGCGCGCCTCTGCCCCTGCGATGCCTGTGACATCGACTAGCGGCCCCGCGCGGTAGAGGATCCAAAGCACCGCCAGGCCGGCAATATGCCCGGCAATGCTGACCAGCGAGCGCAGCCGGCTCCACGCCGGACGGACAATGTCGGCGACATGCACCGCCGCGACGAGCAACGCCAGAACGAGGATCGGCGCGTGCAGCGGCGCCCAGGCGGCCGACAGATGCACATCGACGCCGTCGCTGTCCTGCATCGGCCATTGGTCGGGAAGGCGCACGACCTTGGTCCACCACAAGATGAAGATGGCGTCGAAGGCCAGCGCGACCATGGTTTCGAACAGCCCCCGAGGCTTGCGGATATTGTCGTGCGGCAGCGCCTTGGGATTCCAGCGCTGAGCGATGCGCACGTCTGTTTTCGTCTGCTCCAGCACGACGAAGACGACGGTGATGACGCCGAACATCCAGATACAGGCCTCTATTGCCCCGCCTATGCCCTGTATCACCGCCTGCATCGGACGCTCTGAAGCGAACGCCCGCACTGATGCGATCGCAACCACGATCGCGAAGACGACGCCCAGGCCGGTGCGCTGCGCATCCCAGAACCACGGATAGAGGTTAGGCCCGATCATGTACTCCCGGCCGGAATAGCGCGAAGCGACCACGACCGGATGGCCGAACCCCTTGAGGATGAGCGCGATCTCGTCCGCATTTGCCGCGCGGCCCAGCGCCTCCTCCTTCGCCTCGACCTTCGAGCCGACAGCCTCGCGCAGTTCGGCGATGATGTCCTTCGATTGCGCCTTCGGCAGGCGGCGCTCGACGGCCGCGAGATAGCGTTCCATCAGGTCCTTCATCGCATCCCCTCCTTGAGGATGGCTTCGAGCGAGCCGTTCATGGCCCGCCATTCTTCGGTGAGTTGGGAAAGCGCCGCCGCGCCGTCGGGCGAGAGGCGATAGAAGCGCTTCTGCCGCTTGGCGTCCTCGCGCCATTCGCTGGTGAGCAGCCCCTGGGTCTCAAGCCGGCGCAACATCGGATAGAGAGCGCCCTCGTCGATCTCGATGCCCTGCTCCGCGAGTCTGAGTGCGCAGCGTGTAGCCGTATTTCTCGGTGCGCAGGGCGCCCAGGACCGCCAGGATCAGAGTTCCCCGTCGCAGCTCCAGCCGCAAAGTCTCGATGATTTCAGGTCCAAGCGGCATGGGCGCCATATAGTGTGTGACACATGGTATGTAGCGCACAGGAAGACGGCCCGCAAGTGGAATTTGCGGTTTCGCGTCTCAGGCGAGGACGGCGACGGCGAAGCTGGTATGGTCCGCGGCCAAATTCGCTTGCGACGAGTTGAGCGTCCGAAGAGCCACGAGCCGAACAGAAAGCCCTGCATGATCGCCCCGATCCGCCGCCGCACGAAAATCCTGGCCACACTCGGCCCCGCCAGCGATGGCGCGCTGAAGATGGAGGAGCTGCTGCGCGCAGGCGTCGACCTGTTCCGGCTCAACTTCTCGCACGGCACGCACGCGGAGCACGCGTCGCGCATCGCTGCGGCGCGCGAGGCGGAGAAGGCCAATGGCCGGCCGGTGGCGCTGCTCGCCGACCTGCAGGGACCGAAGCTGCGCGTGGGCGACCTGCCCGGCGGACAGGTCGATGTGAGGATGAGTTCGGAGCTGCGGCTGACGGCGGCGTCCAGGTCGGACGATCCGGACGTTATCCCGGTGCCGCATCCGGAGCTGATCGCATCGCTGCAACTGGGAGATCGGCTGCTGATCGATGACGGCAAGATGATGCTGCACATCGTCAAGGTCGACGGCGCCGACCGCATCGCCCGGCCCGTGGCCCCAGGCCGCATCCTCTCGCGCAAGGGCATCGCGGCGCCCAACCGGCCGATCCCGATTCCGGCGCTGACCGAGAAGGATGTCGCCGACGGCCTCTTCGCCCTGCAGCACGGCGTCGACTATCTCGCCCTGTCCTTCGTGCAGCGCGCTGGCGACATCACCATGGCGCGGCAGGCGTTCGGCAAGGACGTGCCGCTGATCGCCAAGATCGAGAAGCCTGCAGCGCTCGACGAACTGGAAGCTATCGTGAAGGAAGCCGATGGCGTGATGGTGGCGCGCGGCGACCTCGGCGTGGAGCTGTCGCCCGAACAGGTGCCGATCGCGCAGCGCCGCATCGTCCGCATCGCGCGCAACCACGGCAAGCCGGTGATCGTGGCGACGCACATGCTGGAATCGATGGTGGAATCGCTGGTGCCGACCCGCGCGGAGGCCAACGACGTGGCGACAGCCGTGTACCAGGGCGCGGACGCGGTGATGCTGTCGGCGGAGAGCGCCGTGGGCCGCCACCCGACTGCCGCTGTCGCGATCATGGACCGGATCATCCGCGCGATCGAAACCGACCGCGACGCCAATCCATCGGCGCAGGCCGCGCCCTGGATCTCGGCGCCGACGACAGCAGATGCCTGTGCGCGCGCCGCGGCAAAGCTTGCAGACGATCTCGACTGCCCGCTGGTGGTGTTCACGCGCTCCGGCTCCTCCGCGCAGCGCGTCTCCGCCACGCGGCCGAAGCAGCCGATCCACGCGCTGACGCCGCAGCCGGCGACGGCGCGGCGCCTGTCGCTGATCTGGGGCGTTTCGGCCGACCTGGAGCCGGAGGAGCCCAAGAGCTTCGACGATATCCTCGACGCCGTGAACCGCCACGAGGCGGCGAGCGCGATCAAACGCTTCGTCATCACGGCGGGATACCCCTACGCCAGCGACAACTCCACGGACACGATCAAGGTGGTGGAGCGAAAGTAGACCTGCACGTCCGTCCCGCTGCGGCACGCGGCTCGTCGCCGAGTACGATGGTTCGGGCAGTTGCGCCACCGGTTCGAGCAACTGCCCGAACGGCGCGCTGCTGCGCCGCTATGTGCATGGCGACGGGGTCGACGATCCCATGGTGTGGATCGAGGGCGCGGGCACAAGCGTTCGCAGCCACCTGTTCAAGGACGAGCGCGGCTCGGTGATCGCAGCCGACACCGGCTCGGCGGTTGCGGCCATGCGCTATGACGAATACGGCGCCCGCGACGCCAGCGCCACCTACAGCGGCCGGTTCCAGTACACCGGCCAGACCTGGATGCCGGAACTCGGCCTCTACTACTACAAGGCCCGCGCCTACAACCCCGACCTCGGAAGGTTCATGCAGACCGATCCCATCGGGACGAAGGATCAGGTCAACTTGTATGCCTATGTTGGGAACGATCCGCTCAATCGCAGCGACCCGACCGGAAAACAAGCGTTCTGCGATCAGAATCCAGCAGGCTGCCCGGCAGGGCGCGAGACTAAGCCGCTAGAGACTCGAAAAGGTACGGCGGGATCAGTGGCAGCGGCGGTAAACACTGTGATTGCAAACGAGAAGGCCAAACCTCAAATCAAGACGCCAGAAATGGGGGGATTGTCCTCAACCACAAAAGTAGAACGCAAGGGAAGTACTGTTACTGCAACGACAAGCGTAAAAATCCTCGGCTTACCATTGGTTCCAGCGGGCGCTAAAACAACTGCCACAATCAAGAGTGTTGAGAAAGGGAAGGTCGAATTGGGAGATGTGAAGGTAAGGGGCACCGGCGTTACTGGCGTTGACCAATCGCCTCGATCAGTGACCCTTACCGATACACCAAGAGGCCTTGAGATCTTGGTTGATAGACCTCTTACGGCAAACGTGGCAGGCTTTCCGGTTGACACGCCTGCAACCTCCATGATCCTCCCGGAGGAGTAAAGATAATGAGGTTCTTAGCTGCCATAACTGCTTTCTGTTTGGTCTTGACAAGCGCTTGCAGTCTACAGTGGACCTCCCCGCTGTTTAGCAAAAACAGAATAGAAAGGCCGTCTTGGCTGGAGGGAGTTTGGCTTTCTGGAAACAATAGCAAGGAAACTTTGGCTTTCAGAAATGTCTCCGGAAAAGAGATTATTGTTTTCAGTGGCGAAGATTATATTCTTGTCGCGAGCGCCATTTACACTACCAACGGCGGCGCGACATTTGTGAATGTCGATACGAAGTCCATAAAAACCCTTCTCGGTCGGCCGCACAACGGCATCGGGTTTGGAAAAGCCCAGGGCTATTTTTCCTTTCTCGTTGAGCGGTTGAATTCAAATGGGCTCGATTTTAGGCATGTTGTCGATCCACAGAAGTTAGAGAGTCCTTCAAATGGACGCATAAAGAATACGTGCCCCAGCGAAAAGAAACCTATCCCTCAAAATCCAGAAGGTTCGGTTTTAGACATAGCCAAATTGAGTTGTTATCTTATCGACCCAAAATATGTCGAGGAACGCTCTGCTGCTGAGTATGCATCCATGATTGGTCCTGTGTTTATGCGCTTTACTCTAGCTGCGCCCTCAACTTAGAGCCTGAACGGGTTCAACGGCCCAAACCAGTACACCTCGGTTGCCGGCGTCACGTTTTCCTACGACGGTCGCGGCAACACGACGGGCGATTGACTCAGGCTGAAGCTGCATGCGCCATCCGAATTGCTGACCACGTGTTGCCGAATGCCGACATCGGTAAAGTGACGGCATGCGCGGCGCGAATCGTGTTCGGAGGCCGAAGCTCTGCTTAGCGGTACTTGCTGATCGGATTGGATTGTCAGGTTCGAGGGCTCAGGATTTTGCCGGACTTTAATCGTGCGCCAGGAGTCCGGCGGTTCCGACGCTCGCGGCAAACTCCGCAGGGCGAAGCGTGGCAGGACTTGGCGTTGAATCGGGGTGGAGTCGGATTGCAAGATAAAGAGCAACGGCCTCGCTTCGCGAGGCTTCAAGCCGTTGCGAGGTAGGGTGCATTGAGCAACGCGAAATGCACCGCGCGGCGGGGCAGCGACCACAATAATCGTTCGAGGCCAGAGAAGTCACCGCACCATCCCGCCACGCCACGCCACGAAGAGGTGCATTTCGCGTTACCTATGACCTATGACGGCCGCGGCAACACCACCAACGACACGACCAAGGCCTACAGCTATGACGCCATGAACCGGCTGACCGGCTCGCCGACCAATGGCGCCTCGGCGGTCTACGATCCGACCGGCCGGCTCGTCCAGATCGCCCAGGGCGGAGCGACGACAAGGTTCCTCTATGATGGCACGCGGCTCATCGCCGAGTACGATGGAGCGGGCGCGCTGCTGCGCCGCTATGTGCATGGCGACGGGGTCGACGATCCCATGGTGGGGTTCGAGGGCGCGGGCACAGCGTTCGCAGCCACCTGTTCAAGGACGAGCGCGGCTCGGTCATCGCTGCCGACACCGGCTCGGCGGTTGCGACCATGCGCTACGACGAATATGGCGCCCGTGACGCCAGCGCCTGGTACAGCGGCCGGTTCCAGTACACCGGCCAGACCTGGATGCCGGAACTCGGCCTCTACTACTACAAGGCCCGCGCCTACAACCCCGACCTCGGAAGGTTCATGCAGACCGATCCCATCGGCACCAGGATCGGATCAACATCTATGCCTATGTCGGAAATGATCCGGTCAATAGGGCGGACCCGACGGGGGATGTGCCCGTGGTGCATAGGTGCTTTTTTCGGCGGATTGATTGGCGGAACTGTAAATGCCGCATTTTATGCTCTTACTCCATCTGATGATCCCAAAACGTTGTTAGGCTTGCTTGCGAATTTCGGAGAAGGCGCTGCCGTTGGGGCGGCTGCTGGTAGTGGCGCTGGATTGCTGGCAATCGGCGGTACGGGTGGAGTTACAAATATCTTAGAGCAAACGGCGACAACTTTAGGTGTGGGTATCGAGAAAGGGAATGTGCCTGCTGCTTTTGAGGCGAAGATGGGCGGCACGAGTTCCGCGGATGTGCTGGCGACGATAGCCAAGGACGGCGCTTTTGGTACTTTGTCGACTATGGTCGGCGCGAAGATCGCTCCCGGTGTCTCATCCAAAATCGAGAACGCTCTGAATGCGATAACGGTCAACGCGGCCAAAGAGGCTTCGGATCGCGCTGTTGCTGCGATCGTTGTGGCAACTCCCAACGCTGCAAGAATCGGAGGAGATATCGTAGCTGGTGCAGCGGGACAACTGGGGACACTTCCAATTTGTAACGAAAATGCACGCGGCGAAATCGGAGGAGTTCCCGCATGTCGATAAAAGTAATAGAATTCGTTCTAAGAGATGGTCTAAGAATTCTGGCTATGTCGACGATTGTCGTTGTGTTGCTTTTCCTCGGCGCTGATCAGGGAATCAGGAAAACTCATCTTATCCCGCTCTATTGGTGGCTTGTCGTCTTCTTGGTCGTGGCTTCGATCATCACCATAATTAGGACTCTATGGTTTTTCTCTTTCGTATCGAAGGACGAAAAAGAACGTCGCGCGTTGCAGAAACAGATAATGACTACAAAAGAGCTGTACCAAATGTTCTGCGCGCGAACGAAACAGCCATCAAAATAGATTTGAAGTCGATGCCTATGCGGTCAACGGCCTCAACCAGTACACCAGCGTGGCGGGCGTCCCCATCAGCCATGACGTGCGTGGCAACACCACGAATGACGGGACCAAAACGTACGCCTACGACGAGCTCAACAAGCTCATGTCGTCGTCGAACGGGGCCGCGCTGGTCTACGACGCGAAGGGCCGGCTGCTGTCGGTCAGCCAGGCCGGGGCGACCACACGGTTCCTCTATGACGGCGCGCGGCTTATCGCCGAATACGACGGCGCAGGTGCGCTGCAGCGCTGCTATGTGCATGGCGATGGGGTCGACGATCCCATGGTGTGGATCGAGGGCGCGGGCACAGCCGCCCGCAGCCACCTGTTCAAGGACGAGCGCGGCTCGGTGATCGCGGCCGACACCGGCTCGGCGGTTGCGACCATGCGCTACGACGAATATGGCGCCCGTGACGCCAGCGCCACGTACAGCGGCCGGTTGCGGCGCTGCCGTTCCGCGGCCTGCTAAAGCTTGAACGGGCTTGGAAGCAGCTCCGACAGCGTGTGCACGCCGACGCCGTCGATCCAGACCGGGGCGTCGAGGTCCATGAACTCGACCATGACCTGCCGGCAGGCGCCGCAGGGCATGCGGGTGCGGTGGCCTTCGTGCTTGTGGTCATCGTCGCCGGCGCTGACGGCCAGGGCCACGATCTTCGCCATGGGGTGCTGCACCTTGGCGGCGAAGAGCGCATTGCGCTCGGCGCAGCAGGTGAGGCCGAAGCTGGCATTCTCGACATTGGCGCCGACCACGGTCTGGCCATTGTCGAGCAGCACGGCGGCGCCGACCCGGAATTTCGAATAGGGCGCGTAGGCGCGCTTGCGGGCGCCGCGGGCTTCGCTGCCGAGATTGGCGATGTCGACCGGCATGGCTGTCTCCTGCCCCGCGTCCCGGGGACGGGCAAGCTAGACCGCATTCGCAAAAAGTTCGTTGCGCAATCGCAGGCAACCCGCGAGGGATGGTCCATGTCCAGCCTCGACGAGCGCAAGGCCTTCATCCGCGCCAACACGCGGCCGCTTGCCGTGGCCGGCCTGCCGATCCGGATCTACACGGCGGACGAGCTCACCCCGATCTGGGAAGCGACGGAGAAAGACCTCGAACGGCACAGGATCGCCCCGCCCTTCTGGGCGTTTCCATGGGCCGGCGGACAGGCGCTGGCGCGGTACGTGCTCGACCATCCGGAGGCCGTGCGCGGCCGGCGGGTGCTGGACCTGGCGTCGGGGTCGGGGCTGGCGGCGCTGGCGGCGGCGATGGCGGGGGCGCGGGTGGTGGCGGCGAACGATATCGATCCGATGTGCGAGGCGGCGGTGGCGGTGAATGCTGCGCTGAACGATGTCGTGGTGGGCTATGTGGGCGGTGACCTGCTGGGCGGGGCGATGCCCGAGGCGGAGGTGATCCTGGCGGCGGATGTGTTCTACGAGGCGACGCCTGCGATGCAGTTCCGCGCGTTCCTGCAGAGGGCGCACGAGGCGGGGATCGCGGTGCTCGCAGGAGATCCGGGGCGGACGTATTTTCCGCGCGATGTCTTCAGGCTGGTGGCGGAGTATGAGGTGCAGACGTCGACCGAGATCGAGAACGGCGTGGTGAAATCGGCGCGGGTGTGGACGCTGTAGCTACCGCGCCTTCGCTTTCGCGATCGCCCTTTCGACGATGCGGTCCTGGACCGCCGCGACCTTGGCGAGGCAGAGCGGCATGAGGATCATGCAGAGAGAGCCGTCTACCGATTCAGCAACCGCCGCCTTGCCGTTCTCGACACGGGTCGAGACGATAGCGCCCGGCGCGATGCAGGAAGCCCTCGGAAGGACACCGGCGGCCGCGCCCTCCTCGATGATCCACCCGCAGAGTTTTCGGTCGATGATGTCGGGCTTGCGGACCTCGACCTTGCGGCCATCCTTCAGCACGGCGTGGACCCTGACCGTCCTTGCATCGAGCGCGGCCTCGGGCGGCGCCTGAGCGAGGCTTGTTCCTGCCAGCGCGGCGCTGGCCAGGCCAACACAGATCAGCCGGTGCATCGGCGCCTCCTTGGACCCGTTCAGTCTAGGCGTGCTCAAGCCCCGGGCTCAAAGCCCTTTGCCATCACGATGACAGCATCGGCTCCAGCCTTCCTGTCCTTGGCAATCTCGAGGTATTCTCTCGACATGCTGAAGCGCGCGGCTTCTGCCTCGTCGGGAAAGCTGAGGATCACGATCTTGTCGCTCGGCCAGTCGCCTTCCAGGACGCGCGGAGTTTCGTCGGCGACGACCACCTTCGCATTGAACTTCGCGAACACGGCGGGGAACGCTTTCTGATAGCGGCGATAGGCGTCGATGTTGGTGAATTTGAGCTGGGCGATGGTGTAGACGGTCACGGCTGCTCCTCACACCAGGACGAAGCGGACGCCGACGAGGTCCACCCAGTTGTCGCCCGCGGGCGCTCCAGCATTCTTCGCATTGGCCAGCACCTGGGCCTTGTCCTTGCACTTCAGGTGGACAGAGCGGAGGCCTTCGCCGCGGTCGTCGCGCAGCGGGCCGAAGCGGGCGAAGGCATTGTCGAGCGGGATTTCGTAACCATCGCCTGCGCGCGCATTGGCGACGGGCCGCTGCAGCAGGTCGCTCCAGCGCTGCGCCAGCGTCAGCGGGTCGTCGGACTGCATGCCGGCGCCGATGATCGATGCGATGGTCTTCGATCGGTCGCGCTGCTGCCATGCCGGGCCGGCCCAGTGATAGCCGCCCATCAGGTCCTTGCCGCCCGAATGCCGGTCGACCGACAGGAGGCAGCCGCCTGTATCCCTTGGATGCAGGTGGATCGCCTCCGAGGTCGAGACATCGTCTCCAGACTTCAGATCCTGGACCAGCCGCACGTCCTTTGACTTGAAATGTTCCCGGCGTGCTTCGAGGTCGTCGCAGTCGGCGATGTACATGTAGCCGCCATCGCCCTTGCGGCGATCGAGATAGCGGCCCGCAGCGGTGTTGGGCTGGGTCGGCGAGACGATTTCGAGAAATGTGCCGCCTGCGGCGAAAAGCGCGTTGTGCAGGCCGTACTTGCCGACGCCGGGATCGCGGTAGCAGATTTCGAGGCCCAGCACGTCCTGCACCTGCTTCTCGGACGATGCGAGATCGTGCGCCACAAGACAAATCTGCCTCAGCCTCAGATAGTGGTCCAACGTGTCTCTCCCCTACTGGCTGCGCCCTTCAATGATGTGGCGCAGCGCCGATGTTCGTGCGGCGATGAAGTCGCTGAAGGCTTTCACGTGCGGCAGCGTGCGCAACTCCTCGCGCACGATCAGCAGCAGATCATAGTCCGCTTCGTCGAACAGGAAGCACAGCTCAAGCTGCGGATCGAGTCCGCCCAGCATGCAGGGAATAGGGCCGACGCCAAGGCCGGACCGGATTGCCGCAGCGATATTGAGGATGGAGGACGAGGCTGACCTTACGACGGCGCCGGCGGCCTTCGCCCGCTTGAAAAATTCTGGCTCGAAATTGGCGAGCGAGCCGGCCGGGCCGATGATCGGGTGGTCCACCAGCTCGTCCGGCGACAGAGGCTTGCCGTTTTCCTTCACATAGGCCTTGCTTGCGTAGACGCCCCACTTGCCCGAGCCGAGCTTGCGCACGATCAGGTTGTCGCCCTCGACCGGCGTGCGGCCAGCGCGCAACGCGATGTCGGCGTCGCCGCGCGAGAGGTCCAGCCGCGTATCCGACACGATGGTTTCGAGTTGCACCACCGGGAAGCGGCGGTTGAACTCGCCAAGCCAGGGGTTGAGCAGGGCGTCAGCCAGCACGTCGTTGGTTGTGAAACGAATGACGCCGCTAAGCCGGCGGCTTCGCTGAGAGATCATCCGACCGAAGGCGTCAGCTTCCGTTTCGACGCGCTCAGCGTTCTGCACCATTGCAGCCCCCACCTCGGTCAGCCGGTACCCGCCTGCAGTTTTGTCGAAGAGTTTTTCTCCGAGCGCCTCTTCCAGAGCTGCGATCCTGCGCGCGACCGTGGTCTGGTTCACATGAAGAATTTTGGCTGCAGACAAGGTGCTGCCGCCCCTCGCAACCGCCAGAAAATGCCTCAGATCACTCCATTCGAACATTCCTCATTATGCATATTTGCAGAAGGGTCTGCAATCTTTCGGATTGTGGGGGGCTGCGACAACCCGTACTTCACTGCCACGGTCGAGACGCCAGACAGGCGCCGGCCACAAAACAGAAGACTGCGCCAGACCAGTACGAAGCGACCTCCCCATGACTCCCCCGGCCTCTTCCAGGAAGACCTCCCCCTCCCAGACTTCCCGGAAGACGCCGGGGGGACTGAGGCTGCACTACGACCCGGCCTCGACCACCTGCCGACCCGTCATCCTGTTCGCCTCCGAAGCCGGCATCCCGCTCGAGTACAACCTCGTGGACCTGTTCTCGGACGAGAACCGCAGCGACTGGTACACGCGGCTCAACCCAAACCAGGCCGTGCCCGTGCTTGAGCATGATGGTTTCGTGCTTACCGAGAGCTCGGCCATCCTAAAATATCTCGCCGACCTCACCGACTCGCCTGCCTACCCGAAAGAGCTGAGAGCCCGGGCGCGGGTCAACGAGGTGATGGACTTCTTCAACACGTATCTGATGCGCGACTATGTCTACGGACTGGTCTATGCGTGCGTGCTTGCCCACTACCGCCTTCCCGGCCAAGCCTTCCAGCAGTCGCTTGCGCTGCATGAACCGCGCGCGGCGAAACGCCTGAAGGCGCTGGATGCGTGGATCGGCGCCAAGCCCTTCACCTGCGGAAACGAGATCACCATCGCCGACTATTTCGGTTCGGGGATCGTCTCTGCAGGGGAACTGGTCGGATACGACCTCCGTCCGTTCGCCAACGTGAACCGCTGGCTCAACACGATGAAGGCCCTGCCGACCTGGGACGAAGTGCACGCCGGCTTCTATGGCTGGCGCAGCGCTGTTGAAGCACAAAGCAAGGCGTCAGCTTGAGGAAATGCGAATGAAACAACGAGATCGTCAGACCAACTGACGCCCCCACGAAAGACGAGCGACCGGCGCTCCCCATAACCGCCGGCGAATCGATACGAGACATCCAAACCACAACAAGCGACCGGCGCCCACGCCGGCGAAAGGACCTCCCATGTCTAAGCACACCTCCAATATTCGCGCCCACGGCGTCTTCCTGGTGATCGCCGGCATTCTTGCCATGCAGGGCTGTGGCGGGCCGGTGTCGGCCTCCCCGGCCGCAGTCTCCGCCAAGCCGCACCGCGCCAACGAATATGTCATCGCGGCGAACCCGATCGATGCGGGCCGCTATCTCGTGAAACTCGGCGGCTGCAATGACTGCCACACGCCTGGCTATGTCGAATCCATCGCGATGACCGGCAAGGCGCCGGCCGAAGACGAGTGGCTGACGGGCGCCGATGTCGGCTTCTCTGGCCCGTGGGGCGTGAGCTATCCGGCAAACCTGCGTCTCTCATTCCAGGCCATGACGGAAGAAGAATTCCTGACGATGGCGTACGACGGCAAGGGCCGCCCGCCCATGCCGTGGCCGAGCCTGCAGGCGATGAGCGCTTCGGACCTCAAGGCGATCTACGCCTACGTCCACTCGCTCGGCGCCAAGGGCAAGGCTGCGCCTGCCGCGCTCTCGCCCGGCGTCGAGCCCGACCGTCCGCACATCGCGTTCGCGCCGGTCATGCCAAAGCGGACCGCGGCGAAGAACTAGACCAGACGGCCCCTCCCCCGGGCGGCGCGGAAACATCGGGCCGCCTGACAGAAGACCAAGAACAAGAAGGATGACCTCCCATGCTGACCCCCGAAACGCTCTCGCCGCCGCCCGACGCGGCCAAGGCGATTCCCAAGCCAACGATGCGCTTCATCTATCCCCTTGGCGGCCCTGCTCGCCGCGACCGTGCTGCTCGCGCCGAACTCCGGTGAAGCTCAGACGCCGGCGCTCCGGGCCGACCAGAAGAAGCTGATCGAGATTTCGATCGCCCATGTCGAACCGGCGCAGCGCGAGTTCGCCTATGCCCAGATGGCGAAGACGGTTGCGCCTTTCAACGAGGCGATGATCGCCCAGATGACCCAGGCCGCGCAGGCCAACACGGCGAAGCATAAGGCCGCCACGAAAGTAGTCGCCAGGGAAGAGCCAGCGAAGGAGATGACGCCTGAAGACCGCGCCTTCAACAAAGCCCAGTTCGAGCCGGTGATCCGCAAGCATCATGCGGCGCAAAAAGCGTTCGATGCATTCGCCAATGCCAGGCTGAAGGCCTATTGCCCTGGCCGCGACGACTATGCGCGATTCGGTTCGGGCTGGCGTTATGAACAGGGCGAATTCATCCAGCCGAGCGCGCTGGCGACATGGAACGTGGATTCTAACGTCGAGATCGCAAGCCAGGCCTATGCCCCGCAGGACGGACGCTACAGCTTCGATTTCTCGAGGGTGCGCCTGACGTTTGACGAGGCAGCCGTCGATGCGGCGATCAAGTCGGCCTGTGATCAGGTGAAGGCGCGCGGCAAGGAATTCCTCGCCAAGGTCGATCCCCTGATCGCGGCGAAGGATTGGGACGGCGCGTTCAAGGCGGAAGGCGCAGCACAGGGCAAGCTTGAGCCGATCCGCCAGGAATTGCAGGCGAAATTTGCGAAGATCTCGCCGGGCGACTTCACGGAAATCCAGCTCGCGATGATGAACGGCAGGCGGGTGAAATCATAGGTCCAGCACGAACCGAACAGGGCGGTCGCTCAATCCCCCCGAGCTCAAAGCCGGACCCAAGAAGCCGGCAGACCGCCCACCAACCTCAGCAGGCGCAGGCCCCTGTCCCCCGGATGGCCTGCGCCTTCTTTTTTCTACATGAAGCTGTAGGGCTCCACATCCAGTGTCGCCCGCACGCTGGTGGGAAGTTTCACGCGCTCTTTCCAGGCCGAGAGGAAAGCCGAGAGATCGACATTGCGGTCGGAGCGGATGAGGAAACGGCGGCGATGGCGGCCGCGGAGGATGGCGATGGGCGCCGGCGCCGGGCCCCAGACTTCGACGCCTGTGGCGTTGGGCTGGGCGCGGCTGAAGGCGGCGGCCCATTCATTGGCTTCTTCCGAGGAGCCCGCAGCGAGGATCACGGCGCCGAGACGGCCGAAGGGCGGGAAGCCGACCGATCTGCGCTGCTCCATCTCGTAGGCGTTGAAGGCGTCGCGGTCGCCGGCGGCGAGAAGCGCGATGGCGGGGCTTTCCGGAGCGTAAGTCTGAATGATGGCGCGACCGGGCTTGTCGGCGCGGCCCGCCCTGCCTGCGACCTGGAGCAGGAGCTGGAAGGTGCGTTCGCCGGCGCGGAGGTCGCCGCCGCGGAGGCCAGCATCCGCGTCAACCACGCCGACTAGCGTCAGCGCCGGGAAGTTGTGACCCTTGGCGACAATCTGGGTGCCGATGAGGATGTCGATCGCCCCGCCCTCCATGCGGGCGATCAGTTCGCGCAAATATTCTGGCGAGGTGACCGTGTCGGAGGACAGGACTTCGACGCGGGCGCCCCTGAAGCGGGTGTGGACTTCCTCCGCGAGCCGCTCGACGCCCGGGCCGACGCCGGTGAGCGAGCCCTTGGCGCCGCAGTGCGGACAGGCCAGCGGCTTGTCCATCGTGAAGCCGGTGAGATGGCAGATCAGGCGGCCGGAATAGCGGTGCTCGGTGAGCCAGGAATCCGAGTCAGGCGCTTTCAGCCTCTCTCCGCAGGCACGGCAGAGGACGAGCGGCGCGTAGCCGCGTCGATTGAGGAAGAGCAGCGCCTGTTCCTTCGCGGCGAGGGTTTCCTCGATGGCGGTTGCGAGCTGCGAGCCGATCCAGCGGTTGGTTTCGGGCGGGGCGAGGCGCAGGTCGGCGAGCGCGATGTCGGGCAGACGGGAGACGCCGGGGCGGGCGCTGAGGCGCAGGTGGGTGTATTTGCCGGAGTGCGCGTTGGCGAGGGTTTCGAGCGAGGGTGTGGCGGAGGCGAGGATGATGGCGCATTTCTCGATATGGGCGCGCATCACGGCGAGGTCGCGGGCGTGGTAGATGACGCCTTCCTCCTGCTTGTAGGAGGCGTCGTGTTCCTCGTCGACGACGATGAGGCGGAGCTTGCGGTAAGGCAGGAAGAGCGCAGAGCGTGCGCCGACAACGATGCGCGCGCGGCCTGCGGCAACCTCGCGCCAGACGCGGCGGCGGGCTTTCGGCCCGGCTGCGGAATGCCATTCGGCGGGGATGACGCCGAAGCGTTCCTCGAAGCGCGAGGTGACGGCTTGCGTGAGCGCGATTTCGGGCAGGAGGACGAGGATCTGGGCGTCGGGATCATCGCGCAGGGCTTCGGCGATGGCTTCGAAATAGACTTCGGTCTTGCCTGAGCCGGTGATGCCGTCGAGCAGGGCCGCCTTGTAGCCGCGGGCGCCGACATGGTCGCGCAGCACGGCGGCGGCTTCGAGCTGTTCGTCGGTGAGATTGCGCGAGGGACGGCCGGGATCGGGAATGTCGAAGGGCGGATCGAGCGAGCGCTCGACATGCATCAGGGCGCCGGCGTCGAGCATTGCCTTGACGACGCCTGAGGAGACACCGGCGGCGCGGGCAAGGTCCGCCGAGGACATGGGCGCGCCGGCTTCGGCGAGGACTTTCTCGCGGGCGGGCGTCATCTTTTCGGGCGTCTCGCCGGAGCGGACCACCAGCCTTGCGACCGGCGGTTCCTCGAGGGCTTCGCGTGAGCGCATCGACATGGCCAGGAGGTTGCCGGTTGGGGCGCAGACATATTTCGCGGCGCGCTCGATGAAGGTGCGCATCGCCGCCGGCAGCGGCGGCGCGATGTCGATGACTTCCTGGACGGCCTTGAGCTTCCTGTTCGACGGCATGCTGCGCTCGCCCCAGACGACGCCGATCATTTCGCGCGGGCCCAGCGGCACGACGACGAACGAGCCGACGGGCGCCGTCAGGCCCTCGGGCAGTTCGTAGTCGAAAGGCTCCGGCAAGGGCTGCGGCAGCAGCACCGAGACGATTCGGGGTTGAGACGGCATGGCTGGAGCATGTACGTTCCGGCTCTGTTCTTCAACCTTCCATGCCCGTCAAACACCACCAGCCCCACTGCCGCGAGGCATGGGGAATGCTGCACTCTACTCACGTCTTGCGGCCTGCGTTTTCTGGCGCGCACGGAATACGTGGGGTCACGAAGCCGCCTTCTGCGAAATCCGTTCGGCCGACCGGCCCTCGCTGCGGCAGCGACGGACCTCGCCGGCGGAATCTCCACCAACACCAACACCAACCAACACCACCAACACCAACACCAACACCACCGACCCGGTGAGCCGCATCATGTCGGAACTCTACTCCTCGCCCTCCTCCCGCCAGGCCGAAAGGCATCCGCGCCCGATCACGCGGGTGATCCACACGATTGCCTGCGGGGAGCGGCAGGACAAATATAAGGCCGCGGGAGGACTTGGCGGGCAAAATAAATCCTCCCCAACAGCGCCGGCATGAAGGTTGTGCAGCAATTGCAGGGAGTCCCGCCGCGCAGAGGCTGCCAGACTCGGGGGTAATCCCGCGGGAGTGCACGCGATTCCGGCCGCTGGGTGTGCAAGCTTTGGTGAGGCGGCGGTTGCTCGTGGAGAGGACGTCGAACCATGAGGGCGTGCGCGCCGTCGGCGAGATGCGAGGATCTTTCCAGGCGCCGCTTGCAGCCATTCGAGACCCCCTCGCGGCCAGAAGGTCCCCTGCTCAGGGCCGAGGACGATTCGTTGTGAGGTTCGTCAGGTAAACGGCGCCTATCTCGGCGGGATGGCCTCTACGGGCAGCGGACGAGTTTCACCGGTTTGGCGTCGTTGAGCTGGAGCTGCATTGTACTCTCGGACGCGCCGAATTTGAGCTTGAACGTGTCTTCGCTGGTAGCGCCTTCGGTGATGCACGCGGCCTTGAGGGTGTAGACGGCGGAACGGCCGGTGGGGTGTTCCTCGGTCATCGACTTGATGGCGCAGCTTCGCTCGCCGGGTGTCATATCGACGATGGTGCGCGCGAGCTTGATGGTCTTGGCGGGCTCGGCGCATTCCCCGGCGGCGAAAGCCCAGTCGCCAGAATAGCCAGGTTCGGGCTCGGATACCTGGAATGCGGGCGTCGATGCGAGATTGGCGAGGTCCTCGCTGACCGTAGTGGACGAGGCCTGCGGCTGGGCTGTCTGTTCGGGCGGCTGCGGCGAGCAGGCGAACAGCAAGGCAAGGCCGATGGCGCCGATGGCCCATCGCTGGCTGGAAGTGAGATTGCTGATCTTGACGGCCATGCACACGCCTCCCGCAGGATGGGCAAGAGAGTAACCGACTTCCGCGCGGATCGTTCCGTCTGTACGAGGTCGTAGAGGGCAAAGTTTGTGAATGTTTTTTGGCGCCGGGTCAAACTCTGGTGATCGCGGCCGTTTCGCAGTCGTTTGGCGCCCTGCGCCGGCAAGGCCGGCAGACCTGTGGACGGCTGAAGGCGGGCTTGAGGAAACATCCCCTTAATCCCACGCGAGGATGCTGCGTGCGATGAGCAAGCCGCATTCGGCCCGGGAAGCGCTGCAGGAGTTCACGGTCTGGCTGAGGACCGAGCGCCGCGCATCGGAAAAGACCATCGAGGCCTACCAGCGCGACGTCGGAAACTTCATCGAATTCCTGGTCGGGCATCTGGGGCAGGAGCCGCATGTGCCGGACCTGGCGCGGCTGTCGCGCCATGACGTGATCGCGTGGCTGGCCAAGCGGCGCAGCGAGGACAGTCTGGCGGCCTCCTCGCGGGCGCGGGCGGCATCGAGCCTGAGGGCGTTCTTCAAGTTTCTCGACCGGCGGCTGGATTCTCCCAACGCGAAGGCGATGATGTTCGAGACGCCGCGGCGGCCGCACCGCCTGCCGCGTCCGCTGCCCGAGTCGATCGCGCCGAAGACCATCGAAATGGCCGGCGACGGCGATCCCGTGCTGGAGACGCCGGAATGGGCGCTGGCCCGGGATGCTGCGATCCTGTCGCTGCTCTACGGCGCGGGGCTTCGCCTGTCTGAGGCGTTGGGGCTGACGGGGCGCGACGTGCCCGCGCCGGAATCCCTGCGCGTGATGGGCAAGGGCCGCAAGGTGCGCCTCGTGCCGCTGATCAAGCCGGTGCGCGATGCGGTGAATGAGTATGTGAAGATGTGCCCCTATCCGTCCGCGCCGGACGAGCAGATTTTCCGTGGGCTGAAAGGCGGTCCGCTGAACCCGCGCATGGTGCAGCGGCTGATGGAGTCGCTGCGCCACCGGCTTGGCCTGCCGGAGACGGCGACGCCGCATGCCTTGCGCCATTCGTTCGCGACGCACCTGCTGGCCAATGGCGGCGACCTGCGCTCGATCCAGGCGCTGCTCGGACACGCCAGCCTGTCGACGACGCAGATCTACACCGGCGTCGATGCAGCGCGGCTGATGAAAGTGCACGCTGAGGCGCATCCGCGGGCGTGACTTAGGCCTTGGGCCTTTCCTTCGGGCCGGCGCATCCCTCGAAGGTCTGGCCCTTGAAGGTGACGGTGGCGGCCCAGGGATACTGGCGATCAGACATGCCGTCCTGGCATTTGCCCGAGGGAACGAGCGTCATCACGATGTCGCCGGCAGGCGATTGCGAGGTGAGGACGATGGAGTCCTGGACGGCGCCCCTGGACTGGACCGGATAGGTGGCAGCCATGTCGCCGGCGCCCTGCAGGCTGAGCTTCGACGTCTTTGTCGCGGTGTTGATCTGGATCGCCCAGAACGGGTCCATGCCCATGAGGTCGAGGTCGCTGGCCAGCGGCGAGGCCGGCGCACAAGCCGTGAGCAGCACGGCGGCAGCGAGGCCCGGACGGATTTTCGGCATCGGCTAACTCCCTCGACTTGTACCGGAGCGAGGTAGCGACTCGGAATGAAAACGCAACCGGCGGCAGGTTGCCCTGCCGCCGGAGCGCGCCCGTCCTGATGTCTCAGTTCCGCGGCGCCGCAGGCGCTGCGGCCGGGGCCGCCGCAGGCGGTCCGCCAAATCCCGCCGGCGCGGGCGGCGGAGGCGGCGGCGTCCATGCGCCGGTCCTGATCTTGCCGCCCTTGGCCGAGACGGCGAGCGAGATCAGCTTTTCGGTGACGTTGGGCTCGAGGCCTTCGGTGTGGCCTTTCTGCAGGCGCACCACGTCGGCGACGACGCGGCCGTCCTTGCAGCCTGGATAGACATAGACCGCAGCGCGCCCTGAGCGGGGATAGTGGCCCCAGCCATCGGTGCCCGGGTCCTGGCGCGTGGCGTCCCAGACATAGCCGGCCTTGGGATCGACGACGTCTTCTTCCTTGCGGCGGGGCTGGCATCCGAACTTTTCGGCCAGCGGCGAGGTTTCGCCGGGGACGGTCTCATATTCTCCGTTGGTGAAGATGAAGGAGTAGTCGCATGCGCCGCCAGCGGGGCCTGCGGGTGCGGCTGCAGCGGCTGCGCCCGCCGGGCGTGCCGGAGCTGCTGGCGCAGGCGCGCCGGGGACCTGCTGGTAGACCGGCTGCCCGCCGCCGCCAAAGCCGCGGCCGGCGGACGTGGTCGGGCCGATGCGTCCGCCCGAGAGCGAGATGCGCACGTCGACCTTGTCCTTGAAATAGTCGGTGCAGATGATGCGGTTGGACGTCATGCCGCCCTGGCTGTGGCCGGCCAGAATGAAGCGGTCGACATTCGGCTTGCCGACCGTGCCGACGACCGAGTCGACGATGTTGTGCAGGTATTCGTCGTCCGCCGCGCTCCAGGTGCGGGTGGGCGAGCCGGGCGTGATGATGACGAGCTTGTACTTGTCCTTCTGGTCGAAGAAGGGCGCATAGTTGCGCTGCCAGTTGGCGTAGGAGCCGCCGCCGTGCAGCGACAGCACCACGTTGACCTTATCGCCTGGCCTGTAGCCTGCTGGGCAGTCGAGGAAGTAGGTGCGGCGCGTCTTCATCTCGACCGTGTTGCCCGGCTGGGTGACGACGGGGCTTTCGCAGGCCGTGTCTGGGCAGTGATAGGCTGGCGGCGCGTTGCAGTTGACGCCGAGCAGCGTCGAGGCGGCCGGCGCAGCGCCCTGCGCGAAAGCAGGCGCGGCGATGGCGGAGAGCACCGCAATCGCGGCGGCGCCCCTCAACGAGGTTGTTGTGGTCATTCCATGTCTCTCCCTATGGTCCCACCGAGCGGATCGCCTGAACCGCAACCCTGCGACGACGCTCTCATGCCCTGCTCGCAAGCGGGCTCTGGCGCCTATCAGCGATAGAGGATGCGTCCGACTCGACGCTGCGGCAAGCCCCCGGCGAGGATCACTTTTCCGGCAAGGATTGCGGACGGCAAGATCACTTGAGGGACCGAGACTCGCAGGGCTACCGGCGCTAATGTGAGCCCCATGAGCCTCGACCTTGCGCGGACGACTGCAGCGGGCCTCGCCGCGGGCCTCAAGAAGAAGAGCTTCAGCGCGCTGGAGCTGTGCGACGCGCAGATCGCACGGATCGAGGCGCTCGATTCCAGGATCAACGCTGTTGTGGTGCGCGATTTCGAACGCGCCCGGGCGGATGCGCGCAACGCCGACGCCGCCATCGCACGCGGCGAAACCAGGCCCCTGCTCGGCATACCGATGACGGTGAAGGAAAGCTTCGACCTGCGCGGGCATCCCACGACATGGGGCTTCACCGAACATGTCGAGCATCGCGCACGCGAGGACGCGCTGACGGTGCAGCGTCTGAAGACTGCGGGTGCGGTGATCCTTGGCAAGACCAACGTGCCGCCGGCGCTGGCGGACTGGCAGTCGGCGAACCCGATCTATGGCCGGACGAACAATCCGCATGATGTGACACGGTCGGCAGGCGGATCGTCGGGCGGGTCGGCAGCGGCGATCGCGATGGGGTTCTCGGCGCTGGAGCTGGGATCGGACATCGGCGGCTCGGTGCGCGTGCCGGCGGCGTTCTGCGGCGTCTATGGACACAAGACGAGCTATGGCGTGATTCCGATGGGGGGACATGCCTATGGCGGGCTGGTGGCGGCGGCGCCGATGCTGAGCGTGATCGGACCGATTGCGCGCTCGGCGGCCGACCTCGCAACCGCGCTGCAAGTGGTGGCCGGGCCCGATGCGGAGGCGCCGGCCAACAAGCTGGTGCTGCCCCTGCCCCGGCATGGCAGCCTCAAGAGCTTCCGGGTTTTCGTGCTGGACCAGCATCCGGCGGCGGGCGCGGATTCGGACATCCATGGCGCGATCGAGGACCTCGCTGATCACCTCACCAAGGAAGGGGCGAGCGTGGCGCGGCAGTCGAGCCTGCTGCCGGACATCGCCTCGTCGTGGAAGACCTACCAGGCCATGCTGCACACGATCACGACGCGGCGCTCGGCCAATCCGTCGCGACCGCCGATCTCGGCGCATGACTGGATGGACCATCTGGACGCGCAGCACCGGCTGCGGCGGCAATGGTCCGACTTCTTCCGGCATTTCGACATCGTGCTCTGCCCGGCGTTCGGCACGCCCGCCTTCCCCCACACGGACGAGGCGGACTGGCGCAAGCGCTCGCTGATCATGGATGGCGAGCCGGGCAATTTTGGCGCGCAGCTCGGCTGGGCGGGAATCGCGACCGTGGCCAACCTGCCCTCGACCGCGATTCCGCTGGGGGTCAACCGGGCGGGCCTGCCGCTGGCGTGCCAGGCGATCGGGCCGTTCCTCGAAGACCTCACCACCATCGCGTTTGCGGGGATGGTCGGGCATGAGATCGTGACGCCGGCGCTGGCGGCCTGATCACCAGGTCCTTGCGCCTGCCGTTCGCGTGATCCGCGGCTTGGCGAGGAGCCAGACGCCGAGGATCGTCAGCGCCATCGCGGCGATGTGGGGCCAGCCGAAGGGTTCGTGCAGGATGACGACCGCGGCCCAGGCCGCGACCACGGGGCCAACGCCGCCGATGGCGCTCATCGGACCGGGGCCGATGCGGCTGATGGCTTCGGCGATCATGAAGCTGGGAATCACGGTGCACAGCATCGCCAGCACGAAGCTGAGCCAGAGGCCATTGGCGCTGACCGGCGGCGGGGCGTGCAGCACCATGTCGGCGCCGCTGTAGGCGAGGAAGACGATGGAGGCTGCACTCATCCCGAAGGCGGTGAACAGAGTCGACCCCATGCGCGAAATGACGCCTTTCGAGGATGTGACGTAGATCGCGTAGATCACCGCGCCGGCAAAACATAGCGCGCTTCCAAGCACGGCCTGGGGCCCCTGGTGGCCGATCTCGGCGCCGAACAGGATGGCGACGCCGGCATAGGCGAGGACAAGCGCGAGGATGTGGCGTTGCGTGATCTTCTCCTTCAGGAAGAAGAACGACAACAGGGCCACCAGTGTCGGGTAGATGTAGAGGATCAGGCGTTCGAGCTGGGCAGAGATGTATTTCAGGCCCTCGAAGTTCATCCACGAGGACAGGCAGTAGCTCATGATGCCAAGGCCCGCGGCGATCGCGAAAAGCTTCGCCGACGGCTTCTGCTTCGCGCGCATGTAGGCGAAGACGCCGATGGCGAGATAGACAGGCAGCGACATGGCCATGCGCAGCGTCAGCAGCTGCGGCACGCCGATGCCCTCGGCGAAGGCAAGCTTGATCACCACGCCCTTGAGGGAGAAGAGGCCCGCCCCGCCGGCGGCGAGGCATACGCCGATCAGCCGGTTTCGGCTTTCGGATTCGGTGGGAATGGCGGCGGTGGTCATCTGCACTCTCTCGTCCTCTCGGGCCCGCCTCGTCTTCAGATCGAGACGGAGAGGCGGGGGGACGAGGGCCGCCGGCTTTCCGCCGCCGGCCTTGTCGCTCTAGACGCGACGCACCGGCGCAAGCTCGATGAGAGCTCGCTTCTGAAGTCGGACAAGCCGGACGGTCGCGGTCATGAGGCGGGGATAGGCCCGTTCTTCAGCACGCGCAATCGGGGCGCGCGCGAAGTGAGCGAGATTTCAGGTTGTTGCGCGGAGGGCGATCACTTGCCCACGTGCGCCGCCGCCCACTGGCCGAGACGCTGGATGGCCTGGCGGGCGGAGGAAAGGATCGGATAGCGCGCCTGGAAGACGTGGAACATCTCGGGCCAGATTTCGAGACTGACCGGCACGCCCGAAGCGCCGAGGCGTTCGGCGAGCGCGGTTGAATCCGACATCAGGATTTCGGCCTCGCCGGTCTGGATGAAGGCCGGCGGAAGGCCGCGCAGGTCGGCGTCGAGGATGGAGAAGTTGGCCGAGCCTTCGCCGAGATACTGCTGGGCGCGGACGGCAAGGCCGTTCGAGGTGAGGAAGGGATCGCGCTGGGCTTTCGAGGAATGGCTCCAGCCGCGATTGGCGAGATCGACCCACGGGCTGAGGAGCAGGAGACCCGCCGGCATGCGCGCGCCCTGCTCTTTCAGCTTCATCGCCGCAGCCACGGCGAGGCCGCCGCCGGCCGAATCGCCCGCGAGGATGACGCGATTGGGCTGGACGCCTTCCTTGACCACGGCGTGGTAGGCCGCAACGCAATCTTCGAGCGCTGCGGGATGCCGGTGTTCGGGCGCGAGACGATAGTCGGGGATCACCGTGGCTGTGCCGGCGATGGCCGACACCTGGCTGGCGAGACCCTTGTGGGAACGCGACGAGCCCATCGCGAAGCCGCCGCCATGGCACCACAGCACGACATGGTCGCCGCTGGCGCCTTTCGGAAGCAAGCCGAGGCAGGAGACGCCGCCAAGATCAATCTCGGACTGCGTCGCCATGTCGGGCATGGGGTCATTCTCGGCGAACGCATCATAGGCGCGCCGCATGGCCGCGAAATCGGTGGGATCGATGCCCTTGAGCCTGCCGGAGACAGCCTCGCGCGCCTGGGCGAGTTCACCGGTCAGGGCCGCAACGGTGCTCAAGCCGTTCCTCCACGTCGCTCAGCTTGTTTCGCTGAGTCCATACGCCCCGCACCAGCAAGCAGCATGCCGATTCACATCTGCATGGTCCAGCCCTCGACTGCCATGGACGCTTGCCGAACTGCTTCCGTGAGCGTCGGGTGGGCGTGGCATGTGCGGGCGATATCCTCGCTGGACGCGCCGAATTCCATGGCGACGCAGACCTCGCCAATGATCTCGCCGACGCCGACGCCCATGAGGTGGGCGCCGAGCACGCGGTCGGTCGCCGCGTCCGCGAGAATCTTAACGAGGCCGTCCGTCTCGTGGTTGGTCCTGGCGCGAGAGTTGGCCGAGAACGGAAACCTGCCGGTCTTGTAGGCGACGCCTTCGGCTTTGAGCTCTTCCTCGGTCTTTCCGACCCAGGCGATCTCGGGCTTGGTGTAGACGACGCCGGGGATGATTCCGTAGTTCACATGGCCCGCCTTGCCCGCGATGAGTTCGGCGCAGGCGACGGCTTCATCTTCCGCCTTGTGGGCCAGCATCGGCCCGGTTGTGACATCGCCAATGACCCATACGCCGGGGGCGGAGGTGCGGAAGTGGTCGTTGGCGATCTGCCCGCGCTTGTCGGGGAGGACGCCGACGCTATCGAGCCCGAGGCCTTGCGTGTAGGGGCGGCGGCCGATGGCGACGAGGACGACATCGGCGTCGAGCGATTCGGTCTCGCCGCCGGCCGAGGGCTGCATCGAGAGCTTGAGCCTCGACTTCAGCTTTTCGACGCCGGTGACCTTCATGCCGAGCTTGAATTCCATGCCCTGCTTGGTGAACAGGCGCTGGGCCTGCTTGGCGATCTCGCCATCGGCGCCAGGGAGGATACGGTCGAGATATTCGACCACGACGACTTCCGAGCCGAGACGCCGCCAGACGGAGCCGAGTTCGAGGCCGATGATGCCGGCGCCGATGAGGACGAGTTTCTTCGGAACGGACTTGAGGGACAGCGCCCCGGTGGAGGAGATGATGCGCTCCTCATCGATCTCGACACCGGGCAGAGGCGTCGGCTCGGAGCCGGTGGCGATGACGATGTTCTTCGCCTCGATCACCTGACTGCCGACCACCACGCGGCCAGGACCATCGATGCGGCCGGTCCCGTTGATCACGGTCACCTTGTTCTTCTTCATGATGAAGGCGACGCCGGCCGTGAGGCCGTTAACGGCGTCAACTTTCTGCTTCAGCATGGCGTCGAGGTTGAGCTTGAGGCCCGAGACCTCGATGCCGAGCCCGGCGAAATCCTTGCCGGCGGTCTCGTAGAGTTCAGAGGCGTGAAGCAGCGCCTTGGATGGGATGCAGCCGACGTTGAGGCACGTGCCGCCGAGCCTGTCGTTCTTCTCGATGATCGCGGTCTTGAGCCCGAGCTGGGCGCAGCGCGTGGCGCAGTTGTAGCCGCCTGGCCCTGCGCCGATGATGACCACGTCAAAGCTGTCGCTCATGTCGCTGTCCCGCGTGTCGAAATTCGCGCGAACCTATACGCGCCGAGGCAGGGATCGCCAAACGGAATATGGAGGCGAAGGCTGCTGGTTTCGGCCCCTGAATCGTGACGGACGCTCAAGGCCCACATCATGTTTTCGGGTCAGCGGCGGCCCATGATGGCGGCGACGCCGGAGAGGATGAGGATGGCGAGACCGACCGCGGCTTCGTTCTTCCAGACCTTCCAGTCGCCGCTCCAGAACGGATCGCCCGCATAGAGGAAGAAACCCGCGGCGACCACGCCTCCGCACATCGCGAGGGCCGCCCCTCCGACGCCGCCAAAGAAGGCGACAAGGCCTCCGAGCAGACCGAGGACGGCGCCGACCGCGGGAACGAGGAAGTTTATGTTGCCGAGCTGGCGCATGAAGCGGGCGTCGAGAGCGAGATTGGACATGCCGATGAATTCCTGGATGACCTGGTAGAGGAGCCAGGCCGATGTCGCGATGAGGAGAAGCGCCGCCAGCCGCCTCATGCCCCTGTCTCCAACATGCGCCAGACCTCCAGCCGTCTTCGGGGCGAATCTAGTCTAGTGCAGCAGGCCGCGATAGGCCGCGAGCCATACGAGGATTGCAACGAACAGCGACATCCAGCCGGCATTGACGGTGGCCTTGCTGGGCCGGGCGTGTTCGGCCGCTGTCGGGGAGGGCGCGCGGCGGGCGGTGTATTCACGCCAGAAGAAATAGAAGCCCTGCCCCAGCACCAGGAGGCCCACCATCCACGATGCGAACGGGTGGAGCATCAGCATGGCCAGCGCCGTGGCCGTGAGCACCACCGCCTGCGCCGCGATCCAGCCGCGGCGGGCCCGGTCGTCCCTGTCGGTCCAGTCTTCGTCGGGATCGGCCGGCTTCATCCGGGGCGGCTCGCCGGACTGCGCGTCCAGCTCGCGCGCTGTCTTTTCGAGACTGGCCGTCATCGTGTCGAGGGCCATCTCGGCGCGAATCTGGCGGAACAGCATGAAGCTGCCGACCAGCCAGAGCAGGCCCGCGCCGCGCACGATCCATTCGAGAAGGCCGTTGGAGAAAGCCTCCGGATCCATGCCGCCTCAAAGATCGAGCAGCAGGCGTTCCGGATCTTCGAGGGCTTCCTTGACGCGGACGAGGAAGGTGACCGCTTCCTTGCCGTCGACCAGACGGTGATCATAGCTGAGGGCGAGATACATCATGGGGCGGGCGATGATCTTGCCCTCGACGACGACCGGCCGCTCCTCGATGCGGTGCATGCCGAGCACGCCGGACTGCGGCGGGTTGAGGATCGGCGTCGACATCAACGAGCCATAGACGCCGCCGTTCGAGATCGTGAAGGTGCCGCCCTGCAGGTCGTCCATCGAGAGCTTGCCGTCGCGGGCGAGCGCGCCGAGGCGGCCGATCTCGGACTCGATCTCGGCGAGGGTCATCGCATCGGCATCGCGCACCACGGGCACGACAAGGCCCTTGTCGGTGCCGACGGCGACCGAGATGTTGTAGAAATTCTTGTAGATGATGTCGCCGCCGTCGATCTCTGCGTTGACGCTCGGGACTTCCTTGAGAGCCGCCACACAGGCGCGCACAAAGAAGCCCATGAAGCCGAGCTTGACGCCGTGCTTCTTCTCGAAAGCGTCCTTGTGGCGCTTCCGCAGCTCCATCACTTCCGACATGTCGACGTCGTTGAACGTCGTCAGCATGGCCGCGGTGTTCTGGGCTTCCTTGAGGCGGCGCGCGATGGTCTGGCGCAGGCGCGTCATCTTCACGCGTTCCTCGCGCGGCCCGAGTGCGCGCGGCGTGTGCGGGACTTCGGGAGCGCGAGCAGCGACGGGCGCGGGGGCCGGGTTGCTGGCGACGTAGGAGAGCGCATCGCCCTTGGTGGCGCGGCCGCCCTTGCCGCTGCCGGGGATGTCGGCGGGATCGACGCCGGCTTCGGCGGCGATGCGGGTGACGGAGGGCGCGACCTTGTCGGTAGCGCGCGCGGTGGCGGGGCCGTTGGCCTTGGCTGGGGGCGGTGCGGCGGATGCGGCGGGCTTGGCCGGCGCGGCGGTTCCAGTGGCGCCTTCGGTGAGGCGGGCGATGATCTTGCCGATCTGGACGGTCTCGCCTTCCTTGACGAGCTGTTCGGTGATGACGCCGGAGGCGGGCGCAGGCACCTCGACGGCGACCTTGTCGGTCTCGATTTCCGCGATCGGATCGTCCTGCTTCACGGACTGGCCCGGCTTCACGAGCCAGTTGGCGAGCGTGCCCTCTGTCACGCTTTCGCCCATTGCGGGGACCTTGATGTCCATGACGTCTCCAGATCGATGGCTTGATCGCCTGTCAGGCGAACAATCGGTTGGCGGAGGGTTTAGCCCCGGATGGGCGGCTTGGGGAGGGTAAAATGCGGAGTCTGGCGAGGTGTTTTGCCGGGTTTTGCAGCATGTGGGGTCGCTTGGCCGCCAGCGGGAGTCCTCCCGCGCCGCCAACCGGTTAACGGACCAGCCTCGACGTGCGAGCCCCGCGAACGACCGCGTGAAGATAAATCGGGCGTTTGCGGAACCGGGCCTTTCGCGCGGGGTTGTGCTGCTGCCCTCCTTATAAACAGGAACGCCTCTGGCAGACGCATCCTGCGCTGAAGGAGAGGGAGTGCCGCGAGCGGGCGGCGCGGGGAGTAGAGTTCAAGATGGCCGCTATCCTGATCGTCGAGGACGAGCTGTTCACCCGCGAACTGGCGGGCATGTACATTGAAGACTGGGGTCACAGCACGCTCTTCGCCGACAATGTGGAAGACGCGCTGGCGATCCTGCGGTCGGGCCAGCCTGTCGATGCGCTGTTCACCGATATCTACCTGAAGACGGCCGTATTCGGCGGGTGCGAACTTGCGCGCCAGGCCATGGCGATCCGGCCGGGCCTGCGCGTGCTCTACACCACCGGAAACTCGGCCACGGACCAGCTCAAGGCCCTGTTCGTCAAGGGCTCGCACTTCCTGGGCAAGCCATACACGCCCAACCAGCTGCACGCGTCCGTCGACGGCATGCTGGCGGCCTGATCCCAACCAGCCTGCACAAGGAAGAACCGTCTTGCCCGAAATTGCCGCCGCAGAAATCGTCGATACCGTTCCAAGCGCGCTTCTCGTGCTCGACAAGGACCTGAACATCACCTCAGCCAACCGCGCCTTCTACCAGACGTTTCGCACCAGCCGCGGCGAGACAGAGGGCTGCCTGATCTACGATCTCGGTAACCGCCAGTGGGACATTCCGGCGTTGCGTACCCTACTTGAAAGCGTGATCCCGCATCGCGCGTCGGTCGAAGGTTTCGAGGTCGAACATGATTTTCCGACGATTGGCCGACGCACGATGCTGGTCAACGCGCGCAAGATCTATCAACCTGGCGACAATGATGGATCCATCCTGCTCGCCATCGAGGATGTCAGCGAGGAGCGCGCGGCCCGGAAGGAGAGCAAGCGCAACTGGCAACTGGCGCAGAGCATTGTCGATACAGTCCGCGATCCGCTCGTCGTCCTTGAGACCGACATGACGGTGGTGACGGCGAGCAAGGCTTTCCTGACCATCTTCGGCATCACACAGGCCGAGGCGCGCGGTCGGCGCGTGTCGGAGCTAGGCCAGCATCAGTGGGACGTGCCGGCGCTGCGCCACCTGATGGACAAGGTGTTGCCCGAGAACAAACCGTTCGAAAATTTCGAGATCGAGGACGTCTTTCCCGGCCTCGGGCGCCGCGTGTTCAACCTCAACGCCCGCAAGATTACGCAGCCCGGCAACCATGCCCACCGCATGCTGCTGGCGTTCGAGGACATCACCGACCGCAAACAGCGCGAGCGCGATGCGCTGACCCTCACCAACGAGATATCCCACCGGATCAAGAACAACCTGCAGATCATCGTGGGCCTGATCGCCTACGAAGTCCGCTCGACGCCCAAGCCTTGTGTCCAGGGCTATCGGGCAATGCAGACGCGGATCGGCGCGATTGCCCAGCTCTACGACCTGATCTCGCATTCCAGCCGGGGCGGAGCGGTTGCGGTGGACGGCTACCTCAAGGAAATCGCCAGGTCCGTGTCGGCCAGCCTTCTGGGAAACGCGAAGATCCGGATCGACGTCACGGCCGAGGCGATCGAGATCGACCCCGAACGGGCGGTGCCCTTCGGCCTGCTGGTCAATGAGCTCGCGACCAACGCCATCAAGCACGCCTTCCCGGCGGGTGTGGGACGGGTTGTGCTGTGCGCGAGGCAGGTGAGCGACCAGATCGAGCTGGTGGTGGCCGACGACGGCGTCGGCCTCCAGAAGACCGACGCCGCAAAGGCGCCCGAAACGCGTGGCGGCGACTATGTGGCCATCTTCGTGCGGCAACTGGGCGGCGCGATCATTCCAGCGCTGCCGGATACGCCTGGCACGACGGTCACGATACGCTTTCCGCTGGGTGTGGCGCCTCCGACAGGCGTCGAGGGTCTGGCCGCGTAGACGATTGTCTCGCGCGGAATTCCTAGGGGTCGCCCAAGGGTGACTTGGCTATTTCTCGAATGCCGCGTCGAGGAACGCCTGGAGTTCCTTCTGGTGCAGCGCCATCGTGCCGGCGGCGGTCGAAGCCGAGGCGGGACGGCCGACATAGCGCGGGCGCTTGTGCTTCGTGTCGAGCCTTTCGAGCGTCTTTTCTATGTTCCAATCGACAAACGACCACGAGCCCATGTTGCGCGGCTCTTCCTGGCACCAGACCATGTCGGCCTGCGGGAAGCGGGTGAGCTCCTTCATCAGCGGCGCGACCGGGAACGGGTAGAGCTGCTCGATGCGCAGGAGGTAGACGTCGTCGATCTTGCGCTTCTCGCGCTCTTCGAACAGGTCGAAATAGACCTTGCCCGAACACATCACGACGCGGCGGATGTCCTTGTCCGGCTTCAACGTGACCTCAGCCTTGCACTCCGGCACTTCCGCGCCGTCGACGAGGATGCGGTGGAACGAAGTGGTCGGCCCCATGTCCTTGAAGAAGGAGACGGCGCGCTTGTGGCGCAGCAGCGACTTCGGCGTCATGACGATGAGCGGCTTGCGGAAGTCGCGATGGACCTGGCGGCGCAGCGCGTGGAAATAGTTCGCCGGCGTCGTGCAGTTGACGACCTGCATGTTGTCCTGAGCGCACATCTGCAGGAAACGCTCAAGGCGGGCGGAGGAGTGTTCCGGGCCCTGGCCCTCATAGCCGTGCGGCAGAAGGCAGACGAGGCCGGACATGCGCAGCCATTTGCGCTCGCCCGAGGAGATGAACTGGTCGAACAGGACCTGGGCGCCGTTGGCGAAGTCGCCGAACTGCGCTTCCCAGAGGACGAGCGTGTTCGGGGCGGTGAGCGAATAGCCATACTCGTAGCCGAGCACGGCCTCTTCGGAGAGCAGCGAGTCGATGACTTCGTAGTTGGCCTGCGTCGCGCTGACATGGTTGAGCGGCGTGTAGCGCTCCTCTGTCACCTGGTCGATCAGGTGGGAGTGGCGCTGGGTGAAGGTGCCGCGGCAGGAATCCTGGCCTGACAACCGCACAGGAAAGCCTTCATCGACCAGCGTGGCGAAGGCCATGTGCTCGGCCATGCCCCAGTCGACGTTGGCGCCGGTCTCGGCCATCTTGCGGCGCGATTCGATCGTGCGGGCGACCGTCTTGTGGATGTTGAAGCCGGGCGGGACTTCCGTGATCTGCCTGCCGATGGCTTTCAGTTTTGGACCGGGAACGCCGGTCTTGCCGCGGCCCTCCTCGTCCTTGGGCAGTCCAAGGCCAGCCCATTTGCCGTCGAGCCAGTCGGCAGAGCCGGGCTTGAAGGTCTTCGACTTTTCGAACTCGCTGTCGAGATGGGCGTCCATCTCCGCGATCATGTTCTCGACCGACTGCTCGGTCATGACGCCTTCCTCGATCAGGCGGCGCGAATAGAGTTCGCGGGTCGACAGCTGGTCGCGAATCTTCGCGTACATGATCGGCTGCGTCATCGTCGGATCGTCGCCCTCGTTGTGGCCGAACCGGCGGTAGCAGAACATGTCGATGACGACGTCCTTGCAGAATTTCTGGCGGTATTCGGTGGCGACCTTGGCGGCGTGGACGACGGCTTCCGGGTCGTCGCCGTTGACGTGGAAGATCGGCGCCTGGACCATCAACGCGACATCAGACGGATAGGGCGAGGAGCGCGAGAAGCTCGGCGCCGTCGTGAAGCCGATCTGGTTGTTGACGATGAAGTGCATCGCCCCGCCCGTGCGGTAGCCGGTGAGGCCAGAGAGCGCCAGGCATTCGGAGACGACGCCCTGCCCTGCGAAGGCGGCGTCGCCATGGAGCAGCATCGGCAAGACCTTGGCGCGCGACGCGCGGCGGTCTTCAGCAAGATCGAATGACTGTTTCGCGCGCGCCTTGCCGAGCACGACCGGGTTGACGATTTCGAGGTGGCTCGGGTTCGCCGTCAGGGACAGGTGGACCTTGTGATTGTCGAAGGTGCGGTCCGACGAGGCGCCGAGGTGGTATTTGACGTCGCCCGAGCCGTAGTCGTCGCCGCCCTGCGTGTTGCCGCCCTGGAACTCGAAGAAAATCTTGTGATACGGCTTGCCCATCACCGCCGCGAGGACGTTGAGGCGGCCGCGATGCGGCATGCCAAGGATGATCTCGTCGATGCCGAGCGCACCGCCGCGCTTGATGATCTGTTCGAGCGCCGGGACGCAGGCTTCGCCGCCATCAAGGCCGAACCGCTTGGTGCCGGGATAGCGCTTGTGCAGGAAACGCTCGAACGCTTCGGCCTCGACGAGCTTCTTGAGGATGGCGCGCTTGCCCTGGGGGGTGAACGAGATTTCCTTGTCCTTGCCTTCGATGCGCGACTGGATCCAGGATTTCTCCTCCGGATCCGAGATGTGCATGAATTCGACCGCGAACGTGCCGCAATAGGTGCGCTTCAGGATGTCGATCATCTGGCGCGGGGTCGCGTAGTCGAGGCCCATCACGTTGTCGATGTAGATCTTGCGGTCCATGTCCTTGGGGCCGAAGCCGTAGGTCTTGGGATCGAGCTCGGGCTGTTCCTCGCGCTTGAGGATGCCGAGGGGGTCGAGGTGGGCGGCAAGGTGACCGCGAATGCGGTAGGCGCGGATCATCATCAGCGCGCGGATCGAGTCCTGGACCTGCTGCGACAGGTTCTGGGGCGAAAGAGCCGGGCCGACCTGCGGCGATTTCTTCGGCTCCTTCTTCGCTTCGGTCGCCCAGTTGCCATCGAGCGCGGAGACGAGTTCGCCGTTCTGGACTTTGAGCGGCTCGCGCCATTCCGGACCCCGGGCCTGGCGGGTCGCCTCGTCGGCCGTGTCGGCGACGCCCTTGAAGAATTCCTGCCAGCTTTCGGGGACGGAGGTCGGGTCCTCGGAATACTGGGCGTGCAGTTGCTCGATCCAGGCGGCGTTGGCGCCATAGAGGAAGGCGGTGTCCAGCATCGCTTCGTTGCTTGAGCTGCGAGCTTCGCCCGCCATTGCACCACCAGAATGGGCCTCGATCGTCATGAATGTCGTCCTGATGGGCGAATGGGAGCCCGTGCTCCGCCCGCCTTTTGGTGGTGCTCAGATGTCGCTTTTTGCGAGCCGACTCAACCCTTTGAGGTGAGACATTGTGCTCATATCGCAGTTACCGGTAACCGGATCGTTTCGACGGCGTAATCTGCCGCGAAATCAGGGTGGAAGTGCATGCCTTACGCGCCGGCGATCAGCCCTTGAGCACTTCCGACCCTGTTTTGAAACGCTAGCGTTTCAAAACCTCCGACATCGTCTTGCCCAGCCGCGCCGGCGACGGAGAGACCCGGATGCCCGCTGATTCCATCGCGGCGATCTTGGATTCGGCGTCGCCCTTGCCGCCGGAAACGATTGCCCCTGCATGGCCCATGGTCCGACCCTTGGGAGCGGTGAGGCCGGCGATGAAGCCGACCATCGGCTTTTTCCGGCCACGTTTCGCCTCGTCCTTCAGGAATTGCGCGGCGTCTTCCTCGCCCGAGCCGCCGATCTCGCCGATCATGACGATCGACCTGGTTTCGTCATCCTTCAGGAAGAGTTCGAGCACGTCGATGAAGTCGGTGCCCTTCACGGGATCGCCGCCGATGCCGACGCAAGAGGACTGGCCAAGGCCTTCCTGCGTGGTCTGGAACACCGCCTCGTAGGTCAGCGTGCCGGAGCGTGAGACGATGCCGACCGAGCCGCGCTTGTGGATATGGCCGGGCATGATGCCGATCTTGCACTCCCCCGGAGTGATGACGCCCGGGCAGTTGGGGCCGACAAGGCGCGACTTCGACTTCAGCAGCTTGTCCTTGACGCGCACCATGTCGAGCACGGGGACGCCTTCGGTGATGGTGACGATCAGCGGGATCCCGGCGTCGATCGCTTCCTCGATGGCGGCGGCGCAGAATTTCGGCGGGACATAGATCACGGTGGCGGTCGCGCCGGTGGCGGCCTTGGCCTCGGCGACGGTGTTCCACAAGGGCCGTTCGACCTTCGTGCCGTCCGGCAGCACGCCCTGCCATTTCTGGCCGCCCTTGCCTGGCGTGACGCCGCCGACCATCTGCGTGCCGTAGGCGATGCCCTGCTCCGAGTGGAACGTGGCGGTCGCCCCGGTCATGCCCTGGGTCAGGACCTTGGTGTTCCTGTCGACGAGGATGGACATGTGACTATTTCCTGCCCTTCACGGCGCCGACGATCTTCTGGGCGGCGTCGTCGAGATCGTTGGCGGGGATCACGTTGAGGCCGCTATCGCGGATGATCTGCTTGCCCTTCTCGACGTTGGTGCCTTCGAGACGCACGACGAGGGGCACTTTGAGGTTGGTTTCCTTGACCGCCGCGAGCACGCCCTCGGCGATGACGTCGCACTTCATGATGCCGCCGAAGATGTTCACGAGAATGCCCTTCACGTTGGGATCCTTCATGATGATCTTGAATGCTGCCGTCACCTTCTCGGCGCTGGCGCCGCCGCCGACATCGCAGAAATTGGCGGGGCTTTCGCCATAGAGCTTGATGATGTCCATGGTCGCCATGGCGAGGCCCGCGCCGTTGACCATGCAGCCGATCGTGCCGTCGAGGGCGATGTAGGCGAGGTCCCACTCCGCCGCCTCGATCTCCTTCTCGTCTTCCTCGGTCTTGTCGCGCAGCGCCTGCATGTCGGGGTGGCGGAACAGCGCGTTGTTGTCGAACGACACTTTTGCGTCGAGCACCCGCACGCGGCCGTTCTTCATGACGATGAGCGGATTGATCTCCAGCATCGACATGTCTTTTTCGGTGAACGCCTTGTAGAGCGTCTTGCTCAACCCGAGCATGTCTGTGCGGGCCTGGTCCTTCAGGTTGAGCGCATCACAGAGTTTGGCGGCGTCGGCGTCGGTGACGCCCTTCGACGGGTCGATCGTCAACGTGATGATCTTGTCGGGCGTGTCGTGCGCGACCTGTTCGATGTCCATGCCGCCTTCGGTGGAGGCGACAAACGCCACACGCCCTGAACCACGATCAACAAGAAGCGACAGGTAGAGTTCCTTCGCGATGTCCGCGCCGTCCTCGATGTAGATGCGGTTGACTTGGCGGCCGGCGGCGCCCGTTTGCTTGGTGACGAGATGCTTGCCGAGCATCGCCTTCACATGGCTCAAGCGCCTGCTTCCCTGGAGAAGCCGAGGCGCACCCCACCCTTCTCTCCGGCATCCTTCTCGATGAACTTGCCCTTGCCGCGTCCGCCTGCGTGGATCTGCGATTTCACCACCCAGAGCGGTCCGGGCAGCGTGTCTATCGCGCGCTTTGCTTCATCGAGGGAAAAAACAGCCACGCCGCTGGCCAGGGGCACGCCAAACTGCCTCAGGACGTCTTTCGCCTGATGCTCGTGGATGTTCATGAGATTCGCCCCTCGAGGGAGGGCTGTCAGCCCCGCGAGCGTGGCGATTAGCGCACCCTGCCGCACGTGGCAACTTGGCACTCGCGCGGCGCAGCGCCTCGGGATTCAACGGCCCGCCGGGAGTTAGTCGGCAGACGAGCTGGCAGGCTTGAGGCCCGGCTGACCCGACGCAGTCGCAGGCCCCGCCTCGGACTGGGCGGCGCCGGCGACCTCGCCCTCGACCACGCTGGTGCCGGAAACGGAGACGAAGGGCGAGCGCTGTTCCACCCCTGGCCGCTTCACCACAGACACGCGCCAGAGGTTGGCGGCGAACAAGGCGAAGTAGAGGGCCGAGACGACGGCGAAGACGCCGGGCTGGCCGAGCTCCGTGTCGGCGGTGACGCCGGTGAGGATGGGGCCGATCACCGATCCGCCCGCCCAGATGAACAGCATCCCGGACATGACCTGCGCGATCTGTCCAGGCTCGGTGCGGTCAGTCGCATGGCTGGCGGAGACCGAATAGAAGGACAGCGCGCCTGCGCCCCACAGCGCCGCGAGCATCACCGTCACCGAGAAGGATACCTTTCCCGCCGTCAGGAACAGCGCGATGCAAGCGCCGAGCGCCATCGCGGCGAGGCCCGCCACCACAAGCCGCCGGTCGATCCGGTCAGACAGCAATCCGGCTGGCCACTGCGTGACCGTGCCGCCCAGCATCGCAGCGATGTAGAGCGACGCGGCCGAGGCCGAGCCGGCGTTCGGCTGAAGCGACTGGGCATAGAGGGGAAGCTGGCTGGTGACGCCGGTATTGGCGATGCCGGCGACGATGGCGCCGGCGAGCGCCGCGGGCGGGATCTTCATCATCTTGGCGAGGCTGAGCGCTTCGCGGTCGGGCAGCACGGGCTGGGCGCGGCGCGTGGCGCAGAGCGGGATGACGGCGAGCACCATCAGCAGGCCGGCCCAGATGAAGGGCCGGATATCCTGCGCCGCATGTTCCACGATCAGCAGCGGGCCACACGACATCGCAACTTTCAGGAGAAGCTGGTACATGCCCATGACGCCGCCGCGCTTCGAGCGGGGCGTCGAATCGGCGATCCAGCTTTCGGCGGCGGTGAACATCACGGCGGAAGCCGCGCCCTGCGCAAAGCGGAGCGGCCCCCAGGCGACGGGGTCGAAGGCCAGCCCCATGCCGAGAATGCCTGCCGCGTAGATTGCAGCCGCAGCCGAGTAGGCGCGGATATGGCCGACCTGGCGCACCGCGTCAGGCGCGAACCAAGCGCCCAGCATGAAGCCGGCCGAGAACACGGCCGCAACGACGCCCACGCCCAGCGCCGACACCTGCATGGAGCTGAGCGCCAGCGGCGTCGACACGCTGAGGATGCCCGAAGCGGCCTGCAGCAGCATGACGGCGAGGATGAGGGACGCGACGTTGCGGTAGACGGTCATGGGGCGGAGGCGGCGCTGGTCTGGCGTGTTTGATTGCCAGTGTGCTTACGCCGCTTCGCGGACACGCGCGTCTAAATTCTTGTTACGGAGTGTGGAGATCACCCGCCGTTTCCACGGCGAGGTGATTCCTGTTCCCGGCCCGTCGCGCCTCAAGGCGTCCGAGGCTGGGCCCGATCCCGGCCCTCGCACGCTTCGAGCCAATTCGTCCGCGACGCGGACTGCGCCTCACGCCCACGTTCCGTGGAAGCCCAGCGGCCAGGAATAGTCGGCGCGCCAGGTGACGACGGGGCCGTCCTCGATGTCGGAGGCGTCGAAGACAGAGACCTCAGAGCGGCGGGCGTCGAGATTGATGCTCGTGCCGATCAGCCAGGCGTCGCGCTCCGTCCTGCCACCGGGCTTGGGCACGAAGAGGTGTTCCTCGGCGATGTAGTCGGGCCCGTAATCGTAGGCCTGAGTTTTTCCGCCATCCCAGTCATGGACATAAAGCGTGGTTGCGCCGGGGCGGCCTGGCGCGCCGCCGCCGACAATGGCGGTGAGCCTGCGCCGGAGGCCGTGGAAGCGCGGATCGACCTGCGGGAACTCTCCGGCGAGACCTGTCTCGATCAGCCTGGCGTCTCCGGAGGGCGGGATAACCATCTGCGTGAGCCTTGCGCCGGAGGCATCGCTGCGGGGCTCGTACCTGCCCTGGATTTCCGAAACGCCGCCGCCGACGCCCAGCGCGGGCTCGCGCGAGAAGCAGACATCGAGCTTGATCGTCCCGTCGCTTTCCTCCCACCCTGCCCCGGTGTGGTAGAAGGCGCGCGCATCCGCTTGGGCCCAGCGCTGCTTCTTCAGATCGTCCTTGTCGACGATCAGCGTGCGCAGGCCGAGTTCCGGCTTCCACTTGAAGGCGGCAATGCCGGGACGGCCGCCGCCATTGATCCAGGGCTGGACCAGGATGATGAGCTTGGTCGCGGTCATCGACCAGTCGTGGATGTAGCTCGCGGCGCCGACATCGACCATGCCGAAATCCTCGAGCTGGCCGGTGGGGCCGATGCGGTAGATGCCGACACGGCCGCCGCCGGTGGAAAGGCTGGAGACCGCGAGATTCCACAGGCGGCCATCGGGCTCGCGCTTGGGGTGGGCGAGGAAGGGCATGGCGGCGAGGTCCGGCCGCCAGGTTTTCGCTCCGCGCGTTTCCAGCGTCACCGGATCAAGCCGGATGGCGGAGCCGGCTTCCCACAGCGCCAGCATCTCGCCGCCCGACATGACCACGGAAGTGTTGGCGGCGTTGACGTCGTCTGCGCTGCCGACGGCGTAGGAGGGGTCGCCTGAGGTCGAGAAGCCAGGTGCGAGGAATTTCTTCGCTGCCTGTTCGGCCTTGCGCTTTCCGGTTTCGACGAAGCGACCGGTGTGGACGGCCTTGCCGCCTTCGATGGCGATACGATGCACCATGCCGTCGCCGTCGAACCAGTGGCTGGCGAAACTGTCGCCATAACGGAACTGGGAGGGGCCATTGCGGTAGAGGGCGCCCTGAAGGCCGGCGGGCGCCTTGCCGGAGACCAGTTTCATCGACGAGGGGCCGAAGCCCTGGGCGGGAGCGGTGGTGTAGCCGAGAGTCCAGGCGGCGGGCTTGGTGTCGGCGAAACCAGAGGGAGCGATCGCGAGAGCGGCGCCAGCAGCGATGCCGGAACCGAGGAGGGCGCGGCGAGAGAGAGCGAGTGTCATGTTCGGCGCCCCTAGTTCAGCTTGATGGCTTGGGCAGTGGACGGCGCCGTCACGTCGAACGCCGCCGCGTCCCACTTGGCGGGGCCGAACTGGGCCGGGGCGTTGTTGGAGAAGCCATAGGGCTCGATCGGCATGCCGAACGGGTTGGCGCCCATCTTCCCATCGCCATCCACGTCATGGAACAGCTTGATGCCGTATTTTCCGGGCAGGAGGTCGATCGTGGTGGTGACGGTGGTGGCCGAAACCGGGGCCATGGCCTGGGCGACGGCCTTGTCGGTGTCATACCCCGCCTTGTCATAGACCGCGATCATCAGGGCGCCCTTGGCTTCCTTGATGCCGGTCACGGTCAGCGTCAGCTTGGCTGGGGTTTCGGCCATGGCCGGTTGGGGCAGGACCAGAGCCGTCGCGACGGCAAGAGCCGGAAAGGTCGCGAGCGCCGCCAGGAAGGGCGAGAGGGTGGGGAAGCGTTTCATTGTGAACTCCGTTCAGTCGGGGCTTCGAATTGCTCGTATCGCCGGAGTTTTGCTCTCGGCCAAGTCAGGATCGGGCGAGGCGCGGGTCTGCGCCACGCGGATTACGTGAAACGCCGGTTTTGCTTCGCGAGCCAAGGCGCTAAACCGTTCGCGAAGCGCGAAATACATCCGCGAAACGCCAGAAGACGGGGCTAATCGAGACTGATGCCGGCCTGGGCTGTGAATATCGCCAAATGGGCGGCCGTGACCCTTGCCCTCGGGGTCGGGTTCGCTTGGCTCGGGGTCTATGGCACGGGCGAGATCAACTTCTTCCCCGAGCGGGTGACTTACTGGACGCTGCTGATGGGAGTTGGGGTTACGGCGTCGGTGTTCCTGAACCCGCTGGTATTCGAGCGCTGGATGCCAAAGGCGCATGTTGCAGCGAAGATCGCCGTCGTTTCCGCTCCTGATCTCGATCCCGATCACGCTGGGGCTGGTGGCCATAGAGGCGACCGACGGCGACATAGCGCAGCTGGGGTGGTGGGGGGAGCAATTCACCTATGTCGTGGTGGTTTCGGCCTTGCTGACGACGGCGGCGCAACTGATCGAGAAGGTGATGGAAAAGCCTGCGGCCACGGCGGCGGGAACCGTCGCGAACGCGGCGCCCGGCGCGACCTTCGTCGACCGGCTGCCGGTCAAGCTGAGGTCGGCCGAAATCTACGCGGTCGAATCGGAGGATCACTACCTTCGTGTCCACACCAGCGCCGGCCAGGAGCTGATCCTGATGCGTCTGGCCGATGCGGTGCGGGAGCTGGCCGGGATGGAAGGATTGCAGACGCACCGGAGCTGGTGGGTGGCCAAGCAGGGCCTCGCCGATGTGGTGAAGGGCGATGGGCGGCTGACGCTCAAGCTGAAATCGGGCGCCGAAGCGCCGGTGAGCCGAACCTATCTCAAGACAGTCAAGGAATCGGGCTGGCTGTAGCCAACACTATGCGCGCGCATGCTTGACCTGCTCGGAGAGCCTGTCGACCAGTTCGGCGACGAAGCGGATATGGCTGCGAAGGCGATAGAGGTCGTCATTGTAGCTCAGCGGCACCTGGACGTTGCCGGTCTCGGCCTGCATGGCGGCAAGCCGGGTGCGAACCTCTTGGCGCTCTTCGGCAGTGGCGGCGGCGCGGCCCTGCTGCTCAAGTTCTCGCAGGCTTTTGTACCAGACATAAATCTTGCGGCGGATGCGCCACCGGTAAAGCGGCGGCGCAGCGCGCACCAGCGGGATCAGGAGCGTGATCAACGGGATGGCGAGCACCCAGGCGCGCTCGAGGAAGTTGGCGACGCTGTAGGGGAACACGCTGCGCAGGAAGGTCGGGCCGTTCTTGTAGTAGCGCTCGGCTTCCTCCGCGAGCGGGATGTCGGAGAGCTGCGGCGTGGGGAAGACACCGCCATCGGCAAGGATCGACGCGCCGCCATGCTCGGCGAAAGCAGCCTCGATCAGCAGCGCCTGGATGGCGGGATGGAGGTCGTCGCGCACGACGATCTGCGCGGCAGGCGCGATCAGCAGCACGTCTTCCTTCGGCAGGATGGCCGCAAGGTCGATGACGCCGCGATAGAGCGTAACTTCGTCGAGGTAGGGATGCCGCCGGGCGAGTGCGTGCGCCTCGCGCACCGACAACAACTTGATGCTGGGGTCTGAGACCAGATCCCTGATGAATGACGTGGTGGCGCCGGAGACCAGAAGCGCTGCGTCGATCTCGCCCGCCTTGAGGGCGGCGGCGGCGGCCTGGCCAGCCAGATCAGAGGGCGTGAAGGCGGCGGGCTCGACGCCCGCCTCGCCGAGGAGAAGCGTCGAGAGGACACGCACGCCGGAGCCTTCGGGCCCGATGGCGACATGCTTGCCCGCAATATCCTGCAGCTCGTCGACCTGGAGATCGGCGCGGTAGAACACCCAGAGCGGCTCATAGAAGACTGCACCGAGGGAGCGCACGCCCAACGCACCAAGATCGCCGGCGAGGCCGGTCTGCACAATGCCGATGTCGACCTGCTTGGCCTTCAGCTTCGCGAGGTTGTCGACCGACCCGGCCGTGGTCATCACCTCGACCTCGATGTCCTTCATCCGCAGCGCATCGGCGTATTTCACGGCCGCCTGAGCATAGGCGCCGCCTTCGGCGCCGCCCGCGATCTTGACTTTCTTCGGCGGGGCAGGCGCCACGAACATCAGCGCCACGATGATCCCGAGGATCGACGATGGCGATCGGGGCGCCCCAGATGCGGATGAAGTCCTTCATGTGAAGACGTCCCTCGCCTGCCCTGACCGGTCCCGCGTTGGCGCCGAGGTTAAGCACGGGGATTCCGGGGCGTGAAGGGAGCGCTCGGCAGCGCTGCGTTGGCCGTTCGACGGCGGGCAGGCCTGCGGGACCCGTGTGGAAGCGCCGACACTTGATGGCGGGATCGCCGTCCGCGGGGCGCCGGCCAACGCCCGGTTCGCCGCAGCCGGCCGCCTACTCCGCGGCTTTCTCCGGCGTCGCGAGTGGAGCCTTCGCTTCCGGCTTCAGCGGCTCGAACGGGCGTTCGGGGTCGTTGGGCAGGATGTTCTCGACATAGTCGCGCAAGTGGTCGCTGACCGCCTGCGGATCGCCGGTGAGGTGCTCCCAGGGTATCTGCTTGCCGAATGTGAGGTTGAACTTGTCGCCCTGCTTGTTGAGCAGTTCGTGGAACAGGGTGATGTCGCGCAGCTCCTTGTTGAGATCGCATAGCCGGTAATAGAGCCAGGAGTTGCGCGCCTCGATGTGGAGGGGCGTCACAGGCGCCTTGTTCTTGCGGGCGAGCGAGACCGCCGTGGGGAACCATGCCTTGTCGATCAGGCGTCCGTCCACCCAGTGCGCGAGCGCGCCAGACGGGAAGATGATCACCATGCGCTCGGCGCTGAACGCGGCGGTGGTGCGGCGCAGGGTTTCCTTGGTCTTCTGGATGGTGCGCTTGTCCTGCACCCACTCGACCGGGATGATCACGTCGGCGAAGCGAAGATTGACCCGGCATGCATCGGCATTGGCGAGAATCTCGATGTCCTGACGAAGCGGCATCAGCGCCGCGAGCGCGATCGACCCGTCGGCCAGACCGGTCGGGTGGTTGGACACGACTACCGAGCGGCCGGCGCGCGGAACGTTGTCGAGGCCGCGCGTCGTGACCGACAGGTCGAGCGCCCGGTCGAGATAGGCGAAGCAATCTGCGCCGGAGCCAAGCTGCTTGATCTCGTCGGCCCAGCGCCGGGCCTTCCGGTAGCCCAGCAGCTTGAAAAGCACGGGCCTGACCAGCGGCCAGGTCGGGTGCTTGACGAAGGTGGGGCAGCGCTCCTCGATCAAGATATCGACGATGTGGCCGTCGCGGGTTTCAGCATCGATGAAGGCGGCGACCCGCTCGTCGACGGCTATTCTGGTTGCTTCGGCCATCCCGGCGAATCCGTCCCCTTTGATACCGACCAGTGTCCTGCCGGCATTTTAACCATTGGTAACCGAAAAAGGCGGACAACCGGAAGGGTAACCTCGTGCTTGCAGAATCGCCCGGCGCTATCAAAGTGCGGCGCCTCGGGGGCGGTCGGGAACCTACCGGAGGTCGGGGGTAAACGCATGAAAGTCCTGTGGGTCGAGGATCACCCTCGCGTCGGCGAAATGCTGACGGCTGCGAGTGCTGCCGCATCCCGGAAGCGCTATGGCATTGACCTGGTGATGGCGACATCGCTGCTGGACGCCGAGCGCAAGCTGCGGCTCGAGCGTTTCGATCTCGTGGTCATCGACCTGATGTTGCCGGACTCCTCGGACGAGGACGTCACCGTCACCCGCATCGCCAACATGGGCAAGTTCCGGGTGGCGGTGGTTTCCGCCAGCGAAAAGCGGCAGGCCGTCGTCGAAGGCCTGATGAAGGCTGGCGTCAACTGCTCGCCAATCGCCGTGGGCAAGGAAGACCTGCAGCTTGCCGAGTTCGCGCGTCGGCCAGAACTCTTCCGCGACTTCGTGACGGGGCTGATGCCTTCGCAGGCCGCCTGAGAGCAGGCTGACCAAACTTCCGCCGGGATTTGCGCGCCATCATCCCTTGTCCAGGGATGACCTCATGCGCTTCATTTTGTTGATTGTGGCTGCGCTGTTCGCCGCACTGCCCGCGCTGGCGCAGGCGAGCGAGGACGAGGCGAGGATCAAGGCGGTGATCGCCGAATGGTATCAGCGCGTCGGCCACTTGAAGGCGGATGCGCCCTGGGCGCTGATGGCGCCAGGATCGATCGATGGCGGTCCAGGCTATTCCGAGCCGGGCGACCTTCACAGCGGCAGCGCGGCGCTGCGCGGCCCGTGGATCAATAACGAGCTGGCGGCCAGGGCGCAGAAATTCGCCTACGAGATCGATGTGCTGAAAGTGGATGCGCGGCTGGCCAAGGCGATGGTGTGGGAGCGCGGCTACTTCTACGCGTGGGCGGCGCAGCAGACCTATGAGAACGCGGCCTCGACGCTGTTCGTCTTCGAGAAGATGGACAATGGCGAGTGGAAAATCCTGGCGCACGAGGCGAATTCGATCGGCATACCACCCAACAGGATCACCAGCCCGATGCCCGACCTGCGCGAGCAGTTCTACACCACTGTCGGCAAGGGCCGCGATCCCGCCGCCGACGCTGAGGCCGCGAAGAAGTTCTAGGCAAGCAACGTGAGCCCTACTCTCCGTCGGAGACATCCACGCCAGCGAAGATCGGCTTCTCGACCGGCTGCGGGCGGCCTTCGCGTTCCAGCAGGCGGGCGCCGGCGAGAATGCCTGCCAGCGCGTAGTTGCCTTCGTGGCAGGCGTATTCGTAAAGCGGCTCGCCCGACGCCTTGAGAGACATTTCGCCGCCCCAGGCCTGCCTGTAGAGCGTCGGATCCTCCACCTTGAACTGGTAGAAGATCTCGCCGGCCGCCCAGCGCGTGTAGCGCTCCGTGACCTTGCCTTCGGCGGAGATGTAGGAGCGCTGCCGCGGGTGCGAGTTGATCGTCTCGACCACCAGCGTGTCGCCCTCATACCAGCCAACGGAATCGCCACCCCATTTCGGAATATTGGTTGGTCCGTGCTTGCCTCCGATCGGGATCACCCGCACGTCGTGGATCATCTCGGTGAGGATCATCACCGACGTCGGCGTCTGCACGATCTGGTAGGTGTTGTTGTACATGCCGTTGTTCAACACGGGGCCAGCGCCGCCCGTGAAGCTCATGATGCAGCGTTCGGACAGCGGGCGGATTTCGTAGTCGTCGAATGAGCTGGTGCGCGTGTTCGCAGCGATGCCGCGCTCAGTGTAGGGGATGCGGCCGTCGGCCGGGCTGGTGATCCACGAGGAATGGTACTCGCCGCGCACGGTGGCGTAGCCTTGGCCCGGGTCCATCCAGAAGCGGTTGTAGGCGCGGGACGAATTCTTGTCCGAAAGGAGTTCGGCGGAGGACTTGGCGTCGACTTTCGAGGCGCCGGATTCCTCGCGCTGGGCGGCGGAGTAGACGTTGCGCCGGGCGAGCCTGTCAGCCTCCTCCTGCGTCATCACCAGCTTATCGGCGCCGGCCGGGCGCTGCATGCCGGTGAGCGAGGTATTGCTCCAGAAGCCCTGAAGATCAGGTGCGCCCCAAGACGTTTTTGGCTTCACGAAGCCGGGCGCCGCCTCTCCGGGTCCAGCCTGGGCCGATGCGACGGGAGCGGCGATGGCGACAGCAAGGGCGGCCGACGCAAGCAGCGCAAGATGGATCCGGGTTTTCATCGCTCTGCCTCCTCCAAGGCTGAGGCGAGCGTGACAAAGGTTTCCCTAACAATCAATCATCGCAGGGGCGCCTGACGCCACGGTATTTACAGCCTGTCGATCAAGACTTGCTGAGATCGGCCGTGGCGGTCGGGGGACCGGACGACCTCTCAAGGGAGATCCGCGGTGCGCAGGAGCCCGCCATGAAGGCCAGGACGATCAGTCCTGTCAGCAGTCTTGCGCGGGCGATCTCGCTTCTCGTGGCTTGGGCGGGCATCTGGACCTCCGTCTCGATTTGTTGCCTGAACACCCCTAGGACGCGCCAAACGGGGCCAGACAGACACGCGCCGCCCGAAAAAGTTCGGGAGCGGGATTCAGGACCAGACCCGCGACGGGAAACCGCTTTCCCATCAGGTCAAAAGATCGGTATTCGCGAGCGGGATGAGTCGGGTTCAACAGCTCTACAGGCAGCGGCTGGCGACCGGGGTGCTGATGCCGGACCCGGCGCAGGCCGAGGCCGTGGCGCGGCTCGATGGACTGGAGAGGGCGCTGGCGGCGGGCAGCGGCTGGTTCGGTGGCGGCGCGAAGCCGAAGGGACTTTATTTCTGGGGCGCCGTCGGCCGGGGCAAGTCCATGCTGATGGACCTGTTCTTCGAGGCGGCGCAGGTGAAAGACAGGCGCCGCGCCCACTTTCACGAATTCATGCTGGAGATCCACGCCTTCATCTTCGAATGGCGCAAGCTCAGCCAGGACGAGCGGCGGCGGCATCCGGCGCATGTCCGCGGCGCTGGGGACGATCCGATCGCGCCGGCGGCAAAGCATGTGGCCGATATGGCGAAGCTTCTCTGCTTCGACGAATTCCATGTGAACCAGATTGCCGATGCCATGATCCTCGGCCGGCTGTTCGAGCAATTGTTCGACCGCGGCGTCACGGTGGTGGCGACGTCGAACCGCAAGCCTTCCGACCTCTACAGGGACGGTATCAACCGCCAGCTCTTCCTGCCCTTCATCAAGCGGGTGGAAGACGAGCTCGACGTGGTCGAGCTGAAGGCGGCGCGCGACTATCGCCTCGAGCGGCTGACGGCGGCGCCGGTCTACTACTGCCCGCTGGGGCCGGAGGCGGACAAGGCGATGGGCGCCGCCTTCGCGCGGCTGACGGCGGGGACCCAACCTTCGCCCGAGACGCTGGAAGTTCAGGGCCGGAAAGTCTTTGTGCCGCAACAGGCAATGGGCGTGGCGCGGTTTTCGTTCGATGACCTGTGCGCCAAGCCGCTTGGCGCCGCCGACTATCTGACGATCGCCCGGCACTATCACACCGTGCTGATTGATGACGCGCCCAAGATGAACCAGGACCAGCGCACCTGGGCGGCCAGGTTCGTGACGCTGATCGATGCTCTCTATGAATCAAAGACCAAGCTGGTGATGTCGGCGGGCGCGGAGCCGGACGATCTCTATCCGGCAGGCGATGGCGCGTTCGAATTCCAGCGCACGGCGAGCCGGCTGCATGAGATGCGCTCGGCCGACTATCTTGCTTCCGAGCGCGAACACTTGCCCGAGCCCGCAGCCAAATGACCGATCCCGTCCTGCAACGCATCTCGGATGCGCTCGACCTCTACAATGCGGGCCGCCGGGCCGAGGCGCGCGAGGCGTTCGCGGCGATCTGGGCGCAAGTCGAGGATGGCGATCCGTTCCACCGCTGCGTGCTGGCCCACTACATGGCGGATGCACAGGACGATCCGACGGACGAGCTGATGTGGGACAAGCGCGCGCTCGACGCTGCCGACCGCATCGCGAAGGAACGGCCGGAGGAAACAGGCCTGAGCCTGCTCAGCCTCTACCCCTCCCTGCATCTCAATCTCGCCGATGTCCTGCACCGGACCGGCGACATGGACGGCGCCCGCAGGCATCTGCAACTCGCCAGGCAGGCCAGCGACGCCCTGACCGAGGATAGCAATGGTCAGATGATTCGCGGCGGCATCGAACGCCTTGCAACGCGCTTGGGCTAACGCGGGCCAGGCTGCGGCGCCGGAAAAATCTCCAGGAGCGCCTGCTGCATGACGATCTTCCATTGGTCGGGATCATGTCCCGCAGAGAGGTAGAGGCCTGATGCATCGTAGCCTCCACGTCTCAGCACGGATTCAGCAGCCTGCGCCGTCTCGATGAAGGGCGGCTCGTAGAGCCCGCCAGCGAAGCGGAAGCGGGCGCGCACGCCCGGCGTCAGATGTTCTGGCGCCACGACTGCGACGCCGGGAGACATCGGAATGGCGAAGGAGTATATTTCCGGATGCAGCAGCCCGGCCCACAGTGCGAAAACGCCGCCGCTGGAAAAGCCGGCCACCGCCCTGTCCTCGCGCATCGTAGACACGGCGAACTCCTTGACTGCATAGCGCGTCAGCTCGCCCGCGAAAAATTTCATGTGGAGGTCGAAGCGCACATCTCCGCCAGCGCGGTTGCGGATGTATTCGGCCGCTCGCAGGTCCGTGCCGTACTGGAGCGGCGCAAGCCCGACAACAGCCGGCGCGCCGGATTCGGCGCTGATCAGGACGATGGGCGCTATCTCGCCGTCGGCGATCATCGCATCGACCATCGGCGCATAGGTGCTGGCGGAGTTATCGGCGAGAAAGACAGCCGGCCAGGACCTGTCCCTGGACCATTCCGGCGGCAGATAGATGCTCAGCCTGCGCGTTTCGCCCAGCGCCTCGCTTTTGAGTTCGCGATCGAGCAACTTTCCGGAGAGCGCCCCGGCAAGCGACTCCCGGGGGGCGTGCGGGGCCTTCGCGCCGCGAAATTTTCGGATGTCCTGATCCGGCGTGCGGGCCGGCTTGGCTACGAAGAGAGAGAGCAGAGCGCCATCGACTTCGGCCAGCCGGCGCCGCGCCGCCCAGAAGGGGCCTTCGCCCAGCCGGGTCATGGCAAGCTGCAGCGAGCAGCAGACATCGACGACCACTTCGTTCGAGTGCGCCAGCAGCGTGACCTCGTCCCCGACAACATCGAACCGGAAGGTCTCGCCGCCGAGTCGTCTCGCGACGATGGTGGAATCCAGATCAGTGATTCCAAGCGCGCAATATTTGATCATGCGCTTTGACAGCGCCGCGTCTTCGGACCTTGCGCCGGAGCCAGGCAGGGCCAACCATTCGACCAGCTCGCACCGCGCGCCTTCGGCGACGACGAGCCGCGCATCTGTCATAAGCTCCACGATGCCGGCGGGCATGTGGGGGTAGTAGTTGCGAACCCATCCGCTGATCGAAGCCCGCTCGGCCCCGACGGGCGGTCCGCCCACATGAGAGGCCGGCGCTTGTCTTGAGCAGGCGACGAGTCCGAGAAAGCTCGCAACAACCCGGGAGACCAGCCGCCTCGTCACATGCGCCCCGTTCTGCGGGGGCTTACTGGGCAGCCGCCGGACAGCATGCTTACAAAGCGGCGGCGATGTCCACGATCGCCGCGGAGTTGGGGAGTGCGGTGGTGAAAAACGCAGCTTGCGTCCAAGGGTTTCCGCGGGTCGTCCGGCGCACGGCAACTCGTGTCTCAGGACTGCGTTAGGCAGTCATGCCGCACAACATACCCGCTTTCTTCGACTCCTACGTCACCCTCTACAACCGGGCGCTTGGAGGCGAGAATGTGTTTGGCGAAATCATGGACCACTTCTCGCCGAGGTTCATCGCTGCAGGTCCCGAAGGCGTTTCGACCGGAAAGCAGGGCGCGACGTTTCGCCGGATGCTGGACAAGGCCTGCCGCTTCTACCGCCAGATCGGCACGAAGAAGATAACGGCCAAGCGTGTGGAAGTGACCAGAATCGACGCAGCGCACTCGACTGCAAGAGTCTCGTACTGCGCCGACCACGTGAAGCCGGATGGATCGCCGCTGAAGATCGAATTCGAGGTGACGTATTTTGTCGACATGTCTCGCGGCAAGCCGAAGATTTTCGGCTTCGTCGCAGGTGACGAGATGGCGCTTTATCGCCAGCACGGCCTGATCCCGGAAAAACGGGCCGCGCCGAAACAACGGCCTCGCCCGCGCCTTCCGGAAAGCGACCGCCCAGGCGACCGGCAGCGCCTCAACTGAAATTTCCGTACTGATCTGGGTAGATTGACTCGGCCCGCAAATGACTTGCACCGTCATGGACAGTCACAAGGACGGTCCGATGCGGCTCGTTGCGCTCCTTCCTCTCATCGCGCTGGCGGCAGGTGTTGCAGCGCCCGCGATCGCGCAGGGCGTCGATGCGCGCATGAAGAAGATGGTGGCCGAGCAGGCGGAGGACACTGCGAAACTGATCGGCGAGATCAAGACCGGCAAGCTTGAGGAAGACGCTACGGCGAAATTCGACTTCCCCATCGAACCCGGCAAGACCTACTGGCTCTATGCCGCGTGCGACCATTGCGACGACATCAATCTCGAGGGCAAGGACGAGCGCGGCAATGTGCTCGACTATGACGACGGCGATGACGCCGATCCCGTGCTGCTGGTGTCTGACAAGCGCGCCAGGCAGCTGAAAGTGACGGTATCGATGAAGACGTGCGGGAAATCGTCATGCGCATTCGGCATCGGGCTGTACGAGGGGGCGCTGGTGTGGCCCGGAGGTCCGCCAGAGCAATAGGGTCCGGGGCGGCTCGCACCATGCAAGTCCGGGATTTGCGCCCGTGGGGAGTGCAAGGGCCCGGTCCGGCGCCGACGCGCCAAAACAGGCGCATTGCCCGCCTGCCCTGCTTGCGCTAACGGTCCCGGCGTTCGCAAGGCCCCGGGGCGTGGATGTTCGGCTGGTTCAAGGGCGGAAAGAAGACGGCGGCGGCATCGCCTGCCCCTCCCTCCGCCGCCAGGGCCAAACCGCACGCACCGCCAAAGCCGCAGCCCGTTCAGCAACCCGCGCCCGCCGCCAGCACATCAGGAGACCTCCCCATGGCCCGCAAGAAGATCGCCCTTATCGGCGCCGGCATGATCGGCGGCACGCTCGCCCACATCTGCTCGCGCGAGGAACTGGGCGACATCACGCTGGTCGACATGCTGGGCGGCGTCGCCAAGGGCAAGGGCCTGGACATCGCCGAAGCCGCCGCCGTCTATGGCAAGGACGCCGCCATGTCGGGCGCATCGCTGGAAGAATACCAGTCGATCGCCGGCGCCGACGTGATCATTGTGACGGCCGGCGTGCCGCGCAAGCCCGGCATGAGCCGCGATGACCTGATCGGCATCAATCTGAAAGTGATGAAGTCCGTCGGTGAGGCGATCAAGACGCACGCACCGAAAGCCTTTGTGATCTGCATCACCAACCCGCTCGACGCCATGGTGTGGGCGCTGCAGAAATTCTCGGGCCTCCCGACCAGCCACGTGGTCGGCATGGCTGGCGTGCTCGACAGCGCCCGCTTCTCCTTCTTCCTCTCAGAAAGGACCGGCGTCTCGATCGAGGACGTGAAGGCCTGGACGCTGGGCGGGCATGGCGACGACATGGTGCCGATGGTGCGCTATTCGACGATCGGCGGGCTGCCCCTGCCGGATTGCGTCAAGCTCGGCATGTTCACGCAGGAAGAGCTCGACAGCATGGTGAAACGCACGCGCGGCGGCGGTGGCGAGATCGTCGCCCTGCTCGGCACCGGCTCGGCCTTCTATGCGCCGGCGGAATCGGCTGTGGCGATGGCCAAATCCTACCTCAAGGACAAGAAGCGCGTGCTGCCAGTGGCCGCGCACCTCACGGGCCAGTATGGCGTCAAGGACCTCTATGTCGGCGTGCCGGTGGTGATCGGCGCGAAGGGCGTCGAGAAAGTGATCGAGTTCCCGATGGACGCGGGCGAGAAGGAAATGTTCGCCAAGTCTGTCGCCGCCGTGCAGGGGCTGCTGGCCGCCTGCAAGACGCTGGATCCATCGCTGGCGTAGCTGTTCAACTGCCTGCTTCGGGGTGCGCTGGCCAGGTCATAGGCGACTGTCACCCTCACGCGGATGATGAATCGGACCATGGCCACACTCCGCATCGCCTGCATCGGAAGGAACGGACAGACAGCGCAGGCGCTGGCGGCTGTCGTGGCGCGCGATGCTGGCGTCGCGCTTGATCCAGGGAAGCAGCGCCGTGGCGGACCTGCGCGATCCGGCGAGCCTGGCGCGGTTTCTCGATACGGCGAAGGCGGACGTCGTGATCAACACGGGCGCCTACAATTTCGTGGATCGGGCGGAGTCAGAAGAGGCGCTGGCCTTCGCGGTGAACTCCGAGGGGCCTCGCGCTCTGGCGAAGCTGGCCCGGGAGCGCGGCATGCCCTTCATCCACATGTCGACCGACTGCGTGTTCGATGGCGCCGGGACTGAACCGCATGACGAGAGCGAAACGCCCAATCCCTTGTCCGCCTATGGCCGCTCCAAGCTTGCAGGCGAGCGGGCGGTGGCGGAGGAATTTCCCGAGGCGCTGACCATTCGCGTCGCCTGGGTGTTCTCGGAATTCGCCAACAATTTTGTCTCGAAGATGATCGAGCTGGCGCGCTCGCGGCCCTTGCTGCGCGTGGTCAGCGACCAGTTCGGCCCGCCGACCTATGCGCCGGACATCGCCAACGCCCTGCTCCGCGCTGCGCGCGAGAAGGCTGCTGGGGCGGGCGACCTGTCCGGCATCCTGCATGTCGCGTCGGCGGATGCGATTTCAAGGTCGGACATGGCGGAGGCGATCCTGGCCGAGTCGCGCCGCCAGGGCGGGCCTGCCGCCCGGATCGAGCCTGTCACCACGGCGGACTTCAACGCGCCGGCGAAGCGGCCGCCGAATGCCCGGCTGTCGAACGCGAAGGCAGTGGCGCGGCTCGGCCTGCGCTTCACGCCCTGGCCGGAGGCTCTCGAGCGCTCCGTCCAGGGCATTCTCGCAAGGCCGCTTTCGTCCTAGTGGACTTTGACCATCTCGATCTCGAAGACGAGATTGGCGTTCGGCGGGATCGGGCCGCCGGGCGTGCCCATCTCGCCATAGCCGAGCGCCGACGGAATATAGACCAGCCAATGATCGCCGGGTTTCATCAGTTGAAGCGCTTCCGAGAAGCCGGGCACGACCTGGGCCACGGGGAAGGTCGCGCTTTCCTTGCGCTCATAGGCTGAGTCGAACGCGCCGCCGCCGGCGTTGAAGCGGCCTTCGTAGAACAGCTCAGCCTGTTGCGCCGCCGTCGGCGCGGCGCCTGTGACCGGGCCGCTGCCGAGCACGACATATTCCATGCCGGAGCCGGTCTTCTTCACTTCCGGCAGGGCGCTGTTCCATGGAACGCATTTGCCCCAGGCGGCGGTGTCGGATGCGCCTGACACGGTCGGGCCCGAGGCGACGCATGGACCGGCCGCAGGTGTGACGGCCGGCGCCGCGGGAGCCGATGCGGTTTCCGCGGGCGCTGTCGCCGACGCTGCCCCATCGGTGGGAGGCTTCTCCCCGCAGGCGACGAGCGTGAGAGCGATTCCGGCGAGTAGAAGCGTGCGCGTCATGTGTGATTCCTGTCTGGATCTTCGTTTCCGGGGCGGACGCTAGAGGCGTTCCTGCCGGCTGTCGACATGCCGGCGCGTTACCTTTCAGCTAGGCGCGAGAGGCCAGCCGCAGGAGGATCGGGGCGGCGGCTTCGAGGCGGGCAAGGTCCTTTTGCGTGAGCCCGGCCAGCCGCTGGTTCAGCAGGGCGAGCCGCCTGTCGCGGCCCGCAAGCATGATCTTCCTGCCCTTGACGGTAGCGGCGATCACGAGGCCGCGGCCGTCTTTCGGATCGGGCGATTTCTCGACGAGGCCGGCGGCTTCGAGTTCGCCCACGAGCTTCGACATGGTCGGCGGCTTGACGCCTTCAGCTTCTGCAAGCGCGGCGAGACTCTTGTCGCCGCCGAACACCAACACGGACAAGGCAGACAGCCGCGGCGGGCTGATGCCGGTTTCGCCGTCGGCAATCTTGATGGCGCGCAGGAGGCCGATGGCGCTGCGGTGCAAGTCGTCGGCGAGAGCGCGGCGAGCGCCCTGCCCTGACGTCTGGCTTGGCGCACGCTTTTCATTGGCCGCGAATCGGATTGACATAGTTCGTTAGGCTAACTAATTGTCGAGCCTTGTCGAGAGGGAGGCGCGGATGTCGGCAGGGCACGTCGGAGGAAAGGCGGGGGCCGGGATCAAGGGCATGGCGCAGGTGGCGATCGCATCGGGCGATCCGGAAAGCCTGACTGCCTTTTATCGCGACACGCTGGGGCTGTCGGTGCTGTTCGAGGCGGGCGGCATGTCGTTTTTCGGGCTTGGCGGCATTCGCCTGATGATCGGCCCGGCGCAGGGCGCCAAACCGGGAGACAAGATCCTCTATCTCGAACCCGAAGATTTTTCCGCCGCCGAAACGGCGCTGGAGGCGAAAGGCGTTTCCTTCGGGCATGCGGCGCAGGTGGTGCAGCGGCAGGACGGAAAAGAGCTGGCGCTTCGTCCGTTTGCTGACCCTGAGGGAAACCTGCTGGCGCTGATGGGCTGGCGGCCGGCGGTCTGAGCCAAAAATGAAAATGGCGCCGCTCTCGCCAAGCGCAGGCTTCTCGTCCAACATGGCGCACCATCCGGCTGCACCGGGGTTTGCGTCATGCCTTCCCGTCTCGACACCGTCATTGAAACGCCGCGCCTGATCCTGCGCGTGCCGAGCCTCGAAGAGTTCGAGCCGTGGTGCGCGTACATGGCGGACGAGGAATCCGCCCGCTATATCGGCAGGGTGAAGTCGCCGTCGGAAGTCTGGCGCGGCATCGCGACCATGGTCGGGTCGTGGCAGATGGTCGGCTTCGCCATGTTCTCGGTGTTCGACAAGCAGACCGACAGATGGGTCGGCCGGGTCGGACCGTGGATGCCGCACGACTGGCCGGGGCACGAGGTGGGCTGGGGCGTGGTGAAATCGGTGTGGGGCAAGGGATACGCGTTGGAAGCTTCGGCGGCGTCGATGGATTTTGCGGCGGATGTCCTCGGCTGGACCGACATCATTCATTCGATCCATCCGGACAATGTCGCGTCGCAGAAGCTGGCGCAAAGGCTGGGCTCGACCAATCGCGGGCCAGGCAAGATGCCGCCGCCCTTCCACAACGATCCGGTCGACCTGTGGGGCCAGACCGCGAAGCAGTGGCGCGAGCGGCGCGGCGATGTCTGGGCCCGCATCATCCGGTGAGCGCCAGAGCGCCCGTCGTCAACCGACGAGCGGGTTGGCGGGATAGGCCTGCCGCGGCGGGGCGGGGCCGATGGGATGGATGAAGCCCTGCGCCAGATATGTGCGTCCGCCCCAGTAGGCCCCGGGAATGTTCCACACGCGCACTTCGCTCCAGTCATTCGCAGGCGACACGTCGATCACCGGCACGTCGAGACTGACTTCGCCAGCGTGCAGCCAGTTGGCGTGATCTACGCGTATGAGGCGCGGGCCGAGCGCGCGCTTCACCACGGCGACATGCCCGCGCCTGTCGTCGTTCCAGCCGCGCAGCACGAGCACCGACCCTTCGGCCGGAGACGATGAACGCGGATACTGGCCCTTTGCCTGGTCCCACCAGGTATAGGCGTCGCCCCAGATCTGGACGCCGGACACCGCGCGGGCAAACGGCACGCACTCGGATGTGGCTTCGTCATGGTCGATGCGCGGCGCGGTGAATTCGTCCCAGGACGGCGTCGACAGGTCGATGGGGACGGCGGGCGTTGCGCGGTGAGGCTGGGCGATGATCGGCGGCGGAGCGCGGTTGGCATAGACGATCGGCGCGGGAGCGGATGTGCAGGCGGAAAGCGACAGCGCGAGCAACCCGACAATGAGCGCCCAGACCCCGACCTTCTGCTTGCGTTTCATGACGAGGAGATTGAGCGACAGAAAATGAGCGGCAGATGAATGGCCATGGAGGAACTGCAAATTGCGGATGCCAAACGCTGCAACGCAGTCGTCGCGCCGGGATTTTTCGAGGGCGCAACGAACCCGGTCGCTTACCCGCAATGCTCGACATAGTCGATCGTCGGGGCAACGCCGGCACGGTAGGCGCGGACGGCATTGTCCTGGATTTCGAAGATGGTCTTCGTCGCGCCGTCGGTGTGGGTGAGTTCGAGGATTTCGGGTTCGTACTTGTTGGGCGCCTCGGCGAGGGCTGCGCCGTATTTCGTGCGGATCGCATCCACGGACGTGCCGACGCCGAAGCCGTCCGCCGTCCTGACGCCTTCGCTGATGATGTCGACGCGGCCAACCTTTGCGTTCTCGACGAGGAATGTCACGCCCTGCACCGGCTCGGCAGCGAAGAGCTCGTAGCAGGCGTTGGGGTCTGGCTTGTCCGACGTGTCGCCGTTGTAGGCGTCGAGCTTGACCGGGAATTTGGCGCGCGCCTGGTCCGGGCTCATGCCCCAGGCGATGCCGCAATAGCCGCTTGCCGATACAGGCGCGCAGGCGGAGAGCGCGGCCTGCTCGGCCGCAGGCGCGGCAGGATCGAGCGGCGCGGGCTCGACGGCGGGCCCGGCAGGTTCAGCATTGATCTTCGCGCTCTCGCCACCGCAGGCTGCGAGGATGAGGACGGACGCAAAGGCGAGAACGACGGAGCGCATCGGCAGTCACCTAGAAGGGATCGAAGCAGTCATAGTTGCGCTGGCGGATGATGAGGCCATCCTCGAACTCGATGACCTGGCAGATGCGCGCGGTCATCGCCTCGCCAGGGCGCACCGAGCCGACGGGCGTGCGCGGATAGCCATGCCAAGTGTATTCGAGGATCACCCGGTCGCCTATCTCGGTGACGGTATGGATATCGTAGATCTGGCGCTCCATGAGCTTCGCGCCGCGCTCGGCGCCATCGAGAATGTCGCCAAGCTCGCGGATGGCGCCGCCGGGGATGAGGCGGTTGGGGAATTCGTGCTGGACCACGTCGGGATGGTAGAAGGCGGCGAGATCATCGCCTGTCGCCCCGCCCTCGACGGCGGCGACGTAGGCGCGGGCCTTGCGTTCCAGCGACATGGCCGACTCTCCTTCCTGGCCTGAGTCTAGAGCACCATCTGGGTCTGCGTCACTAGCGCGACATTGCGGCCGGCATGCAGGGGCGTGTGGACGTCAGGTACAGTCTCACCCTCCTTCGCAGACCCCCAGGACGTTGGCGTCCCTGCGGCAGGTTGCGTCGGAGATGGTCGCGGAGCAAGCGGCAAAGCGTGGCTTCAGGGCGTGGCGGCGTAGGCGTCGATGCTCGTCACATGCCTTGCGATGCTTGCCGCGTCGAGGAAGGAGCCGGTGAAGCTGTTCTTCGCGAGCTGGACGAGATCGGCGCGTGAGAGGTTCACGGCCTGCGCGGTGCGGATGAAGTTCTCGGCGATGTAGCCGCCAAAGTATGCGGGATCATCCGAGTTGCAGGTGGCCCTGAGCCCGAGATCGAGCATGCGCTTCATCGGATGGCTCTTGAGGTCCATGACGACACAGAGCTTCAGGTTCGAGAGCGGGCAGACGGTGAGCGTCATGCTCTCGCGCGACGAGGCGCTGGACGAGGGCGGCGTCCTCCAGCGCGCGGTTGCCGTGATCGATGCGGTCGACATGAAGGATGTCGAGAGCTTCGTGGACATATTCGGGCGGACCTTCCTCGCCGGCATGGGCGACGATCTTGAGGCCGTGGCTGCGGGCGGCGGCGAACACGCGGGCGAATTTGGACGGCGGGTGGCCTTTCTCGGAACTGTCGAGGCCGACGCCGGCGATGCGGTCGAGATACGGCTCGGCGGATTTCAGCGTCTTGAGAGCGGATGATTCGTCGAGATGGCGCAGGAAGCACATGATGAGCTTCGAGGTGATGCCGTACTTCGCCTCGGCTTGCCTCATGCCGGCGGTGAGGCCGTCAATGGCGATGGAGAAGGGAAGCCCGCGGCCGGTATGGGTTTCGGGATCGAAGAAGATTTCGGCATGCCTGCCGCCATCCGCGTGGAGGCGCGCGAAATAGGCGAGCGCGAGGTCGCGGAAGTCTTCTTCCGTGATCAGCACGTTGGCGCCCTGATAGTAGATATCGAGGAAGTCCTGCAGGTTGGAGAAGGCGTAGGCCGCCCTCACCTCCTCCACATTCCGGAACGGAATCGCGACCCTGTTGCGCTGTCCGAACGCAAACATCTGCTCGGGCTCGAGCGAGCCTTCGATGTGGAGATGCAGCTCCGCCTTGGGCAGGCCACGGATGAAGGTTGCGAGGTCGGACATGCGGGCGAGCCTACCAGACATGGAGCGGACAAGTTAAGCTGCAGAATGTACGGGCGCCCGATCGATGGCCTTTCTGCACGAATGCTGGTTGCGGGGGTTGTAGCCGCGCTGGCGAGCTGCGCCAGCGTGCCCGCCGCCAACCGGCAAGATGTCGAATTCGTGCGCGGCTGCTGGGTGGAGAAGTCAGAGCCGGGGGGAATGGCGATGGGCTTCCTTCGGCTCCTGCCCGATGGCGCCGATTATGCCGGGGCGCTGAGCCGAACCGTGGACGGAAAGATGCGGGACGTGGGCAAGCTCGCCTTTGCGCGTGATGGATCGCGTCTGACCGTTGCGTACGCAAGCGGCGAGGCCGTGACGTTTGAATCGCGCGACCCGCGCCTTTGGCCGGCAGAGCCGAACAAGGCCGAGTTTGTCCGCTACGCTGGGTCTGAAATAGAGAGCGTCGGTGTCGGGGGCGCTCCGGATCGCCTCGCCATCGGCTTCGGAGACGGCCTGCTTGGCCTGGTGGTGTTCGAGCGCGACGGGTGCGACTGAGTGAATTTCGTCGATCGGTTTGGGCGCGGATTAACCACTCCCTGCTAGCGTTCCAGCGTTCTCTGACTGGAACGCGAACATGCAGACCTCCACCGGATTGATCGCGCTGATCGGCGATGCGCCGCACGCCTGGACGATGGTCAATGCGCTGCGCAAGCGCTTTGACCCTCTCTGGGTGATCGTCGAACGCGGCGAGCCTGCGTCCCTGTTCTGGGAACGGCGCCGCAAGAAGCTGGGCGGCGCCGCTGTGGCCAGCATGAAGGCCGCAGCCCTCGCGGCGAAAGTCACCAAGCCGCTGTCGAAGGCCCGGATCGCGGAGCTTCAGGCGGCATGCGACGCAACGCCGGTGACGGACTTCACGCGCATCGACGTCGACAGCCTCAACAGCGACGAGGCGCATGCCAGGATCCGCCTGCTGAACCCCAGGGCCGTCTTCGCAGCATCGACCGGCATGCTGAGGGGACCGCTGCTGGCGGCGTGCGCCTGCCCGGTGGTGAACTATCATTCGGGGATCAACCCAGCCTATCGCGGGATCAATGGCGGCTATTTCGCGCTGGCCAATGGCGAGCCCGAGAATTTCGGCGTGACGCTGCATCTCGTCGACCTTGGCGTCGATACCGGGCCGATCCTCGCGACCAACCAGATCCCCGTTGCCGCCAACGACAACATGCAGACCTACATGACGCTGATGGCTGCGAATTCGCAGGACCTCGTGGTCGAGACGATGACGCGGGTGCTGGCCGGAGAGGCAAAGCCCCTGCCGCCCAGCCCCCTGCCTTCGGTCCAGTACTATGCGCCGACGCTCGGCCAGTACCTGAAGAACGGCTTCACGCGCGGCGTGTGGTAGGGTCGGGCCAGCGTTCGGTCGGCCTGGACTGCGGCGCCAATCCAGAGTCGTTGCGCCGATTCCCCTGGTGTTCCTGCTGAAGCCCGGTGCGCCCGGGGTTGAGGACTTCAACACCACCACCAACGCCAACCAACACCAACACCAACACCAACACCAACACCAACACCAACACCAGCACCGACGAGGCAGGGTTTCCGCCGGGTGCGATCTAGGGTGCGATGTGCGGGTCCCCGGCCAGCGCCGCCAGCGCCAGCGCGAAGAGCTGGTCGTGGCGCACGCCCAGGCGCATCACCGGCGCGCCCTTCGCATCCAGCACGGGCCTGCGCTCGGTGACTGCGGCGATGCGGGCCTCGCGCACGGCTGGCTGCGCCGGCTGGTGATCCGACGCCTCCACCGCTGCGCGGCCGGGCAGGATGCGCTCGGGCTCGATCTCGACGTCCTCCTCCTGCGCGTCGGCGCAGAACAGCGCATAGCGCGACGCATCCAGGCCCTCGGCTTCGAACGCGGCGGCGACGGCCTGCGCCGTGACGCCGATGTGCAGGCGCGCTTCGGCGCCCTTGCGTTCGATCGCATCGAGCCACTGGAAGACGCCGATGCCTGACAGGACGCGGCGCACTGCTCGTGTCTCGGCAGGCAGCAGCGGCCGCAGCGCCGTCTTCTCGCTGGCGTCGGAGGTGTTGATCGTGCCGGTCGCCGAGTAGACGACATCCCAGCGGAAGGAGGCGTGGCCGCAATGGTCGCTGTTGTCGGCGGCCGGCTGAACCTCGCCTGGCACGCTGAGCGCGGATCCGTTCCAGCGCATGGTCTTCGGCGTACCGGTGACATCGTAGATGAAGTCCATGCCGGAAGCGTTGAGCTGGACCGCGTCATAGCGGCCCGGCGTCTCGAGTTCGAGCCTGGGCCCGGCGCCGGACGTCGACAGCACGATCAGGTTGGCGCTGGCGCCGACGACCGACACCGTCGACAGGCCGACGGCCGAGCCGCCCGAAATACTGACCGCGCCGGAATCCTGCGTCGCCATGGAGCCAAGCCCCAGCGTCGTGCGCTGGGCGGAGGCGTCCGCGTCGTCGATGAGGGCGCGCCCGGCGGCGGTGCAGGCGATCTCTTCCGCCGCGCCCGCGCCGGAGGTCGACCGGCCGAGCACCTTGTCGGCGGCGGACACGGCGAGGATCTTCGCCGCCGGGAACAGCGACCAGGCGCTTCCGGTGTAGGCCAGCAGCAGGTCCGTATCCTTCACGAAGGCGAGCCAGCCTTCGCGCGGCGTGATCTCGACCCAGGCGCCGTCGCGATAGTAGCCGAGCGATCCGTTGGCGTAGGCCGACCAGTGTGGTCCTGTCTTGCCGGACGGGATGACGTAGACGCTGCCGTCCGCGGGCGCGCCGGGTTCTGCGGTCGTGGTCGCGGAAACGACGGAGAGCTGGATGATGGCGTCGAGCTTGCGAAGGGATTCGTTGACGGTGACGTGCTTCTGGGCCTGCCCAACGGCGAGGAATGGAAGCACAAGGTTCGATGTATTGCTCATCTGCGAGTATGAGCGCCGGCTTTGGCGGCGTAGGGGCAGAAAAATTTCTTCCCAACAGCGCAGGGATGAACCCTGGCCTTTGTTGTCAGGGATTCACCCTCGAAAGAGGCCGCCCGAATCGCTCGCAATCCCGCGGGAAAAGTCGCGGAAACGGCGGTCGGCCGGCGCCGCAGGCAGGGTCGTCCGGGCGGGTTCCGCCGTGCGATCATGCCGCTGAGGGCTCGCGGCGAAGCTGATGGGGATCTGAAGATGGCGTTCAGCGTGAGGGACCGGGTGAAGAGTTTCGGCTATGCGCTGAGCGGGCTCGGCTTCATGCTGCGCACCCAGCACAATGCCTGGATCCACCTTGTGGCGACGGCGCTGGTGGTTGCCGCGGGCTTCGCGCTGCGGATCGCGCCGGCCGACTGGCGCTGGCTGGTGCTGGCGATCGCGCTGGTCTGGGTGGCGGAGATCGTGAATACCGCGTTCGAGCACGTCTGTGACGTGGTGCAGCCGGAATTCCACATCTCGGTGAAGACCGCCAAGGACGTTGCCGCCGGGGCAGTGCTGGTCGCGGCCGTGGCGGCGGCTATCATCGGCGGACTGGTGTTCTGGCCGTATGTGAGGGTCTAGGTCATGGCGGTGAAGACGCGTATCACGGAGATGCTCGGCATCGAGAAGCCGATCATCCAGGCGGCGATGGGATGGATCGCGCGCTCGAAACTGTCTTCCGCCGTGTCGAATGCGGGCGGCATGGGGATCATCGAGACATCGTCGGGTGAACTCGAGGCCATCAAGCTCGAGATCGTGAAGATGCGCGAACTGACGGACAAGCCGTTTGGCGTCAACGTCGCGCAGGCCTTCGTGCGCGATCCGGGCATCGTGCAGTTCGTCATCGACCAGGGCGTGCGGTTCGTCACGACATCGGCAGGCGATCCGATGAAGTACACGGCCATGCTGAAGGCGGCGGGGCTGACGGTGTTCCACGTCGTGCCGAATCTTCCCGGCGCGCTGCGCGCGGTTCAAGCGGGCGTCGACGGGCTGATCGTCGAGGGCGGCGAAGGCGGCGGGTTCAAGAACCCCAAGGACGTCGCAAGCATGGTGCTGATCCCGCTGGTCTGCGAGCGGGTGAACGTTCCGGTCGTGGCTGCGGGCGGCATCATGGATGGGCGGTCCATGGCGGCGGCGTTCGCGCTGGGCGCAGAAGGCGTGCTGATGGGCACGCGGATCCTGTCGTCGGCCGAGAGCCCGGTGCATGCCAACTGGAAGGACGCGATCCTCAAGGCCGAGGCGACGGACACCGTCTTCCTCAACCGCTCAGGCCCGGGCCCTGCCCTGCGGGCGCTGAGGACGGAGCGGACGACGCGGCTGGAGAAGGAAGGCTCGCCCAACATCTTCGGCGAGTTCGCGGGAACGCAGGATGTCTATTTCGGCGGCAATCTCGAAGCGGGGATCGCGCTGACCGGGCAGGTCGCCGGACGCATCACCGAGGTGAAGCCGGTGGCGCAGATCTTCGAGGAGACGATGGCCGAGTTCGAGGAGACGCTGGCGCGGATGAACCGGGTGGTTGCGTAGACACAGGCTCCGCTCATCCCGACGAAAGTCGGGACCCAGGAACGGCCGCGAACCTTGAACGGGATTGAGGCTTCAGGCCGGAACAGGCCTTATCGGCGGCCCTGGATCCCGACTTGCGTCGGGATGAGCGGAGATAGGCCCTACCCTGTCCGCTGCAACTTAGGTCGCTGCAACGGTATCGGCCACGAAGCCTTTCCAGGAGCGCATATAGGTGACGAACGCGTCGCCCAGGCCTTCGGCGCGGAGATAGTCGGGCGGCACGGGAAGCGGCGTCGGCCTGAAATCGGGATTGGCGGCGATGCGCCTGGGGAAATCGTGGTGCAGGATCGCGGCGCGGCCGATGACGACATAGTCCAGTCCCGCTTCCATGGCGCGCCGGACGCCTTCGCCCGTGGTGAGCTTGCCGGCTGCGCCGAGGCGGACATTGCCGCGGTCGAGCGAGGTGAAATAGGACGCAAGGCTGCGGCCCTTGAGGGCGGGTTCCTCCGGCTCCTTGAAGACATCCCACAGCGACATGTCGAGGTAGTCGATCCTGTCCTCGCGCATGAGGCGCTGGGCGAGCTGGACGATTTCCTCGAGCCTGAGTCCGAAGCGTTCAGGCGACAGGCGCACGCCGAGGCTGAAGTTCGGCCCACAGCTCGCGCGCACGCCGTCGATGATCTCGAACAGGAGGCGCGAGCGGTTCTCCAGCGAGCCGCCATAGCGATCCTGGCGCTGGTTGATCTCCGGGCTGAAGAACTGGCAGATCAGGTAGCCGTGTGCGCCGTGAAGTTCGACGCCATGGAAGCCGGCCGCCTCGGCCCGTCGCGCCGCCGCGATGAAATCGTCGCGCACCTGCTCCACCTCGGCGAGCGTCATCGCCCGCGCGCCGGTTTCGGCATTGTCAGACGGGCAGAGCGGCGGCTGGCCGATGAGGTTCGCAGGCGAGCGCATGCCGGCGTGGTGGAGCTGCACAACCGCGTGGGTGTCCTGCGCCTTGAGGGCGGCCGCCAGGCGCGACAGCCCCTCGATGTGCATGTCGTCCCAGCAACCGAGCTGGCCGGGGAAGCCCTGCCCTACGCGCTGGACGTGGGAGGCGCAGGTCATGGTGAGGCCGAAGCCGCCCAGCGCCCGCATGGTGAGCCAGCGGAATTCGTCATCGCTGAGGGTTCCGTCGGCGTGGCTTTGCAGGTTCGTGAGCGGGGCGAGCATGAAACGGTTCTTGAGCGCCGGGCCGCGGCGGAGGTGGAGGGGGTCGAACAGGGAGGACATGGGCGAGGATCCTTGAGCGCGGCGAATGCGGCCATCACTCTATGTCATGCGGGCTGGCGCCGCCTGAAGGCGCTTTGTCGCTACCCTGGGTCGCCGCCGCAGGGACATTTCCTGCCGCTTGCGGCCTCGCGCGCGCCCGCGCATATAGCCGGGCATGAGTTCGTCGCCACGCACCCTCTACGACAAGATCTGGGACGCCCATGTCGTCTCGGCCGACAAGGCGTCGGGTGAAAGCCTCATCTATATCGACCTGCACCTGATCCACGAGGTGACGACGCCGCAGGCATTCGCGGGGCTCAGGGCGAGCAGCCGGAAAGTGCGCCGGCCCGATCTCACCCTTGCGGTGGCCGACCACAACACGCCGACCGAGGGACAGGCGCTGGGCATGGCGGGCGTCAAGGACGCCGAGGCGCGCGAACAGCTCGAAACGCTGGCGCGCAATGTGAAGGAGCACGGCATCGCAGTTCTTCCCGATGGGCGATATCCGCAATGGCATCGTCCACGTGGTGGGCCCCGAGCAGGGCCGCACCCAGCCGGGGCTCACCATTGTGTGCGGCGACAGCCATACGTCCACGCATGGCGCGTTCGGCGCGCTGGCGCACGGGATCGGCACCAGCGAAGTCGAGCACGTGCTGGCGACGCAGACGCTGCGGGCGCGCAAGATGAAGAACATGGCGGTGCGCGTTGAGGGTCAGTTCCGGCCCGGCGTCGGCGCGAAGGACCTGGCGCTGCACCTCATCGCCATCATCGGGACGAATGGCGGCGCGGGACATGTGATCGAATACATGGGTTCAGCGATCCGCTCGATGTCGATGGAAGGCCGGATGACGCTGTGCAACCTCTCGATCGAGGGCGGCGCACGCGCCGGGCTGGTCGCCCCTGACGAGATCACGCTCGACTACATGAAGGGCCGGCCTGCGGCGCCGAAGGGCGGGAAGTGGGAAACTGCGGTCCGGTTCTGGGAGACGCTGAATTCCGACACTGGCGCGCGCTGGGACGCGGTCATCGAAATCGATGCGACGGACGTTGGCCCGACGATCACCTGGGGCACCAGCCCTGAGCAGGCTGCGCCGATCACGGCAAGCACGCCCGTGCCTGCGGAGATTCCGGATGCCGTGAAACGCGAGGCGGCCGAACGCGCCCTCGCCTATATGGGCCTCGAACCGGGACAGAAGCTGGAAGGCCTCAAGATCGACCGCGTCTTCATTGGCTCGTGCACGAACTCGCGGATCGAGGACCTGCGCGCCGCCGCAGAGATCGCGAAGGGCAAGCGCGTGGCGCAGGGCGTGCGCGCCATGGTGGTGCCAGGCTCCGGCCTCATTCGCGCGCAGGCGGAGGAAGAAGGCCTCGACAGGATCTTCCTCGACGCAGGTTTCGAATGGCGCGAGCCGGGATGCTCCATGTGCCTCGGCATGAACCCGGACATCCTGAAGCCGGGCGAGCGCTGCGCTTCCACCTCCAACCGCAATTTCGAAGGCCGCCAGGGCCGTGGCGGCCGCACCCACCTGATGAGCCCCGTGCTCGCCGCAAAGGCCGCAATTGCCGGGGCGATTACACAATGACCGACATCGCCCTCCCCATCACCGGCGGGTGCCTGTGCAAGGCGGTGCGGTATTCAGCGCCAGCGCCGCGCCGATCGTGACGCGGCAGTGCTGGTGCAGGGTTTGTCAGTACATCGGCGCAGGATCGTCCACTGTGAACGTGGTGTTCCACACGAAGGACGTGACATTCACCGGCGACATGAAACGATTCGCGGCGGTGGCTGATTCGGGGAATGTGCTGCAACGCGGATTTTGTCCCGCCTGCGGAACGCCCGTGACGAGCCAGGCGGAGGCGCGTCCGCACCTGATGATCCTGCGCGCGGGCACGCTGGACGATCCTTCGATCGTGCGGCCCGAGATGAACATCTGGACGCGCAAGGCGCCGCAATGGGCGCACCTTGATTCGGATATCCCGATGGTGTCGGGCCAGCCCCCGCCGGCAGCGTGAGCGATTAACGTTTGCGGGGGCGCACCCCGATATTCGCGTGGCGCCGCGACGAATTAACTTGCTTCGAGGCCTGCCTTATTTCAGCCTCGCTTCGAAGGCTTTTCCTCCGGGGCAACGGGGACGCAGCCGGGATTTCTGATGAAACGACTGCTCCTTGCCTTCCTCTTCGTGCTGGCCACGTTTGCGTTTTTCGCCGGGCCGTACGTTAGAACCGCCTACGCAACGATTACCGGCCGCCAGGTCGAGCTGACGCTGCCGCCAGGCGAGCTGCATCCATCCGCGCAGGCCCTGAACTTCCTGCTGAAGCCTCCGGTGGCGGAGGACACGGGCAAGAAAACCAATCTGTGGGCGACGTACTATCACATGCCGACTGTGCGCGCGGCGACGGTCACGAGCGCCGCCGCCAAGCCGCTGATCGGCCGCAACGGCAAGGCCATCTCGCCTCCTCTCTCCGTGCAGGACTGGTGCGATGCGGCGATGCAGGGATCGATCTGGGTCGACAATGGCGTCGACGACGAGCCGACCGCCTACATGTATGTCGATAGCCGCGGGCCCGAGCAGAATGTCTGCGACAAGTATTTCGGAGAGCTGTCGGTGCGCATCAAGTCGGCGACCAAGCGCGCGCGCTTCGTGGCGTTCCATCACCCGCAGGCGTGCGATGTGCGCAGCATTCCGCTGATGGCGTTCCGCACGATCGCGGTCGATCCCGACAAGTTCAAGATGGGCACGGTGTTCTACATCCCCGCCCTGCGCGGTCTCGGCTTCTGGAAGGATGGCGAACTCTTCGCGCATGACGGCTATGTCGTCGCCAGCGACCGCGGCGGCGCGATCGAGGGCAACCATATCGACATGTTCGTCGACAACGCGGCGGGCAAGCCCTTCCCGGATATCGTTCGCTCGAACCCGCGTCATACCTTCGAGGCGTTCATCGTCGACAAGCGGGATCCAGCCGTGATTGCGCTTGGCCTCGCCAACGAGGTGGTGTGCGCGGACTCCGACCGGCCCGGACGCAAGCTGAAGACGAAGCCGGCGCCCAAGCCCCCGGCCGACGCCAAAGTCGCCAGCGCCGACAGCATCTAAACCCTTCGGTAACGCCTTCGACGCTTGTGCTGGAGCATGAAACGGCTTGCCGTCATTTTTCGGTCATGGTCGAGGCGTCTCGCTTTTCCTGCGGGGCGTGAAGCGGTCATGCAGGACATGGCCAGACATGCGGACAGGCGTGTGAGACACGTGGCGTTCGGAATCGTGCTCGGACTGACTGCGTGCGCGACGGCGTCATCGCCTTCCCTGCCGCGCGCGCCCGTCATCGACACAACGAGCCTGGCGATGGACTTCAAGCTCGCGGCGCCGCCGGCCAAGGTGCTGGGCCCAGACCTGAAACTGTGGGCCACGCACTATCATACGCCCGAAGTGCGGCCGGCGCCGAAGGAGATGTCGGCGGCCTTCCCCCTGATCGACCGCAAGGGTGAACGAATTTCCGCTCCACTGCGCCAGCAGGACTGGTGCGAGGCGGCGCTGCAGGGATCGGTGTCGGTGACGCACGGATCGACATCGACGGCCTATGTCTTCGTCGATGCAGGCGGGCCCGAGCAGGTGAACTGCGACGAATATCTCGGCAACCTGTCCGAGGGCGTGAAGACGGCGACACGGCGCGCGCGTTTCATGACGGTGAACCATCCGCTGGGCTGCGGCGTGCGGAACCTGCCGCTGATGCCGTTCCGCACCATCGCAGTCGACACCGACATTATCCCGATCGAGAGCGTGATTTTCGTTCCGGAACTGCGCGGCCGCGCCTTCCGCTATGGCGAGAGGGACCTCGTGCATGACGGCTACCTGTTCGCGGGCGACCGGGGCGGGGCGATCCGAGGTCGGCACATCGACGTGTTCATGCTCGACCAGAAGAACGCGCCGTTCGAGGATATCTTCGCGTCCATTAAATCGCGGACATTCGCAGCGCACATCGTCGATGCAGAGGATTCCTCGGCCATGGCGGTGAAAGCTTCGCAGGCAGGGCATTGCGAAGAGGCGGCCATAACGCCGAAGTGAGCAGTCGAGGTGCAAGCCGCGCACGACATGCGAGTCGTTCGCAGCTAGCTTCGCGTGCAATTGGAGGATTCGACCCATGAAGCGACTGATCGTTCCGGTGCTGGCCGCAATGGCCTTTGGCCTCGCCGCCCATGCGCAGGCGCCGGCGCCCGCCAGGCTCGACGCCAACACGGCCAGCGCAGCCCAGCTCGACACGGTGAGCGAGCTGACGGCGGCGCAGAAGCAGACCATTGCGAGCAAGCGTCCGTTCGCGGGCACGGCGGCATATGACGCGGCGGTGGGCGCAGGGCTTTCGGCGGAACAGAAGACGGCGCTTTACGCCAAGGTCTTCGTGCCGATCGACCTCAACAAGGCGACGCGCGAGGAAATCATGCTGATCCCCGGCATGACGCGACGCATGGTGCGCGAGTTCGAGGAGTATCGGCCCTACGCCTCGCTCGACCAGTTCAACAAGGAAATCGGCAAGTATGTCGATGCGAACGAGGTTGCGCGGCTGCGGTCGTATGTCGTGCTGAAATAGCTATCGCCTTCTGGGAACGACGCGCAGCGCCATGAGACCGGCGATGATCACCGCGTGCACGATCGCGATCGTGGGATCGAACGCGGTCAGCAGCCAGTGTGCGGCCGTCAGGATCGCGGCGGGATAGACCAGCGCGTGCAAGCGCCTCCAGCCCGCCTTCAGCCAGCGAACGGAGGCGTCGTTGCTGGTGATGGCGAGCGCGAGAAAGATCGCGAAGGCGATCCAGCCGGTGAGCAGGCCTGGGTCGGCGCCTTCATTCGCGATCAGCGCAATGTCCGCCTTGCGCAGCACATAGACGCCGAGATGGCCGGCGGCGTAGGCGAAGCTGGCGACGCCCATGTCGCGCCGGCGTTGCGCCAGCCAGACATTGATGCCGCCCCGGACCATGCGGCGCGTCGGGCTGACGGCGAGCGCCGCGATCAGCAGCCATATCGAGATGTCGCCGCTCCAGTGGATGAACTCGCCATAGCTCATCGCGCCTGAAGCGTAGCGCTGGAGCAGGGCCAGTCCCGGCGCGGCCAGGACCAGCCAGAGGAACGGCGCGCTCGCCAGGATTGCCATGCCGCCTCGCCCTGCCCCGTCCTGCCCTGTCCCGGGCTGTCCCGTCCTGGGCTATGAACACAGCATTGCGAGACGCGCACGGCAACCTTGCTCTGCTCTGGACATCCCTTGGGACGGCGCGGCAGATAGCGTCAAAACAACCAATCGGGAGCGACTGGACATGAGACGCCTGCTTCTTGCGAGCACGATGCTGCTGGCCTCCGCCTGCATCTCCGGGGAACGCGCGACGACGGTTCAAGCAATCCAGGCGCCCGCCGCGACTGTGGTCGCAGCCGCACCGGCGGCGCCGGTCGCCGCCCCACCGGCGGCGCCGGCCGCCCCTGCTGCTGCCGCACCCCTGCCGTCGATCGCGCCGGACTACGCCAGGGCGTCGGACTGGCTGTGCCGGCCCGGACTGGCCAGCAATCCGTGCGAGGTGAATATCGACGCCACCATCGTGAAGGCGGATGGATCGACCTCGATCGAGACGTTCAAGGCCGACCCCAACGCGCCGATCGACTGCTTCTATGTCTACCCGACCGTGTCGCTCGACCCGTTCACCCAGTCCGACCTGATACCGGGGCCGGAAGAGTTCAACGTCGTGAAGTCCCAGCTCGCGCGCTTCGGCTCGAAGTGCAGGATCTACGCGCCGATGTACCGCCAGTTCTCGCTGGGGGCGCTGCGCGCGGGACGCGGTACGGGCGGGGCGGTGCCGGCGCGCGGCAACCGGAGCGAGGGCAATCTCGATGTCGACGCCGCGTGGAAGCACTATCTCGAGCACGACAACAAGGGTCGCGGCGTGGTCATCCTGGGCCACAGCCAGGGATCGGGCCAGATCTCCCGGCTGATCGCCTCGCAGATCGACGGCAAGCCGGACCAGTCGAGGCTGGTGTCCGCGATCATCCTCGGCACGACGTTCTCGGTTCCCAAGGGCAAGGACGTGGGCGGCACGCTGAAGTCGATCCCCGTCTGCAAGACGGCGGACCAGACCGGCTGCGTCATCACCTTCTCGTCCTATCGCGACACTGTCCCGCCCTCTGATACGGCCGGCTTCGGCGCCAATCGCGGGGAGAACGAGAGCGCCTGCACCAATCCGGCGGCGATGACCGGCGGCAAGGCGGCGAACCCGAAAGTCTACTGGTCGACGGGCGACAAGGAATGGGTGAAGGGCAAGAAGATCGCAACGCCCTTCGTGATGACGCCCGGACTCGTCACCACGGAGTGCGTGACCAAGAACAACCATCACTACCTGGAAGTGCACGTCAACGCCGACCCGAACGATCCCCGCGTCGACGATCCTGCGACCGACGTGATGGCGCAGGGCAAGCCTGATCCGAGCTGGGGCCTGCACCTCAACGACGCCAATATCGGCATGGGCGACCTGGTCGACATCGTCGGCAAGCAGTCGGCGGCCTGGAAGAAGGCGCACCCCTGAGGATCGCGCCTTAACAATCCGAAATGGATTAAGCGGTCCGCGCCGCTTTTCCCCGGGCCGCCCTTGTTTTCAGGCCTGGCCGGTCAGCCATGGTTAGCGCGCCGAGCCGGATTTGCGCGATCCGGCGAAGGCGTCCTTATCCTCAAAGCGCGCAGATTTGGCACGTTGTGAAAGCAGGAGTCCAACGTGCGCCAGCCCAAGGCGAAGACACAAGTGTGGCCCTGCCGCGAGGGGGCCTCCCACGCTGAACCCGCCGCTGGTTCGGGCGGCGCGGCGGACGATGCCTTCGACTCCTTCGGGCCGATCAGCGACATCCGCAGGGCGCTTGGCCGGCCGATGCGCCCGCCGGTGACCCAGGCGCCGCACGATTTCACGCGCATCCTCCTCGCCGAGGACGACCCGTTCCATCGCCGTGTGCTGCGCATGCTGCTCGCGAGCCCGCGCATGTCGGTGATCGAGGTGGCGGAAGGCCAGGCCGCGATCGACCTGCTGGCGCTGCGCAGCTTCGATCTTGTCCTGCTCGACCTCACCCTGCCCCTGATGAGCGGCGAGGATGTCGTGCGCTGGATCCGCCGCTCCAACACGCCATGGTCGGACATTCCGATCCTTGGCCTTGTCGAGCCGTCGATGCGCGGCGACGTGGAGCGGCTGATGTCGATGGGGCTGACGGACTGGACGGCCAAGCCGCTCAGCCGCCATCACCTCGCGGACAAGATCGTCCACCTGATGCCTGGCCTGTTCGACGCGGGCCTCTAGGCTTCCCTGAAAATACGGATGCCGCGCATCCGGCGCCCCGCTGCTTGAGGCAGACGGGCCCTGCGGCTGGCGGCCGACAATGTCGGCGACCAGCCAGGCCGGCTGGAGCGCCGCTTCTTCACGCCGAACCGCTTCCCGGGCGGGACGTTCTCAAGTTCGGAATTCCGCGAGACGACCCGCGGGCCGATCTTTACGCTGACGGCGTCGGGATCGTTCTGAGGGTGCGGACAACACAGACGCACGAAACGGGCAAAAGAGCCGGGCCGGCTCAGAACTCGATGTCGAGTTCCTCGATCTCCATGGGCTCGGCCTTCGATTCCTCGAGCCATTGCTGCATCGGGGCCCAGGCCATGATGCGGTCGCGGTATTCGGCGGCCTTGCCTTCGAGGGCCACGTCATAGGTGACGAAGCGGGTGCAGACCGGGGCGTACATGGCGTCGGCGAGGGTCGGCTGGTCGCCGAACAGGAAGCGGCCGCGATACTGCTCGAAGCACTCGTTCCAGATCGTCAGCACACGGCGGATGTCTCCCTTCGCCCCGGTGAAGACCCGGAAGCCCGGATAGCGGGCGCGCAGGTTCATCGGCAGGGCGGAGCGGAGATTGTAGAAGCCGCCATGCATCTCGCCGACGACGGAGCGGCAATGCGCGCGCTTCACCCGCTCCAGCGGCAGGAGGCCGGCATTGGGGAAGAGCTCGTCGAGGTATTCGGCGATGGCGATCGTGTCCCAGACGCTGGCGCCGTCATGGTCGAGGCGCGGCGTCAGCACGGTCGGCGACAGCAGCAGCAGCTCGGCGCGATTGGCCGGATCGTCGATGGGAGCGCTTTCGACCTCGACGTCGAGGCCGGCGAGCTGGCAGAACAACCAGGCCCGAAGCGACCAGGACGAATAGTTCCTGCTCGATATTGTCAGCGTAGCGCCTGCCATGACGGCACTTTCCTTGCCCTTAATCTGTATATGCAATTGTATGTCGCAGTGCAGTATACGGGGAACTAGGCTTCGGTATGGAAGCCTTCAGGGACACGCATCTGCCTATAAATAGAGCGCGCCGGGACATGTGGTATCACATCTACGAGGCCCAGAAGCAGGCTTCTGAGCCGTTTCGCGCCGCTGCGCTCGCGGCGCTCCAGATGCGTGGAGCGTTGAACGGGGCGGCTGATTCTCCTGCCGCGCGAAGAATGCTTGCTGCGCTGGAGATGACAACCCGCGCCACACTGACGCATGTTTCCCCGCCCTTTGGCATCACGTCGGTCAATGTGGACAACCGCGAAGTCCCGGTGACGGAGGAAGTCGCGCTCGACCTGCCCTTCGCCAACATGCTGCACTTCAGGAAGGACATCGACGCGCCGCAGCCCCGCGTGCTCATCGTCGCCCCCCTTTCCGGCCACTTCGCCACCCTGCTGCGCGCCACCGCACGCACCATGCTGCAGGACCATGACGTCTACATTACCGACTGGAAGAACGCCCGCACCATACCCGTGGGCGCCGGCCGGTTCGGCTTCGAGGACTATGTCGACTACCTGATCCGGATGCTCGAGCATCTCGGCCCCGGCGCCCATGTGGTGGCGGTGTGCCAGCCCTGCGTGCAGGCGGTGGCGGCGACCGCCGTGATGGCCGCCGCCAAGCATCCGTGCGAGCCGCGCTCCCTCACCCTGATGGCCGGTCCGATCGACTGCCGGATCAACCCGACGGCGGTCAACACGCTGGCGACCGAGCACCCGATCGAATGGTTCAGGAACAATCTGATCTCGACCGTGCCCTTCCCCCTGCAGGGCTGGGGACGGCGGGTCTATCCAGGCTTCATGCAGCTCACCGCCTTCATGTCGATGAACCCGCAGCGCCATATCGAGGCGCACAAGACCCTGTTCAAGCACCTGGTCGAGGGCGACGACACGGCGGCCGACACGATCAAGACGTTCTATGACGAGTACTTCGCCGTGCTCGACCTGACCGAGGACTTCTACCTCGAGACCGTCGCCTGGGTGTTCCAGGAGATGCGCCTGCCGCTGGGCCGGCTAAGCCATCGCGGCGAGAAGATCGATCCGTCGGCGATCCGGCGCACGGCGCTGCTGACGGTCGAGGGCGAGCGCGACGATATCTGCTCGGTCGGCCAGACGGCTGCGGCGCACGAGCTGGTCAGCAAGCTGCGCCCGCACCTGCGCAGCCACCACCTGCAGCCGGGCGTCGGCCATTACGGCGTCTTCGCCGGCCGCCGCTGGGAGACGCAGATCTATCCGACGGTTCGCTCGGTGATCCTGTCGACCGAGGGCTGAGGCTGTCGCAGCCGGGGACGCGGGCGAGAGCTCAGCGCTTGATCTCGAGTTCGACCTTGGCGACGCCGAAGCCCCATTTGCCGACGCTGGCGCGGTTGAGGACGGCGCCGTCGGCCTTGAGGACCATGACGTCCTGGAAGTGGACCTGCATGCCCTTCTTGCCGTTCTCGCCGGGCAGGACGACGTCATAGGCCAGCCGGAAGGCCTTGCCGTCCTGCCAGCCCTTCGCCTGCCCCACCACATCCTCGCGCACGCCGGTGTACTTGCCGTCGCCGAGGAGGGTGAGCACCCAGGTCTTCTGGTCCTTTTCCCCGTCGTCATACTGAAAGCGCTCGAGCAGGGTGAAGGTGTTGCCGTCCCGCGTGCCGGTGAGTTCGGCGGTGAAGCCTCGCTTGACGCCATTGATGGCGGAGAACTGGCCGCGGGCGAGGGTCGAGCCGGCGAGATCCCGCTCGATGACGAAGGCGGTGGGGCCCGTCTCCTTCGGAAGACCCGGGGCCGAGGCGCAACTGGCGAGGATCGGGGCGGCGAGCATCAGGGCGGACAACAGGAAGAAGCGCATGAAAGGGTCTCCAGCCCCTCTACGCAGGCCGGGCCAGGTTGGACCTGCCAGGCTGGATGGGTCGCCTGGGACAGCAAAAGACCCGGCGTGTCCGGCGCCGGGCCTTTGCCGTCAGGCTGGAAGGGTCCGGATCAGGCGATGCCGGCGGCCGCGATGTCCAGGTAGATCGCCGCAAAGTGGCAGGAGGCCGCCGCGACCACGAACCCGTGCCAGATGGCCGAGTTGAACGGCAGTTTCTTGTTGAGGTGGAAGATGACGCCAACCGTGTAGAGGATGCCGCCCGCCGCCAGCAGGCCAAGGCCGAGGGGCGAAAGGGTGTGGATCAGCCGGTCGACAACCGTCAGCGCCGCCCAGCCGAGCACCAGATACATGGCGATATAGACCTTGGGGGCGTTCCAGCGCGCCAGCAGGTTGAGGGCGACGCCCGCCAGGGCGACCGTCCAGACGATGGCGAGGACCGTCCAGGCCATGGGTCCGTCGAGCTTGGCCAGCATGAACGGCGTGTAAGACGCCGCGATCATGATGAAGATGCCCGAGAGGTCGAACCGCTCGAACAGGCGGGACAGCTTCTCGTTGGTGTTGGCGTTGTAAAGGGTCGAGCAGGCCAGCATCGCCAGCAGGCCGATGGAATAGACCAGGAGGGCGGCAGTCAGCTTGGGCGAGCCCGAGGCGGCCGCGGTCATGACCAGGAGGATACAGCCGGCAATGGCGAGCACGAGGCCGATGGCGTGGACGACGACGTCGGCAAGCCATTCGACGCGGCTGCGTTGCGGATACCAGTAGGCATCCACCGCTTCTGCTTTCGAGAGACTAATGTGCGTCGTCATCCTGGTCGGCCTTCTATCCTTTCGCCATGTCCCGGCGCGCCGGGGGGCCAGTGTTCAAATGTGCGGACCACGAGACGGTTCCGATGCTCGGATCAGGCCACCGTCAGTGGGCGGCAGTGAGACGTGATTGCGTCGAAAACACCTCCGAATACGTCATGTGGGTATCGGTTCCGCCACGAGTATGAGGAGATGTGCAGCGCTGCTGCTGTGTGTCTTTTCCGCCGCGGTTTCCTGTACTTCCGTTCATGGGAGCAGGATTCGAATCGCACTCGCGCCGACGCCGGGGATAGCGTTGTCACTTGGCGCGCGCCGGATTGCGCGGAGGCTGTCGCGATGACCGCGATCATCCGGATCGGGACGTTTCTCGCGCGCGGCGCGATGCTGCATTTGCGGCGTCGAAGCCGGACACGAATTCTGTTCCGAAAGAGGCGGAAAGAGATTCGCCGCACGGCGCGCCTGAGAGGCGATGCTTGCCTACACGGCGCCATCGGCTTTACTCCCGCTGCATGAGCGACCTTTCAGGATGGACGAAGAAGCAGGCGCCCGGACGAGCCGTGCTCGAAGGCGAGCGCGTGAGGCTGGAGCCGCTGGCGTGGGAGAAGCACGGGACGGGGCTGTTCGCGGCGGTGGGCGGGGAAGCCAATGCCGGGATCTGGACCTGGATGCCGGTCGGCCCCTTTGCCGCCTCGTTCACGCTGGAGACCTTCCTGCGGGCCCAGCGCCAGAACGATGGCTGGCGGACGATGGTGATTCGCGCCCAGGGATCCGGCGATATCCTCGGCATGGCGACCTACATGCGCATCCGCGAAGAGCACGGCTCGGCAGAGATCGGCTGCGTCGCGTTTGGCCCGATGCTGACACGCACGCCAGAGGCGACCGAGGCCCTGGCCCTGATGGCGGGGCATGTGTTCGATGGCCTCGGCTACCGCCGCTATGAGTGGAAGTGCAACCAGGGCAATGCGGCGTCCAAGCGGGCGGCCGAACGGTTCGGATTTGCCTTCGAAGGCGTGTTCCGGAACGACATGGTGGCGAAAGGCCAGTCCCGCGACACGGCCTGGTATTCGATCACGGACGCCGAATGGCCGGGTTTGAAGGCCGCCCTGGCCCGGTGGCTTGCGCCTGACAATTTTGCGCCCGATGGTGCGCAGAAGAGGACGCTGGAGTCCTTCCGCAGATAGCTCGCCGCCCTATGATCACCGGCCTCGACCACGTCCTGCTTGTCTGCCCGTCGATCGACGAGGGCGAGCATGCCTATTCCGCCCTGCTCGGTCGCGATCCGGACTGGCGGTCAAGCGATCCGGGCGGATCGTCCACCGTGATCTTCCAGCTCGAGAACACGGCGCTTGAGCTGATGTCGCCCATGGGCGGCGGGCCGCTGGCGCGGCGGCTCCATGCGATGATCGATGCCGATGGCGTGGGTCTCAAATCGCTGATCTTCGCCAGCGACAACCTGCAGGACGATCGCGGCGTGTTCGACCGGCGCGCGCTCAAGCCGGAGGAAATCGCGCCTGGCGAGAGCGTCGACCCTTATTCGAGCCGGGCGCGCTACTGGAGCCGGATGCGGATGGACGAGGCGGCGACCCATGGCGTGCGCATCTTCGCGCTGCAGAGGAAGACGCCTGACCCGCTGGTCTACAAGCCGGCGGATGCAGGCGCAGCGGCCGCGCTCGACCATGTGGTCATCAACACCGCCAACCCGGATCGGGCGGCGGCGCTCTATGGCGCGCGGCTGGGGCTGCGCATGGCGCTCGACCGCTCGAACCCGGACTGGGACATGCGGCTGATCTTCTTCCGCGCCGGTGGCCTGACGATCGAACTGGCGCACAAGATCTCCGCGGGCGCGGGCAACCAGCCGGACAAGCTGTGGGGCCTTTCCTGGCGCGTGCCGGACATCGAGGCGGCGCATGCGCGGCTCGGCAAGGCGGGGCTGGCCATCACCGCCATCCGCGCGGGGCGGCGGCCGGGGACGAAGGTGTTCTCGGTGCGCGAGGGCACGCTGAACGTGCCGACGTTGATATTGTCAGCCGAACCCGCTAGCGCCTGACCCATGAAACCCTTCACCCAGCTCACCGGGACCGCGGCGCCGCTGCCGATTGCGAATGTCGACACCGACCAGATCATTCCCAAGCAGTTTCTCAAGACGGTTTCGCGCGAGGGGCTGGCGAAGGGGCTTTTCTTCGACCTCAAGACCCGGGCCGACGGGACGCCGAACCCGGACTTCGTGCTGAACAAGGCGGCCTACCGACATGCGTCCATCCTCGTCGCCAAGGAGAATTTCGGCTGCGGGTCGTCGCGCGAGCATGCGCCATGGGCGCTGCTCGACCAGGGCCTGAGCTGCGTGATCGCGCCCTCGTTCGCGGACATCTTCTACAACAACTGCTTCAAGAACGGGCTGTTGCCCGTGGTGCTGCCGCGCGAGGTCGTGGAGCAGCTGATGGAGCAGGCAGGCGGCCCCAACCACATCTTTGCGATCGACCTCGCGGCGCAGACGGTGACGGCGCCGGACGGGAAGGTCCACCGGTTCGACATCGACCCGGGCCGCAAGGCGAGCCTGCTGGCGGGACTGGATGACATCGGCGAGAGCCTGCAGCACGCGGGCGAGATCACGGCGTTTGAGGAACGGCGCAAGCTGGCCCAGCCCTGGCTGGCGTAAGGCCTGAGCGGCGCCATGCACAATCCGCAACCGTGATGGGCCGGGCAGTTACGGCGGCGGCCGTTCCGGCGTAGGCTCGATGAGGACAGGCACGGAAGACGCTCCATGATCATGCGCATCGCCCCGATTTTCCTGCTGGCTCTGGCCGCGGCGGCGTGCGGGCCGGCGACGCCTGCGCCGGGCGCCGCGAAGGCAGCCGAAGCCGCAGCGCCGGATCCGATGGCCGCCGACAAGGCCAAGCAGGCCGAGCAAAAGGCGGCGTTCGATGCGGTGAAGGACGATGCGGCCAAGGTCAGCGCCCTGGCCGATACGGGCAACGGTTTCGCCCTGCACAGCCGCGGGCTCGAGCGCATCAAGTCGACCGAATACATCCAGCAGCAGGGCGGCTTCGAGGACATGGAAGCGGCGGCCGGGGCCGGCAATTCCGATGCCCAGCTCTGGGTCGGCCAGCGCATGGCCTATGGCCAGGACGGCTATCCCGCTGAAGCCCAATTCCGGCCTCAAGATGATGGAGAAGGCGGCGAACCAGGGCAATGTCGAGGCCATCCTCGCCGTCGGCCTGATGTACGAGCAGGACACCTTCATGCACGACACGGAGAAGGCGAAAGGCTGGTATGAGAAGGGTGCAGCGCTCGGGTCGGACAAGGCGAAGGACGCGCTCGCCAAGCTCGGCACGCAGGAAGATTTCTAGGCGCTACTTGTCGTCATCCGGCACATGCAGCGCGTGGAGCACGCGGTGCAGGACAGGCGCGAGGACGACGCCGGACACCAGCACGAAGATCAGCCCGCACGCCATCGCGTAGAGGCCCGCGAACAGCTTGCCGGCGTCGGTGTGCATCTGGTCGACCGGTCCCATGCCGCCCAGGAGCATCGAGGCGTTGAGGAAGGAGTCGATCCAGCTCAGGCCTTCGATCGCGTGATAGCCATACATGCCGCCGGCCAGGACAAGGCCGATCAGCACGAAGGCGGCAAGGATGTTGACCGCCACGCGCCCGAGAAATGTGGCGTGCGAGGCCAGCGGCTCTTCTTTGTCGTCGAACTGGAACAGCGCCATGAACGTCCTCCCGGGATCCCGGCCGCGACTATCCTCTCTTTGATCCAGCGTTTCCAGCGGCAGAATTCTCGCCTATGAGGGCGCGGTTTCCTGACGACGCCTGAACACGGATGGTTCCATGGCCAGCACCCCCAACACCCAGACCCTGCTGCTCCTGCCCGGCGACGGGATCGGGCCGGAAGTGATCGCGGAGACGCGGCGGGTGGCGGAGGCGGTCGCGCCCGACCTCAAGCTGGAAGAGGCGCTGTTCGGGGGCGTCAGCTATGACGCGCATGGCGAGCCGCTGACGGCGGAGGTCCTGGCGCGGGCCCGGCAGGTCGACGCCATCCTGATGGGCGCGGTCGGCGGGCCCAAATGGGACAGCGTCCCGCGCGGCAAGCGCCCGGAAGCGGCGCTGCTGGCGATGCGCAAGGAGCTGGACGTCTACGCCAATATCCGGCCGGCCTATTGCTTCCCTGCCCTCGCCGCGTCCTCGGCCCTGAAACAGCACCTCGTCGAGGGCCTCGACCTGGTGATCGTGCGCGAGCTGACATCGGGCGTCTATTTCGGGCAGCCGAAGGAGATCACCACGATGGCCAGTGGCGAGCGGCGGGCGGTGGATACGCAGAGCTACACGTCGGGCGAGATCCGCCGCGTGGCGCGGGTGGCGTTCGAACTGGCGCGCGGGCGCAAGCGCACCAGCCGGTTTGCGGGCGTGCTGTCGTGCGAGAAATCGAACGTCATGGAGACAGGCGTGCTGTGGCGCGAGGAAGTGACCAAGCTGCATGCCGAGAGCTATGGCGACGTGAAGCTCGATCACATGCTGGCGGATGCGGCGGCGATGCACCTGGTGAAGGCGCCAAAGGACATCAACGTGCTGCTTGCCGACAATCTCTTTGGCGACATCCTCTCGGACGAGGCCGCGATGCTGACGGGATCGATCGGCATGCTGCCGTCGGCGGCGCTCGGCGATCCGGGGACGCCGGGCCTCTACGAACCGGTGCATGGCTCGGCGCCCGACATCGCCGGCAAGGGCCTCGCCAATCCGTGCGCCGCGATCCTGTCGTTCGAGATGGCGCTGCGCTGGAGCCTCGGGCGGCAAGACGCCGCAGACCGCATTGTGAAGGCGGTGGACAAGGCGCTGAGCGCGGGGGCGCGGACAGCCGATCTCGGTGGCGGCATGAGCACGCGCCAGATGGGCGATGCGATCCTGAAGGCGCTCTAATAGAGCGACGCGCTGGCGATCGGCGCGGCATCGGCGATGATGCCCAGCGCAAGGGCGCCGAGCACGAGGATGGCGCCCGAGAAGATCGCAAGGCGGACCGGCGCGCGGATGATCACGCGGCTTTCGCGGATTTTCTTCTGTGCTTTGCCGGTCTGTTCCATACCCGGTTAGCGCGCGACACGGTGTGAAGTTCCGGATATGCGGCGATGTGCCCCTTAACCAGCCGTCGGCGCACAGCCGTCAGCTGTAGTCGCAGATGCGCGCGAGGCGGTTGTCGCGGACCTCGAACATCGTCGCGCCACGGATCGAGATGTGCTCGCCCGGGCGAACGCTCTGGCCGAGTTCGGCGGCGGCGACGCCAGAGAACACAGTTTCAGCGGCGGCGCGCTGGCCGTCGACGATGATGCCGACGACTTCGTGGCGGCGCTCACGGAAGGCGCGCGTCGTCGCCTCGATGACTTCGCGCATCTCGTCCTTGCCGTTGAGCTTGATGGAGCCGCCGGGGTTGGTGATGGTCTCGAACACCACGTCGTCCGAGCAGCAGTCCAGCATGCCCTCGACATCGTTCGAATTGTAGCGCTCGACATAGCGTCTCACGAGCGCGGCGATGTCCGACATGGTCACTCCCAGTCTCGATTTGGCGGGGCCTCGACAGGGCTAGGCCCGCAGGCGGATTCCCGATACTCAACCCGCGCCGCTACATGCCTCGCGCGAACACGTCCCGGCCATGCGACAAGGTGGCGATCTACGGCCACGAATGTGACGACAAGACGACCGTTCCAGCAAGCCTGCATGCTTGACGGGCTCGTGTTCGGGCGAATGACAACGCAGATGACAGGGAGGCCATGATGGCGCTGAAAGTCGCGGTGCTCGGGGCGACCGGCATGGTCGGCAAGGAAATCCTCGGCGTTCTGGCCGAGCGCAAGTTTCCAGCAGACGAGGTCATCGGCCTGTCGTCCCGGAAGGTCATGGGGTCGGAGGTGAGCTTCGGCGAAAAGACTCTGAAATCAAGGGATGTCGAGGAGTTCGACTTTTCCACCGTCCAGCTCTGTATCATGGCGACCGGCGACCCGGCAGCCCGGAAATGGGGGAACAAGGCGGCGGCGAGCTGCATCGTGATCGACACCTCTCGCGCCTTCCGCAACGATCCGCAGACGCCCCTGATCGTGCCGGGCGTCAATGCAGCGGCGATCGAGGGCTTCCAGAAGCGCAACATCATCGCCGTTCCCGATTGCGTGACCGCCCAGCTGGTGACCGTGCTGAAGCCCCTGCATGATGCAGCCGGGGTCGTCCGGGTGGTGGTGGCGACCTACCAGTCCGTCTCCGGGGCGGGCCAGCGGGCGGTCGACGAGCTGTGGACCCAGACCAAAGGCATGTTCGTCAACCAGGCGCCCGATCCCAAGGAATTTCCCCGCCAGATCGCCTTCAACGTCATCCCCCAGGTCGACGATTTCATGGATGACGGCTTCACCGAGGAGGAATGGCGCATCTCGCCAGGAAGTGCGGAAGATCGTCGACAGCGACATCCAGGTGGTGGCGACCTGCGTGCGGGTGCCCACTTTCGTCGGCGTCGGCGAAGCGATCCACATCGAGCTGGCCGAGCCGCTGCCTTCCAAGGAGGCGCGCGCCCTGCTGCGGGCTGCGCCGGGCGTCATGCTGATCGACCGGCGCGACGAGGAAGGCGGCTATGTGACGCCCGTCGAATCGGTCGGCGAATGGGCGACCTATGTCAGCCGGGTGCGCGACGACCCCACGGTCGAGAACGGACTCGCCATGTGGACGGTGTCGGACGACCTCCGGAATGGCGGATCCTTGCTTGCCGTCCAGACGGCGGAATTGCTGCTCAACCGAGGCGCGTTCAGCGCATCTCTCAAGGCCTAGGAGCTTGTCTCCGGGGCAGGCTTCGGCCGCCACCCTGGCTTAGGCGCTGAGGCGCAAACAAAAACCCCGCCATCCATGGGGACGACGGGGTGGGAAGGTTGCCATGCGAAAACGCGAGGGGCGAATTCAAATCCTGTGTTGCAGGTTCGGCGCCACGCACTGATGACCTCTTCCTTAACCATTGAGGCAGCGGTTTTCCGTGATGAGCGCCGTAAACCATAGGGGGTTGTTAAGACCTGCGCTCTAGTATCCAGGGCAAGCTCGGGTGCGCAGACTTTTTCGCAAACGAAAGAATGCCGCCGCCATGCTTCACGCTCGGGAAACCCTGTGTGTGATCTACGACAGGCGCTCGAGCGTCGTGGGGACGCAGTAGATTTCCAGGGGTTGAAGGCAGGTCATGAGCGCTAACGTCGATCCAACCGCATCTCCCGAATGGGAAGCCGCACGCGCGGAGTGGTGGCAGACCACGCAGGGCGAACTCGCGCGCCTTCAGAAGAGCGTAAACGAGGCGAAGGCCGGCACGCTGGCGCTGGAAACGGTCTATGGGCCGATGCATGACATGGCGGGCCTCGCCGGCGTGCTTGGCTATCCGCTGCTCGGCAAGGTCGCGCGCGGACTGATCGAGACGCTGCGCAGGGGCGCCAATCCGCTCGATGACCGGATGCTGATGGTGGCGAAGGCCCACCTTGCGGCGCTGGTCGCGCTGCATGCGAAAGACGTGCGCGGCGAAGGCGGAACGGCCGGCGTCGCCGTGCTCGCCAAGCTGGCCAGCATCACGCATTAAATCTGCCTACAGACATCCATACAGCGCATCGATGATGCGTGAGCGGCGCGCGTCCTTGAGCAGGTGCGTGCCCTGGCGGTTCATGATGTAGGCGCCGGAAAGGCCTGTATCGGGATCGCCGAAAGCGCCGGAGCCGCCCCAGCCGGAATGGCAGAGGGTGTGGGGGTTCGGCCCGTAGATCAGCGGCGTGTTGATCATCACGCCAGCGCCGAAGGAGATCACGCCCGGCAGCACGCGGTCCCTGCCTGACACGCGCAGCCGCGTGAGCTCCTCCCACGTCGCCGGGGCGATGACGCGCGTCTCGCCGATGCGGCCCCTCTGGGCGTAGGCGGAATAGAGCCGCGCCAGTGCCGCCGCCGTGCCGTGACCGTTGGCTGACGGAATTTCCGCCTTGCGCCATTCCGTTGCGCTCCGGTTGGCCGTGGCCCAGGGCGTGAGGAAGGCGGCGCGGACGGCGTCGTTGATCCCGTCGAATTCGGTCGGGCCTTTCGGCTTCATCGCCTGGGCTACGCGGCCATGTTCGCCTTCAGGCAGTCCGATCCAGAAATCGATGCCGAGCGGCCTGCAGATATCCTCGCGCAGGATTGTTCCCAGCGACCGCGTCGAGACGCGGCGCACCAATTCGCCGGCAATGTATCCCCATGTCAGCGGGTGATAGCCAGACCCCTCGCCTCGCCCCCACATCGGTTTCTGTTTCGCCAGCTCGGCGGCCAGCGCAGGCGGGTCGAGCCACAGGCCTGGATCGATCGGATCGACGAAGCCCGGCAAGCCGGCCTGGTGCGACAACGCCTCGGCGACGGTGATTGCGCCTTTGCCGTGGGCGGCGAATTCCGGCCAGTAGCCGGCGAGCGGCGCGTCGTAGTCGATGACCCCGCGCTCGACCAGCATGGCGATGACCAGGGCGGCGACGGGCTTGGTGGTGGAATAGACGGGCGAGAGCGTGCGCTCGTCCCAGGGGATTTCGGCGTTGCGATCGACGAAGCCGCCGCGCAGGTCGACGATGGGCTCGTCGCCGAGGAAGGCGGCGAATCCTGCGCCGAGTTCGAGGCCTTCGGCGAAGTTCCGCTCGAAGGCTTCGCGCACAGGCTCGAACCCGGCGGCGACAAATCCGGTGATGTTCATGCGCAAGACATCGTCGCGAGGCGGTTGCAGGTCAACCGGGTTGGCGCGAAGCTCGCGGCGTCGGGAGGACGCATCATGGAAATCAACGGCATCGCCCATATCCAGATCACGGCCGGACGCTTTGCCGAGGCGCGGGACTTCTACCGCCGGCTCCTGCCCTTCCTTGGGCTAAAACAGGTGATGGACGGGCCAGGCGGATACTACTGCGTCGGCGGACGCACCGGCGTGCTGGTGTCCCCGCCGGCGCCGGAACATGACGGCGAGCGCTTCGTGCAGCGGCGCGTGGGCCTGCATCATGTGTGTTTCCGGGCGCGCTCGCGTGAGGATGTCGACGAGGCGCATGCCTTCGTGAAGACGCTGGACGTTCCGATCATCCGCTCGCCGCAGGAGGATGGCTGGGCGCCAGGATATTACTCGATCCTGTTCGAGGACCCGGACGGCGTGCGGCTGGAGATCAACTTCGTGCCGGGCAGGGGCGTGTTCGACACGAAGGAGAAGACCGTCAAGGCGGTCGAGCCCCGGAAACCCTTCTAGGCGTAGCCTCACGGAATGTTGCGGACCGGCGCGGCATGCCGCTTCGCCAGGAGATCGCTGCAGGCGGCGAGCGCGAGCTCAGGACCCTGCCACTCCATGGTCCTCGAGATGACCGTGTGCGTCGCGCCCATCGCATCGGCCAGCGCGCCCTCGGCTCCAAAGCCGGAGACGAGACCGGCGGCGAAGCGAAGCGTCAGCATGTCGCCTGTCGCCGTTGGGGATCCTGCCTTCGATGCGCGGCGTCTCGGCCAGCATCGCCCTGGCGGCGTCGACATGCAGCACGCCGATCCCGGCGGGGGATGGAACAGAGGAGATCAGCCAGCGCCCTCCCCTCTGGCGCGCGATGCGGGCGACATCCTCGGGCGTGCGAAGCGAGGCAATATCGGCGCCTGTCAGCCGCGCGAACTCCCACAGGTTCGGGGCGATGACATCCGCGAGCGGGACGAGATCGCGCGCAAGGACTTCGGCGACAGGTTGCTTGATGTAGAGACCCGGACCCGCATCGCCCATGACCGGATCGACGATGATGATCGGCTTCTCGGGCGCGTGTTCATGCGCCTTGCCGCGCGGCGCCGCACGGATGCGGGCGATGGCGTCGATGGCGACGGCGATCTGTTCGGGATGCGAGAAATGCCCGGTGACGACGGCGTCGACCTTCGAGAACAGGCCGTTCGCCTCGATGCCTTCCAGCATCTTCGCCATCACATCGGCCTCGACCGCCGCGCCGCCCGGAGGTCCCCAGCCAGGATGGCGGCCGAACAGGCAGGTCGGCACATGCACGGGATCGACCTTCATCGGCCCCAGCACGTAGGGCGCGACGCTTCCCCCGACGCGGGAGCCTGCCACGTAGGATGACATCACGAGGACAAGCGGCATGGCATTCGTCTTTCACCTCGCCGCAGGCGGCGACTTTGGCAGCTTAACCAAACATCGCGCCGGCTCCACCTTGATCTTGTGCGGCGCGTCCGTCATCACGTCCGCAACGCCAATCCATCGGGGCCGCCCATGACCGCCATCCGTCCGCGCCGTTCGGTGCTCTACATGCCCGGCGCCAACGAGCGCGCGCTGGAGAAGGCGAAGACCCTGGCCGCAGATTCGCTGATCCTCGATCTCGAGGACGCCGTTGCGCCGGAAGCCAAGGTGGAAGCGCGCGAGCGGGTTTGCGGCGTTGTGAAGGCGGGCGGATACGGCCCGCGCGAGCTGATCATCCGCGTGAACGGGCAGGACACGGAATGGGGCAAGGCGGACCTCAAGGCCGCGGCCCACGCCAGGCCGGATGCGATCCTCGCCCCCAAGGTCACGTGCGGCGATGATATCCGCTGGCTCGACGAGGCGCTGTCGGAAGCAGGCGCGAGCGCGCAGCTTGCGCTGTGGGTAATGATCGAGACGCCGCTGGCGATCCTCAACCTGAAGGACATCGCATCGACCGCGAAGACGACCCGGCTGGCCGGCTTCGTCATGGGATCGAACGACCTTCTCAAGGATTTCCGCGCGGATCCGATGCCGGGCCGCGAGAACCTTGCGGCGGCCTACACGCTCTCCATCGCGGCGGCCCGGGCCTATGACATTCTCGTCTTCGATGGCGTCTACAACGACATCGCCAATGCGGAGGGCTTCGCGGCCGAGGCGCGGCAGGCAAAGGCCTTCGGCTTCGACGGCAAGACGCTGATCCACCCTTCACAGGTCGAGCCCTGCAACGCGATCTTTGCGCCGCCCGCAGACGCCGTGAAGCAGTCGCGCGATGTGATCGCGGCGTTTGCGGACCCGGGCAATGCGGGCAAGGGCGTGCTCAAGGTGAACGGCAAGATGACGGAGCTGTTGCACCTCGCGCAGGCGAAGCGGATGGTGGCGGTGGCCGAGGCGATTGCGCAAAGGGAAGCTGCCACATGACCCTCAAATCCGATCCAGGGAATTTCTTCGAGGATTTCGTCGTTGGCGACGAGCTGATCCATGCGACGCCGCGCACGGTGACCGAGGCGGATGTGGCGCTCTACACGGGCCTCACGGGCTCGCGCTATGCGCTCTATTCGGCCGATACGTTCGCGCAGGATTGCGGGCTCGAGGGGGCGCCGATCGACCCCCTGCTCGCTTTCCATGTCGTGTTCGGCAAGACGGTGCCGGATATCTCGCTGAATGCGGTGGCGAACCTTGGGTACGCCGACGGCCGCTTCCTCACCGCGGTCTATCCCGGCGACACGCTGCGCGCGGTCTCCGAAGTCATCGGCATCAAGGAGAACTCCAACGGCAAGACCGGCGTCGTGTGGGTGCGCACCACCGGCTACAACCAGGAGAATGAGGAAGTCCTCACTTACGTTCGCTGGGTGATGGTCAACAAGAAGGACGCCTCCCGGCCGGCGCCGGCGACCGTCGTGCCGGAACTGCCCGCGTGGTGAAGCCCGACGACCTGCCGCGGCCGGATCTGTCATCGTCCGGATATGATTTTGTCCTCGCCGGTTCGCCCTTCGGCTTCGAGGACTACGAGATCGGCGAGCGCATCGACCATGTCGACGCCTTCACCGTGGAAGAAGCCGAGCACCAGATCGCGACGCGGCTCTACCAGAACACGGCGAAGGTTCACTTCAACCAGCACGCCCAGGCGCAGACGCCGCGCGGGCGCAGGCTGATCTATGGCGGCGTGGCGATCTCGCTGGCGCGCTCGATCGCGTTCAACGGCCTCGCCAATGCGGCGCAGGTCATCGCGATCAATGCCGGCAGCCATGTCAATCCGCTGTTCGCCGGCGACACGGTGTTCGCGTGGTCGGAAGTGCTGGACAAGGCGGACCTGGGCGACGGGCTCGGCGCGCTTCGGCTGCGGCTGGTCGCCACCAAGAACCGGCCGTGCGCAGACTTTCCGTACCGGGATGGCGAAGGGAAACACCTTCCCGACGTGATTCTCGATTTCGACTACTGGGCGGCCATCCCCAACCGGTCCTGACGCTTCCTATATTGAGCCGATGAGCACCCCCGGTTTTCCCCAGGCCGCCGCCGCCATCGCCATCCTCCTTTCCGTGATCGTGCGCGGCATCCGTTCGGGGTCGTCCTGGCAGGCGGTCGAGGAAGGGCGCGCGACGGCCGACGTGCTTCGCGAGCTGACCGGCATCACCGATTTCGAGACGCTGCAGGAAGCCTTCGGCCCGCCGCGGCTGGAGGACGGCATCTTCCCCGTCACACGCAACGAGGTGCTGCGCCAGCGCACGGGGACAGGCTATCTCCTCGGCGACCGCTGGCTCGATGGCGGGTCGGCGCTGATCGCGCTGGTCTCTCTCCTGCCGGTCTGGCCGGTGTGGGGGACGCGTGTATGGCTCGACACGCTGCTGGTCTTCGCGAGCGCCTATCAGGCGGCCGGCTGGGTCGCGGCGACGCGGCTCATGGGGCGGCGCTAGCGGCGGCAAGGCCGAGCCTGCCGCGCTGGTCCTCGATGTAGGCGGAGACGCGCTTGCGCAGGCCGTTGGTCGCGACCTTCGAATAGAGCGTGACGCCGTAATAGATCGGAATGCCGATCAGAACGAAGCACAGCGGCACCGACAGGAAGAGGACGAATGCGGCGATGCCTTCGACGCGGTCGCCGATCATCGACTGGCGCCCGGTGCGCAGGTTGATGTCGCAGATCTGGCTCTGGCCGCGATAGATCACCGCGACCCGGTCGCCCTGGAGATAGTCCTCGGACAGGTCGATGGTGACGATCTCGTTGTTCTCGCCCCATTTGACGCGGCAGCGCGTGAAGCGCCAGATTCGCCCTGCCGGGTTCTTCTTCTCCGACGTCGAGATGATCTCGAGGACGGTTCCGAGTCTGTGAAAGAGGGCCTGCGCGGCCATCTGGGTCTCCTCCCCGCCCGGGCGCTCATAGACCAGAGCATCGGGGCGGGAATCAAGGGCCTGCCCCTAAGGGCGGACGGGGAGCTGTGGACAGGTCAGCGGGCGGACGAGCTCAGGAAGCGGACCATCCACTCCGCAGCCAGCGCATTGTCGTCGGGCGTGCGCAGCGATTCGAGGGCGGCGTCGACCGCATCATCGCTCAGCGTCTTGCCGCGCCGGGCCGTGTAGAGGGCGCCGACGAAGGCGTCGGAGAACTCCGGATGCCCCTGGACGCTGATGATCGGGGCGATGTCATAGGCCAGCATGGCGTGCTCGGTGTGCTTCGAGCGGGCGAGCGTGACGGCGCCTCTGGGCGGCTCGATCACCTGGTCCTGGTGGCTTGCCGCAAGCGAGAGCGTGGCGCCGGCATCTGTCATCCACGGACGCCGCTCGATGATCTCGTAGGTGTGGCGGCCGACGCCCCAGCCCTTCTCCGACTTCTGCACGACGCCGCCCAGCGCATCCGCAATCACCTGGTGGCCGAAGCAGACGCCGACCATCGGGATCTTCGCCGTCGCCGCGCTCCTCACGAACGCCCGCAACGGGTCCATCCAGGGAAGCGGATCATAGACGCCGGCTGGCGAGCCGGTGATCAGAACAGCCTCACAGCGCGCAGGGTCCGGCAGGGGCGCGCCATCGACGACAGGGATGGTCTCGAAGCCGAGCGTTTCATCCGCCCTGGAGAGAAGTGCAGAGAACATGTCGGGATAGCGGGGGAAGTCCTCCGACAGCCGACCCGGCGCCTTGCCCGCTTCGAGAATTGTAACTTTCATGCGCGCCTGTTTAGCGCGTTGCGGGAACCGGCCAAGGCCTCTCTTGAGAGCCGGCCCAAGGCCGCGTTGACAGGCTGTATTCGGGGTCTAATACCGTGGCCAACCCCGGGACGACGGTCGGGCCAGAGGGATAGAGAGATAATGTCGAGCTGGACCGACAAGCGGCCGATGTCGCCGCACATCTGGGCCTGGAAGTGGCACATCACCATGCTCGGGTCGATCCTGCACCGGATGACAGGGGTGGCGAACTATGTCGGCGTCTTTCTCGTCGCCGGCTGGCTGTTCGTGACGGCGCAGGGTCAGGACGCCTACGAACAGTTCTCGGCGATCACCGGATCGATCTTTGGCCTGGTCGTGCTGTTCGGATTCACCGTCTCGATCTGCTATCATGCGCTCAACGGCGTGCGGCACCTGTTCTGGGACGCCGGCAAGGGCTTCAATCCGAAATTCGCGAGCTTCACCGGCGCGCTGGTGATCGTCGTCTCGCTGGTGCTCGCCGCCGCGATCTGGGTGCTCGCCGGCCTCATCCCGGGCGTCGATCCGCTGGGCTTCGCGGGAGGCGCTCAATGAAGGAGTCGCTCCGCACCCCGCTCGGAAAGGTCCGCGGCCTCGGCTCGGCCAAGGAAGGCGCGGGACACTTCATCGGCCAGCGCGTCTCGGCCATTGCGCTTCTCTTCCTGGTTCCGTGGTTCCTGATCTCGCTGCTGGCCGCCGTGCGCGGGGGGTATGAAGGCGCGGTCGACTTCATCGCCAACCCGATCAACGCCGTGCTGATCATCATCGCTCTCGGCGCCGCGCTCTATCACATGCGCATCGGCATGCAGGTCGTGATCGAGGACTATATCGGCAGGACGGCTACGCGGATCGTGCTGCTCATCCTCAACTCGTTCGCCTGCATTGCGCTGTTCGCCGTGGCCGCCTTCTCGGTTCTCGGGATCGCCACCTGATGCGCGACGCTTCCAAGCCCCTTCGATTCTGGGACGTGACCACATGACCGCCTACGCCTGGAACGATCACACCTATGACGTCGTGGTGGTCGGCGCCGGCGGCTCCGGGCTTCGTGCGGCGCTGGGATGTGCGCAGGCCGGCCTGCGCACGGCCTGCATCACCAAGGTCTTCCCCACCCGCTCGCATACCGTGGCGGCGCAGGGCGGCATCTCGGCATCGCTGGGCAACATGAGCGAGGATGACTGGCGCTGGCACATGTACGACACCGTGAAGGGCGCCGACTGGCTTGGCGACCAGGACGCCATCGAATACATGGTCCGCGCGGCGCCTGCCGCCGTCTACGAGCTCGAGCACTGGGGCGTGCCCTTCTCCAGGACAGAAGAAGGCAAGATCTATCAGCGGGCCTTTGGCGGCATGACCCGCGACTATGGCAAGGCCTCGATCCAGCGCACTTGCGCTGCGGCCGACCGCACCGGCCACGCCATCCTTCACACGCTCTACGGCCAGTCGCTGAAATACGCGGTCGACTTCTTCATCGAGTACTTCGCGCTCGACCTGATCATGCAGGATGGCGCGTGCCGCGGCATGACGGCATGGAAGCTGGATGACGGCTCGCTGCACCGCTTCCGCGCCCAGCGCGTGATCCTCGCGACCGGCGGCTATGGCCGCGTCTACGCCAACGCCACGTCCGCCCATACCTGCACCGGCGATGGCAACGCCATGGTGCTGCGCGCCGGCCTGCCCTTGCAGGACATGGAATTCGTGCAGTTCCACCCGACGGGCATCTTCGGCTCAGGCTGCCTGATCACCGAGGGCGCGCGCGGCGAAGGCGGTTACCTGACCAACTCCAAGGGCGAGCGCTTCATGGAGCGCTATGCGCCCACGGTGAAGGATCTCGCCTCGCGCGACGTCGTCAGCCGCGCGATGACGCTGGAGATCCGCGAAGGCCGCGGCGTCGGCGAGCACAAGGACCACATCCACCTGCACCTCGACCATCTCGACCCGAAAATCCTGCACCAGCGCCTGCCTGGCATTTCCGAGAGCGCCAAGATCTTCGCCGGCGTCGACCTGACGAAGGAGCCGATCCCCGTCCTGCCGACCGTGCACTACAACATGGGCGGGCATCCCGACGAACTATCATGGCGAGGCGCTGACCAAGGCCGGCGGCGATCCGGACACCATCGTGCCGGGCCTGATGGCGGTGGGCGAGGCGGCCTGCGTCTCCGTGCACGGGGCCAACCGGCTCGGCTCCAACTCGCTGATCGACCTTGTCGTGTTCGGACGCGCGGCGGGACTGCGCTGTGGCGAAGCGCTGGAGGCCAACGCCAACCAGACCGACCTGCCGAAGGATGCAGGCGAATCCCACCTCGCGCGCTTCGACAGGTTCCGCAACGCATCGGGCGGCGCGTCCACGGCGAAGCTGCGCGCAACGATGCAGAAGGCGATGCAGGAGGATTGCGCCGTGTTCCGCACCGGCGAGACGCTGCGATCCGGCGTCAAGCGCGTCGCCGAGGTCATCACCGGCATTCCCGACATCTCGGTCAAGGACCGCGGCATGATCTGGAACACGGACCTGGTCGAGACGCTGGAGTTCGACAATCTCGTCGCCCAGGCGGCGGTCACGGTGAACTCCGCCGTCAACCGCCAGGAAAGCCGCGGCGCCCATGCGCGCGAGGACTTTCCGGACCGCAACGACAATGAGTGGATGAAGCACACTCTGGCGTGGGCCGATCCGGCCGGCAAGGTGACGATCGACTATCGCCCGGTGCACGCCTTCACGATGTCGAACGACGTCGAATACATCAAGCCGAAGCCGCGGGTGTACTAGGTTCGCTTGCGTCCGAACGAGGCGGCGCCGGAAGACGCCGCCGCCGGCCTGCCCTGCCCACTGACGGCTCGCGCCTGCGGACGTTGCACCGCCTGCTGCCGCGCCTGGTAGTCGGCGAGCGCGCGTTTGACCGGATCATTGTCCGGGTCAGCCGCGGCCGCACCCTGTGCAGGCGAGCCCGGCAGACGCACGCCCGAGAGCGGATCGGGGCCGTGCGCGTTCGGTCCCCTCTGCCCCGGCAGGCAGGCGAGGTAGGCGGTGTTGCAGAGGATGGCCGCGATCACGAGGAGGATCACCGCGGTTGGCATGGTCCCGAGCGTGGGGTTCATGTCGAAGCCGATCATCTGAACCAGCGAGGACATGTCGCCCGCCATCGCCAGGTGGGCAGGCAGCACGAACTGGACGAACAGGGCCAGCACCGGCGCCAGCATGACGATCGGGCGCATCAGCCGGTAGATGCGCGCCGAATTGCCGAGGTCGTGGTAGCGCTTGATGTTCTGCGCATCCGCAGTGGCGAACAAGAACATCCACGGGCCGACCAAGATGATCGCCGACGGACCGCCCACGAGGCCGGGCGCGACGGCGAGGGCGAGCCCCGTCAGCGCCACCACAGCCGCCAGCGGCGCAGCGAAAAGCCAGATGTAGCCCTTGCGGCTGAGCCGGCCCTCTTTCGAGGTCAGTTGGTTGAGTTGCTGGATCATGGCTGCCCCGGGATTTTGCCGGGCAGTATGGCGGAAGGGCCCTTCGGTTTGCTTAAGGCTGTCGGGTGATTCTCGCGCTCGCTTGCGGGCTTGACCCGCCGCATACCCCGCGCCCACCCTCCCCCGGCACAGATACGCGATCCGCCAACGGGGTTTCCGATGCATGCCATCTCTCGCCGCAACGCTCTCAAGGCCGGCGGAGCGCTGGCCTCCACCGTGGCGCTTGCGCCCCTGACCGGATGCGGGGAGCCGGCGCCCAAGGGGCCAACGGTCGATGACGCATTCAGCGCACTGACGACAAAATGGCTCGACGACACGGCGCGGCTGAACCCGGTCTACGCAACCTATCTCGGCAACCACAAGTACGATGCGGAACTCGACGATGTGAGCCCGGCCGGCCGCACCGCGCGCTCGGCGCTCACCGCCGAGACGAAGACCGCGCTGGCGGCCATCGACCGCACGAAACTCTCGCGCGACAACCAGGTCGATGCGGCGATGCTGTCGGAACAACTGGACGCCGACGCCTTCTCCGCCGACCAGATCGAAGACTGGGCGTGGGACCCGCTGACCTATGCCGACACGGCGGGGAATTCGCTCTACCTCCTCATGGCGCGCCCGTTCGCCCCGCTTCCCGAGCGGCTGATGAGCGCCGCCGCGCGCATGGAGAAACTGCCTGACCTCCTGGCCGAAACGCGCAAGCATCTCGACCCGGCGCGCGTGCCGCTGATCCATGCGCAGACCTATTCGGGCCAGAATGGCGGGGCGACATCGATCATCGACGATCTTGTGCTCGCGCAATCCTCGGCCCTGGGCCCGGACGACCTGACCCGCGTGAAGGCGGCGGCCGACAAGGCCAAGGCCGCCATCGCCGAGCACCAGACCTGGATCGACAAGACGCTTGTGCCGAACGCCCGCGGCGATTTTCGGCTGGGCAAGTTCTACGACGCCAAGCTGCGGCTTTCGATCTCGTCACCGATCGCGCGGGCCGACCTGATGGCCAAGGCGCGCGCCGACGCCGAGGCGATCCGCGCCGAGATGCTTGAGCTTTCGAAGCAGATCGTCGCCAATACTCCGGCGTTCAAGATGCTGCCCAAGGGCGCAGGACCGATGCAGCAGCTCATCACCATCGCAGCGGCGATGAAGGTCGCCAGCGAGCAGAGGCCGCCGCGCGAACGGCTGATGGCGGATGCGCAGAAGACGCTGGACGAGGCGACGGCCTATGTGCGCGACCACGGCATCATCACCCTGCCCGACGCGCCGGTGAAAGTGATCGAGATGCCGAAATTCCAGCAGGGCGTGGCGGTCGCGTACTGCGATTCGCCCGGGCCGCTGGAGAAGGGCCTCGACACGTTCTACGCGATCTCGCCCATTCCGGCTGACTGGACGGCGGCGCAGACGGCGTCGTTCCTGGGCGAATACAATTCCCACATGCTCTACGAGTTGTCGGTGCACGAGGCGATGCCGGGCCATTATGTGCAGCTCTGGCATTCCAACAAGAACCCCAGCACGCTGCGCGCCGTGCTCGGCTCGGGAACATTCATCGAGGGCTGGGCCTGCTATGCCGAGGACATGATGATCGAGCAGGGCTTCGGCGCGGACAACCCGCTGCGGCGGCTGACCAACCTCAAGATGCGGCTGCGGTCGGTGACCAACGCCATCCTCGACCAGGGCGTGCACGTGGAAGGCTGGGACGAGGCGACCGCCATGAAATTCATGACCCAGGAAGCCTTCCAGGAGGAGCGCGAGGCGGCCGGCAAGTGGACGCGCGCCCGCGTGAGTTCCGGCCAGCTCTCGACCTACTATGTCGGCTGGGGCGAGCATCACGCGCTGCGCAAGGATGCGGAGGCGAAGGAAGCGGCCGCCTTCAACCTCAAGACCTACCACGACAGCGTGCTCAGCCATGGCTCGCCGCCGGCTCGTTTCGTGCGGGCATTGATGTTCAACGAGGCGATTGCCTGATCGCGCTCCGCGCCGGAGCGCCTGACCTCACATAGGGGTCTTCGCGGACAGGTGGGGGTGCGTCAGTCCGTCCGCACTGACGATTTCGCGAGACGGATTCCCGGCGCCATCGTGGCGGCTTATGGTGAAGCTGCGGCTGTTGCAGCCGAACAATTGACCTCCCCGCCTGCGATACCCATTACCAAGTCTCATGCAGAACACGATCTGGGGCCGTAAAACCGAGACGGGCCTGACTGGCCAGGAGTTCCGCGAGACCGTGGAGCTCCATTTGCTGCGTCACCTCGGCGAGGCCCATACCGCCTTTTCCGACACGGAAGGCTGGGCCGGGAAGTCGAGGGAGCCCGGGCCGCCGGTCGATGTTATGGTGGTGCCGCCGGAGGGCGAGCGGCGCTTCGCCTATGTCACGACCTTCGGCTCGGCGCTGAAGAAGGCAGGCGATGCGCTTCAGCCGGCCGGCAAGTCGCGGCTGGAATTCGTGCTGGCCGTGCAGCAGAAGGGCGAGCCAAAGTCCGACCTTGCGGCGCTGAACCTCGCCGCCAACACGGTGCGGCAGTTCGCCAAGCTGGTGCACCTGCAGGGCGTGCGGGTGACGCCTGGCGAGACAGTGCAGTTCGCAGCCGACCCCCGGCCGATGTTCGAAGGCTCGAAACAGGTGGCGTTCGCCTTCCTGCGCCCTCGGCTTCCCGCCGACGGCTTCGAGACGATGCGGCTGAAGGAGGGAGAGATGGTGCGATTCGTCGCGCCCGTGCCGGTCTACGCGTCGAACTCACCATGGGCCGCGTCAGAGGCGCGCCAGCCCTGGCCAAGGCGCTGACCGACGGGGGCGTCACCGAGATGCTGGACTTCCAGCGTCAGCCGGTCGCAAAGCTGAGCTTCCTGTCGAAGCTGCGAGACCTGTTCCGGCGCGACTGAGCGGGCGAACCGACCTGTTTGTTGTCCGGTCTGGTCGCCCCGTCTGGTCGCCCTGTCTGGTCTCCCCGTTCGGCGGCAATTCAGTCCCCGAAAACCTGCGGCGATCCTGCCCGCCTATTTGCAATGGCAATTTGCGAATCCCCATATAGATTGCGGCCAGTTTTCGAGGGTGGCCGAAGCGGCTGCTAGCGGGGCATTCATGGTCGAGCTTACCCTTCCGCGCGGTTCGGCCCCCAAGACAGGCAAGGCGTGGCCTGCGCCCCAGGGCGCGAAGAAGGTCCGCACCTTCAAGATCTACCGCTATGATCCCGAGGCGAAAGGCAATCCGCGCTGGGACACCTACAAGGTCGACATGAGCAAGGTCGGCCCGATGATCCTCGACGTGCTCATCTACATCAAGAACGAGATCGACCCGACGCTGGCCTTCCGCCGCTCCTGCCGCGAAGGCGTGTGCGGTTCGTGCGCCATGAACATTGGCGGCAACAACACCATCGCCTGCACCAAGGGCCATGACGAGTATTCCGGCACGATCTCGATCGCGCCCCTGCCCCACCAGCCGGTGGTGAAGGATCTGGTGCCGGACCTCACGACCTTCTACGCGCAGCATTCCTACGTGCAGCCCTACCTCAAGACCACGACGCCTGAGCCGCAAAAGGAATGGAAGCAGACCGAGGACGACCGCAAGAAGCTGGACGGCCTCTACGAGTGCATCATGTGCGCCTCCTGCTCCACGGCCTGTCCGAGCTATTGGTGGAATGGCGACAAATTCCTCGGGCCGGCGGCGCTGCTGCAGGCCTATCGCTGGATCATCGACAGCCGCGACGAGGCGACAGGCGAGCGGCTCGACGATCTCGAGGATCCGTTCAAGCTCTATCGCTGCCACACCATCATGAACTGCGCGCAGGTGTGCCCGAAGGGCCTGAACCCCGCCAAGGCGATCGCCGAGATCAAGAAGCTGATGGTCGAGCGGGTGGTGTGAGTTCGCAGGCCGCCATACGCCCGGCGACCGAAGCCGACCTTCCCGCCATCACCGACATCTATGCGCATGCTGTCACCCACGGCACGGCGAGCTATGAATATGATCCCCCCGACGCTCGACGACATGCGGGGGCGGTTCGAGGCGCTGGCGGCCGGGCGCTTCCCCTATCTTGCAGCGCGGCTGGACGGAGCGACGGTCGGCTACGCCTATGCCGGCCCGTTCCGCACGCGCCCGGCGTATCGCTACAATGTCGAGGATTCGATCTATCTGAGCCCCGCCGTGCAGGGCCGCGGAATCGGCAAGCTGCTGCTGGCGCAGTTGCTGCGCGAGTGCGAGGCGATGGGCTTCCGGCAGATGATCGCGCTGATCGGCGACAGCGGCGTGAATACCGCCTCGATCCGCCTGCATGCGGCGATGGGCTTCGGCATGGCGGGACAGATAGAAGGCTCGGGCTTCAAGTTCGGACGCTGGTGCGACACGGTTCTGATGCAGAAGCCGCTCAACTCCGGCAGCGCCACGCTGCCTGGCGCATAGAATCGTCTGACCGATTGCAGTGACTCGCGCAGCCAATCGCCGGCTCAGACGTTGTGACGACCCAGCGCCCCGCAATGCGCGCGCTTCATGATCTCTCAAGATGAAGCGAAGGCAACGCGCAGGTCACGGTCATGTCCTGCCATGTTTCATCACGCCTTCGCCGCAATCCAGAAGCGGTCGTTTCGGAACCACTCCCGATTGGACTGCGTTCTCGACCTGAAGAGGACTTGGGGAGCGCCGGCATGCGTTCCCATATTACTGAGAACTCAGACCCAGGCCGCGATGATCGCTGACCGGGCATGACGCGAGGAGGCGGCAATGTATGGAGCGGTGAAACAACCTGGCGGCCGCGCCCGCACGATCGGCCTGGTCTCGGCCGCCGTGCTGACGTTCGGCGCCTATTACGGATTCTCGACCGGTCTCGTGCAGCACTTCGTGCCGATGATCGAGAAGAAGATGGAAGTCTTCATTCTCACCCCTGAGAAGCCGATCGAGATCAAGCCGGTCGAGAAGCCGAAAGAGATCAAGATCGATGTGCCGGCGCCCGACCTGGTCGCTCCGCCCGAACTGCCGGTCATCCCGGTCGATCCGGTGATCATCGCGCCGCCGGCCCCCGCCGAACCGGTGGTCGCCGCGCCTTCGCCGATCACCGCGCCGGCCACGCCGGACAGCCGTCCGCGCCTGATGACGCGCGACAAGCCGGACTATCCCTCGGCCTCAATCCGCGCGCAGGAACAGGGCACGACACGCCTCGACGTGTGCGTCAGCGCCCAGGGCCGCGTTCAGTCGGTGCAGGTCACCGGATCCAGCGGCTTCGCGCGACTCGACGAGGCGGCCGCCAAATGGCTGCGCAGTGCGAAGTTCTCGCCTGCCATCGCCGGCGGATCGCCCACTGCGATGTGCGGACACCCCGTGGTCTACCAGTGGGACCTCAAGGACGTCCGCTAGAACAATTGGAGTAGCGTAGAGTTGGACTTTGCGAACGTGCCTCGAATGCCAAGCGGCCCGCCTTTCGAGGCGGGCCGTATTGCTTTCGGTCAGGCCGGCGCGCCGAGGAACAGCATGCGTACGAAGTCGCGGTAGAGCATGATCTGCCGAGGCAGCGCCTGGGGCTCGTCCAGCGCCTTCGACAGGATGATGCCGCCATCGGCCAGCGCAGACAGCATGTCGGCGACATCGCTCAGTTCCACGGCCATGCGCGGCGGATAGGTCTGGGCGATCGTCTCCAGCCGCGCCAGGAATCGCGCCCGCCAGGCGCGCACGCCCTCGGCGTTGAGAGCGCGCACTCCGCGGTCGAACAGGCGGCCCTGATAGCAGTAGGCCGCGGTGAGGCATCCCGGATGCGATTGCGGCAGGTTCTCGAACATCTCCGAGAACAGCTTCAGGGCGATGAGGAAGGCATGCAGCGGATCATCGCTCAGCTCGTCGGCTCGAGCGAAGAGATCGTCGAACAGGATTTTCTCCCGTGCGATGTAGCGCTCCAGCATGGCCCGGGCGAGTTCGCCCTTGTCGGCGAAGTGGTAGAAAAAGCCGCTCTTGGTGATGCCGACCGCGGCGATGATCTCCTCGATCGAGGTTGCGGAGAATCCCTTCTCCAGCACGCTGGCCTGCGCGACATCGAGAATGCGCTGGCGCGTGTCAGGAGGAATTGGGGCGTGCGTGGCTGGGGATTTCATGGCTGCGGCTCGGGCCACGGCAGTACTGGCCGCTGATGCGGTTCTCATCTGTCCGTCCGTTGTTGTCGTCATGCGCGGGGAGACGCATGCGGAGGGCGGTCAGACCATCAAATGTGTACGGGAACAAGGCCGGCGGAATCGCTTTTCGCGAAACGGGGCCGGACTTTTTCGCGAAAGCACGATTACAAAAAGTACGAGGCGAACCCCTCAGCTCGCGCTGTCGTCGCCGCCGCCCTGCTGGCCGGTCTTCTCGGCGATGCGAGCGCGTTTGCCGGTGAGGCCGCGCAGGTAATAGAGCTTGGCGCGGCGCACCTTGCCCTTGCGGCGCACTTCGATCGAGTCGACCGCGGGCGAGTGGAGCGGGAAGACGCGCTCGACGCCTTCGCCGAACGACAATTTCCGCACGGTGAAGTTCTCGTTCACGCCCGTGCCCGACTTGGCGATGCAGAGGCCTTCGAAGGCCTGGATCCGCTCGCGGTCGCCTTCGGAAATTTTCACGTTGACCCGCAGCGTGTCGCCGGGGGCGAAGTCAGGGCGGCCCTTTTCGCCGGTGACGCGGGCGACTTCCTCGCGCTCGAGGGTCTGGATGAGCTTGGCGACCATGGGTGTGCCCTTGGGGATCAGATCGAGGTGCGCGGCAATTTCCACGCAGAAACAGGGGTTCCGGCAGCCTACGGTTTCTTACCGGAGCCCCGGGAAGCGGCGTATAAATCGGGTCTTCTGGCTTTAGTCAACTCCTCGGCCTGATTTCGCCGCCAGGCCGCGACCCGGGCGTGATCGCCCGACGTCAGGACCTCCGGGATCTCCCGCCCCTCCCATGTCTGCGGCCGGGTATAATGCGGATGCTCCAGCAGCCCGGTCTCGAAGCTCTCCTCGGTGAGGCTGTCGGCATTGCCGGCGACGCCGGGGAGGAGGCGGACGCACGCTTCGATCAGCGCCTGCGCCGCAACCTCGCCCCCCGCCAGCACGAAGTCGCCCAGCGACACCTCCTCCAGCGCACGCGCCTCGATCACCCTCTCGTCCAGACCCTCGAACCGGCCGCACACCAGGATCACCCCCGCACCCGCCGCCAGATCGCGCACCCGGGCCTGCGTCAGGGGTTTCCCCCGGGGCGACAGGTAGATGCGTGGCCGGCCGCCCTGTTCAAGCGAGTCGAGGGCCGCCGCCACAACGTCCGCGCGCATGACCATGCCAGGCCCGCCGCCAGAGGGGGTGTCGTCGACACTGCGGTGCTTGCCGACGCCAAAAGTCCGGATGTCGATCGTTTCAAGGCGCCACAGGTCCTGCCGCAGGGCGGCGCCGACGATTGAGACGCCCAGGAGGCCTGGAAAGGCCTCGGGGAAGAGCGTCAGGACAGATGCGCGGAAGGTCATCATTGCAAGTCCGTTAGCACTGCGACGCTGCGCCGTGCAGTGGCGATGCAGACGCCCTCTATTTCATCGCCTAATTCTCTGATACGTAAACTGCCGGGTTTCCAGATCGCCCTCACTTGTCAGATCGGAACAACTGGGAGGAATTACATGCGCATTCTTGCGGCTGCCCTTGCTGCGGCCCTTCTTGCCGGCCCCGCGCTGGCGCAGACGGCCGGCGCGCCGGCGTCCGATGCGGTCAAGGTCGTGCTCGAGAAGGGCCTGATCATCGACATCATGGGCATGCCGGTGGACATGGTGTTCAACAAGGACGGCTCGTTCGCCGCGATGCAGGGATCTTTCCCGGGCAGGTACCGTGTTGACGGCAACAAGGTCTGCCTGACCTCAGACGCCATGCCGGAAGAGTCGTGCCTTGAGGTGCCGGACGGCAAGAAGTCGGGCGACTCGTTCAACATGACGCTCGGCCAGCTCGGCGAGACGCAGGCGAAGATCCAGTAGCCTGCACCGGCCGTTCCCGGAAACACGCACCTCACAACGAAGGAAATTCCTCTATGAAAGCAACGACGCTTGTTCTTGGCCTCAGCCTCGCGCTCATCGCGGCGCCGGCCCTGGCCCAGACGGCCGCGCCGCCCTCCGACACGATCAAGACCGTGATCGAAAAAGGCATGACGATCGATGTCGGCGGTATGGTCGGATCGATCGAATACAAAGCCGACGGCACGTTCTCGGGCTTCGACGGCCAGTTCGCCGGCACCTACAAGACCGACGGCAGCAAGCTGTGCCTGACCGTTCCGGGCATGATGGACAACCAGTGCACGGCCTATCCGGACGGCAAGAAGTCGGGCGACACGTTCGAGATTCCTTCGGACATGGGCCCGCTGAAAGTGACGATCCGCTAGGGCGATGAAGTCGAGCGCCGCCGCCTCAGACAGGCGTGCGGCGCTCCTTCACGCGGGCGCGCCCCATTTGGCGCGCTCCAGCCTCGCCTATCATCCAGCCCCGGCGCCCTTGCGTCCCCGGCACAGTGGCGCTTCAATCAGCGCTGCAGAAATTCTTGGGAGGATACGCCTATGAGAACCCTGAAGCTTGCCATTGCGGCCAGCCTGATGCTCGCGGCGGCGCCGTCTCTCGCGCAGACGCCGGCCGCGCCCAATGACACGATCCAGGCGATCATCGCCAAGGGCGATGCGCTCGACGTGATGGGCACGGTTTACACGCTGACCTATAGCGCGGACGGCACCTACAAGGATGACCAGGGTTCGGGCGGCAAATGGCGCGCCGACGGCGACAAGCTCTGCATCAATCCGGACGCCATCGGCCAGGAGCTCTGCAGCGTCTATCCGGGCGGCAAGAAATCGGGCGACAAGTTCGAGATCCAGTCCGACTTCGGCGCGATGATGATCACCATCAAATAGGGCCCTGCCGCACCTGGGATTGCTGGGATTACGGGAACGCCCGGCGAGTCTGCTCGCCGGGCGGTCTTTTGCGGGTATCCCGGCGCCGGGCTCGTCCCCTTTACCGGCAAAGCGTCGGCCTCTTACCGGCCAAGCTGAGCCTCTTACCGGAATGTGATGTGGCGCTTGGCGCGGCGGGCGCCTAAAACCGGTCTCATGCGGATGAGTCTGCAGCGAAGGAAGCGATGGCGGGCGGGGCTGCTGGCCCTGCCCTGCGCCCTGCTGCTGGCGGCCTGCGAAAGCTTCTACGAAGCGCAGGCCGTGAAGACCTATCCGGCGCCCGGCAAGCTGGTGGATGTCGGCAGTGGCCGGCGCATCCAGATCGACTGCCGGGGGACAGGCGGCCCGACTGTGGTGTTCCAGGCCGGCGGCGACATGCTGGGCGCGCTGGGCTGGCGTCCGGCCCAGGAGCGGGTCGCGAAGCAGGCGCGCGCCTGCGCCTACAGCCGCGCCGGCATCCTCTGGAGCGATCCGGCGCGCGGCCGGTTCGAGCCCGAGGACGTCGCGCGCGACCTTCACGCCGCGCTTGAGGCGGCCGGCGAAAAGCCGCCCTACGTGCTGGTCGGCCATTCGCGCGGCGGGCTCTACAACATGATCTTCGCCGGCATGTACAAGGAGGAGGTCGCGGGGCTGGTGTTCGCCGACAGCTCCCATCCTGACCAGGAGATGAAGTTCGCCGAAGCGGGACTTCCGGCCGGCGACTATGTGACGCCGGCGCAGGAACTCGGACTGGCGTTGCGCTGGACCGGCCTGATGCGCCTTTCGCCCTACCCGACCGATCCGTCGCTGGCCGACGAGGTCAACGCCTTCTATCCCAAATCCGCCGCCGCCAACGCCCGCGAGGCGCGCGAGCGCAGGCACACGATGGAGATCGCCGGGCGCTATCGCGACCTGATGAACTGGCCGGTGGTCGTGCTGGCGCGGGAGCTTCCGGAGCAGACGCAGGCGCGCAAGGATCTCGACGCGCACGACGCCTACCTGTTGTCCGCCGACGGGCTCGACGCCGGCATGCGGGCGCCGGTCAACGAAGTGGTGTGGCGCAAGCTGCAGGCGGATCTCTCAAGCTGGTCGAGCAAGGGCCGGCTGCAGATCGTGCCGGAAAGCAACCACGCCTTCTTTTTCTTCAAGCCGGACGTGGTCGGCAGCGCGGTCGATGAAGTCCTTGCCGCTAGCCGGGTGGTGCGCCGGCCGCCGGTTCCGGCGGGCTGACCTTCGGATCCCTGGAGACGATCACGGTCGAGGCCATGTCGCCCGCGACATTGCCGAGCGTGCGGAAGATGTCCGGAACCGCCTCTACCGCGACAAGGATGCCGAGAAGGTCGATTGGAACGCCCATCGCGATTGCGATTGGAGCAACCGATGCGATGAATGAAATCTCCCCTGGAAGCCCAACCGAGCCGATGGAAATCGCGATTGCGACAAAGCCGCCCGCAATGATCTGCATGGGGCCAAGCTCCACGCCATGAACGCTGGCGGCGAAGAAGACCACGGCGAGATTGGTGACCGGGCTGGTCATGCGGAAGACCGCGACCGCCATGGGAAGCGTGACGTTGGCGACGCGCGCCGGAACGCCCATCGCATCCCTCATACGCTCCACCATGAGAGGCAGCGTGGCGAGCGATGAGCGCGAGGAGAAGGCAACTGCAAGGGCCGGCGCCGTCGCCGCGATGAAGCGCGCCGGGCTTGCGCCGCCCCACAGGAAGGCAAACAGGTAGGCCATGATGGCGACGCCCAAGGTAACTACACAGGCGATGGCGACATATTGCAGGATCAGGCCGACGATCGCGACGCCCGAGATCAGCCCCACGCCCAGCGCCAGCGCGAAGACGCCCACCGGCGCCGCAAAGAGCACCCAGCGCACGATCACGATCATGGTGTCGGCGACCGCGCGGAAGAACGCGACCATGGGCTCGCGCTGCACGGCAGGAAGGCGTGTCGCCGCAAAGCCGAAGAAGATCGCGAACACGACCAGGGGCAGCACCGCGCTCTCAGCCGCCGCCGCGACCACGTTCGACGGCGCCAGTTGCGACAGCCACTGCCCTACTGTCGGGGGCGATACCGGCTCGACCGCAGGCGCGCCCGAGAGGATGGCCGCGGCTGCAGACGCATCGACCGGCCAGAGTGCGTAGGCAAGCGGGAGGGCGAGGCAGGCATAGACGGTCGCCGTTCCCAGCAGCACCGCAAAGACCAAGATCGACCGCAGGGCCAGGCGCCCAGTCGAGGCCGCATCCGCAACCGATGCGATGCCAGTTACCAGAAGCGAGAACACCAGCGGGATGACCGTCATCCTCAGGGCGTTGAGCCACAGCGTCCCGAGATACTCGACTTCGGACGCCAGGCCCTTGAGGCCGTCATCGCCCGACGCGCCAATGGCCGCGCCGGCGCCAACGCCCGCCGCAAGGGCGAGCACGGTGATCAGGCTCACCCATTTCAGCATGTATCCAGGGCCCCGCAAGTGTGGTCGAGCGCGACCCTAGCAAGGAATCCGGCGAGGTCGATACGCGCCTGTCTCGGCAGGCCTTTGTGTCCCTGCGCCGCTTGCGGTCCGGGCGCCGATTGCCGAGGCCGTCCTTGCTGTCTTGCCTGATGGCAAGTCCAGGGAAATGCCCGGGAACAGGGGCAACGGCGCGCCTGCGGGGAATATGGTCGAGCGCACCCGGCTATTTGATCACCGGAAGGACGATGTAGCTGGGCGCCGCCTTGGTGTGCTTCACCTGGTTGGTGGCGATCACGCCTTCGCTCTCAAACTCGTTGCGGCCGCCCGTGTTGAGGTTGCGCACGAATTTTGGGAAGTTCGACGACGTGACCTCGACCCGGATGCGATGCCCCGGCAGGAAGTCGTTGGCCGTGGTCATCGGGGTAAAGTCGAGCTTGTAGGTCCGGCCCGTCTCCATGAACACCTCTTTCCCATAGCCCTCCCGGAAGCGGGCGCGCAGGATGGTGTCGTCGATGATGTAGGCGGTTCCATCCGGCGCGACATCGACCAGCTTGACGGCGAAGTCGGTATCCTTCGCGTCGGAAGAAACATGCAGGACGGCGTCGACGAAGCCAGCGACGGCGATCGTCTGCTTCAGCGGATCGGATGTGTAGACCAGCACGTCGTGGCGCACCTCGACCGGCTTCTGGTCATAGGCGCCGGGAACCACGACGCCGCCATTGCAGCAGTCGCCGCCGCCGATGGTCTGCACCGGGTTGCGCGGGTCGTAGCTGAACGTATCGGCAGGCTCGTTGCCGGAAGGCGCGTTGAAGGAGAGCTTGCCGTCGCCATACATGGAATTGGCGCGGCCGTTGGAGTGGAAATAGAGCTTCATTTCCTGCGCCTGTTTCGGCGGCCACTGCTCCGCAGTCCGCCATTCATTGTCGCCCATGGAGAAGTAGCGCACCTTCGGCGTCGAGGACGGGAAGCGGCTGGCCTCGTCCTTCAGGAAGCGGTCGAAGAACGCCCAGAGCTGGCCGGACGTGTCGAAAGACGCATCGCCGAGCTGGCGGTCGCCGGACTTGAAGTTCGGCCCGAGGCCGGCAAAGGCGCAATGGTTGTTGGGGCCGACGATGGCGTACTGGTTGTCGCGCGTCTCAGCGTCGACGCCTGCGCGGGTCGCGTGATTGAACAGGGCGAGGTTGGGGCCGATCGAGACATCGTACCAGCTGTTGTACCACAGCGCAGGCACGCCCCACTTTTCGTTGTCGTGATAGAGCCCGCCCTTGAACCATGCCGGATCGTCCGGGAGGTTGCGGGCGATCAGCTCTTCATTGGTTCCCGCCGGCTCGCCCAGCGAGGTCAGCATCTCGGCGAACGGAAGATGCCAGACCTGGCGCGACCAGACGACGGCGGGCTTCTTCGGGTCGAGGTCGCCATAGGAGGAGAGGCGCTGGCGCATCTTGGGATCGAGCCCTTCAGGAATCTCGGCGCGCAGGGGATTGTCGGTATTGTAGAGCCACACGCCGAACAGCACGCGCGGCACGCCGCCGCGATACCAGTTGCCCTGCTCGTGGAATTCCCCCACCCGCCCGATGCCGGCGCCTGCCGCCTGCGGGATCATCGCGGCGTGCGCGGGGTGGTTGGTGGCCGCAAGCTGGAGCTGCCATTCGGCGGAAGACGAACAACCGAGCGTGCCGACCTTCTTGTTGGACCAGGACTGGTCCGCAATCCAGGTCAGCGCATCGTATCCATCGGTGCGCGGGAAGCCGAGGATCTCGAACTTGCCTTCCGAGAAATACCGTCCCCGCTCGTTCTGCATGACATAGGCGTAGCCGCGGTCGACCGCCTCCACGATCTGGCGAAGACTGCCCAGGCTGAGCGTCTGCATGTTGTAGGGTGTGCGGTCGAAGATGGTCGGCACCGGACCGGCGGCGACCCGGGGGCGGTAGATGTCCGTCGACAGATGCACACCGTCGCGCATCGGCATCAGGACCTTCTTTTCCACGATGGCGCGGCGAGCGAGTTCAACCTCGAGCGCCTGCTGGCTCCATTTGGAGTAATCCGTCCTTGGCCGCTGGCCCTCGATCTGCTGCACTGGCCCGGCCGGCGCCGGCGCGGTCTGCGACAGGACCATCGGCGCGACAAGCAACGATCCGCCCAGCAGGGCGAGGCAGGCAAAGGCAGCGCGCTTCATGGGGTCTCCCCGGCCACAGCATCAGTCCGGGACGAGACTTAGCAGCGATGCGGCGGCGTTAGGAAGAGCCGCCCGGGGGCATAACCGGCGCCGGGGGCGCGGGCTTGGCCGGGGCCGCGACCACGGAGTGAGCGGAAACAGGCTTCACCGTGCTGGACGCGATGCCGATGTAGATATCGCCAGCGATGGCGAGCAGGCAAACCACGGCGATCAGCAGCAGGACAGGAATAGGCGCAGATGACGGTTCATCAGCCATGTCGTTGCAACGAACGTTCAGGAGCGGTGTTCCAGCGTCTGGCGGTCGTCAGGACTGTGGCGATCGTCAGGCGCTTGCCTGACCGTCCGATCTCCTTCTCTCGATATAGGCGCGCAGCACCGCATTGATGCCGGCATGCGGATCGTCGCGCTGCACGCCGAACCAGTCAAGGATTTCAGGGTCGAGTCGGAGGCGCGCCAGTCGCCGGTTTCGGGAGGGATAGAGCGGCACGGCCTCGCGCCAGAAGCCCGCGCCCTCGCTCTCCCGGGAGGGCGGGCTTTCGAGGCTGTAGTCCTCCATGCGATCGAGCTGCGTGCGGGACCGTTGCACCGTAAATTGCTTCGTCGTCACGATCCGCCCTCCATGCCGAAAGAATGCGCCGCCGTCCCCCGCGCGGGGTCCATGTCACCACCAGGAACATGCCGCCGTCATGACCGAGCGCGATCATCCGCTTCTCGCCATGGAATTTCCGGCTGTCCTCGCGCTCGAGCACGGGGTTGTCGAACATCCGCGCGGCGCGCACGAAATCGACGCCGTGATCGGCGAGATTCTTGCGGCGGAGTTCGTAGTCCCACTCGAACATCAAGACCTCTACGCCCCCACCCTGCTGGACTTATAGGGGCGCAGGGAGATTTGGCGAGCGCGGGCGCGCGGAACAAGACTTAACGATCGGAGAGCCTACGCCGCCGCCAGGTGTTTGGGCCTCCGCAGGTCGGCGGCGAGGCCGTCGCCCATCAGGTCGATGAAGTTGTCGCAGTAGAAGCGGTCGATGGCGCGCGGGCTTGCGCTCGCGAGGCTGTCGTTGAAGCGCTTGAGCGGGTTGCGGCCGCCTTCGACATGCGGGTAGTCGGAGGAGAAGAGGCAGATCTCCTCGCCTGAGTTCTGAATGATCCAGCCGACATCCTCGTGCGGGTAAGGTGTGACGCGCACCTGGCGCCTGACGAAATCCGACGGCTTCATCGAGAGCTTCTGCAGCCGGTCCTCGTTCCTGGCGAAGGCTGCCGCCGCGCCGTCGAGATTGCGCATCCATCCCGGCAGCCAAGACGCGCCCAGCTCGATCGCGCCGAATTTGAGTTTGGGAAACCGGTCCATCACGCCGTCGATGATCAGGGCGGCGAGCGTCAGCTCCACCGAATGCGGGATCGGAATGTAGGAAACCGACGTGAAGTTCTCTTCACCGCCATGAAAGTCCTTCACGCGCGGAAGGCCATTCTCGAAATACTGCGGGTCGAGTTTCTTCTCGTCGCCGACATGGAAGAGGATCGGCAGCCCCGCCTCCTGGGCCATCGCCCAGATCGGATCATGGCCAACATGGCTGGCCGAGCGGCCTGTGGGACGCGAGGGGATCAGCAAGGCCTTGGCGCCCATGGCGATCGCATCGCGCGCTGTCTCAACGGCGAGGTCGATGTCGATCAGCGGCACATAGGCCGTGCCGAGGAAGCGGCGGTCGATGGAGGTGAAGTCCTGCATCATCCGGTTGTGGGCGTTTGCTGTCGCGTAGGCGAGTTCGGCCTGGTCGGCGCCGCTCCAGCCCGAAATTGTTGAGGCACCAGGTGGTGAAGACAAGCTGCGAGGCAAAGCCCAGCTGGTCGAGCGCGCGCGGCCGGTCCGACTTCAGGAAGGCGCCCATCGCCTCGTAGTTCTTGCGCAGCATGATGTTGGCGCTGGCGCTTTCGCGGAAGGCAGGGTCTGCGTGGCTGGCGCGGGCCTTCTCGACATAGCCCTCCTCGCGCTTGGCGAGTTTCGGCAGGGCGTTGTAGGCGGCGCGGTATTTGGGATCGAGGAAGGCGTCGAGGCAGTCCGGCAACTCCATCAGATGGCTGTCGGCGTCGTGAATGATGCGGCCGGAAGCGTATGGCATCGCGTTTCCCTCACTGTTTTCGCGATGATGCTCTGCCGATCCGGTTTCGCAAGGGGGTTCGCCCCACTATGGTGACGCCCATGGACACGACCGACCCCTTCGCAGACAGCCGCCGAAAGCTGGCAGTGAGCGTGTTTGCCGCGTTCGGACTGCTGGGCATGGCGACCGGGATTGCGGTGCTGGTTGCGAGCATTGTGAAGACGGGCGGTCTGGAGGGGATCCTCGGCGGGGTGTTCGGCGGGATTTTCCTGGCACTGCTGATCGCGGTGGCCGGGGCGTGGATGGCGATGCGAATCATGGCGCCGCCGGCAAAGCCGGACCCCGCGGCGGGGGCGGATATCGAGGCGGCGCTGAAGGACGTGCTGGACGAGATGGAGAAGGCGCGGCTGGAGACGGTGGCGCAGGTGAACGCCCGGGCGGCGTGGCGCGTGCCGCTGTGCGCTGCGGCAGGACTTCTGCTGTGGATCTATGGCCAGTTCACGGGCGACCCGGGCGATCTCATGGACCTGGCGGCGCTGATCATCGTGCCGGGGATCATGGGATATGTGTGGGCCTCGCTCGAACTCTCGAACAAGTACGCCCGGCTGTACAAGGAGCGGGTGCTGCCCCGGCTGGCCGCGACGTTCGGCGAGCTGACCTGGCGCCCGGCGGTGATGCCCGACATTGCGCGACTGAAGGACGAGAGCCTGTTCCAGGCCTTCGACGACGCCACGGCGGACGATGAACTCTTCGGCACGCACCGCAGCCTGCCGACCAGCATTGTCGAGCTGAAGCTGGAGAAGGGCGCCGGCAAGAACCGGCGAACCGTGTTCGACGGCCTGCTGCTCACGCTCGAACTTCCGCGCGACACCAACGCGGTGACGGCGGTGGTGTCGGACGCTGGCGCGCTGGGCAATTTCGCGACGCGGATGAGCGCGCGGCACAGGGAGCGCGTGCGGCTCGAGGATCCTGTGTTCGAGAAGACATACGAGGTATATGGCACGGACCAGGTCGCGGCGCGCGCCCTGCTCCACCCGGCTTTCATGGAAAAGCTGCTGGCGCTGGGCGAGCTTCCGGACTTCGGACTGCCGCTGGTGCTGTGCTCGGGCCGTGTGCTGCAGATCGCGAGTCCCAAACGCTTCGCCCGCGACCTGTTCCAGGCGCCGAGCTTCCAGAAGCCCGCGGCAAGCCGGGATGCGCTGGTCAAGCTGAGCGACGACATCGCCGCCGTGATCGCAGCGGCCGATGCGGTGATCGACCTCGACCATCGCTTTGAAGTGGCGGCGCTGGTGTGATCCGGGACCGCCGGGCGCCTACCCGGCAGGCTGGCCGGAGGCCGGGATTTCCTGCGAGTTGCCGCGCTGCGCGCGGCCTGCCGGGCAAGGAGCCCGGCCGTCCCAGCTTGACCCTTTCGCTGATCCTCCCTACTCCACCGCCCTTCACACTCGACCCGCAGGCGGTTTGATCCCGCCTCGGCGCCTGGAGGACGACATGGCCCGGAAGAAGAAGGGCGAGCCGGTTCATGGCTGGCTCGTGCTCGACAAGCCTGAGGGCGTGACCTCGACGCAGGCGGTGGGGATCTGCCGGCGGGTGTTCAATGCGCAGAAGGCGGGACATGGCGGGACGCTGGATCCGCTGGCGTCGGGAATTCTTCCGATTGCGTTCGGCGAGGCGACCAAGACGGTCGGCTATGTGATGGAGGCGGACAAGGACTACGTCTTCACCATCGTCTGGGGATCATCGACGGCGACGCAGGACCGGGAGGGCGCGGTGACGGCGACGTCCGACGTGCGACCGGCGCGGGCCGACATCATCGAAAAGCTTGCGCAGTTCGTCGGGGAGATCGACCAGGTCCCTCCGCAATACTCGGCCATCAAGGTCAATGGCGAGCGCGCCTATGACCTCGCCCGGGACGGGGAGACGGTCGAATTGGCGGCGCGGAAGGTGATCGTGCACGAGGCGCGGCTGGAGGATTGCCCCTCGCCAGACGAAGCGATCTTCTTCGTTCGCTGCGGAAAGGGCTTTTATATCAGGGCCCTGGTGCGCGACCTGGCGGCGGCTTTAGGGACCGAGGGTCATGTCGGGGCGCTGCGCCGGACACGCGTCGGGCAGTTTTCCGCAGACGCGGCAATTCAGCTTTCCATCCTGCAGCAAATGAGCGATAAGGCCGCGCTGGACGACACCCTTGTTCCCCTCGAGACCGCGCTGGACGACATCCCGGCGCTGGCCGTCACCGGGGAAGAAGCGTCCAGGCTCAGGCAGGGTCGCGAGATCGTCCTTCTGCCCCATCAGGTCGAGGCGTTTCGGGAGATGCGCCGTCCCCGCACGATTAGCGGAGAGGACGCGTCCCGCATTTGCCTCGCGCTCGAAAGACTGGGGCAAGAGGAATTCGCGGTCGCGTTGGGCGAAGTCCGGGCCGGGAGATTCCTTCCGGTTCGCGTGTTCAACCAGGACTGACGTCCCAGGACCTCAGGCCACAAGTCTCAGGAGACCCCGATGTCGATCACGCCGGAGGCAAAAGCCTCCCTGATCAAGAAGCACGCCCGCACGACGGGCGACACAGGCAGCCCGGAAGTGCAGGTCGCGATCCTGTCGTACCGGATCAACTTCCTGACCGAGCACTTCAAGGAACACAAGAAAGACAACCACTCGCGCCGCGGACTCCTGAAAATGGTGTCGCAGCGCAGGCGACTGCTCGACTATCTGAAGTCGAGAGACGAGGGCCGATACCAGGCTCTCCTTAAAGAGCTGGACCTCCGCCGCTAGGGCTTGGGTCCTACCCCACCCGCCGGCCCACCGGGGTCCGGCGGGTTTTCGTATGCAGGAAAGAGAGACGCATCGAGATGTTTGACATTCAACGAGTGACGATCGACTGGGCGGGACGTCCGCTCACGCTGGAGACAGGCCGCATGGCGCGGCAGGCCGACGGCGCCGTGCTGGCGACCTATGGCGAGACAAGCGTGCTCGCGACCGTCGTCTACGCCAGGACCCCGAAGCCCGGGCAGGATTTCTTCCCGCTCACGGTCGACTACCAGGAAAAATACTACGCCGCAGGCAGGGTTCCCGGCGGATACTTCAAGCGCGAAGGCCGTCCGACCGAGAAAGAGACGCTGGTCTCCCGCCTCACCGACCGCCCGATCCGGCCGCTGTTCGCCGATGGCTTCAAGAACGAAGTGCAGGTGATCGTCACCGTGCTGTCGTATGACCAGGAAAACGATCCCGACGTGCTCGGCATGGTTGCGGCATCGGCGGCGCTGGTGATTTCCGGCGTGCCGTTCAACGGGCCGATCGGCGCCGCCCGCGTCGGCTACAAGGATGGCCGCTACATCATCAACCCGACCGTCGACGATCTCGTGGACACGCAGCTCGACCTCGTCATGGCGGGCACGCAGGACGCGGTGATGATGGTCGAATCCGAAGCCAAGGAGCTTTCGGAAGACGTGATGCTTGGCGCCGTGATTGCCGGCCACAAGGCCGCCCAGGAAGCGATCGAGGCGATCATCCGCCTGGCGGAGAAGTCGGCGAAGGAGCCGTTCGAGTTCACCCCGGCCGACCGCTCGAAGGAGCTGAAGGCGATCCAGGATCTGGTCGGCGCGGACATCGCCGCGGCCTACAAGGTCAAGGACAAGGGTGAGCGCCACGACGCCGTGGATGCGGCGCGCAAGAAGGCGGCTGAAAAGCTCGTCGTCAGCGAGACCAACACCACCGGCATCGACCCGCTGGTGTTCAAGGAGGTGTTCAAGGAAGCCGAGGCGAAAGTCGTCCGCGGCGACATCATCAAGACCAGGAAGCGCATCGACGGCCGGTCGCTCGACCAGGTCAGACCGATTGTTGCCCAAGTCTCCGTCCTGCCGCGTACGCACGGCTCCGCACTCTTCACCCGCGGCGAGACGCAGGCGCTGTGCGTCGCGACGCTCGGCACGGCGGAAGACGAGCAGTATATCGACGGGCTGGAAGGCACGAAGAAGGAGAAGTTCCTCCTCCATTACAACTTCCCTCCCTTCTCTGTTGGCGAGACGGGCCGCCTTGGCGGCCCGCGCCGCCGCGACATCGGCCACGGCAAGCTCGCCTGGCGTGCGGTGAAGGCCGTTCTGCCCAAAGGAGATGACTTCCCCTACACGCTGCGCATCGTTTCAGAGATCCTCGAATCGAACGGCTCGTCGTCGATGGCGACGGTGTGCGGCTCTTCCCTCGCCATGATGGATGCGGGCGTGCCGATCACGCGGCCGGTCTCGGGCATCGCCATGGGCCTGATCAAGGAAGACGACGGCATCGCCGTCCTCTCCGACATCCTGGGCGATGAGGACCATCTCGGCGACATGGACTTCAAGGTCGCCGGCACGGAAGTCGGCATCACCTCGCTGCAGATGGACATCAAGATCGAAGGCATCACCGCCGAGATCATGAAGACGGCGCTGGCGCAGGCCAATGCCGGCCGGATGCACATCCTCGGCGAGATGAGCAAGGCGATGACGGGCGCACGCACGGAAGTCTCCGAGAACGCGCCGAAGATGATCTCGATGAAGATCCCGGTCGACAAGATCCGCGACGTCATCGGCACCGGCGGGAAAGTCATCCGCGAGATCGTCGAGAAGACCGGCGCGAAGATCAACGTGGAAGACGACGGCACGGTGAAGATCGCCGCCGTCGAGAAGGAAAGCCTCGAGGCCGCCCAGAAATGGATCCACGGCCTGACGGCCGAGCCAGAAATCGGCACGATCTACGAAGGCAAGGTCGTCAAGGTGATGGAGTTCGGCGCGTTCGTGAACTTCTTCGGCGCGAAGGACGGCCTCGTCCACGTGTCGCAGATGGCCGCCGAGCGCGTGAACTCTCCGTCCGACGTCGTGAAAGAGGGCGACACCGTCAAGGTGAAGCTCCTCGGGTTCGATGATCGCGGCAAGGTTCGCCTCTCCATGAAGGCCGTGAACCAGCAGACCGGCGAAGCCATCGAAGGCGTCACCGATGATGGCCCGAGCGGCGACCGTCCCCGCCGTGAAGGCGGCGACCGGCCCCGCGGCGACCGCGACCGTGGCGGCCGCGGTGGCGGGCGCGGCGGCGACCGCGGTCCTCGCCGCGAACGCAGCGAAGGCGGCGACAAAGCCAAGGAAGACGCGGAGTAGTCCTCCTGCTCCAGAAACTGCAACGGCCGCTCCGAAAGGGGCGGCCGTTTTGCTTTCCGGCGCCTTCGCGACACTCTTGCCTACCGCCCCGCTCAGGACGACTATCGCCGTCAGGCCGACGGATATGGCTGATGACAGCCAGACGCCGCCCCATGGGAGGATTGTCATGGCGACATGGATGCCGAGGGCGTCGATGATGGCGGTTGCTGTCGGGCTGGCGCTGGCGGGCGCGGCGGCGGCGCAGCAGGCGGATCCCTACAAGACCAATCCCTTCCTTGGCACGCGGCCGACGCCCGCGCCGGGGGCAGAGCCGCGGCTGCCCAACGGGCTGCGCGCGCCGGAGGCCGCGGCCAGTGTCGGCGTGACGCCGGAGGCGATAGCGGCCGCCTCCGCCGAATTGGCCAAGCCTCGCACAGAGCCAGGCTACAAGACCCCGCGGCTCGCCATCGGCCAGCCGGACCTGCAGGGCGTGTGGTCGAACGCCTCCAACACCCGCCTGACGCGGCCAGCGCAGTTCAAGTCGCTGGTGATGAGCGACGCCGAAGCCGCCAAGGCGCGGCGCGAGCATCCGCAGAACATCCGCCAGGCGACCGACGACAACCAGAAGGAAGCCGACGGCCTGCTCAATGGCCGCGACCTTGCCGCCGGACGCGGCTACAATGCCTTCTGGATCGACCCCGGCACGAACTATTCGATGACCAAGGGGACGTGGCGCACGTCCTGGATTGTCGATCCGCCCAACGGCCAGATTCCGGTGTCCGAAGGCGGACGCAAGCTTCTTGCCGCGCGGCGCACCGATCGCGGCACCGGCTTCGACAACCCCGAAGAGCGCGGCATGGCCGAGCGCTGCATCTTCTTCGGTGGCTCATCAGGACCGCCGCTGATGAACGGCCTCTACAACAACAACTACCGCATCACGCAGTCGCGTGACGCGGTGATCATCGTGGCGGAGATGATCCACGAGCCGCGCATCATCCGGCTCAACGCCAGGCACGCTCCGGCGGCGCTCAACAAATACGCCGGAGATTCGATCGGCTGGTGGGAGGGCGACACGCTGGTGGTCGAGACGCTTGACGTGAATCCCGCTGGCGGCGGCCAGGCCACGATCACGCCGGGCGGCAAGATCATCGAGCGCTTCACGCGCTACAACGACAAGCAGATCCTCTACGAATTCGAGGTCAACGATCCGGCGCTGTACAGCCAGGTGTGGAAGGGCGAGGTCGGCCTCAACGCCGCACCGAACCTTTACGAATATGCCTGCCACGAGGGCAATTATGGCCTCGACGGCATCCTCCGGGGCGGTCGGGCCAATGACCGCAAGGGCGTCGTCAACCGCGCCAGCGGATCGCGCGAGGAATAGCCGGCGGCGCTACGGCTCGACGGGGAATCTCAGCTCGAACGCACCGCTGTCATTGCGGCAGCCAACGGCGTCCGGCGACGCGCATGATCACAGGTAAACCGGGCCGGGGTCTCGCGGGCCTGCCTGGCAGAAAGCCAAGCGGGTGCTCAGTAGCGGGCCTTGTCGTCGATGCCGTCCGGATCGCGCTCGATGGAGGGGGTGTCGCGGGCGCGGCGGGGCCGGCGCCGGAATCAAGCCAGCGCCTCTACCCGGCGCGCGCGGGCACGAGCTGGAAGCGCTGGAGCTGCCGGGCCGCAAGCTCGAATTCCGGGTTCAGGTCGACAGCGGCGCGGTAGTCGGCATAGGCGCCGTTGACGTTGCCGAGCCGTTCGTAGGCCAGCGCGCGGTTGTAGTAGGCGGAAGCGCGGGCCTCGATGTTCTCGATCTTCACGGCGTCGTTCAGCGCATCGATCGAGTCCTGGAAGCGGCCGAGATAATAGTACATGGCGCCGAGATTGATCTTGGTTTCGAGAGAGTCCGGGAGGATGCGCAGCGCGTCGGCATAGTCCTTCATCGCGAGATCGTGCTTCTGGGCGCGCATGTAGAGGATGCCGCGGTTGGAATAGGTTGCGGCGCGGTTGCGCTCGGAGAGTTTCTCTTCCAGCAGGGCCGTGTTGCACACGTTCAGCGCCTTCAAGTGCAGCGCCTTCCTGTCCTTGACCGCCTCGTAGCAGTCGCGGGCGTAGCCCGAGCCGAAGACAATCATTGGCCGCTGCGCCTGGGCTGCGCTGATGCAAGCGACGATTGCCGCCGCGATCACGCCTGCTCCAAGACCCTTGCCGATGGCCATCGCCTGCTCCTCATCCGAGCCGTAGCGCCGGGGGCGACGGGCCACGCTGCCGGGTCTGCGGACAGGGTGAGGCAACCGTTCAACCGGCCGGCGGCTGGGGCGTCCAGTGTCCTACAGCGCCTGTCCAAGGCAACTGAATTTCACCCTATTCCGTTCACTTCGGAGCAAGGCGGCCGGGGTCCGACGGCTGGCCGTATTTCCCGCCCGCCACAGGGGCGGCCGGACAAACGCCAGGCGAACGCGCTTGACCCTCTCCTCTCGAATGCTACCCGAAATGCCAGCCCCAGAAGCAGGCGGGCGCGACGAGGGCCGCGGTGGCATCCAATTCCGGCAATGGCGGCAAGACAGGCGACGCCGCCGCAGCCTCACCGCCTCCAGCGCCGGGGGACCCCGGCGCCCGGTTGCTGGTGCGCATCGGCGATTTCATCGAGCCCCTGACCCGCTTCGACCGCAACCACCTGATGATGAGCGAAAGCCGTCATGAGGCCATCCAGCTGATGGCGCGCCAGACGTTCAAGGTGAGCTTCGAGACGGGATGGCGCCAGGGCAATGGCGCCCTGCCTGCGGGCGTTGAGAAGGTTGCGGATTCAGCCCTGCTCGAGCGCGAAACCATCGCCCAGAAGGATGCGGCCAGGGCCCTCGTACCAGGAAAACTGGCGCAGTGGGCGGAGGCGCATGGCGAAGACCTTCTCGACAAGCTCGCGGTCGAGGATTGCTTTCTCCAGTTGCCGCCGCTGGGGGTCGTCGAAGCGTGCGCGGGATGCGAGGGCAGCGGCAGGGTCGACTGCGAGACTTGCGCGGGCGCTGGCGCGACCACCTGCAAGGCCTGCGAGGGAAAGGGCAGCGAAGACTGCGAGGCGTGCGGGAGGACCGGCGCAGTCACGTGCCAGACCTGCAAGGGCGCCGGCACGATCCTCGAGCAGGGCAAGAAGAAGGTGTGGGACGACGCCATCGGACAGGAGCGCATCGAGACCACCCAGGAAATTGGGGCCTGCGCCGTCTGCGACAGGAAGGGCGCGGTCACCTGCCGGCGCTGCGAGGGCAAGGGGCAGATCACCTGTGCGACCTGCGAGGGCAAGACCACCGTGCCGTGCAGGAGCTGTGACGCGACCGGGAGGAAGACATGTCCGGCCTGTGCTGGCGAAGGCAATCGCCACAGGATCGCCGAGCTGTCGTGCAGCATAACAGAGGCGTTCGAGATTTCGCCGCGCACGGCGGACGCCGATATTGCGCGCGTCCTGAAGTCGCGGACGGGCATGGAAGACGTGCTGCGGCTCTCGACGGATCGCCACACGACCACTGAGACGAATGCCGACACGCTGCGGCGCGACACGCTGGCGATCGCTCCGGTAACCAGCGCGCTGATCTCGGTGGGCGAGCAGCAACGCGCGCTGATCCGCGGTTATGGTCCGGACCAGGAGGTGCTCGACTACCGCAATCTGGCGGGCATGCTGCTGGTGGGCGACATGGTGCAGCTCGACAGCGCGATCGCCATGACCAGCCTCATGCCGCCGAAGGTGAACGATGCGATTTTCGACGCGCTGTCGAACGTGCTGGCTTCCGAAGCCAATGTCACCATTGCGAGCGAAACGGGCAAGAAGTCGCCTGCCGACCTGGAGCGCGATTTCCGCGGCGTGGTGACTGCAGAATATATCAAGCGCGCGGGCGCCGGGATCCGGACGGCGCTGGGGCGCGCCTACTGGGCGGGGATCGCGCGGCGGCCGGCGCTTGGGCTGCTGCTTCCAGTCTTCTTCGGGCCCCTCGACCTCTTGCTGCGCGGATCGGGGGCGGGAGCGCGGATCGGACTGCTGCTCGCGATCGTGCTGGCGACATTCGGGATTTGCGCCGTGGGGCATGTGCTGGTGGTGCGCGGGCTGCAGAAGCGCGTGGCGCCGCAGGGCTGGCCAAAGGTCGGCGCAATCATCGGGCAGATCGGCCCCGCGCGCATCTGGCTGATCGGTTCGGCGGCTGCAGCCTTCCTGCTCACCCTGCTGGTCGCCGGTATGACGAGCTGGCTGTTTCCCTCGCGCTAGGCGGGGTCGGCGCCGCTGCCTAGTCCGCCTCCGGCATGGACGCGACCCAGTCGCGGATCAGCGCGAGACCCTTTTCGTCGACGACCGTGCGGCCAAGCTCGGGCATGAGTTCGCCCGGTTTGGTCGATTCGATGCGGTAGACGAGGATCGACTGATCGGGATGGCCGGGCTCGATGACAAAAAAATTGTCGCCCGCTGCGTGTCCCGCCGCCGTCGGCCGCTTGTGGATGCCCCATCCTTCGGGATCGGCCTCGTGCCAGTCGAGGAAGAGGCCGGAATTGGAAGCTGAGCCTTTTGCCGTGTGGCAATGGGCGCAGTTGATGTCGAGCCAGGCGCGCGCGCGATCACCGAGGGGAGCATCACTGTAGGCGTAGGGAACCGCAGGCGGCGTTGCAGGGGCGCCGGCGAGAATGCCGCGTTCTGTCCAGTCCGCGAGCTGATTCACACCGGCCGGGCCGACATGGTTGAGGTTGCGCGCCTTGGGGCCGATCGGCATGAGCGCATCGCCGACGCGATGGCATTCCTTGCACTGGTTTCGATTGGGCACCGCATAGTTGATAGAGAGCGTCTGGCCATCGGGGCCGATGGTTTCGATCTTCTGCTTGCCGCCGACGGGGGAATAGACCGCTTCGGTCTGCTCCGCATTCCAGATGTAGGGATAAGCGACCCAACCCTCTTCCTTGCGGATCAGAAGGCGCGTTTCGATCCAGCGTTCGTCGAGCGCCGCATCGCGCATGTCGGGAGCGAAGGCGAAGGTCTTGATGAGGACCGACCCCACGGGGAAATCAAACACATCTGACTCGTTGTAGGCCGCGCCCTGCCCTTTCGGCACGTAGACATAGCGGTGCTTGGAGGCGTGGTCGCTGAACAGCGCGTTGACCAGGTCGTAGGGCCGCACGCCTTCTGAAATCGCCGCGCCTGCGTTGGAGCTGGCGAAGAACCCGTAGTCAGAAAGCCTTGGCGCAGGCTCTTCGGCGAGGATCACGCGCGCGTGCGGGCCGAGCTCCGCGGTGCAGGCGGAACACAAAACCAGAAATGCTGACAGCAGGACTCTCACACGCTCAGCTCTACTCCATTCAGTCCGCCCGGCGAACCCGGGCCGGGCAGAACAGGATCAAGCGCCTTCCTTGCCCGGCAGGACCACTTCGGCGGGCTCCTCGATCTGGGCGTCCGGCTGGCGCTTGTCGGAGGGCTTTGCCTTGGTGACGTCGGTCGGCGTGACGCCGAGGCCGAGATTGATGAAGCCGATCTCGGGCTTCTCGCGCACGACGACGCGGGTTGCCTCGGTCTTCGCGCCGCCCTCGCCATAGTGGGTGATGCCGTCCCAGACGATGGGCGGCAGCTTGCCGCCGAGCACCGGGGCGAGCGGGGCGAGGCGCCCCTGCGGGTTTCCACCGCCTTCGCCATAGGTGTTGTCGCGGACGACGATGTCGCGCGGCAGGGGGTTATAGGCCGCATCGTCATAGGCGTTGGCGTAGGCAATCACCATCACATGCGTCGTCTGGTTCTTGTCGAATGTGTTCTCGAACACGTGGACGTTCTTGTTCGCCATCAGGAGGACGCCCGTGCCGGTCGGCACGGCGGAGACCGTGCTGCCCGGGGCGGCGAAGTTCTGCGTGTCGTTCTCGACGACCTGGTTGCGGAAGACGCGCGTCGAGTGTCCTCCCTTCACCGGCAGGTTCGGCAGGTCGAACACCAGGATGCCACCGGCATTGTGGGTGGCGACATTGTCGTGGACGTCGGCGTTGGACGAGTTCTCGATCTCGATGCCGGCGACGTTGTATTCGGCGCGGCTGTTGCGGACGATGATGTTCTGGGACTGGCCAACATAGATGCCGGCATCCGACGCACCCGAAACGGTCACGCCGTCGATCAGCACGTTCTTGGATTCAACCGGATAGACGCCATAGGCGCCGTTCTCGGTCTTTGGTCCGCCGCTCCAGGACACTTTCAGATTCTTGTAGGTAATGTTGTCGGCGCCCTTGGACTTGATGCCGTCGCCCTTGGAATCGACCATGGTGAAGCCGGTGAGTGTGACGCCATCGGAAGTCACGAGCAGCCCCTCGCCTGCGCCGGTCTGTTGCGCAAACGAGAGCACCGTCTGGTCCTGACCCGCGCCTTTCAGGGTCACATTGTCGACATCGAGCGACAGGCCTTCGGTGAAGTCGAACTGGCCGGAAGCAAGCTCGATCACGTCGCCTGGCTTGGCCTCGATCAGGCGTTTCTGCAGGTCCGCCGCCGCCGTGGGAGATGGCGCAAGAGCCGCCTGGGCCTTGGGCGCCGCGGGGCTACATGCCGCAAAAAGCGCCAGACCCGATACCGCCGCCAGTAGCAACCGCATGGCCGTCTCCCTTGATTTCCTTTGAGAGAGGATCGGCCCGGGAGGGGGAAGTCAAGCTGACGGTAGGGCGCCCGGCACGGCACAAGCAGTATTGCGACAAGCCGCCCGCAGACAGCGCCCGGAATTCATCCTATTCCCGTCGGTAAGTATTCGTTCACCGATACTAATGATCGTGGCTCCGGTGGCCGACCGATGAGGGGCGGCCTGGCGGAATCAGAGAGTTCGGGTCCGTCCCCGACGTTGTCTCTTCAGAAGAAAATTCATTCCTGATGCATGACTCGCTCGACTTCCGCTCGCTGCGAAAAGTTCTCGCTGCCTATCAGCAGCCAAGCCTTCCGCGTTCCGCCGTGGAGATCATCCTGAGCGCGGTGCCGCTGGCGATTGTCTGGACCGCCGGGTGGTTCGCCGTATCCGCTGGCCTGTGGTGGCTTGCCCTGCTGCTGTCAATTCCGGCGGCGGGCTTTGTGGTCCGGCTGTTCATGATCCAGCACGATTGCGGACACCGCGCATTCTTCAAGAGCGGCCCGCTGAACGACTGGATCGGCCGGGTCATCGGCGTGTTCACCCTGACGCCCTATGATTGCTGGCGTAAGGAACATGCGATCCATCACGCCACCTCCGGCAATCTCGACCGCCGCGGTCCGGGCGCGATCGTGACGCTGACGGTGGACGAGTATCGTGCGCTGAAGCCGATGCAGCGTTTCGGCTACCGGCTATACCGGCATCCCGCCATCCTGTTCCTCGTTGGACCGTTCTTCGTGTTCTTCCTGCAGCAGCGACTGCCGGTCGGGCTGATGAAGGAGGGCTGGCGGCCCTGGGTCAGCGCGATGGGCACCAATGCCGGTCTCGCTCTTCTGATCGGACTGGCGATCTGGCTCGGCGGCTGGGAAGCGCTTCTCCTCGTTCACCTGCCCACGGTGGCCATTGCGGCGTCCGCGGGCGTCTGGCTGTTCTTCGTGCAGCACCAGTTCGAGGAGACGCACTGGTCTCGGCACGAGGAATGGGAATCGACCGAAGCCGCGCTCAAGGGCAGCTCGCACTACGACCTGCCCGCGCCGCTGCGCTGGTTGACGGCGAACATCGGCATCCACCATGTCCACCACGTCGCGAGCCGTATTCCGTTCTATCGCCTGCCGAGCGTGCTCAAGGGACACCCGCACCTCAAGGAGGTCGGTCGCATCACCATGCTGCAAAGCATCCGTTGCGTCGGCCTGACGCTGTGGGACGAAGCCAACCGGCGGCTGGTATCCTTCGGACAGGCGCGCGCCATGGCGTTCCCCGCAGCAGCGGCGGTCTGAGCGCTGTTGCACTAACAGGTCACGGTTTGGGATTGCCCGCGAACACGCCGACCCGAAGCCTTGCGCGCTGACGCCAGAAGCGCCGATCAGCCCCAAAAAGCTGCGGCCGCCTTTCGGGGAAAAGGCGGCCGCATGGAACAGACGCGAGAGAGGCGTCCGTCTCGGGGACTACTTCAGCCCTAATTGCTGAGGGCCCACAGCACCAGTCCAGTCGCAGCGGCGATTAGGAGGATTTCGCCGGTGTTGTCGTTGCGGACGTAGTACTCGCCGCGGCGGGGGGGCTGGAGGCGGTAGCCGCGGTGGTCGCGGTAGCCGCGGTAGTCGTTGACCACGACGTAGCGGTTCTGGACGCGGCGGTCGAAGCGGTCGCCGCGGCGCCAGTCGTGGTGGCGGTCGCGGGCGTCGTACCAGCCGCGGTCGTTGCGGTAGTCACGCCGGTCGTCGCGGCGGGCGTCCTTGTAGCCGTCGCGGTAGTCACGGTCGTTCCAGTCGCGGTCCCGGTCGCGGTCGTGGTTCCGGTTGTCGTTCCAGTCGCGGCGCGGCGGGTCTGCCAGGGCGGGGGAAACGGCGCCAAGCGCCAGGACGCCCGCGATGAGTGAGGAAGCAATGAGACGCATGAGATAGCTCCTTTCGCGTTCTCTATGACCCCATAACAACGCATGGCGGCTGAACGCGCAGCGAACTGGCCGTTCATATTCCGCATGGTGAACGAAGAATCCGCAGCTCAGGGCCCGAACCTGAACCCGTGTTCAGCCTGGGGCCGATTCCTCACGAAGATGTCAGGACAGGCGCGCGCTAGGCGGCCTTCGAGAGGCTCTTCGCGGCAGCAACCCAGCTTGCGATTTTCGCCGCATCCGGAGGCGCGGACGTGCGCAGGACCGACGCGCCGTCGCGGGTCCTGGCGAACTCGATCACCAGCCCGGCAAGGGCCTGCGGATCGGCGGCGGCAAGGTCTTCGGCGGTGGAGACGCCTGCCCCGACAAGGAGCTGGGCGGCGGTGGCGTTGATTTCCGGCACGGTGCACGCAAGCAGAGCCTGAGCCTGCCAGTCCTTGATGACGCGCGCGTTGATGTGGCTCTGCCGGATCTGCCTGGCGGCCTCGTCCGGTGAAAGAGCCAGCAGGTCGCCCACGGTGTGGACGCCGATGACGTGGAAGCGGCCGGCCGTCTTGGGGCCGATCGAGGGCGCGTCCACGATAGCGGCCTCGCGCGTAAGGCGGATGCGGGAACGTTCCTGCCCTGCCGGGGCTTCGGCTTTTGGCGGCCGGCGCCGGTTCAGGGCTCGCGGGCGCCTTCCCTGACTTTGTCGCGGCTTTTGGCGGTTTGCGGGCAGGCGTTTGAGAGGGCGCCTCGGCGGCTGCGCGCGCTTCGGTCTCGCCGTCCTTCACCCTGGTCTTGAGGTCGAGCGTCTTGATCTTCCTGTGCACGCGCGGTGCGGCGCCCGTGCCGTGACCGGTTCCAAGTTCGCGCGGCCATTCGGCGTCGATCGAGGAGAGGCTCGTCTCCAGCACTTCCTCGGCGTGGAGCGCGCGCACCACCTTGTCGTCCTCGCTCATGGTGAGGCGGACTTTGCCGGTGCGGCGGAATTCCTGGTATTGCGCCTCGACCAGCTTGCGGTCCTCCGCATTGTCGAGCGTCTTCAGAATCACATGCAGCGGCTTCTTGATGGCGACCAGCAGGGTGGACAGGGTCAGGCTCACTTTCGGCGCCGTCGCCTTCGATTCATCGATCGCCCTGTCGAGGATGCGCGAGAGCATCACGGTCGCATAGGCGAGCTGCCCCGCGATCATGTCCTTCAATTCCTGGTCGAGGCCGGTTTCCGGCTTTCTGCGCGCCGCATCGAGATCGAAATGGTCGAGGATCGTTGAATAATGCGTGTGCGCCCGCGTGGCGGCGTCGCGCACCATCTGGCCGACCCAGTCGTCGCCCGCCGGCACGGCGACGTCCGGCCATTGGACGTGCTGCTCGATGATCAGCTTCAGTTCGGGGAAGGATTTGGAGAAGCTCCACTCGGCGGCGCGGTGGATGGCGGTCTCGTGCTCGCTCTGCCCGGTGTGGAAAGGCTGGCAGGGATCGACGAGGTAGTGGCTCATGACGCCGGCATTCCAGGCGGCGTGTTCCCAGTCCTGCTGCTGCAACGCCCGCACGGTGCGCCGGTACCATTCCGTGGCGGCCGAAGGCGCCCCGCCCCAGAAATTGTCTTCCGGGTGGCAGACATGGTTCTTGAAGTCCTTGAACTCCTCGTCCGGCGCCTTGGCGCCCTGCAGAAAGGTCGGGTGCCACTTGAGGAACATGTCGCGCCAGCGCTCGCCGTCGTGCGCCTTGAGATGCCCGAGCGACAGGATCGCGATGCGATGGTGATTGCTGCGGCAAACGTTGTTGAGCACCAGCGCCTGGTACGTCGACATCGCGGACTCCCCGGAAAATACCCGGCGGAGTGGGCGATGGTTTGGTTACTGGTGCGTTAAGCAGTTGAAACCGATGTCGTTGCGCAGACGGGGCAACGGCGCCATGTCCCTGGAATGACCAAGCCGCTGATCACAAGCGATCCGGATATTCTGAGCGGTACGCCGGTTTTTACCGGTACGCGGGTACCGGTCAAGAACCTGACGGACTATCTGGAAGCTGGCGGCGCCATCGACGCTTTCCTTGACGATTTTCCCAGCGTCAGCCGCGAACAGGTCATCGCATTCCTGGAGCAGGCCCGGGAACGACTGAGCACCGCGGCAGAGTGACGTGCGAGTGGTCTTGATAGACACCCGCGAGGGCGAAGGGGGCGGGCGATGCCCTGCTGACCCTCCTGTCGCCTCGGTGGCGTGAGGGTTTGCAGGGGACGGGGATGCGGAGTTAACCTTGCCGCTTCCCTCGCCTGCCATGCGGCATGGCGGGTGCAAGAGACGCTCACCATGACCCGTTTGCCTCGCATCCTCGCTGCTTTCGCCCTCGCCGCCCTTGTGGCTTCGCCCGCGTTTGCGGACGGAAGGAAGGGCAAGCCGCGCTATATCGCGCCGCCCGTGCCGCTGCTGCAGGTTCCTCCGCCTTCGCCGCCAACGCCTCCGCCGCCGGTTGTCATTCCGCCGCCCGCGCCTGTGGGCCTGACCCTTCCGCCCAATTTCGGCACAGGCGGTGTCGGCATCGACGTGCATGGCGGCTATGGCGGCGGCGGCCGCGTGATCGTCATCGCAGGCTCGCAGGCGCGCGCCCAGGCCAGCGCGGTTGCGTTCGCCTTCGCCAGCGCCTCGGCCACGGCCTTCGCCGGCGGCAAGGGTGGCGGCGGACACGGCTGCGCCTGCCGCTAAGGCCTGCCCTCAAGATCAAACTCGAGATCGGCAGGTCCAAGCTCCGGCCTGGCGTCTGCCTTCCGCTACATGTGGCGTGACCTCACATGGGTTGGACTTTCGCCTCCTGACTGAGCAACATCACAGACGCACGATGCCGGATACTGCCTGCGGCAGTTCCGGGAACGCAGAATGGAGGGTCGGGAATGGCCATTTCCATCACCACCTACGCGCCCGCCCACTTCGATGGCGTCGAGACGCTCTGGCGCACCGTCTTTCCCGACGATCCCCACTGGAATGCGGCGGCGACAGCCATTCCCGCCAAGCTTGCTGTGCAGCCGGAGTTGTTCCTGGCAGCCCTCGACGCGTCCGGGGTCGGACCCCCACGTTTGTCCGCCTTCGACGGCGCGGGTCTGACCCCACCGAAGCAATCGGTGGTCGGCAGCCTCATGGCCGGCTACGATGGCCATCGCGGCTGGCTCTACGCCCTCGCCGTGCATCCCGAGCAGCGCCGTCGCGGCATCGCCAAGGCCCTCGTCGAGGAGGCCGTCGTCCGTTTGCAGCGGCTTGGCTGCGGCAAGGTCAATCTGCAAGTGCGGTCCGGCAACGATGCGGCCACTGCTTTCTGGCGCTCGATGGGCTTTTCCGTCGAAGACCGCGTCAGCATGGGCCGGCGTCTGTAGCGGGAAGCAAATATGAATGAGGGACACGGAGCGTTGCCCGCCCAAGCTGAAATCGCGCCCGTCGCAGCGGCCCCTACAGCCAGCCTCTCGATCTTTCGTCCAGCCACAGCAGGGCTGACCCGATGAGCGGGGCGGCTTCGCTGGTGACCAGACGGGTCGGGATCGGCCGCAGCATCGGCGTGCGGGGCCCGCGGCTGTAGAAGCGGTCAAGCGCCGCCTTTTCCCTGAGCCAGGGTTCAAGGCGCACCGAGACGCCGCCGGCGATGAAGACGCCGCCGGTCGCGGCGGACGCCAGCGCCAGATTGCCCATCGCCGTCATGACGCAGGCTGCGCGGATGCGGCAGAAAGCCAGGCACACAGCGTCGCCAGCCTTGGCCTCTTCGATCACTTCGGCGGGGCTGAGCCTTCGCGGCGCGGCGCCCATGACGGCAAAGAGCGCATCGAGCGTGAGATCAAAGCCGGCGCCGGCGGCGACGAGCTCATTGGAAACGTCCGGCGTCGACTTGCGCATCTGTTCGGCGAGCTTCCATTCGAGCCCGGTCTGCGGGGCGAATGTCTGGTGGCCGCCTTCGCCGCCGACCACCACCCATCCATCCTGCCTTCCGGTGAACCGCCGCAGCACGGCGATGCCGAAGCCGGTGCCTGGGCCGCCGATGGCGAGCGAGCCGGAGGGATCCGCCCTGCCCGGCGCGATCTCGCGCGTGTCGTGCGCGCCAAGCCCCGGCGCCGAGCGCGCCATGGCGTGAAAATCATTGACCGCAACGATGCTCTCCAGCTCAAGCCGCGCGCGCACGGCATCGAGATCGACCGTCCAGCCGCGGTTGAGCAGGTCGACGCGGCCCTCCACCACCTGCCCTGCAAGGCCGAAGGATGCGCCGGCGAATTCGGGTTTCGTGTCGTGGCGCCAGGCGTCGAGAGCCGACTCGAACGTGGCGAAGTCCGCGCCCGGGCGCTTCCAGATATCCGAGAGCGTGACGCGGCCATCGCTGATGCGGGCAAGGGCGAAGCGGACATTGGTTCCGCCTGCATCGCCGACGAGGATGGTGTGCCCGCTCATGGCGCAACTCTAGTGCGCGATGTGCGCGGGCGGCAACGGCGCCGCGCGATTCTGCGGCGCAGCCTTGCCGGAGAGCGCTGCTTCGTGTACACGCCTGCGCCATGACACAGCTTCGGACCAAACGCGCGCTCACCTGTAACTGACACCCGCCGGGAGTCAGGACGAGAGCGTCTGCGTGAAGGTCCAAAAAAGCCGGCTGTCGTCCTGCCCCTGAAAGCACATCGATCCAACAACGCTGGTCCTGCGTGGTTCAGCGGTACAACGCCGCGCTGTTAACGCGGAAACGCTGGTTCGAGTCCAGCCGCAGGAGCCAGAACGACGACACGTCGTGAACCGGTCGCCAAGAGGCCAAAGGCAACGGGCCTTTAACCCGTCATTCGTGGGTTCGACTCCCACCCGGTTCGCCAGTGCAGCCTGAGTGTTCGATAGAGGACGGAAGCCAAACGGCGAGGCAGCGGTTTGCAATACCGAAGACAGCGGGTTCGATTCCCGCCCGTCCTTCCATGCCCAGATTTGGCCAGGCCCAACTTTGGCCATGCCGAGATTTGGCCCGGCCCGGCCACCCCGGGAAATCCTCCAGACTTCTGCCGCAGCGCAGCGTGACTGCGCGGGCGTTTGCGTCTTCAATGGGCCGTTGTCTGCGTGGGGACCACCATGAATCGCCTGACCGCCCTGATTGCCGCGTCTGTTCTTGCGCTGGCCGCCTGCAGTTCGACAGCGCCAGGCGCCGAAACGACGCCCGCACAGGTCGCGTCGGCGGCGGGGTCTCCGGAAGCGGCGGGGCAGCAGGTCTTCAAGAGTTTCTGCGCGGCCTGCCACAATGGCGGCGACGAGACCGCGCCGCCGCTGTCGGCGCTGCACACGTTCGGCCGCGACCGCGTCTCGACCGCCCTCGGGAAGGACGGGCTGATGGCGGTGCAGGCGGGGATGCTGAACGCCGAGCAGCGCACGCATGTCGTCGCCTTCCTCACCGCCACGCCCGAAGTGCGCCGGCAGCTCGCCGCGGCGGACCTGAGCACCGACCCGACGGGGCGGAACCGCAGCGCCTATATCGAGGGAATTCCCTATCCGGCTCGCCGCATCCGCGACGAGCGCGACAACGCCGATGGGCCGCGGCCGCCCGCCTGGGCGGCGCCGAAGCTGGGCGAGGGACCGTTCCAGTTCGAAACGTGGGAACAGCGCGACCTGCGGGTCTCCGTCGTTGCGCGCGGGCTGACCTCGCCACGCGCCATCGAATTCCTGCCGGGCGGCGAGATCCTGATCGCCGAGCGGAGCGGGGCGCTGCGCATCGTGCGAGAGGGCAGGCTCGATCCGGCGGCCATCGCGGGTACGCCCAAGGTGGCGGTGCTGGGCACGGCGACGGGGTTCATGGACATCAAGCTGCACCCGCAATTCGCGAGCAACGGGCTGATCTACCTGTCCTATCACAAGCCGGCGCGGGGCGAGTACGGCAACAACGCCATCTTCCGCGGGCGCTGGGACGGCAAGGCGATCGTGGACGGCAAGGACATCTTCGTCGGCGACGATGTCGATGCGCTCTACACCAAGATGATGTTCGGGCCGGACGGCAAGCTCTACTTCACCATCGGCTGCCCGGGCGTGGGGACAGACGATAGCATCGGCCGCGCCCAGAAGCCGGACGACTTCGCCGGCAAGACGCTGCGCCTCAATGACGACGGCACGATCCCGCAGGACAATCCGTTCATCGGCAGGCGCGGCTACAATCCCGAGATCTTCACGCTGGGCCATCGCGTCAATCTCGGCATGACGCTGAACCCGTGGACCAAGGAATTCTGGGTCTCGGAGCACGGGCCCAATGGCGGGGACGAGGTCAACATCCTGCGCGCCGGGCAGAATTATGGCTGGCCGGTGGTCAGCGACGGCCGCTACTATTCGGGGCCCAAGGTCTCGCCTGTGCCCTACAAGGACGGCATGACCCGGCCGCACATCTCCTTCGTGCCGTCGATCGCGCCGGGGGGCATGGTGTTCTACACCGGCGACAAGTTTCCGGCCTGGAAACGCAACCTCTTCCTCGGCGCAATGCGCATGAGCGAGGCGCCGCGCACGGGCCACATCGAGCGCATCGTGTTCAACGAGAACTGGGAGATGGTGCGCAGCGAGATGCTGCTGCTCGACCTGCACCAGCGCATCCGCGACATCGAGCAGGGCCCTGACGGCTATCTCTATGTCATCACCGACGAGGGCGCCGACAGCGTGCTGATGCGGCTGGAGCCGGGAACGAAGTAGCGGCCGGTCTGCGAAGCCTGTTCGCCTAGTAGATTTGCGCGGCCCAAGGTTATAGAATCCGCTTGCGGTCTTTCGCGCCGACTTGAGTGCGTGCGCATTTGCACGGTCGGGACGCAACGTCGCAGCCGTGGTTTGATGTCACTGGCTGATGCGGGGTGACGCGACCCATAGGTTATCCGTAGCCACCAACTTCCTCGACGGTGCGTCAAGCGAGTTTCGACCCATTGGCCTCAGGATTACACAATTCCTGATCCAGCAATTGCATTCTGCACTTGGTTCTCGTTAGCTATCATCGGCACATAGCGGGTCCAATAGGACCAGCCGGGGGACGTGATGGCGGACGGGGCAGTTGCGAGCGACGTCGAGCTTCGCAAGGCAAGAACCATATCGAACGACCCTCCGCGAATAGGACCATGGCTTTTTAGGACGCGCGCGGGCTTTCTTGCTCTTTGGGCCATCGCTGCGGCGGTCGTGCTGTCTTCGGTCTTGGCCTACGAGGTTCTCGGCCCGGGAGGCCTGCTAAACGCGCAATCGAAGTGGTTCGTCCTAGCTGCTTCGACGCTGCTATGGCTTCCTCTGGTCCTTCTGTTGCTCGATCCACTGGAAAGTTTAGCCAACGGTCCGCGCCTACTGCTTCCCTCCGCAACGCTGGCAATCTTGGCATGTCTTACTGCTGTTGCAGTAGTCGATCAGCTGAACGGTCATCGATTGCTGGCGAGCCTTCCCCAAAAGACTGCCTTCTTCGCATTTCTGGCTCTGGTGTTTGTTCCACGCGTCTGGAACGCGGTGAACTTTGCGAAGTACAAGGCCGCCAATCTCAAGGCCGCACAAGCAGCAGCCATGATCGACCGACGCGCCGGCGCGCTCGCAAATCAGATCAAAGAAGAAAAAATAGACCGAGAACTCCTGCAGTATCGAAACGCCGAGTCTCTCGGCGCAGTGCTTGTAACAGCGGTGGTGCTCGCCATCATCGTCGGTGCTTTTTGGGTCGGCACATTCCGATCGCCGCCACAAATGGGCACAGGGCTTGGCCTAGCGATCTTTGTACTGGTCGTAGGGGTGTTCTCGGCCATTGTGTTCTTGGATTGGATCTCTCGCTTTCGTCCTTTGCGGTCGCTGGCCAAGACCCTGCATGCCTTTGCGCCGAGAATGCATTTTTTGGTGAACTTCTATGACTGGATCGACGCAGGCTTAGTCCGGATTGGCGGGCACGTCGCAGGCGCCGACCATATCAAGACGCGTTCGCGATATTCCGTTCTGGGCGGGACGCTAGCTTGCTTGGCCCTATTGGGGTGGTTTCTTGAACCACCACTGGGCCTGATCCCGGTAGCGCTTGGCTTGCTCACGGCATTGTCGCTATCGCGCCTATGGAGTTGGGTTGAAGAGGACCGAAACCTAGCCTCAATAACGCAGTTCAGCGCGCGAGTACCTCAAAAGGTGGGCTTTAGAGAAGATTATCGAGACGAGACGCTTCTGGGATTCATTTTCGTCTTGGTACTTATCCCAATTGGAATGATGCAAGCGCACGAGGGCAACTTGCTCGGCGGGCCGCTTTTCAACAGAGCGCACACTGGGCAACCCTTTAGCGAGCCGTACGACTTCGGTCAGTGGCTCGGCTATTTCGGATTCGAGCTCGCGAAGGCCCTGCCGATTGTGGATTGGGCCGACATCTACACCCTAGGACCCGGCACTGATTCAATTCAGCCGAACTCGACCATTAGGCATGCATGCCGTTTTCGCGGCGCGGGTAATGGTGGACTTGGTGCTAATTGCGGCGTTGCTTCAAGCTGTCGGAATCGCAAGCCGCAATCGACAACAAAAATCTCTGTATGCAATCAGGCGAATTGATCGCCTCGATGAACTGGTCGAGAAGGCCGCGCTAAGCAAGGCGATCCGTGAGACGAAAATAACGACGAGCGGCGCCTCCGTCGATTTTGATCTGGTCAAACTAGGAGAGCCAGACCTCGTCGACTTCAGGCACTACAACGAGCTTCGACTTCGCCAGCTTCGAGCCAGCAGCGAACCGACATCGGAAACACGGCTCTTCATCGACAAGATTTTCGCGCAGGCCGGGTGGACCCCCGAGCCAGCAATCGTCATTGCCCAAAACATCGCCGCCAGCCATCGAAATGAATTCGAATTGTTCAGAATGTTCGAACAAGCCATTCGTGAGCATGAGAATGGAATCCACAGGCTACAGATCGAGGAGATACGAACGCTTCTTTTTGAGCTCAGGGGCCAGCCCGGGATGAAACCGTTCAAACAGGAATTGATCGATACCGCAGTGAAACGCATCGGAATGTCGCCAGAGGCGTTGTTGGACACCCTCGCAACAACCGCTGTTGGGCCGAAAGGCGAGCGCGACGAGTTCAGATACACGGCAAAGATGGCGAGCGAAGCCATCATGACTTTCCTTTCCAAAGTCAGCGACCCACAGGCAGTCTCCGACGCCTTGGACATGTTCCGCCGCAATGGAGCGGACGCATTTGGCGCAGCACAGCACCTCTATCAATCGGTTGTTGCCCGGCTGGAACAGCAACTAGCTATCCTGCGGCGTGAAGCGCCGCCCTAGCGGCGCGTGCACGTATCAAATGGTGGGGCTTCATCTCCCACCATCCCATACCGTCATGCCTTGGTGACAAATGGCGTGATCCCTGTGCGAAGTGCGCCAGGTTTGCGAAGCAAAACACAGCGGGCCGCCTAGTGTCACAACCCCTTCGCACCGGGCCAAGGGGAAGGCAGGTTCGGGGCATTGGTATGCTATATCATAGCATTGTATTCATTTGCTTTTGACGCGCCTGCGGCTTAGGTCGCGTCATGGCCCATGAGCACGCGCACACGGCGGACGGACATGCGCATGATCACTCCCCTGATCGCGCGCCACGATCACGCGCACGGGCATTCGCATGATCATGGCGGAGACAGGAAGAACGAGAAGCGCATCGCCATCGCGGCGCTGCTGACCGGCGGGTTCATGGGCGTGGAACTGGCGGGCGGCATCCTCGCCGGGTCGCTGGCGCTGATCGCCGACGCCGGACACATGCTGTCGGATTTCGGATCGCTGGCGCTGGCGTGGATCGGCTTCCGCATGGCGCGCCGGCCGGCGGATGCGCGGCGGACATTCGGCCTGCGCCGCTTTCCGGTGCTGGCGGCGTTCGTCAACGGGCTGACGCTGTTCCTGATCGTGATCTGGATCGCCTATGAAGCCGCCATGCGGCTGATGACGCCGCATGCGATCGAGCCCGTGACCATGTTGTGGGTTGCGGCGCTGGGACTGGGCGTCAATGTCGCATCGTTCGCCGTGCTGCACGGGGCCGACCGCGACAACCTGAATGTGCGCGGCGCGCTGCTGCACGTGGCGGGAGACCTGTTCGGATCGATCGCCGCGATTGCCGCGGCGCTGATCATCATGGCGACGGGATGGGTGCAGGCCGACCCGATCCTGTCCATCCTCGTGGCGCTGATCATCCTGCGCTCGGCCTGGTCGGTGACGTCCGAGAGCGCACACATCCTGCTCGAAGGCGCCCCGCGCCATGTCGATCTCGATGCGGTGACGCGCGACCTCGGCGAGCATGTCGAGGGCGTGATCGACATCCACCATGCGCACCTGTGGTCGCTGGACGGGCGGCGCTCGATGATGACGCTGCATGCGAAGGTGGCGGGCGAAGCGTCGGGGCCCGGCGTGGTGGCGCGGATCAAGGCAGCGGCTGCGCGAGACGCACGGCATCGATCATGCGACGGTGGAGATCGAGGTGGACGACTGCGCCGGGGCGGATTGCGGGTGATCCGCGAGACGTAGATCTGGACCATCGCCCTGCCGAAGCTGGACCCCAGACGACAGCATGCCCCGGCGAAGGCTGGGATCGGGATCGAGGAATGTTGTTGAACCTGGTACGGGCTTGAAGCTTCAAGTCAGAACCAGCCTCGAGGCCTGCCCTGGATCCCGACGTTCGTCGGGATGAGCGGTGGTGGGGTGAAGGGAGGGGTCGGACCGCCGCCGCCGCTGATTCGCGATACGTAGCTCTGGATCATCGTCCTGTCGACGCTGCGCTTCGACCCCAGACGCAAGGCGGGATCGGGGAACGTTGTTGAGCGTGCTACGGGCTTGAAGCTTCAGTTCAGAACAAGCCTTGGGGCCTGCCCTGGATCCCGACGTTCGTCGGGAGGAGCGGTGGTGGGGTGAAGGGAGGGGTTAGATCGCCCCAGCCGCCGCTGCGCGCTCTTCCTTCGGCAGCGTGGCGGCGCCGTAGAAGCGCGGCTTGATTGCCGGGAACCACAGCAGCTTGCCGACGCCCTCGACGAAGCGGCGGTAGGTGAAGGCGCGGCGTTCGGTCCTGGCGAGACACGCGCCCAGGGCCGCCGCCCCGAAGACGACGGCCTGCGCAAGGCCGACGGCCATCCACCAGGCGATCGCGGGATAGTCCTTGCGCGCGCCGGACCACGCCTTGGTGGCGGGCCCCTGCCCGTAGGCGAAGGCGCGCCGGAGCGTATAGGCCAGCGTCACGCGCGAGGGTTCGGGCGTTTCGAACACGGCGGCGCCGGGGGCCCAGGCGAAGGCGGCGCCGGACGCCTGCATCGACTGGAACAGGAGATCGTCCTCGCCGCCGATCTCGTTGCGCGCAGCGGAGAACGGTTCGGCCGACGGCAGCGCGGCGCGGCGCACGAGGCTGCAGCCGCAGCCATAGAACCGGTTGATGAGGCCTTCGGCGTGGCCGGGATCGCGAGCGAAGAAATCCTGGAAATAGTCGAGATGGTCGCGCGGGTCGGCGGCGAGCCGCGTGCGCACGGGGCCGAACACGACGTCGGCCTTCGTCGCGCGCTGGACGCGGAGGAGTTCGGACAGCCATGTCTCCGGCGCGGCCTCGTCGTCGTCGAGGAAGGCGATGAACTCGCCCCGCGCGGCGCGCACGCCGGCATTGCGGGCATTGGCGACGCCGGGACGCGGCTCGTGCACCAGGACGACGGCGTCGTCGGGGGCATGGTCGGCGGCGAGTCCCACAGCGCGCAGCGCGGCGATCGCCGAAGCGGCGGGATCATTGTCGACCATCACGACCTCGAACGGGTCGCGGCCGAGCTGCGCCAGCGCAGAGCGCGCAGCGGCCACGGCGCGCTCGGGGCGGCGGAACGTCGGGATGATGATGGACACGATCGGCGTCATGCAGGGCGGACCCTACGCAAACGAGGTTGCGGCGGCGTTTACATGACGCAGGCGCGCTGACCCCGCGAGGCGGGAAAACGCCTTGAAATCAGCCCTGGACAGGAATTCCGGCCGTGAACCAGCTTATTGCGGCGGGCGCTGGATCGTACCGGCGAGGTTCTGGGAGACCTGGCGGGCGTCGAAGGTGTTGGGGTCGGCGCCCTTGGCGCCGCGGCCCATCAGGATCTCGGCATAGGCCTCGTAGCGCGTCACCTGCTGGTAGCGGGCAGGCGTCCAGTATGGCTCGTAGGCGCCGACCCAGCCGTAACGCGGCACGTAGTACATGTAGGAGAGGTATGTCCCCATATACATGCCGCCATATTCCTGCGTGCGGCTCTGCTTGTCGGTGTCGCGGTTGGCGACGGTGAAGGTGTCGTAGCCGTTCTGCAACGTCAGCTCCGCCGCCCGGTAGAGCATGTAGTTCTCGACCGTCTCCCGCCCGGTCATCGAATTGCCCTTGAACGAGATGCGGTAACGGTCGTTCTCGATCCTCGTTTCGGAATAGCCGCGCGAGCCGTCGCCGCCGGGCTGGTAGGGCGTGGGGCCGGATTCGCATGCGGCAAGGCCCAGAGCGCCGGCGAAAGCGGCGGCGGCGATTAGCTTGCGGATCATGTCGTGTCTCCTCGAAGCGGAGTCCTGCACCCTTTAGATAGGGAGCGGAAGATGAACGCCAATGGAACGCGCAGGACGCGGGCAGGCTCCGTCGGCGTCACGACGCGCGCAGAAAATCCCTGAGAAGACTGAGGAGAAGGTCAGCTTCGACGCGTCGATGGATCAGGGCGCCTCAACCCTGCCCTAGGCCGTGGCGAAGCCGAAGACCGACTTGGTCTCGAGGAATTCGTGGATGCCTTCCACGCCCCACTCGCGGCCATTGCCCGACTGCTTGAAGCCGCCGAAGGGCATGGTCTGGTCGGAGCCGGCGCCGTTGATGTGCACCATGCCGGTGCGGAGCTGGCGCGCCACCTTCTGCGCGTGTTCCTGGTCGCCCTGCACATAGCCGGAGAGGCCGTAGACCGTGTCGTTGGCCATGGCGATCGCCTGCTCTTCGGTGTCGTAGGGCAGGATGCAGAGCACGGGCCCGAAGATTTCCTCGACCGCGATGGTCATGTCGTTGCGCACGTCGGCGAAGACGGTGGGGCGGACATAATAGCCGCGGTTGAGGCCTTCAGGCCGGCCGAGGCCGCCGACGACGAGCGTCGCGCCTTCATCGATGCCCTTCTTGATGAGGCCCTGGATCTTGTTGAACTGCGCCTCGGAGACGACCGGGCCGATGGCGCCCTTCTCGGCGGTCTTCGGGTCCTGCACCTTCACGGCTTCGGCGGTCGCCTTCGCGATCACCTTCGCCTCTTCCTGCTTGGCGCGCGGCACGAACATGCGGCTCGGAGCGTTGCAGCTCTGGCCGGTGTTGGTCATCATCTGCATGACGCCGGACTTCACGGCCTTGGCCAGGTCGGCGTCATCCAGGACGATGTTGGCGGACTTGCCGCCGAGTTCCTGGGCGACGCGCTTGACCGTCGGGGCGGCAGCCTGGGCGACCAGGACGCCGGCGCGGGTGGAGCCGGTGAAGGACATCATGTCGATGTCGGGGTGAGCCGACAGCGCGGCGCCCACGCCGGGGCCATCGCCGTTGACGAGGTTGAACACGCCCTTGGGCACGCCCGCCTCGTCAAGGATTTCGGCGAAGATGATGGCGTCGACGGGGGCGATCTCGGAGGGCTTCAGCACCATGGTGCAGCCGGCGGCGAGCGCCGGGGCGACCTTGCAGGCGATCTGGTTCTGCGGCCAGTTCCACGGCGTGATGAAGCCGCAGACGCCGATCGGCTCCTTGCGGATCAGGTGCTTGCCGCGGCGCTCCTCGAACTCGAAGGTGCGGAGGTATTTGGCGGCCTGCATCAGGTGGCCGAGACCCGAAGGGGCGTGGGCTGCCTGCGCCAGCCAGCCGGGCGCGCCCATTTCCTCGGAGATGGCGCCGGCGATGTCGCCGAGACGCTTGCTGTAAACCGCGATGATCCTGTCGAGCAGGTCGGCGCGGTATTCGCGAGTGGTGGCGGCAAAGGCGGGGAAGGCAGCCTTGGCGGCGGCGACGGCCTTGTCCACGTCGGCCTTCGAGCCGATGGAGATGCGGCAGTAGGCTTCCTCGTTCGCCGGGTTGATCACGTCCATCGTGCGCGGGGTGACGGGATCGACCCAGGCGCCGTTGATGTAGAATTTCAGGTAGTCGCGCATGGGAGTCTCCTGATCGAACGTGAGGCCGCAACACGGGGTTGGGCTCTAGATAGTCGATGTTGCAGCGGATGGGGAGGGCCCGCCTTATTGCCCGGACTAGAACTTCAGACCCTTCCAGACACCGTCGCATTTGTGCTGGGCGGCGAACGCCGACGCAGGCATGGGCGCCACGCCGCCGCCTGACGCAACGTCGAGGCCCTGCACCGTGCCGGAGGCGAAATCACCCCATTTCGGCACGCCATTTCCGTTGGGATTGCCGCTGCGCGCAAAGTTGACCCAGTATTGCGACATGGTCGTCTGCAGGGCCGAGCGCTCCGCATTCTGCATGTCGTGCATGTTGAACACGTAGGGGATTTCGGCGGCGTGGGCTGCGCCCTGGCTGAGGCTGAGCGGGTATTTGCCATCGACGATGCCGACCAGCGGGATCGCGGTCTGGTCACGGAATTCGTACATCCATATCGGGCTGCCCTGCGCCTTGATGCGGGAGGAGACGTTGAGGCCATTGCAGGAAAAGGTCGCGTCGGTCGCCAACGCCGTTGCCGCGAGGCTCGCCTGCAGGTCCGTGTCCGCGCCGTAGTTGGCGAGCGGATAGTCCGTGGCGGCAAGTTGCGATCCAGAGACGCCAAGACCGCCGCCAGCGGCCAAGCGCGTTGACCGTCATCGGATAGGCGGCGGCCTTCATGAGGTAGCGCTTGTCGGCGGGATCGAGATTGGGGGGCGACGCCTTGGTGCGGGCAGCGAGTTCGGACAGCGCGAAGAACAGCGCAAACTCATCTTCATTCGACCCGTTGATGACGGGGACCTTGTTGTTGCGCCCGGCCGCGAAAATCTCCCTGATCGTGGCAGGCATCACCTTGCCGTCGATGGAGGGTACGGGGTTGCTGATGTTTGCCGCGAAGGCCGTGGCGAGCTGGTTGCGGACGAGCGCATCCGACAGCCCGCGCAGGCAAGCCGCCGTGACTGCATCGATCGTGCAGCCCGGCATGTTGCTGGCCGTGAGGATTGTCTTCTCCGCGACGGCGATGCTCTTTTTTTCCAGCTCTGCCTGTGTGAGCTGGCTGGTGACGCCGTAGGCGCCGCTCTGGATGATCGCCTTGCTGAACAGGCCGGCTGAAAGCGGTGATGCAAGGTGCGTCATCACGCTGAAGCCGCCGGCCGACTCGCCGAAGATGGTGACGTTCTTCGGGTCGCCGCCAAACTGCGCGATGTTGGACTGGACCCAGCGCAGGGCCGCCTGCTGGTCCAGGATGCCATAATTGCCGACACTGCCATCGGCATCGCGCAGCGCCGGATGGCCGAGGAAGCCCATGGCGCCGAGACGATAGTTGATGCCGACGACGATGACGCCCCTGGAGACGAGCGGCGTCGGGTCGGAATAGACGGAGGCTGCGCCGGTGTTGAAGGCGCCGCCGTGGATCCAGACCATCACGGGGAACGGGCCAGAGCCGGTGGGCGTGTGCACGTCGAGATAGAGGCAGTCCTCGCTGTCGCCGCTGACGCGGAACGGGCTGTCGCCGGTCTGCAGGCAGGAGGCGGCGGATTTCGTATTGGCGAGCGGGACGCTCCAGCTTGCGGCGGGTTGCGGGGCGCGCCAGCGGAGGTCGCCCAGGGGAGGCGCGGCGTAGGGAATGGCGAAGTAGGATTTCATCGCAGCGCGCTCAACGGCCTTCACCGGGCCGCCGGCGGTCATGGCCGTGTCTGGCGCCGATGTCGTCCCGCCCAGGCTGGCGCACGCGGCAAGGCCTACGAGCGCGGCGGCCGCGAGGAGGGCCAGGCCGAAAGAGAGATGGCGCGTCTTGCGTCCGGTCATGTCATTCCTCCGCGCGGCATGTGACCTGCCGCTCGCGGAAAAGCTTACATGGCTATTTCGGGGTAGCGCCAATGAAAAGCGCTCGGGTTCCTATTGCTTCAGCAACAGCTCGATCTGGTTGCCGTCCGGATCGGTGAGGAAGGCGTAGGAGAGGCCCTCGCCTGACTTGGCCACGGGGCGCATCAGCTTGGCGCCCGCGGCGGTTGCGCGTTCGATCGCCTTGTCCATGTCCGGCACTTCAAGGATGAGCGCGGCCATGCCGCCGGCCTTCGGCTCGTTGGCGCGCCGGGTGGCGATGACGATCGGCGTCGCTTTCGAGGCCTTGGCCTTGTCGGGCGTCGAGCCGGAATTGAGCACGATCTCCCTGAAGGCGGCCGTGTCGACCGGGCGACGCGTCTCCGACATGCCGAAGGCTTTGGAATAGAACGCCGCCGCCGCTTCCGGGTCGGCCGCCAGGACGCGGATCGAGCGCACCTCGATCCCGGTCTCCTGCGCGGAGGCGGGCGCCGCGATGGCGAGGCCAAGGCCGACGAGGCCGGCGATCATCAAGGCTTTCATGGATATCTCTCCCCTGTCCGGCGGCTCGTGAGCCGGTTCGGGGCGCATCAGGCACGTTTCCGCTGCGGGAAACAAGAGCGAAGAGAGGCCGGAACAGAGCCTAGAAAAGCGGCTGCGGACCCTGGTCGACGCGCTTGAAGGTGATGCGGCCGACCTCGTTCACCATGGTGTTGCGATCGACGAAGGTGCGGATGGTGTTGGAGACCGGCGCGCCATTCTCGTCGATCGTGAACAGCCGGAATCGGGTCTTGTCGACCGCCTCGACGCGGTAGCGGCCGGTATGGGTCACGGGATCCGTCGGCACGCCCCGGATTTCCATCCGGTTGCGCGTGACATAGGTGCCGTCGGTGTTGAAGACCGACGTGATCTGGCCCTTCACGTCCCCGCTGAGCGTGTCGGCATGCCATTCGCCGACCAGCGTGCGGGTGAAGTTCGCGGGCCTGGGTTTCCCGAACAACATCGTCTAGTCCCTTCGACGTCCATGCCAGCACAAGGCGGGCCAAGCGCCAACAGCGTGAATCAGTGGCGCCCCGACGCGGCGGCGGCGCGGACGGGCGCTTTTCTCCATGGTAAATTTCCCACGCCAATCTTACCTGAGGGTTGAATCTGAAGGATCGTCCATGCTTGGCGCCCCCTCTTCCACCATCACCTCCCCGATCACCGGCGGCTGCCAGTGCGGCGCGGTGCGCTACGCCATGCACGTTGCGCAGGTCGAAAAGCCCCATGTCTGCCACTGCCGCATGTGCCAGAAGGCGACTGGCGGGCTGTTCGCGGCCCTCGCCGGCTGCCCAAAGGCAAGCCTGGAATGGACGCGGGGCGAGCCGGCCTTTTTCGCCTCGTCCAACCTCGCCATGCGCGGCTTCTGCCGCGACTGCGGCACGCCTCTGACCTTCGCCTACAACCAGCCCGAGGCGCGCATCTACGTCACGATCGGATCGATGGACGACCCTGAACTGGCCAGCGTGGAACTTCAGTACGGGATGGAATCGAAAATCTCCTGGGTCGAGTTCTGCGCGGACGCGCCAGGGGAGCGAACCGGCGAAGGTCCCGGCGAGGCCGAGTTCTTCAAGGCGATGAAAAGCAACCAAACCTAGACGCGTATCGCGACGATCGCGGCTTCGGTCGCACCGGCGCTGACGCTGTCGCCAACGCCTTGCCCCATCAGGGCGCGCGCCAGCGGCGAGGCGTGCGAGAGCGTGCCCGTCGCCGGATCGGCCTCGTCCTCGCCGACGATTCGCCAATTCACGCGCCGGCCATCCGCCAGCACCAGCTCGACCGTCGATCCGAACGCGACCTCGTCCGCGCCAGGCGGCTGGGGCTGCACCTGAGCCGTGGAGCTGCGCTGCCGCCAGTAGCGTAGGTCGCGTGCGGCGCGAACGGCGACGTCCTTGTCGCCCGACACGACCGCCTCTGCCTGGCGCCGGCCCGCATCCGCAATCTGCGCATCGATCCGGGCGCGGCCTTCGGGCGTCACCAGGTTTGGGTGCGGCGAGATGATGCGCTCGGGCAATTCCGTTGCGCCATCGCTGTCGTCCTCGCGGGTGAAGGCCTTGCTCATCCAGCTGAATCTAGGTCGCAGCAGGGGGAGGGACAATCCGGCCGGCCGACCCGCCGGCTGGAGCAGGCCTGGCCGTACGCGGTCCCATTCCTTGTCGAATCCCTTACAAAGTCCGAGCGATCGAACGATCAGGGTTGGTGCAATCCTGACCATGTTTGACTATCTATTGCAGGTCACGGCACAGGCCCGCCAGAACGGCGGTGGGCGCGGAGATGCATCTTGGACGGCAAGCGCATCCTTCTGATCATCGGAGGCGGCATCGCGGCCTACAAGTCGCTGGAGCTGATCCGGCTGCTTGCCAGGGACGGCATTGGCGCGCGCGCGATCCTGACAAAGGCCGGCGCAGAATTCGTGACGCCACTGTCTGTGTCGGCGCTGTCGGGCGAAAAGGTCTTCCAGGATCTCTTCAATCTCACCGACGAAGCCGAGATGGGCCATATCGAGCTGTCGCGCTCGGCCGACCTCGTCGTCGTGTGTCCGGCGACGGCCGACCTGCTCGCGAAAGCCGCCAACGGCCTCGCCAATGACCTTGCCTCCACCACCCTGCTGGCCACGGACAAGCGCGTGCTGATGGTCCCGGCCATGAATGTGCGGATGTGGGAGCACCAGGCGACCCGGCGCAACGTCGCGCAGCTCGAGGCCGACGGCGTCACCGTGATGGCGCCCGATACCGGCCCGATGGCGTGCGGCGAGTTCGGGCCAGGCCGCCTGCCCGAGCCGGAGCGCATCGCTGCGCAGATCCGCAGGATGCTCGCGGCGCCTCAGGGCGCGGGGCCTCTCGCAGGCCGCCGCGCGGTGGTGACGGCCGGGCCGACGCGCGAACCGCTCGATCCGGTGCGCTTCATCTCGAACCATTCGTCCGGCAAGCAGGGCTATGCGATCGCCGAGGCGCTGGCGCGGCTTGGCGCCGACGTGCGGCTTGTCACCGGGCCGACCACGCTTGCCATTCCCGATGGCGTCACCGGCGTAAAGGTCGAGACGGCGGTGGAGATGCATGACGCGGTGAAGGCGCACATGCCGGCGGACATTTTCGTCTCTGTGGCCGCCGTCGCGGACTGGCGCCCGGCCACGCGCGCCTCGACCAAGCTCAAGCTCAAGGGCGGTGACGCGACCGTCGCCCTGCAGCTCACCGAGAACCCGGACATCCTCAAATCCATCGGGTCGAAGAAGAAGGGCCGCCCGCGCCTGGTCGTCGGCTTCGCCGCCGAGACCAATGACGTGGAGACGCACGCCAGGGCCAAGCTGAGCCGCAAGGGCTGCGACTGGATCATCGCCAACGACGTCTCGGGCGACGTGATGGGCGGGTCCGACAACGAAGTGCTGCTGGTGCGGCGCGAGGGCGTCGAGCGCTGGCCGCGCATGAGCAAGGCGGAAGTCGCGATGCGGCTGGCGGACCGGATCGCCGAGGCGCTTACCGGTCCCGCGCGGGCGAAAGCGGCGAAGTAGAGAGAGCCCCTACGCCTCGACCGCCCCGAACTGGGCCACGTCCACGCCCTCGCGCAAGTGGTAGGTCAGCGCAAGGGCGATGCAGTGCCGGAGCGGCATGTCGGGCGCGACGTCGCCCAGCGCGAACACCAGCGAGCGGCCGCCGACGATCCGGAACACGCCTGGATAAAGCGCCTCGAAATCGGAGGCGAGCGTCGTCTGGCAATGGAAGAACAGCGCATAGTCCGTCGACGAGTCGGTGACCGGACCGATGCGCAGGGTCGTGCCGGTGCGGGGGGAGACCGGCCGATAGGCGGGCTGGCCCCACTTCAGGCTTTCCTCGATCCTGCCGACGCCCTTCACGGCGTCGGCGACGTTGAGGATGGTTTCGCGCAGCTCCTGCAGCGCCCAGCGCATCTCCTGTGGATAGGACGCGAACGCCGCTTTCACCGCAGGATCGGACACGCGATGCACGGACATGCCACACCCCACGCGACGGGTTTTCGCGCCTCTACGAGGACATGCTAGGCTCGCGCGCAAAGGAGAGTCGAGTCCTTGACCGTGATCAAACTGGCCATCGCCCCGCTGTCACATTTCAGCGGACTTGCCCTACCCGCCTATGAAACGGCGGATGCCGCGGGAATGGATTTGCGCGCGGCGATCGAGGACGCGGCGCCTGTGACATTGGCGCCGGGCGCGCGCGCCATGGTGCCGACGGGCCTCACGATTGCGCTGCCGTCCGGCTACGAAGCCCAAGTGCGTCCACGCTCGGGCCTTGCGGCCAGGCATGGCGTCACTTGTCTCAACTCGCCAGGCACGATCGATGCGGACTATCGCGGCGAGGTGAAGGTGATCCTGATCAATCTTGGGGCCGAACCGTTCGTCATCAGGCGCGGCGAGCGCATCGCGCAGATGGTGATCGCGCCGGTGATGCGGGCGGAGCTGAACGTGGTCGCCTCGCTTGACGAGACCGCGCGGGGAACCGGCGGGTTCGGCTCGACCGGCCGCTGATGCGCGGCGCGCTTGGGCAGGCGCAGGCGGTGTGCCAGGATCAGGCGGATACGCGAGGCGACGATGAGAACCCTGTCCGCACTCCTGCTTACATGCGCGTTCGCCGCGCCTGTGTTCGCGCAGGCGCCTCCGACGCCGGTTGCAGGCGAGACGGTGTCGTCCTTCGAGATGGTTCCCGACCGCACGGTGATTTTCGAGCCCACAGCCGATGGCCGGCTGAAGATCGTGAAGGTCACCGAGAATGACGGCCATGCGCCGATGCCGCGCAATCCGGGTCAGGTGGCGATGTCGATGAACTATGCGCTCGAGATCGGCACCGTCGTCGAGTTCAACTCGGGCCTCGACTACGACTTCTCCTGGCAGGCCATGGCGGTGAAGGCGGACGAGGCCGACCCGGCCAAGGCGATTCTGCTGCCGATCGAAAGCTGCCCGGTGCAGGGCAAGGCCGTGAGTTCCGACCAGTGGCCGCAGCCCTATCCGCGCATCGCCATCGGCCGCCTCGCGCGCCTCGCCGGGCCGACCGCCTGCCCTGCCGGCTGAAGCCTGGCTGCATCGCTTTGACGTCGGGCCAGCGCCCTCTATGATGGCGGCAAGGCCAGAAGGACGTGCGTGATGGACGAGCCCTTTACCATGGTTGTGCTGATCGTCGCGATCAGCGTCGGCGCGGGCGTCATCAACAACTGGCTGAAGCTGAAGCACGCCAACCAGCGCAACGCCAACCAGGACGTGGAGCTGGAAGGCCTCAAGGCCGAGGTCGCGAAGCTGACCGACCGGGTGCGCGTGCTGGAGCGGCTGGCGGTCGACAGCGACCGGAACCTGTCGGCGGAGATCGCGAAGCTGCGCTAGCCACGCAACTCCAGCGTTGGCCCGGCCATGTCGGCGAGCAGGTAGTGATCGGTCTCGCTGACCGGCTCCAGCGGGCCGAAGTCGAAGGCCGAGCGGTCGATGATGATGTCGCGCGGGCGCAGGGGGCGAGAGAGTTCGAGGCCTTCGAGCGTGCGGCAGCGGGAGAAGGCCACATAGGCCTGGCCGTGCGCGAACATGCCGTGGTCGAAATCGATATAGACCTTGTCGAGCGTCATCCCCTGGCTCTTGTGGATGGTGACGGCGTAGGCGAGGCGCAGCGGCAACTGCTTGAACGAGCCGACGACAGAGCGCGAGACGGATTTGGAGCTGGCGTCGAACTCGTAGCGGAATTTCTCCCACGCCTGCTGGGCGACGCGGTGCGTTTCGCCGTTGATCTTGACGAAAGCGTCGGCATCGCCGAGGTGCGCCACCGTGCCGAGCGAGCCATTGACCCAGCGGCCCGACGGATCGTTGCGGATCATCATCACGCGCGCGCCGGGCTTGAGTTCCAGCACTTCCTCGGTCGGGAAGGCCTTGGCTTCGAAATTGCCTTCGAGCGCCGCTGCATACGATCTCGCTTCGCCGGGAAGTTCGGAGAGGCGGAGCTGGTTGATGCGCCAGGCGGCGGCGTTGTTGGGCGTCAGCACCACGTGCGTCGTGCTGGCTTCGGCGGGCGTGCGCTGCGACACGCGGGTCTTGAGGATCGCCTCGTCCTCGACGCCGAGCCGGCCATTGCGCAGTCCGTTGAGGATGCGGATGAAGACGGCGTCCTCCTGGCGGAAGATGCGCTTCAGGGCGGCAAGGCGGAACTGGGCGGCGGCGAACACCGGGGCGCGGAAGAACCAGGGTCCGCCATAGGTCTCCTGCAGGATGTGTTCGACATCGCCGGTCACCACGGGAGGCAATTGCGAGAGGTCGCCCGACAGGATCATGCGGACGCCGCCGAAGGGCTGGCGATTGCCGCGGTTGAGGCGCAGGGAATTGTCGATTGCCTGCATCATGTCGGCGCGCACCATGGAGACCTCGTCGATCACCAGGGTGTCGAGCGCCTTGACCAGCCTCTGGTTGCGCATCTTGCGGGCGTCGCCCGCATCGAGCAGGCGCGGCGGGAAGTTGAAGAAGGAATGGATCGTCTGACCGCCGACATTGACCGCGGCGAGGCCCGTGGGGGCGAGCACCACGGCCTTCTCCAGCGAATCGAAGATAAGCTGGCGCAGCAGCGTCGTCTTGCCCGTGCCGGCGCGGCCGGTGAGGAAGACATTCCTCCCCCCGCCGATGATCTCGCCGAGCAGCGGGGCGTAGACATTGTCGAGCGCCGTCATCTGACGGCCATTTCAAGAATGCTCGCGGGGCTGTAGACCAACTGGAATCCTCTCTGCGGAATGCCCGAAGCGAAGCGCCATGAGTCTAACCCCCGAACAGCTCGAACGCTACGCCCGGCACATCATGCTGCGCGAAGTGGGCGGCGTTGGGCAGCAGAAGCTGTTGAAGGCGCATGTGGCGCTGGTGGGGCTGGGCGCGCTGGGCGGGCCTGCGGCGCTTTATCTGGCGGCGGCGGGCGTGGGAACGCTGAGCCTGATCGATGATGATGTGGTGTCGCTGTCGAACCTGCAGAGGCAGGTGCTGTTCGGGACCGACGAGGTTGGCGCGCCGAAGACGGAGGCCGGCGCTTCCCGGCTGACCTTCCTCAATCCGGACCTGGTGGTTCACAAGAAGCCGGAGCGGCTTGACGCCAGCAACGCACGCGGCCTGCTCACAGGCGCTGACATCGTCATCGACGGCTCGGACAGTTTCGCCACGCGCTTTGATGTCAACGACGCCTGCCACGCGCTCGGCGCGCCGCTGGTTTCCGGCGCCGTCGGCCGCTGGAGCGCGCAGGTGTCGGTGTTCAAGTCGGGCCTCACCAGGGGCAAGCCAGCGGCGATGCGCCTGCCCTGCTATCGCTGCTTTGTCGCGGAAATCCCCGAGAGCGAGGAAACCTGCGCCGCCGTCGGCGTCGTCGGGCCGTTGACCGGGATGATCGGCGCCCGGCTGGCGCTGGAGGCGGTGAAGGAAATCACCGGCGCCGGGACATCGCTCGCCGGCAAACTCTGGCTGTTCGACGGGCTGAGCGGCGACGCACGGCTGGTTGGTCTGCATGCCGACCCGAGATGTCCGGTGTGCGGCGGGAATTGAGTCTTGCCGCGCCAGAGCGCGCAGGTAAGCATGCTGCGACACGGGAGGATCATCATGAACCGGTTTGCAGTCTTGCTGGGCGCGAGCGCGCTGGCTGTCGCTATATCGGGCGCGGCGTTCGCGGATGCGAAACTCGCGGCCGACGCCGAGAAAGACTACAAGGCCAATCTCGAAAAACTCTTCCTGCATTTCCACACCAATCCGGAGCTGTCGGGCGTGGAAGTGAAGACGGCGGCGCGGATGGCGCAGGAACTGCGCGGCCTGGGCCTCGACGTGACCGAGGCCGTGGGCGGCACGGGCGTCGTCGCCGTCGCGAAGAACGGGCCGGGCCGCACGATCCTGATCCGCGCCGACATGGACGGGCTTCCGGTGGAGGAAAAATCCGGCCTGCCCTACGCCTCGAAGGTGAAGCAGGTCGACGCCAACGGCGTCGAGCGCCCGGTGATGCATGCCTGCGGGCACGACACCCACCTGGCGGCGCTGGTCGGCGCGGCGCGGCAGTTGATGGCGCGCAAGTCGCAGTGGAAGGGAACCATCGTCTTCATCGCCCAGCCGGCCGAAGAGACCATCGGCGGCGCAAGCAAGATGATCGCTGACGGACTCTACACCCGCTTTCCCAAGCCCGAATACGCCCTCGCCTTCCACGTCAACGCTCAGGACGAGGCAGGCAAGGTCGGCGTGCCGGAGACGATCGCCTATTCCAGTTCCGACGCGGTCGACATCAAGGTGCGCGGCGTCGGCGCGCATGGCGCCTCGCCGCATATGGGCGTTGATCCCGTGCTCGTCGCGTCCAGCATCGTGGTCAACCTGCAGTCGATCATCTCTCGCAATGTCGATCCGCTGCAGCCGGGCGTGATCACCGTGGGGTCGATCCACGGCGGCGCCAAGCACAACATCATTGGCGAGGAAGTCGACCTGCAGCTCACCGTCCGCGCCGACACGCCGGAGGTCCGCAAGCAGCTGCTCGACGGCATCAAGCGTATCGCCGACGGCACGGCGCGCACGCTAGGCACGCCGGAGGACCGGCTGCCGGTCATCAAGACCAGCGTCGAATCCACGCCGCCGACCCGCAACGATCCAGAGACGGCTCGCCGCGTGCGCGCCGCCATCGAAAAGGAGCTGGGCGCATCGCGCATGTCGACCAAGCCGCGCGAAGGCATGGGCGCAGAGGACTTCGCCTATTTCGTTGCGCCCGAACATGGCGTGAAGGGCGTCTATTTCAGCGTCGGCGGCACGCCGAAGGCCGACCTGGCGAAGGCGGCCTCGCACCATTCCCCGATCTTCAAGATCACGCCGGAGCCCGTGGTGCGCACGGCGACCGAGGCGATGACGACGGCGGCGATCGCCCTCCTGAAATAGCCCGGGCAGCTGTCAGTTGCCGCAGCGGCGGGAATGTGCGGGGGTTGCCGGCCAAGAAGCCGGAAACCCGGTCCGCCCAAAAGAGCGCCTCAAGGGGAGAATGCCATGACCGATGCGAGCGCAGCCAGGCCCGCCGCGCGGCCGATGACCAATCTGGGCCGCCTGCGCGCCATTCTCGGCGGGTCCGCCGGCAATTTGGTCGAGTGGTATGACTGGTTCGCCTACGCCTCGTTCGCCATCTATTTCGCACCGGTCTTCTTCCCCGCAGGCGACCAGACCTCGCAGCTTCTCCAGACCGCGGCTGTGTTCGCCGTCGGCTTCTTTGCGCGTCCCGCCGGCGCGTGGCTGATGGGCCTCTACGCCGACCGCGCCGGTCGCCGCGCGGCGATGACGGTTTCCGTCGCCCTGATGTGCTTCGGTTCGCTGGTGATCGCGCTGACGCCGGGCCATGCCGCCATTGGCGGGGCGGCGCCGGTGATCCTGCTGCTGGCGCGCCTGCTGCAGGGGCTCAGCGTCGGCGGCGAATACGGCGCCAGCGCCACCTATCTCTCGGAAGTCGCCGGCAAGGCGCGACGCGGCTTCTGGTCGAGCTTCCACTATGTGACGCTGATCATGGGCCAGCTGCTCGCCCTCGGCGTCCTGATCCTGCTTCAGCGCACCATGGATACGGCCGACCTGCAGTCGTGGGGCTGGCGCATTCCGTTCTATGTCGGCGCGGCGCTTGCGGTCGTGGTGTTCTGGATCCGCCTGGGTTTGCAGGAATCGGAATCCTTCGAGAAGGCCAAAGCCCTGGGCGCCGAGCGCGCGCAATCACGGCTGCTCTTCCTGAAGCACCCGAAGGAGACGCTGATGATCATGGGCCTTACGGCCGCAGGATCGCTCTCCTTCTACGCCTACACCACCTACATGCAGAAATATCTCGCCAACACGGCAGGCTTCACCCGGGAGCAGGCGACGGAGATCAATGCGGGCGCACTGGTCTGCTTCATGCTGGCCCAGCCGATGATGGGGTGGCTGTCGGACATCATCGGGCGCAAGCGCATGCTGATCTTCGCCTTCGGCGTCGGGGCGCTGATGGCCTATCCGGTCTTCACCGCCATCGGCGCAGCGAGCACGCCGTTGATCGCCTTCGCCATCCTGTTCGGCGCGCTTCTCGTCCAGAGCGCCTACACGTCGATCAGCGCGGTCATCAAGGCGGAGCTCTTTCCCACCCATGTCCGAGCGCTTGGCGTCGCCCTGCCCTATGCGCTCGCCAACGCGGCGTTCGGAGGCACGGCGGAATACGCGGCGCTGTGGTTCAAGGACAATGGCGTGGAGCAGGCCTTCTTCGTCTATGTCGGCGTCATGTGCGCCATCGCATTCCTCGTCGCGATCTTCATGCGCGACACCCAGATGAAGAGCGCGATCCTGGAGGATTAGGGATGCAGCATCAGGGCTGAACGGGCAGGTGCTGGGCGAAGAATGACTCGATCTGCTGCAGATAGGCCTTGAGATCGTCGCCGCCGAAACCGTGGCCCGCGCCTTCGAATTCCACCAGCTTCGAGCTCTTGCCCGCTTTCTTCATCGCCTCGTGCATCAGTTCAGCCTGCTCGAACGGCACGGTGTCATCCAGCCTGCCGTGCATGATCAGCACCGGCACCTTGATGGCGGCGATGTTGTTGATCGGCGATATCGCCTGCATCTCGGCCTTGTCCTTGCCCGGGTCGCCAATCTGCGCGACCCAGTATTTGTAGGCCTCGCTGTCGGCGCCTTCTTCCTGACGCTCCCAGCGCACCTGGCGGTGGAGATCCGACGGCCCGGACACCGCGACTGCGCAACGGTAGAGATCGGGCTGCTGCACCACGCCCATGAGCGCGGCATAGCCCCCATACGAGGCGCCCATGATGCAGATCCGACCGCTATCGACCATGCCTTGCCCGACGACGTGTTTTACGCCATCGACCACATCGGTCTGCATCGCCTTGCCGAACTGACGCCGACCCGCCTCCGCGAAGGCTTTGCCGTATCCCGACGAGCCGCGGAAGTTCGGCTGGAATACGGCATAGCCGCGCGTCGCGAGGTACTGCACGGTGAGATCATAGGCCTCGGTGTCGCGCACCTCGGGCCCGCCATGGACATAGACGATGAGCGGCGGCTTCTTCCCATCGGGGAGGCCGGGCGGAAGGGTGAGATAGCCGCTGATATCGAGGCCGTCGCGCGCTTTCCACGTGAGCGATGCGGCCTTGCCGAGTTGCGATTCGTAAAGGCGTATGTTTGTCATGCCGAGCTGTTCGGCCTTCGCCACAGCCATGTCATAGACGTAGTAGGAACCCGGATCGCGGGGACCGGTGGTGGCGATGATCCAGGTGTTGTGGTCGCGGCTCGAGTCGAGGAAGAAGACGCTGCGCTCGCCCCCAAAGTATTTGCTGAGACCGTTGAAGTGGGCCTGCATCTTCTTGTCGGAGAACGTCATCTCCAGCTTGTCGTTCCAGTAAGCGGCGCCGAGATAGTCGCCTGTGTCGGGATCGACCAGCGCGCTTTCGACATCGACCTTCGAAGGAGTGAATACTTCGGAAGTGTATTGCTGCGTTTCCACATCGTAGAGGTGGATGCCGATGCGGTCGGCGCCATTGGGCCGTCCCATCACGTAGTAGAGGTTGGGCGTAGGTCCCGGTGCAATCGGCGTGAAGTCGTCAATCCGTTCCTTGTTCCTGTCCCGATTGAAGCGAACGACAAAGGCCTGCTTCCAACGTACATGGCCGTTGGCGCGAGACTCCGGCGTCAAGACGCGCACCTCGGTGCGGCGCCGGTTGGCGTCGAACCGGATCGCCGGCTGGCCTTCGCGGTCGACGAACCACGCTATGGTCTGCTGGGCGCCCTCGGCCACCGTCGTCCAGGTCCCGTCGCGGGCGTCGACACGCACAAGATCGAGTTCGCTGCCGATCCGTAGAGGCACAATGAAATGATCCGGCTGATTTGGGATCAAAGTGATGTCCGACGTCGTGAAGATGTTGTTCGTCACGATCTTCTTGTCGTTCTCGAAGAACAGCGTACGGCCGCTGAAGTCGCGATTGATCACAAAGAGGCCGGGCATGCCGGTGAACACGAGCTGCCCGCGCTTGTAGTCGACGCCGATGTCCTTGGCGCCCGCAGAGAAGAGAATACGGTCGTCGTTCAGCCATTTGAGCCCGTAAATCTGTATGTTTCCGAGCTTTATTGCGGTGCGTTTGGCCGCCATTTCCTTGACGTCCCGTACCGTCAGATAGCTGACGCCGTCCTCGACCCGCACGGTCGCCACATAGCGGCCGCTTGGCGCAAGCGCGACCTCCGTCGTGGAGGCTTCGGCCATGAAGTCCTCGATCGAGGGAACAGCCGCTGCGACCCGCTCCTGCGCCGCGGGGGCTGAAGTCGCGGGCGACGTTTCCTGCGGCCACGCCGTGGCGACAAACGACAACGCGACAACGCCGGCGAGGATCGATCGAAGAAAACCCGTCATGCTCCCCCGGAGCCTCGAAAAGCTATTTTTTCAGTTCGTTGTAGATCACGGTGGTGTAGACGTCGTCGGTGATGAAGCCGCCGGCGCCGCCGAAGCGGGGGGTCCACTGCGCCAGGGGTTTGGCGGCGACCGTCTGCTCCAGCGTCTTGCCCGCCTTGATCTGGGCCTCGACCGCCGCGCGGGCGCCTTCGTGCATGGCGAGGGCGGCCTGGAGATCGGCGCGGGTGGCAAGGTCGCCATGGCCGGGGATGATCTTGGTGGTGGGCTTGGCGATCTCCAGCGCACGCTTGATCGCGGCGATGAAGCCGGCCTGCGTGCCGCCCGAGCCGGTGTCGACGAAGGGATAGCGGTCCTTCATGTAGGTATCGCCAAGGTGCAGCACGTCGGCCTCGACGAAGTAGACGAAGACGTCGCCATCGGTGTGGGCAGGCATGGGCGCGCGGATGGCGCGGATCGTCTGGCCGTTGAGATGGAAGTCGATGCCGGAGGTGAACGTCACCACGGGCCACGCCTCCTTAGGAGACGGCGGCGTCACAGCGCCCGTGCGGCTGACTGACTTGACCTCGCCTGACAGGCGCTTGCGGGCATTGTCGCTGGCGAAGACGGTCGCGCCAGCCTTGCGCGAAGACTTCGTTGCCGCCGGCATGATCGCCGTGCCAGTGCGTGTTGACCAGGAATTTCGGCTTGCCCTTCGCGACTTCCTCGATCTTGGCGAGGTTGGCGATGGCGTTGGTGGCGTACTGGTCGTCGATCATGAAGACGCCGTCGGGGCCGACCAGCAGGCCGAGATTGCCGCCCTGCCCCATCAGCATCGAGACATTCTGGCCCAGGTCGATCACGCGGCTCACTGCCTGCGTGTTGGGCGCTGGCGCGGCTGGAGCGGCGGGGGGTGCTGCGGCAGCAGGCGCCGCAGGCGCGGCTGGAGCAGCAGACGCAACAGGCGGCGCGCTGGGCGCCGGCGGCGCCGTCGTGGCGCAGGCGCCGAGCGCCAGCACGAGGGCAATCGTCGAAACGGACTTGTACATGGGCGTCCCCTTACTTCTTGAGACCGTTGTAGAGCGTGGTGACGAAAGCGTCCTCGCCGATGAAGCTCCAGGCAAAGGTTGACCAGGGCTTGAGCGGCTTCCTCGCGATCGCCTGCTGCAGCGTGTCGCCGGCCTTGATGCGCGCCTCGACCGCCTTGATGGCGCCGTCGAGCATGTCGATCTGCTTCTTCAGCGCCGCCTTGTTGCCGACCTCGCCATGGCCGGGAATGATTTTCGTCGTCTCGCCGACCTGCGCATGCGCCGCCTGCATCGCCGCGAGATAGCCTTTCACCGATCCGCCGGAGCCCACATCGATCACCGGGAACATGCCGTTGAAGAACACGTCGCCCATGTGAAGGATGTCCGGCTCGCGGAACCACACCATGGAATCCCCGTCCGTGTGCGAGGCCTGCACCTTGAACACGCGGATCGTCTCGCCATTGAGGAAGAAGTCGACGCCCTCCGTGAACGTCACCACCGGCCAGCCGACCGGCTCGGCCGGCTTGTAGGCCTGGCCGCCGAAGGAAGAGGGCGTCGCGCCGCTCAATCGCTTGCGGACATTGTCGTGCGCGAAGATCATCGCGCCGGCCTGACCAAACGCGACGTTGCCGCCCGCATGGTCGGCATGCCAGTGCGTGTTCACCAGATAGCGCGGCGCGCCGCCCGACAATTCCTTGATCTTGGCGAGATTGGCCGGGGCGGAGTTCTGGTACTGGTCGTCGATCACGAAGGCGCCGTCGGGGCCGGCCGACACGCCGATATTCCCGCCCTGTCCCATGATCATGCTGATGCCCGAGCCGAGATCGACAACACGGGGCGCAGGCGGGGTCTGCTGAGCCCAGACTGGCTGTGTGATGGCCGGCGCAGCGACGAGGCACGCACCCGCAACAAGAATCGCGGCAAGCTTCATGGCGTCTCTCCCAGGGCAGCCAGAAGACGCTGCCCCGCCTCGCCTTTCAAGCGAAATCGCAGACTGGAAAACAGGCGCCCGTAGCGCGCCTTGCGCGGGCAGGCTTTCGATTCGCTAGTTCCGCTCTTCCGCGACGCAGGCATCGCCCTCGAAGGTCACTTCCTGGACGCGCTGGGCCGCGAGGACAAAACGCGTCTGGCAGGAGGTCCGGATGGTGCGGGCCGGCTGCAGCACGGGGAAGGTCTCCTCGATGGTTTCGGTCTTCTGCTTGCCGTCCTTGTCGGTGAAGGTCCGCGTCACATTGCGCGTCTCGTCGCGGTAATAGGCTTCCTGCCGTGTTTCGGTGATCTTGTCGTAGACCCACACCTCGCGGCCATCCGACAGGGACTGTCTCTGCTGGGGAGGACCCCAGCGGATGACCAGGTCGTCGCCCGTGCGGCCCTGCCAGGTCGACATCTGCTGGCGATAGCCCTCTGCGGTCTCGCAGGCCGACAGCATTGCGACTGCAGCCATCACCATCGCAACAAGCTGGCGTTTCATCCGTCCCTCCTCACGTCCGTCCCGACTTTCTACAGCATTGCCGGGATTACCCGGTCCGGCGGCTTGTGACCGTCGGCGAAGGTCTTGATGTTGATGATCACCTTCTCGCCCATGTCCACCCTGCCCTCGATCGTGGCCGAGGACATGTGCGGCAGCAGCACGACGTTGCGCAGCGCCTTGAGGCGGGGATTCACGTTGGGCTCGTTCTCGAACACGTCGAGGCCTGCGCCGGCGATTTCGCCATGCTCCAGCGCGCGGATCATCGCCGCCTCGTCGATCACCTCGCCGCGGGAGGTGTTCACCAGGTAGGAATCCGGCTTCATCAGCTTGATGCGCCGGGCGCTCAGGAGGTGGAAGGTCGCGGGCGTGTGCGGGCAGTTGACCGAGACGATGTCCATGCGCGCCAGCATCTGGTCGAGGCTTTCCCAATAGGTCGCCTCAAGCGATTCCGCGACCTGCGGACGCACGGGCTTGCGGTTGTGATAGTGGATCTGCAGGCCGAACGCCTTGGCGCGACGGGCGACCGCCGTGCCGATCCGCCCCATGCCGACAATGCCCAGCCGCTTGCCGTAGATGCGCCGGCCCAGCATCCAGGTGGGGGACCAGCCCGTGAACTGGCCGGACTGCATGGCGCTGACGCCATCGACGATGCGCCGCGGCGCGGCGAGGATCAGCGCCATCGTCATGTCGGCGGTGTCTTCCGTCAGCACGCCTGGCGTGTTGGTCACGGTGATCCCGCGCGAGACGCAGGACTGGACGTCGATATTGTCGACCCCGACGCCGAACTGGGCGATCAGGCGCAGGCGCTCGCCGGCCCGCGCCAGAACCCGCCCGTCTATCCTGTCCGTCACCGTCGGGACCAGCACGTCGCAGCGCCCGGCGGCGTCGCAGAGCTGCTCGACGCTCATCGGCGCGTCGGTGGCGTTCAGCTCGACGTCAAACAGTTCGCTCATGCGCGTCTCGACCGGCTCCGGGAGCCGGCGGGTCACGACGACCTTCACCTTCGAGCGGGACATACGGATTCCTTGGTGCGTTCCTGTGGGAGCGGCGCGCGGGGTTGGTCCCGTCTCGCCGTGGTCGGCTCGATTCACGTCGGTACTGGCGATATCGGTACTAGCAAAGCGATCTGTTCCGGCCAACCGTGAACCGCCAACACGGGAAACACCTGTGGGCCGCATCGGCCACATGCGCATGACGACATGCGATTCGCCGCGATTTTCCCCTGCCAGTTAAGCACGCTTTCACCGTGGCGTGGTTGAGATGGCGGACCAACTCTCCAGCATGAGGGCAGCGATCCCGTGAGTGAAAACCGCGCCCGTTTCATCACTTTCCTCATTCTTGCGCAGATTTGCGGCGCCGCACTCAGTCCGGCCGCGCACGCCCAGGAAGCCGCCCTCACGCCGGGCAGCTTCAAGGCCTACGCCGCCGAGGGCGTGGAAGCCCGCGTCAGCGACTTCTCGGGCCTGCCCGTGCCGCGCTATTCCAGCCTCCGCTACGACAAGGTCAATGGCCGAGCCGGCCCCAGCCCGGACTATCCTGTCGCATGGACCTATGCGCGCCTGGGACTGCCCGTGGTCATCGTCCGGGAAAGCCAGGAATGGCGGAAGATCCGCGACCCGCAGGGCGATGAAGTCTGGGTGCACCGCCGCATGCTGGCGGCGGAACGCACGGCCATCACAACGGAAGACGGCGCAATCCGCCAGGATGCCGGCGGCAAGTCTGCTGCACTTGCGCGCTTTGGCATCGGAGCTGTGGTCCGGCTGGAGGCCTGCACCTCTGCCTGGTGCCGGGTGGAGGCCGAGGGCCGCAAGGGCTATGTGCTCAAATCCCAGCTCTGGGGCGCCCAGGACCTGCTGCCGGCGCCGAAATAATCCTTGTCCGCCAACAGGCTGTGAGAATGACGTGTCGCGCGCAGCTTGAGCCGCGCGGCCCCGGGTGGTAACCCGCCTCTCCCGCGGAGAGGTTAATGGCCGACACATCCCTGCCCACCGATTCCCCCCATGCCTGGCACAAGCCGCAGGCCTCCTATTCCTATGAGGACCTGCTGAAGAGCGGCAGCGGGGAGTTGTTCGGGCCGGGCAACGCCCAGCTTCCTACCCCGCCCATGCTGATGCTGGACCGCATCACGGAGATCTCGCTCGACGGGGGAGCGGCGAAACGCGGCCATCTCGTTGCGGAGCTCGATATCCATCCCGATCTCTGGTTCTTCAAATGCCACTTTCCGGGGGATCCCGTGATGCCGGGTTGCCTCGGGCTCGATGCAATGTGGCAGCTGGTCGGCTTCTGGCTTGGCTGGTCCGGCTCGCCCGGCAAGGGCCGTGCGCTGGGCGTTGGCGAGGTGAAATTCGCGGGCGAAGTGACGCCTGACAAGAAGCTTGTGCGCTATGAGATCGACATCCGCCGCGCGATCCGCTCGCGCCTGACAATGGGTATCGCTGACGGAACTGTGTTCCTGGATGGCGAGAAGATTTATCGAGGCCAAGGACATGAAAGTTGGCTTGTTCCGGCAAGAGCATAGTCTTTGAGGCGGTAGTCAGCCTGGCGACATGGCCGTATGGTTCAGGCCAGTGAACAGAGCGGCTGCGTCTGGACTTTAGTGGAGACAGACCTTCGCGCAGCGGCCGTTACAGGCCCGATCTGCGCCGGGTAGTCATCACCGGCATGGGGATCGTCTCGTCCATCGGCGACAGCATCAAGGAAGTGACCGACAGCCTGAAGAGCCGGCGCGTCCGGAATCTCCTTCATCCAGGAATACGCCGACAAGGGCTTCAAGTCCCAGGTCGCGGGCAAGCCCAAGGCTGATCCCGCCGACCATGTCGACAAGCGCGCCCTGCGCTTCATGGGCGATGGCGCCGCCTGGTGCCACATGGCGATGAGCCAGGCGATCGCCGATGCGGGCCTCGACGAGAAGCTGATCACCCATCCGCGCACCGGCCTCATCGTCGGCACCGGCGGACCGTCGACGCGGGCCATCGTGGCGGCGGCCGATTCCACCCGCGAGAAAGGATCGCCGCGCCGCATCGGGCCGTTCGCGGTGCCGAAGGCGATGTCGTCGACCGCGTCGGCCACGCTCTCCACCCTCTTCCGCATCCTCGGCGTGAACTACTCGATCTCGTCGGCCTGCACGACGTCGCTGCACTGCGTCGGCGCCGCGACCGAGCAGATCCAGTGGGGCAAGCAGGACGTGATGTTTGCCGGCGGCGGCGAAGAACTCGACTGGACGCTGTCCTGCCTGTTCGATGGCCTCGGCGCCATGTCCTCGAAATACAATTCCGAACCGCACCGCGCCTCGCGCGCCTTCGACGCTGATCGCGACGGCTTCGTTATCGCCGGCGGCGCCGGCATGGTGGTGCTGGAGGAGTACGAGCACGCCAAGCGCCGCGGCGCGACCATCTATGGCGAGGTCGTGGGCTATGGCGCGACCTCGGACGGCCACGACATGGTCGCTCCTTCCGGCGAAGGCGCGGCGCGCGCCATGAAGCTCGCGCTCGAACAGGCGGGCGCCGCGCCCGACTATCTCAACCCGCACGCCACCTCGACGCCGGTCGGCGATGTGAAGGAGCTCGAAGCCGTCCGCGAAGTCTTCGGCCAGCAGGCCGCCGACCAGCCGATGATCTCCGCCACCAAGTCGATGACCGGCCACTCGCTCGGCGGCGCCGGCGTGCAGGAGCTGATCTACTCCCTGATCATGATGAAGGAGCGCTTCGTCGCGCCGTCGATCAACATCGACAATCTCGACCCCCTCGCCTACGGCGTGAACATCATCCGCGAGGCGCGTGAAGCCATCATCAAGATGGTGATGTCCAACTCGTTCGGCTTCGGCGGAACGAACGGCTCGATCATGGTGGCGAAGGTCTGATCGGCCTGCGCGCGCGTCGCAAGGACCTGGTCAGGACGGCGCGCTATTGGAGGGCGGCGGAGCGCAAGCTGCTGGGGTTCGAGCTGCGATCCAGGGATGAATCTTACCCGCGTGCTGAAGTGCGGGATGCCGTCCGCTCCTACATCCTTTTGCCCCGGCGCCTGGACCGCCCCAGCGCGACTCCTCTGCTTGCGGAACCCCTGCAGGCCGGGTGGCGGTGGAATTTCGGCGTCCTCGCTTCAGAAGCGCGGCAAGGCGATGCGCCGCAGGTCTCGGCGGATGCGGGTGCGGGCTGATATGGCGCTGAGGTAGGACACCAGCGCGTAGACAAATGCCGCGCTGAGGGCGACCGACACCAGAAGCGCGGGCGCCTCGCCGGTCGACATGCGCGCGAGGTCGTAGGTCACCGACACCCAGGTGGAAGCGCCGAGCACGGCCATCAGCAGCGGCACGATCACCAACCCCCTGCGGTCCATCTCCACGATCCAGTCGACGCCGGGCAGGAAAGGCCTGAGCAGCGGGTTCGACCGCGCCCTCGCGCGCGTCAGCAGGCGCATCACCTGCTTGTCGCCCGGCGCCAGCCGCAGCGCCTCCAGCGCCAGCTCGTAGGCCTCCACGGGCTGCTTCGCGGCGAGGCGGCACTCGGCGAGGATCTGGAATATGTCAGAGCGCGTGGGATCGAGCGTCATGGCCCGCTGCGCCAGCGCCTCGGCCGCCGCGTAGTTCCACTCATGCACGCGCAGGTGGGCGAGATTCAGCAGGTCGATGACATCGTCGCCGGCGTGCCTTTCCGCATCCTCGAACAGCACTTTCGCGGAAATATGGTCGCCGGTGTTGAACCGCGCGATCGCGAGCCGGAACAGCGCGCCGGAATCTTCCGGATTTTCGGAGGCGATGTCCTCGGCGATCCGCTCGGCCTCCTTGCGCGTCTCCTTTTTCCGGCCGCCGCGCACCAGGGCCTGCGCCAGGGTCGAGCGCACCAGATGGTCGTCCGGATCGATCGCCGCCGCCGAACGCGCGGCCTCCAGCGCCTCCTTGTCCTTCCTATCCTCGAGCATGCAGTGCGCCAGCAGCGCCAGCGCCCGCGCATCGCCGCTGTCCTCGGCCAGCATGGAGCGCAGGCGTGTTTCCGCTCCGCGATAATTGCCCGCATTCATCAGGGCGACAGCGGCGCTTTCGTTGGCGGCGCGCAGGAACGGGTCCATGGGCCCGTCCGCTATTTGGCGTGCTTGTCGAGGAAGGCGGTGACGTCGTCATAGAGCCCGCCCTCGTTGGAGTATTTGGCGTAGTTGCGCGCCTGAGAGAGCCATTCCAGCGTCGTCGGCTTTTTCTCCTTCAGCGCCTCGTTGAGGTGCTTCTGCTTGATCGGCACGACTTTCTCGTCCTCGAGGCTTTCCTCGATCGCATAATCGCACGCCGCCTCGATCAGGCCGACGAGGTCGGCGCCGGAAAAGCCGGACGTCGCCTGCGCGACCGGTTCGAGATTGACGCCTTCCTGCGGCCGGTCCTTGAGCGCCATGCCGAGGATCGACAGACGCGCATCGCGGTCCGGCGGCGGGATGAAGATCACGCGGTCGAACCGGCCGGGCCGGCGGAAGGCCGTGTCGATCGCCCATGGCACGTTGGTGGCGGCGAGCACGAGGATGCCTTCGTTGGAGGCGTTCACGCCGTCGAGTTCGTTGAGGAAGGTCGAGACGAGGCTGGCGCCATGATCGGCATGGCCGAACCGCCGCCGCGCCGCCAGCGCCTCGATCTCGTCGAAGAACAGCACGGACGGCGTCTGCCCGCGCGCATTCTCGAACGCCGCCGCCAGGCGTTTTTCCGACTGGCCGATATACATGTCGAGGATTTCGGCGATCTCGATCGAGATGAACTGCGCGCCAACCTCCCCCGCCGTGGCCCGCGCCATCATCGTCTTGCCGCATCCGGGAGGGCCATAGAGCAGCACGCCGCCGCCGGCCTTGCGCTTGAACTTGTCGAACAGGCCCGGCTTCTTGAAGGGCAGGATGATCTTCCGGTTGATGTCGCGCTTGACCTCGTCCAGCCCGCCGACATCGGCGAACGTCCTGGTCTCGCGCCGCGCCTTGAACACCGGTTCGTCGGCCGCCTGCTGCACCGGCCGCCCGCGCAGGTTGACGACGTTGCCGCCGGCCGAGGCCAGCTTCGGCGCCAGCGCCGCGTCGAGGCCGTCATCCTTCAGCGAGGGATCGCCGGCGACCGCCGCCTTGTAGGCCTCCGCCGCCTCGCCCTGGCGGTCATCCGACAGCAGCGCCCGCGCGCGCGCGAGGCACAGCGCCGGCGAGGGTCCTTCCGTCCAGCGCACTGCGGCCGCAGGCTCTTCCATGTCGACCAGGAATTCCGCGGCGTGCACGCGGGCATCGTCGTCATATGGCCGCGGATCCGTGCGGCCCAGCCACTCGACCGCCTCCTCGGGATCGACCGATTCTTCCGCCGCGCGAATGACCGCACGCAACAGGCCGCTCTTGCCCGGCGACAGGCTCGCCGCCTCGATCAGGTCGCTCAACTCACTCAACGGATGTGTCCCTTTTCGGCGGGCTGGCTGCCCATCCTAGAGGCCGAGGGCGCAAGGGCAATGGCGCCCGGCGCCGGGCAGAAACGTGCGGAACTTGACGGCCCCGCCGCACCCTCCTACCCCGCCCTAGATACTGACTGGATGCTAAGACGAGCATTTGAGGAGCGCCGCCGATGTCCGACTGGACCTTCCCCTCAGGCGACCTGATGAAGGGCAAGCGCGGGCTCGTCATGGGCGTCGCCAACGAACGCTCGATCGCCTGGGGCATTTCCCGTCAGCTCGCGGCGCAGGGCGCGGACCTGGCCTTCACCTACCAGGGCGAGGTGCTGGAAAAGCGCGTGCGCCCGCTGATCGAGAGCATCGGCATGAGCACGATGATCTCGGCGGACGTGACCAATGACGCCGAGATGGACACCGCCTTCCAGCAACTGAAAGCCAAGTTCGGGACCATCGATTTCCTGGTCCACGCCATCGCGTTTGCCGGCAAGGACGAGCTGCAGGGATCGTTCGTCGCCAACACCACGCGCGAAGGCTTCCGCCGCGCGATGGATATCTCCGTCTATTCGTTCGTCGATTCCGCGCGGCGCGCCTCGGAGATGATGAATGAGGGCGGATCGATCATCACCCTGACCTATCTCGGCGCCGAGCGCGTCGTGCCGTCCTACAATGTCATGGGCGTCGCCAAGGCGGGGCTGGAGGCGGCCACCCGCTATGCGGCGCGCGATCTCGGGGCCAAGGGCATCCGGGTCAATGCGATATCCGCCGGCGCGATGAAGACGCTGGCGATGGCCGGCATAAGGGGCGGCAAGCAGCTGATGAGCACCGGCCGCGACTGGTCGCTGCTGAAGGAAGATACCTCGATGGAGGGGGTCGCCGGCTGCGCGCTCTATCTTCTGTCGCCGCTGGGCCGGTCGATCACCGGCGAGGTCGTGCACGTCGACTCAGGCTTCCACATTGTGGGCATGCCAGAGCACATGTCCGGCGAAAGCGCTGGCTGAGCTGCTGTCTTCTGCGGGTTGTCCTACTGGCCGTCTTCGACGCCGAAGGACGCCACCTGCGGCGCTTCGGAGTTGGCTGCGCTTACCGCCGCCCTCGTGACCCAACCGTCCGGCGAGGTGAGCAGCATCATGACGCCGAAGGCGATTCCAACAAGCGCAGCAGAGCTGGCCAGCATGACGATGACGCCGCGCAAATTATCGCCGACCCGGAATTTGTGGTCCTCTTCGACCCCGGTATTGACCTCAGTCGTCATGCTCCAACCTCCACACAAACGTCATGCCGCGAGAAGGGTGAACGCGGCGCGGCCGCGAGCCATTGCTCGCCTGTTCCGGCGTCTGTCGTGGGGAGGGGCCGTTTGGCGTTTCGCCGTTGGGCTCTGTGCCGAAAGATCCGGCTTGTCCTCGTAATCTAACTCACGAGATCGAGAGCGACAACCAATAGCGCTCAGCTAGTTTGGAGAACCTGCAGTTTCCTGCTGCGGTTGCGGCGCGTTGGTCGATGGGCTCGATGGAAACTGTTGCGTGGTGGGGGCCGAGGCGGCCTCGCCGCGCGACTCGTTAACGACGGCGTTCGGCCGGGTCTGGAGCGACAGCATCACGCCATAAGCGCCCGCGACGAGCAGCGTGCCGATGATGAGCACCCAGATCATGCCTTTGACATTCTGGCCCTGGCGAGCGTTTTCCGAGGACAACCTGGCGTTGGAATCGCCGGGCGCCAGCGGTTCCATTTTGTCGAATCCGGGCTGGGCCATGGCTGATCTCCTCGACGCGCAAAGCGCCTGTCGAGACCCAACGCACCGACTGAGCGCGGGGTTCCGCGCACGTTATGACGGGCTTCGCTATGCCGGGACGACGCCGAGCTTCTGGAGCTGCACCCACACAGGCGCGACCAGTCGGTTGACCGAATCCTCGTCCGGCGCGGTTTCGCGATGCGGCGGCGCGGCCTCGCAGACCACGACGATGTCACACGCATGCTTGGCCGGCTCGATGAAGCGGGCGTGCGCGCCGCGGACGAAGCGCAGGTATTGCGTGATCACGCTTTCCGCGCTGCGGCCGCGCTCGGCCTCGTCGCGCCGGATGCGGCGGATCAGGCGGAGATCCGCCGGCGCATCGACGAACACGGTCAGGTCGAACAAGGGCAGGAAGTCGAGGTCCGAGAGGACATGGATGCCCTCGATGATGACGATGGGGCGGGAATCGATGCGGCGCGTGGCGCCGGCCTTCCGGTCATGCGAGGGGAAATCATAGACCGGCTGCTCGATCGTTTGGCCAGCCTTCAACTTCTCGATGTCGCGGCGCAGGTGCGCCATGTCCTTGTTGACCGGGTCATCGAAGTTGAAGGTCTTCTCGAGGTCCGCGTTCGACATGCCGAGCGCGGCCTGCCCGTAGTGCGCGCGGCCGTGATAGTAGTTGTCCTCGGTGACCAGCTGGCAACGGTCCGGGCCCAGCTTGCCGAACAGGGCGCGCGCCAGCGTCGTCTTGCCCGAGCCAGAGCCTCCCGTGACGGCGATCATGAAGGCCTTCGCCATGCCGGGCCTCAGTCCTTCGTCTGGCCGAGATCGCGGCGCACGCGTGGAGAGGCCAGCAGTTCGTCGATCCGCCGCGCCTCGTCATAGCTGTCGTCAGCGATGAAGCGGACCTGCGGGGTGTATCGCATGTCGATCTCCTTCGCGAGCCGGCCGCGGAGGAAGCCCGCCGCCCGGTTCAGCGCCTCGATTGTCCTGGTCATGTCCTGCCCGCCCAAAGGGGCGGCAAAGGCGGTGGCGTGCTTGAGGTCGGGCGAGGCGCGCACCTCGGTGATGGTGATCGACTTGCCCGAAAGGTCCGGATCGGAGAACTCTTCCCGGGAGAAGATGTCCATCAGCGCATGCCGGATCAGTTCCCCGGCGCGCAATTGTCTCTGGGAGGGCGGTTTCATCGCCTTGTAAAAGGCCGTCAAATCCCCGGTGTCAAGGATGCCCCGGCGATCGTCGCAGTCAGAGCGATGACCCTGTCGTTTTTTCGGCCGCGCGGCCTGCCGGGACCGCTATCTTGAGGCTACACCAACGAGACCCCAATCGAGACGCACATGCTGAGCCAGCTTCCCTCTCACGACACGCTCTACGAGCACATCCTGCGCCGCGATCCGGAGCTGGACGGCGTCATCTATGTGGGCGTGAAGACCACGGGCATCTTCTGCCGGCCGGTCTGCCCGGCGCGTACGCCGCTGTCGAGGAACATCGTCTTCTACAATTCGCCGGACGAGGCGATGGAGGCCGGCTTCCGGCCCTGCAAGCGCTGCCGCCCGCTGGACGATCCCAACGCGCCAGGCGTCGTGCTCGAAAAGCTGCTGCGGCTGGTCGAAGAGGACCCTTCGCGCCGCTGGAGCGAGGACGATCTGCGCGACATGGGCATCGAGCCGGCGACCGCGCGCCGGCAGTTCCAGAAGCGGTTCGACATGAGTTTCTCACAGTACGCTCGCGCCCGGCGCCTGGGCCACGCCTTCAACACGCTCAGACAAGGTGACGCCGTGATCTCTGCCCAGCTCGACGCCGGATTCGAATCCGGCAGCGGTTTCCGCGAAGCCTTCTCCCGCCAGTTCGGCGAAGCGCCGATGAAATCCCGCAAGGCGCTCGCCTTCGCCATGGACTGGATCGACACCCCGCTCGGCCCGATGCTGGCGATCGCCGACGACAAGAAACTGCACATGCTGGAGTTCGTCGAGCGCAAGAAGCTTGAAGGCCATGTCGAGCGCTATCGCAAGCAGTTCAACGCCACGGTGCTGCCGGGCGAGACGCCGGCGCTGAAGCTGATCAGGCAGGAGCTGAAGGACTATTTCGCCGGCCGGACTCTCGGCTTCAAGTCGAAGATCGCCGACGCCGGAACGGAGTTCCAGCAGTTGGTGTGGGACGAGCTGCGCCGCATCCCGCCTGGAGAGACGCGCTCCTATGGCGAGGTGTCAGCCCGCATCGGCCGCCCCACCGCCATGCGGGCCGTCGCCAACGCCAACCGCCTCAACCGCTGCGCCATCATCCTGCCCTGCCACCGCGTCATCGGCGCCGACGGCACGCTCACCGGCTATGCCGGCGGGCTCTGGAGGAAACAGTGGCTGCTCGACCACGAGCGCCGGGTGACGGGAAAGACGCTGGTCTAGCTACGGGAAATTTGACGGAAATTTCGCGCCGCCGGCCAACGCCCGATTCGGATCGTGCGCGCAGGATTGCGGTCATGAGCACCGTAACCGCTACCGCACTCTCTGCCATGAACGGCGCCGTGCTGCGTTTCGGCCAGGCCGCGGGCAGGATCGCGAGCGCCCGGTCGGAGGACATGGCGGGAGATGTCGTGGAGCTGCTCTCGGCGCGACGCGATTTCGAGGCGAACTTGCTCGTCCTGCGCGTCGAGGACGAGATGACGCGCAGGCTCCTCGACATCAAGGCCTGAAGCCCGCCCCTAGCTGGTCTTGGCCGCCTCCGGATGCCGCCCCGCGCGCTGCGGCAGGATCAGGATGCAGGCGAGGATGAACACGCCGAGCACCGCCGTCGCGATGGGCCGGCTCAACGCCAGGCCGCCCTCGGCATAGGGCTTGTCGAGGAAATCGCCCACGGTGGCGCCTAGCGGACGCGTCAGGATGAACGCCGCCCAGAACAGCAAGGGACGTGAGATGCGGGTCCAGAAATACAGCGCTGCGACGATTGCGAGCGCGCCCGCGAAGACTGCCGCGCCGCCGAGGAAACCAACGCCCGCATCGTCGGCCATCCAGTCGCCAAGCGCCGTGCCAAGCGTCTGGGAAATCGTGATCGCGATCCAGTAGAAAGCCTCCACCCGCGGGGTCGAGACCGTGTCCACCGAAATGGTCTTCTCCGAGGCGTACCAGAGCCCGAGCACGGCCAGCACAGCGACAAGCAGGATGGCTGATCCGCCTGCGTATCCGATGCCAAGCGAGCGATCCGCGAAATCCGCCATCGTTGTCCCGGCGGTGGTCGATGCGATGATCGTCGCCCAGTAAAGCAGCGGATGGAATTTCTTCGCCAGGATCTGGACGATCACCAGCACGACCAGCGCCGACAGAAAGATCGCGGTCCCGACAAGATAGCCGAGATTCATCGTCATCGACACGGTGTCGCCGCCGGTCTCGCCAAGCGTCGTCGCCAGAATCTTGATGATCCAGAAGCCCAACGTGACCGCCGGGACCTTGCTGAGCGCCGACGAAGCCGCGGCGCCGGAAGGTGAAGAGGTCTTAGACATAGCCGATCTCCCGGCCGGTCTCGCCTACGATCTGGCCAGCATCGACACAGAGTAACACATGAAGAGCGCGCCCGACATCAGCAGCCTCGGAGCCGGCGCGAGGCTACTTCCCCTCGCCCTCCGGCACCTTCACGCCGCGCCGCTTCAAGGCTTCGCGCAGGAGGTATTCGATCTCCGCATTGACGCTGCGGAGTTCCTGGGACGCCAAGCGCTCGATCGCGGCGTGGAGCGCCGGATCGAGCCTGAGGGCGAAGGATTTCCTGTTGGGCGATGGCATGACGCCCTTTTCTCTACTGGTAGAGCGAGCCCGTGTTGACGACCGGCTGCGCCTCGCGGTCGGCGCACAGCACGACCAGCAGGTTCGAGACCATCGCCGCCTTGCGCTCGTCGTCGAGGTGGACGATGCCGCGCTCGGAGAGCTGCTGCAGGGCGCTTTCCACCATCGAGACGGCGCCGGTGACGATCTTGGCGCGGGCCTCCAGCACCGCTTCGGCCTGCTGGCGGCGCAGCATGGAGGAGGCGATCTCGGGAGCGTAGGCGAGGTGTGAGAGCCGCGCTTCGTCGATCGCAAGGCCGGCGACGCCGATGCGCTGCTGCAGGCGTTCCTGCAGCATCTCGCCGACTTTCTGGCCGTCGGCGCGCAGGGTCGGCTCGTCTGCGTCGCCATGATCATAGGCGAAGTGCGAGGTGATTTCGCGCAGCGAGGTTTCGACCTGGATGTTGACGAAGGTGTTGTAGTCATCGACGTCGAACAGCGCCTGCGCCGTATCGACCACGCGCCAGACGATCACCGCCGCGATTTCGATCGGGTTGCCCTTCTTGTCGTTCACCTTCAGCGTCTGCGACGTCATGTTGCGCACGCGCAGCGAGATCTTCTTGCGCGTGTACCATGGCACCACCCAGCGCAGGCCCGGTCGCTTGTCGGTGCCCTTGTAGTTGCCGAAGAGCGTGATCGCCGCGCCTTCATTCTGCTGAAGGGAATAGAGGCCGGAGAGCAGGAGGATCGAGGCAATCAGCGTCGCCACCGCCCCGCCGATATAGATCGGGATCATCTCGCGCGGGCCACCGTTCTCGCCCGTGGCGATGCCCTGGAAGAACAGCACCGCTGCGCCCACGAAGCCGGCAAGCGCCAGCAGCAGCAGGAAGCCGCCCGATCCGGTCGTAGCGCGTTTTTCCTGCGTCCTCTTGTGCGTGTTCATCATGTCCCTCCATGCAGTCCCTGGCCGTCAGCCAATATCGAAGTGATATCACTTTGATATTGACGCCCATGAATGTCAAGCGCTAGATGGGCCGTGGAAGGGACGAGGTCATGACAGAGCGGTATGTTGTGTGGGCGCTGGCGGGCATCGCGGCTGTGCTGGCGATCGTGTTCGCCGCAGCCGGCATCCGGCGCCGCATCCAGCGCGGGCGGCCGGCCGAATTTCGCATCGGCTTCGGCATGAGCGCGATCGACGTCATCGAAGGACTCAGCGGACGGGAGCTGACGCCCAAGGCGCAGGCGATCGTCTATTTCACCGGACTTGGCCTCGCGCTTCTCGCCGTCGTTGTCGGGCTGATGGTTCTTCTTCTGGGCAGCGAGGCATGACCATGACGTCCGAACTCGTGCTCTGGATCATTGGCGGCGGCATCGTGCTGGGCCTGATGGCGCTGTTCGTCACCATCATGGCGCGCGGAATGGACGGGCGCAGCGCGTCCACGGCGACGGCTCATCCTGGCGGTCGCGCGATCAAGGCGCTGCTGGGCGCAGCCACAGCGGCCAAGCTTCACGAGGCCCAGACACACGCTCAAACACACGCCAAGATATCTTCGGAGGCCGACAAGAAAGGCGGACGTGCGGGCGTCGTCGCCGCCTTTGTCGCCGCGCTCGCCATCGCGTCGGGGGTCGCCGCCATCGTCGCCAACAAGGCCGGCCGACCCGGCGTCGCGCTTGTTCCTGTCGGCGTCTCCGCTGGAAACCTGCAGGGAACGCTGCTGTCGCCGAAGCGCAATGCGCCGGTGGTGTTGATCGTGCCGGGCTCGGGCCCGACGGACCGCGACGGCAATAGTCCGATGGGCGTCAAGGCTGACATGTACAGGCTTCTGGCCGAAGGGCTGGCCGACCGGGGCATCGCCAGCGTGCGCGTCGACAAGCGCGGCATGTTCGGCAGCGCCGCGGCAGGCGATCCCAATGCGGTGACCGTCGGCGCCTATGCCGAGGACTACCGCCAGTGGATCGACGCCATTCGCGCCATGCGCAACGTGAAATGTGTGTGGCTGCTTGGCCATTCCGAAGGCGCGCTGATGGTTTCGGCGGCTGCCGAGGGGCGGCGCGACGTCTGCGGACTGATCCTCGTGTCGGGCATGGGCCGCAAGATGGGCGATGTCATCCGCGAGCAGCTCAAGGCCAATCCTGCCAATGCACCCCTGCTCGACCAAGCGCTTGCGGCCATCGGCGAAATCGAGGCCGGCCGGCATGTCGACACATCGGCCATGCACCCCGCCCTGCTCCAGCTCTTCGCCCCGCAGGTGCAGGACTACCTGATCTCGGTGTTCGCGACCGATCCCGTCGAAGCCGTGCGCCGCGCAAAGGTGCCGACCTTGATCGTCCAGGGATCGAACGACCTGCAGGTGACGGAAGCCGATGCAAGGCTGCTCGACCGCGCGCCGAAGACGAAGCTTGAGATCATCAGAGGCATGAACCACGTGCTCAAGCTCGCGCCCGCGGACCGGGCAGGCAACCTGGCCACATATGTGGACCCAAGCCTGCCGCTTGCTCCGGGTCTCATCCGCGAGATCGAGGACTTCATCGAGGACGACGACTGAGCGCCAGAGTGATGTGCGACGGCAGCGGTCGGGGAAGCGGTTAGGCACTAGGGCCGCATCGCCGACGGCCCAGTGACACAGAACCGCCGGCCTTTTGCGGGGCCAGCGGTGTCTGATCCATGACGCCCGATCAATAGCGCTGGTACGTGCCTTTGATCGAGGAATAGCCGACGCTGGGCTTGTTCCAGTCGCACACGCCGCCGGGGAAGATCTTCTTCATGCGGGCCTGCTGCGTCTTCGAGAACTTCACCTTGTAGCCGGCGAAGTCGACGGGCTTGAGCTGGCACTTCATCACGTCGTTGGCGGGCGGCGCGCCGGCGATCAGGCGCGGCTCGAGGTGGACAGGATAGGTCTTGTTCCAGCTCGTAGCCGGATCCCAGCTCGCCGTCTCGTTGACGCGCTTGCCGTCCTGCGCCCAGTAGGCGTCGATCGCATCCGCCGGCTTGGTCTTCGCCACCTTGTCGGGGCTCAGAGGCGCAGGGTCAGCCGCCATGGCGTCGAGCCATTTGGTCATCGTGGTCAGGGCGATGGGCGCAAGGGAGACGGACGCATCCTCGCCTCGCTGCGTCGACCGCGGCCCGACCCAGATGACCTGGTTGTCCGACCGGCCGGTCGCCTTCTCCAGCCGCGCACGGATGGTGAGGTCGCGGTGACGGTCGTGGATGTCGCCCGGATCGAGCGTGTCGTTGTAGGTGCGGTAGTGCAGCATCGGCACATCCTTGAGCCCGCCGCCGAACGTGTTGAACAGGCCCGACTCGTAGATCGCCTTCAGCGCCTCGGGATTGCCCGTCGAACGTCCCTTGACGAAATTGCCGTCGATGTCGTTGCCGCCGACCTTCTCGTTGAGCGTCAGGAATTCCTCGACGGTGATCTTGCCGTCATTGAGCCCGGCGAGGCCGTACTGCACGCCGACATTGTCCTGGGGCTTGCGGGCGAAGCCGGTCTTGGGATCGCGGCCGTAGACGTTGACGCGCATGTCGGTGACGGTGCAGCGGACGCCTTTGGGGTTTTTCTTGGGATCGTAGATCAGGCTGGCGTCGTTGAGCGCGCAGCCGCGGGCGTTGGTGGCCATCATCACGGGGACGAAGGACCGCTCCCACGAGCCGCACGTGCCGGGGCTGTAGCCCTCGACCGCCGTCTTCTTGGCCTGGCTCCATTTCTTGCCGTCCGTGGATTTCCAGAAATTCTGCAGCAGGCCGCAATCGGCCGTGTTCATGGAGGAATCCGGGAAGCTGAGCGAGGGCTGCAGGCCGTCGAGCAGGCCCGGATACATCTGGGTGATCACCATCTGCTGGATCGATCCGCCCGATCCGCCCGTGCCGACGGTCCATTTCGGAACGCCATAGGCCTCGATGAAATGCTCCTTCAGCATCATCAGGTGCTCGCCCTGCAGAACCTGGTTGCAGTGCTGCTGGTTCACCAGCTCCGTCGAGTTGGCGAAGGCGAAGCCGCGCGACAGGTAGAGGTCGGACAGGACCGACGTGACCTGGTTCGAGCCCTGGTTGTACTGGGTGCCGCAGCCGCCGCCAAAGGTGACGCCAAGACGGCCATTCCAGCCATCCGGCATGCCGACCGCGTCGCTCGATGGATCGTCAAGCATCGCGATGCGATAGATCGACCGGTCGATCACGCCGCTTTCGACACGCACGATGTAGGGCACGCTACGGCCGTCAACCGTGGTGGTCATCGCGACATCGGACGGGCGCGCGCCCTTGGGATTGGCGAGCGCCTTGAAGGCGCCGCCCGGCTGGCCGTTGGCGCCAGGCGCCGGCGCCGCCGTCGATTTGTAGAACCAGTCATAGCGCGTCGGGGCCGAGCAGTTCGCGTCGGTGGGATCGCCAAGGCCGGATTCTTTCGTGCGGCACTCGTAGGGCTTCATGTGCGGGCCTGACAGGATCGGCCCGGTGATCGGATAGTTCACCAGCGGCTGGCTGACCGTATAGCCCGTGGGTCCGGTCACCTGCAGCCAGTTGCCGCCATTGTCGAGGCCGGCGACGAGCCCCTTGAGCGAGTTTGTCGCCTGGTCGAATTTCAGGGGCGTCACCAGCGGACGGCCGTTGAGGGTGATGCGCAGGTCACTGGCGCGAGCCCCGTCGCTGGCTTTCACCTCGACCAGCGCATCGCCGCCCGAGACCAGGTTGTATCTGGACGAGAGGACTTTCACCTCGATCTTGCCTGGCTTGGCGCTTGCCGCCCCTTGCGCCGGATTGTCCGCCTGCGCCGCCGCCATCGGCGCCGCCAGCGCCATCGCAAGCATCGCCGCGCCCGCCATTGAGATCGCTCTCAGAGCCCGCATGTCGTCCTCCCTCGAAATGTTCTTTTCCCGGGAATTTACGGCTCCCGGCGAGGAAAGTCGCGCACAATTCGGTGATTTTCGCCCGGATTCTGGTGCGGCTGGCGAACAGGTCCCGCGCCTTCGGAAGGGCCGAACCACCCGCCCTGCATGCGGAGCGGCTGGCTACTCGGCCACGACGACCGGGGCAGGCTCGGCTGCGGCAGCTTCCTGGCCAGACAGTTCGTTCATCGCGACCCACGCAGCGGCCATCGCCATCACCAGCGCGGAAAACAGGATCGAAGCCTGGTGCATGGTCCGCCTCCTGCCCCCGCATTCGGCAGGAACATCAGACATCAACCATGCCAACCTGTGGTGAACATCCGGTTCAGCAGGTCGGTGAAGTTTTACCGATCGCGCCTCCGGCCTGGCGAAAGATGCAGCACGAGGACGAGGGATCAGACCCGGCTGCGCGCCCGCGCCTCGGGAGCGAGCTTCCCAAGAGCCCAGGCGATGAATTCCCGCCGCCGCTCCGGCGATGCAAAGAGCCGGCCGGGCAGGAAGTGGGCGTTCGGGCCCAGCACGAGCAGGATCATCTCGCCATCATCGACGATGCGGTCGACGCCCGCCCATTTCTGGAATCCCTCGAAATGCTCGGTGCGGATGTGATAACCCTCGTCAGAGAACTCGTAGGCGATAATGCGGCCCTCGAGCTGCGCCACGCCGGAGGTGCGCGCAAACATTCGCCGGTTGATCCGCGGCGCCGCAAAGCGGATCCACAGGAGCACCACGACGCCGACGGCGAGGATGGCGTAGGTTGCGTAGTCTCCCAGCCAGCCCGTCCAGTTGGCGTGCAGCACGAAGGCGAGATAGAGCCCCGCCGGGATCATGATCCCCAGCGCCGGCACGAACCGCCGCCCGCCATAGAGCGCGCGGCTGAGCAGGCGGCGCGAGGCAAGCGCCTCGGCGCTGCGGTAGTCGATGGTGAAGTTCAGGTCCATCGCCGCAGATACTAGCCAGCCAAAGCAAATGGGTCATCCCCGGCTCAAGGCGGGGATGACCCATTTGATCGTGTCAGCGAGAGGGTTCCGCCCTACTCCAGCTTCCGCTCGATCATTTCGACCTGGAAGCACTCGATCTGGTCGGCTTCGCGGATGTCCTGGTAGTTGGTGAAGGCCATGCCGCATTCCATGCCCTGCTTGACCTCGGCGACTTCGTCCTTGAAGCGCTTCAACGTCGACAGCGTGCCCTCGTGGATGACCACGTTGTCGCGCAGCAGGCGGACGCCCGAGCCGCGGCGCACGAGGCCTTCCGTCACGCGGCAGCCGGCGACCTTGCCGGCCTTCGAGATCGAGAAGACCTGCAGGATTTCGGCGTAGCCGAGGAATGTCTCGCGGCGTTCCGGCGCCAGCATGCCCGAGAGCACGCCTTTAACGTCGTCGATCAGGTTGTAGATGATCGAGTAGTAGCGGATCTCGACGCCTTCGCGCTCGGCCAGGTCGCGCGCCTGCTTGTTGGCGCGAACGTTGAACGCGATGATCGGCGCGCCGGCGGAAACCGCCAGCTGCACGTCGCTTTCCGAAATCCCGCCGACAGCGCCGAGCACGACGCGTGCGCGGACTTCCTCGGTGGAAAGCTTTTCCAGCGACTGGGTGATCGCCTCGACGGAGCCCTGGACGTCGCCCTTGACGATGAAGGCGGCTTCCTTGACGCCGCCGGATGTTGCCGGTCCGCCTTCCTTGAGGCGCGCCAGCATCTGGTCGAGCGAGGTGCGCGACCCGGCGCCGGACTTGTTGCGCTTGGTGCGGACGCGATAGTCGATGATCTCCCGCGCACGCTGTTCCGAGTCGACCACCACGACCGCATCGCCCGGATCGGGCGATCCGTCGAGGCCGAGGACTTCGATCGGCGTCGCGGGGCCGGCCGTCTCGACCATCTGGCCGCGCTCGTTGTTCAGCGCCTTGACCCTGCCCCACTGCGCGCCGGCGACGATGATGTCGCCGCGCTTCAGCGTGCCGCGGTTCACCAGCACGGTCGCCACCGAGCCGCGGCCCTTGTCGAGCTTCGATTCGATGACCACGCCGTCGGCGTCGCGTTCAGGATTGGCTTTCAGTTCGAGGACTTCGGCGAGCGCCGAGATGGTGGCCGTGAGATCGTCGAGGCCGGTCTTCTTGAGCGCCGAGACCTTCACGGCCGGCGTCTCGCCGCCCATGGATTCAACCTGCACATCGTATTGCAGGAGCTGGGTCAGAACCTTGTCGGGATCGGCGTCGTGCTTGTCGATCTTGTTGACCGCCACGATGATCGGAGCGCCGGCCGCTTTTGCGTGCTGGATCGCCTCGATCGTCTGCGGCATCACGCCGTCGTCGGCCGCGACCACGAGGATCACGATGTCGGTGGCGTTGGCGCCGCGGGCGCGCATGGACGAGAAGGCCGCGTGGCCGGGCGTGTCGAGGAAGGTGATCTTTTCCCCGGACTTGAGTTGAACCTGGTAGGCGCCGATGTGCTGGGTGATGCCGCCGGCTTCGCCCGACACGACGTCGGTCTGGCGCAGGGCGTCGAGCAGCGAGGTCTTGCCGTGATCGACATGGCCCATGACGGTCACGACCGGCGGACGCGGCTGAAGGTTCACGTCCTCGTCAGTGTTGCCTTCAAGGCCGATCTCGACGTCGGATTCCGCGACCCGTTTCACGGTGTGGCCGAATTCCTCGACGATGAGCTGCGCGGTGTCCGCATCCAGCGTATCCGTCGAGCGCATCAGCTCGCCCTGCTGCATCAGGAACTTGATCACGTCAGCCTGGCGTTCGCTCATGCGGTTCGCGAGGTCGGCGACGGTGATCGATTCCGGCAGGATGACTTCCCGCGACACCTTCTCGGATCCTCCGCCGGCCATCTTGAGCCTGCGGTCGCGTTCACGCTCGCGCGCCCGCTTGACGGCGGCGTAGGAGCGCTGGCGCTCCTCGTCGTCGCCAAGGGCGGCGGAAATCGTGAGACGGCCCTGACGGCGCTTGGGCTCGTCCTTGGTCGGGCGGTGCGCCTTGTCGCCGGTTGGCTCGTCGCCTGCTGCGGCCTTGTTGGGGCGCTTGACGCGGCCGCCGAGTTCGCTGAGCGGGGTCAGGTCATCGGGGTCGAGGGGGGCAAGCGGGCGCGGACCTCCCGGACGGCCGCCGGGACGCGCAGCGGCGCCGGGACCGCCACCGGGTCTGGGACCGCGATCGCCACCGGGACGGGGACTGCGATCACCATCAGGACGAACACGCACAGCACCGCCAGGACCACGTGGCGGAGCGCCAGCAGGAGCGCGGCCGGGAGCGGCCCCACGCGGCGGCGCGCCACGGGCGCCGGCATCACGACGGAAAGCACCGGCGCCACGGGCGCCGCGATCCTCGTCATCAACCTCTTCAACCGGCTCGGCGCCGCGGACGGCGCCTGCTTCGGCGCGGCGCTTTTCGTCTTCGGCGAGACGCTTGGCTTCCTCGGCGCGACGCCGGTTGCCTTCCTCGATCGCCTCGGCTTCCGCCTTGCGGCGTTCCTGGTCAGCCCGCGCGGCGCTGATCGCAGCCTGACGCGCTTTCAGCTCGGCCTCGGAGAGGCCTTTCGAGCGTGCGTTCTCTTCGGCGACGGAAAGGGGCGTGGGCGCAGCCGCTTTTTCCGGTTCCGGCCGCTGCACTTTCTGCGTGCCCGGCGTCACGACGACGCGTTTCTTCTTGGTCTCGACGACGACCTGTTTCGACCGGCCGTGCGAGAAGCTCTGTTTCACGGTGCCAGAATCCGACCGCCTGCTGAGGGTCAGCGGGCGGCGCTGGTTTTCCGTGTCCTTGGTATCGCTCATTCACTCACTTCTGTTGCAGCGCGCGGGTCCGGAGGATTGCCCCCGGAAGCACGGGCCTGGGTGTCGTCAATTTCTTGCCCCGCGTCGCCGGCCAGAGAAGCGCCCGCTGCAGGGCGGCCCTCGAACGACAACCAAACGCGCCGGAAACCGGAAAGCCGTGTCAGCTCCCCCATCCAGCCTTGCGCGAAACGGCCTTGTTTGAGGCATGCATGTATCACACGCCCACGCCCCAAGGCCATGCCCAATTCACCGGCCAAAAAACACCCTATGACAGGTGGAAGTCCTTGGTTTTCGGGCCGTTCATCATTCTCGTCGGCCCCGTCATCCTCACGCCGGGGACCGTGCGCCGCGCGAAGCAGGCCGAGCACGCCGCCCCGCCCATCCTCGGCCCCGTCGGACGCCTCGATAACGCATCCCGGCCGCGCAGACCGGATCGCCTCGCGCACCTGCTCGTAGCCCAATGTGAGATCGCCTGCGCGTTTTGCGAGGCCCAGCTGGTCGAGCGCACGTTTTGCGAGCAACTGCTCGACCTGATCGGCAAGACCCGCTGGAACTTTTGCCTGCGCCTTGAACGCCCGCGGGAAGGCGCCCTTTTTTGTGGCGGCCTCGACCGCCTCCCGGGTAGCAAGCACCCACGCCCCCCTGCCCGGCAGTTTCGCGGCAAGATCCGGCGTCGTCTCTCCATCGGGGGAAAGGACGAAGCGGATCATCCGCGACTGCGGATGGCTTTCCATTGTCGCGATGCAGCGGCGTTGTGGATCGCGCGCGACTCCCTTGCCGGCGCGGGGCGGGCCCGCGTCGGTTTCAGGTTCGGCGGTTTCAGCTACCGGGCCATCAGGACTGTTCGCGGGAGGCGGCATTCGCGCCTTTCAGGTTGAACAGCTCGTCGCCACGGCTGCGGGCCGTATCCGCCGGCGCATCGCCGCCCGTCGCATCAAGCGCCGCCTCTTCCGCGTCAAGCGCCGCAGCGCGGGCCGCAAGCGCATCCTCGAGGGCCTTGGGCTCAACCCAGCCGGCGACCACGCGGGCCTTGAGGATGAACAGTTCGGCGTCGTCGCGCGACATTTCACCCTTGTCGAGAAGGCCTGGCACGAATTTCGGCTTGCCGTCCGGACCCGGCTCCTTCCAGCCGACGAGATCGTCGGGCACGAGGCCCGCGAGGTCCTCGATCGTCTTGACGCCGTTCTCGCCGAACTTGACGGCCATCACCGGCGTCACGTTCTCCATGAACGCCACCTCGTCGACGACGCCCAGCGCCTTGCGCTTGGCGTCGAGTTCGGCGGCAAGCTTCTCGAGATATTCCTTGGCGCGCGCCTGCATCTCGGAGGCGATCTCGTCATCGAAGCCTTCGATCGCGGCCAGGTTTTCGAGTTCGACATAGGCGATCTCTTCCACCGTCTCGAAGCCTTCGGAGGCGAGGAGCTGGGCCAGCGTCTCGTCGGCGTCGAGGGCTTTCTGGAAGAGGTCGGTGCGTTCCTTGAATTCGCGCTGGCGGCGTTCCGAATCCGCTGCCTCCGTCATCAGGTCGATCTGCCAGCCCGTAAGCTGGGAGGCGAGACGGACGTTCTGGCCGCGCCGGCCGATGGCGAGCGGGAACTGGCTTTCCTCGACCACGACTTCCACGCGGCCTTCTTCCTCGTCGATGACCACTTTCGACACTTCCGCCGGCTGCAGGGCGTTGACGATGAACGTCGCGTCGTCCGGCGACCACGGGATGATGTCGATCTTCTCGCCGCCGAGTTCCGACACCACCGCCTGCACGCGTGCGCCGCGCATGCCGACGCAGGCGCCCACGGGATCGATGGAGTTGTCGTGGCTGAAGACGCCGATTTTGGCGCGGCTGCCGGGATCACGGGCGCAGGCCTTGATCTCGATGACGCCTTCATAGACCTCGGGCACTTCCTGCGCGAACAGCGCGATCATGAAGGAGGGGTGAGAGCGCGACAGGAAAATCTGCGGGCCCTTGGCCTCGGCCGAGACCTTGTAGAGATAGCAGCGGACCCGGTCGCCGGTGTTGAAATTCTCGCGCGGGATGCCGTCATTGCGGCGGATCACGCCCTCGGCCTTGCCGAGATCGACGATCACGTGGCCGTACTCGACCCGCTTGACGATGCCGTTGATGATCTCGCCGACGCGATCCTTGAAGTCGTTGTACTGGCGCGCGCGCTCGGCTTCACGGACCTTGCCCGTGATCACCTGCTTGGCCGTCTGCGCCGCGACGCGGCCGAATTCGAACGGCGGTAGTTCCTCGCGCAACTCGTTGCCGATCTCGGCGTCGTCGTTGATCTTCTTGGCGTCCGCCAGCGTGAGCTGCGTCACCGGATTCTCGACCGTCTCGACGACGGTCTGCACGCGCCAGAGCTGCGTCTCGCCTGTGTCGGCGTTGATCTCGGCGCGGATGTCGTGTTCGAGACCGTAGCGCGAACGGGCCGCCTTCTGGATCGCCTCCTCCATCGCATCGAGGACGATGCGCTTGTCGATGGATTTCTCCTGGGCGACCGCATTGGCGATCTGCAGGATTTCCAGCCTGTTCGCTGAGACGCCGGCCATGTCTTACTCCCTGTCTTCGTCGGCGGACGCGTCGCCCGCCTCGAGTTCCAAATCTTCATCCTCGTCGACTTCGACATCATCGAAATCGCCGTCAATCTCGTCGTCTTCCACTTCCGCCGCAGGGGCCTGGCCCCGCTTGCGCGCGTCCTGGATCAGCTTGTCCGTGAGCACGAGGTGCGCCTTCATCAGGTCTGCAATCGCCAGTTTCGCCGAGCCGCCATCCTTGAGGCTGAGTTCGGCGACGCCATCGCCCTCGCCCACGATCCAGCCATGGAACCGCTTGCGCCCCTCGGCATTCGGCGTCCCCAGCTCCGCCTTGACCTCATGGCCGACCCACTTGCCGAAATCACCTTCGCGCGTCAGCGGCCGGTCGATGCCGGGCGAGGAGACTTCCAGCGAATACTCGCCAGAGATCGGATCCTCCGCCTCCAGCACGGGCGAAATCGCGCGGGAAAATTTCGCGCAGTCCTCCACGTCCATCGTGCCGTCGGCCTTCTCGGCCATGACCTGCAGGATCGGCGTGCGCGAGCCCATGACTCGCACCCGCACCACCTCCAGCGCCATGGACTTCGCCACGGGCTCGATCATGTCGAGAATGCGGATTTCAAGCTCGCTCTGGGCCCGCATGAACGGGGTAAATCCTTTGAATTCCGGGGCTCAAATGCGAAGCGGCGGCCCAGTTCCCCGGGCCGCCGCTGCGATGTGAGAACAAGTTCGACGGGCATATAGGCGCTTCTATCCGCCCTGTCGAGTGGTCATTCCTCAGGAGCGTTCCCGGCATCGGCCTCGACAATCCCGTTCACTCACGACATTCAAGGCGCGGGATCAGCGGAGGAGACGCCCATGCGCGCGACAAGGATGAAACGGCAACTCTGGGGCGCGGCGTCGGCCGTGATCCTCGCCCTTGCGGTCGCCTGCTCGCCCAAGCCCGAGACCGCCGCCGAGGCGCCGGCCACGCCTCCGCCGCCGCCGGTCGCCGATCCAGCGCAGACCTCGCTGGTCAGGGCGCCGGATCCGGCGACGCTCGGTTTCGACAAGGCCGCGTTCGACAAGGCCAGGTCCGATCTCGAAGCCGACGTGAAGTCGGGCCTGATCCCCGGCGCCGTGCTTCTCGTCGCCAAGGGCGGACAGGTGGTCGATCTCACAACGGTCGGCAGCCAAGGGCCCAGCGACCCGACGCCGATGAGCGCCGAGACCATCTTCCGCATCTATTCGATGACCAAGCCCGTCACGTCTGTCGCCATCATGCAGATGGTCGAGGAAGGCAAGATCAGGCTCGAAGACCCGCTGTCGAAATACATTCCCGAATTCGCCAGCCCGAAAGTGCTGGAGGGCAAGGGCAAGACCCACCCTGCCCCGCGCGAGATCACCATCCGCGACCTGCTGAGCCACAAGAGCGGCCTGATTTACGGCTTCTTCGACCAGCAGTCGGAACTCGGCAAGCTCTACATGGCCGCTGGCGACACACGCTTCGACTTCACCGCGCTGGACCAAGCGAGGGCCATCGCCGCCCTGCCGCTGGAATCCGATCCCGGCACGGCCTGGCGCTATTCGCGCTCCACCGACGTGCTCGGCGCGGTCCTGGAAGTCGCTTCCGGCAAGACGCTCGACGTTCTGCTGCAGGAAAAGATCTTCACGCCGCTCGGCATGGACGACACGCATTTCTATCTTGAGGCTGACGAGTTCGCGCGCCTCGCCGAGCCGCCAGCCTCGCTGAAGACGGCGCTCTCCACGCCGAAAGTCGCCCAGCCCATGCTGTCGGGCGGCGGCGGCCTCAACTCGACGACCGAGGACTATTTCCGCTTTGTCGAAATGCTGCGCGGCAAGGGCGAATATCGCGGCGTGCGCATCATCAAGCCGGAAACGCTCGACGCCATGCTGGTCGACCAGATCACGCCGGAAGTGAACCGCAAGAACTGGTTCTTCGGCCCGCTCGGCGGCTTCGGGCTCGGCTTCGGCCTCCTGCCCATCGACCTGGCGGACCCTGCGAAAGGCAATGTCTTCTCCTGGTCGGGCTATGCCGCCACCAATATGTGGGTCGATCCGAAGAACGACATCACCATGGTCTTCATGGTCCAGAACAGCGACGCCCAGGCCGTCTACCCCGCCAAGCTGCGCGAATGGGTCTACAGCGGCTACAAGCCCGCGGTGACATCCGGCCCGGCCGCGCCCGCCGCGGCGCCTGCACCGGTCAAGCAGCCGGAGCCGGCGCACTGACTGAACCGCGACGTGCTGCGCCTATCTCTCCAGCGCGTCGCGCAGCACCCCGGCATCGTAGAGCGAGTGCGGCTTCGCGGCCGCAAGCGCCACGGCGAGCGCATTCCAGTCCGGCTGCGCCGCCGCCACCGCACGCGCCGCACGCACATGCACCGCATGCTCGCCCATCACGCCACTCAGATCCTCCAGGCGCCGCCGCAGACCCGCGTGCTCCGCCGCCGCGTAGCGCTCAGCGATCCGCTCAAGGCGCGCACGCGCCACGCGCACATAGAACAGCCGCGAGGCGGCATCGAGATCGTCGCTTTGAGCCGCCTCGTAGGCGAGCCTTGACGCATCCAGGTCGGCTTGCGGATCGACCTCGATCCGTTGCGCGGAAGTGCACGCCGAAGGCGTAAGCCCGTCGAGATAAGCCAGCAGGGCGGCGAAGACCTGCGGCGGCGGCTCCTGGCCGTCGAATTCCTCGACCACCAGCCCGCGAACCTTGGCGCGGAATTCCGCTCCCGTGCGATCCTTGATCTGCTTGCCGTCGCGCAGGGCGAGGTCGGGGATGACGACCGGGTTCATCGTCCCGTCTCCCCTCACCTTCGAGAAGATCGACGAGGTGACATCGGCCGTGCCGGGTTCGCCCGAGACGCCCGCGATGGAGAAATCCGGATTGCCGCGTCCGTTGAGGTGACAGGACGAGCATGACAGTCCCATCCGGGCCGCAGCGCCGCCGAGCAGCGCCGGACTTTCGAAGGCGAGCTTGCCGAGGCGGCGCTCGAACGCCTTTGCCGGGTCTGCAGCCGGGCTTTCACAGGCCGGCGGGAGGCTGGTCAGGACCTTCACGTGATCGGCGCCCTGAGCGATCCAGCGAAGCTGGATGATGTCGTCCGCGCGGAGTTCGTCTGACGCCTGCGGCGCTAACGAACAGGCGGCCGCAGTAAATGCGGCCGCCAGGACGATCGAACCGGTTTTGAGCCCGAGCTTCAGGCCATCACCCTAGGACTTGGCGTCCGCGATCCAGCGGCGCAGCTCCTCGGCCTGCTCACAGCCGAACTTGCAGATCGAATCGAGCTTCACCAGCTGGGCCCTGGCCTTCGCCATCTGGCCGGTCTCGACATAGTACTCGCCGAGATACTCGTTGGCGCCGCGATGCCTGGGGTCGATCTTCAGCGCCGCGGAGTAGAAGCTCACCGCCACGTCATAGTTGTGAAGCTTGCGATTGGCGAAGCCCTGATAGGTGAGCACGTCGGCGTGCGGGCCAAGGGCCAGCGCCGCCTTGCCGAGCGAATAAAGCGCTTCGCTGTACTTGCCTTCGTTGATCAGCGCGGAGGCGGCGAGATAGGCGACGTCGCCCGTCTCACGCGAGGCGAACTGCGTGAACTCACCCGCGATCGAGATCGGAGCATCGGGCTTGGCGAGTGCATTGTCGATGAGCGCGATGGACTGATCGATCACCGCGGAATTGGGGCACGCGCCAGCGCATTTCGCCTTGGCGTCGGCCAGCGCCGTCTTCTGCTCGTTCGCCTTGTCGGCATCGCCCAGCTTCGCCTCGACGGCGCCAAGATAGCCGCGGCCGAGCACGTGTTCCTTGTCATACTTCACGGCATTGCGAAGATATTTGCGGGCGTTCTTGTAATCCTCTTGCCCGATCTGCGCGAGCGCCATCATGAAGTTGGTGTTGGCGTCCCGGCCCGCGACCTCAAGCACGTCGTCGAACGCTTTCTCCGCCTTCTTGAAGTCCTTGGCCTGGAGATAGGCGACGCCTTCGGAATAGACTTTCGCCGGATCAATGCGCGAACCAGAAGGGCCTGACGCACTTGGCGCGCCGCCGCCGCCAGAGCTTCCACCGCTCGCGGCGAGCGCCGGCGTTGCCAGGAACAAGGGCGTTGCGAGCGCCGCAATGGTGACTGCACTCAGCAGCTTGCGTCCGAACGTCATGGAACATCCTCCCAAACAGCGCGGGTCCAAGGCGAGCGCCGACCACGCATCAGGCTATGCCTGTCGGGCGGCTGCGCCCAGACACAAAATGAGCCAGACGCGCATACGCAGTAAATCGAAGCCGTCCATTGGCTTCCGCGCAAGTAAGGCGCCTGGCCCCAAGGTCAGCCGGGCGAGAGCGCCTTCAGAACGCTCTCGACGAGGCGCCGTGAATAGACTTCCGGGACGGGTCCCCTCATGGCGATCAGCCGGTGCCAGACCGGGCCGAACAGGAGTTCGGTTGCGAGATCGATGTCCCAGTCCTTGCGGATGAAGCCCTTGAGGGCCTGCTCGGCAAGAATGTGACGCAGGGGGATTTTGACGTTCTCGGAAAACCACGCCCGGAATGTCTCGCCCGCGTCCTGGTCATCGGCGGCCGCAAGCAGAGCGCCGCGCCAGGCGTGTGCGCCATCGCCCGTGCGGACAGCGATCAGCATCGGCTCTATCAGCGCCGTCATGCGGTCGCGCACATCCGCATTCGGGGGCAAGGGCTTTTGCTGGACCAGCGTGCCCAAGGCGGAATCAACAGCCAGGCAGGCGGCGGATTTCCACCAGCGGTAGATCGTCTGCTTCGAGGCCTTGGCGGTCTTGGCGACGCGGTCGACGGAAAATCCGCGCCAGCCGTGCTCGGACAATTCGGTGTAGGCGGCCACAAGCACGGCGTTTGTCGACGCCTCGCTCCGCTTTGGACCAACGCGTCGCTTTTCGGCATCGTCCGCCGTCCGGGGAGGCAGTTCGGCATCATCCATGACGGCCTCATTGAGCGGGATAGAGTCTTCAGCTCGGACGGTATGGCCGGAGTCTTACGGAACTGTGCGTACCTTGTGGCCAAAGCCAGTCCGCGGTCAATTGCGATGCCGGCGCCTGGGATTCAGCCCTGTTTTGCAATGAAGTCGGGAGCGGCGCGCCGCATGTTTGCGTCCTGCGCCGTTTCTCGCTAGGCGAGCCACACGATGATCGATTTTGCCGCCGACGCCCAGGACCTGATCGCCGGCTATCGCCGTTTCCGCGCCCGCCGCTTTCGCGAGGCGCGCGAGCTTTTCCGTCAGCTGAAAGACAGCCAGCAGCCGGCGACCATGATCATCGCCTGCGCCGACAGCCGGGCCGACCCGGCCATGATCTTCGACGCCGCCCCCGGCGAATTGTTCGTCGTGCGCAACGTCGCTGCGCTGGTCCCGCCCTATGATGAATCCGGAGGCCTGCACGGCGTCTCGGCCGCGCTCGAATTCGCGGTGACGATCCTGAAGGTCAAGCAGATCGTCGTGATGGGACATGGCGGGTGCGGCGGGATCGCGGCATCGCTTGCGGCTGCCGACCATCGTCCGATCGGGCGCTTCATCGCTCCCTGGGTGGAGATCGCTGCCGACGCACGCGACGCCGTTCTTGCCGACGCCACCATCTCGACGCGCGACTGGCAGGAGGCCGTCGAGCACGGCGCCGTCGGCCAATCCATCAAGAATCTCGCGAGCTTCCCGTTCGTTCGCAGCGCGATGGACACGGGCGATCTCAATCTCGACGGCGCCTGGTTCTCAATCGGCAAGGGCGAACTTCACTGGCGCGATCCCACGAGCGGCGACTTCACCCTCGTCGCCGCCGAAGATGCGGCGATTGATCAGGACAACAAGCTCTAACCCTTCGGGCACTCGAGCGGCTTGTCGAACGCGGCGCCGCCCGCGCCCATCTTGGTGATGCGCCAACCATCCGGAAACTTCGTGAGAGTGTAGGCGCTGGCGATGTTCGCCTGCAGCGGCTGGCCATCGGTCTTGAGGCGCGAGAACTTCATCGCCGCCCACGCCGTGTCCGGACCGGTGGGGCAACCCTTGATCTCGTAGATGTCGGAATGGTCATAGCCCTGCCCCTTCAGTCGGGCGAAGGACGCTTCGAGGCTCCTGGTCTGTTCTTCGACGCTCGGCCCGAGACGATAGAAATTCTTCGCGATCTCCGCCGCGTCGTGCCGGTTCCACGCCTCCGTATAGCCCTTCATGTGGGCTTCGACTTCCTGCGCAGGCGTCATCGGCGCCGTGGTTGCGCAGGCGCTGAGCGCGGCGAGCATGGCCAACGCGAAGGTGAACCTCATCGCCCTTTTCCTTCCCTGGTTTGGCGCCATGCTCCCGGTCGATAGAGAGCCGAGAGTAACGCCGATGTCCAACCTTACTCGCCGCACCGCGATTCTGGCCAGCGGCGCAGGGCTCATCTCCGCATGTGCAGGCTCGGGCGTGCAGACACCCCAGCACAGGCTGGGCTATAATACCGGCCGGCCGCCGCTGCCGTTTGCAGTGCAGGAAATCTATCCGGCGGCGCACAAGGGCCGCATCCATATCGCCGGCGGCCTGCTCGCAACCGACGGCCGTGTGAGCGCCGTCTCCGACCGGCACATCGCCTATGACCCCCAGACAGGCAAGACCGCCGACCTCGCCGCGCTTCCCGCCCGGCGCCATCACCCCTATGCGGTTGATCATCGCGACAGGCTCTACCTGCTCGGCGGCTTCGGGTCGGACCCGGATCGCGTCACATGGATCATGTCGACGGACGCGCTGGTCTATGACGACGCGGCGAACGCCTGGGCGAGGCTGGCGCCGGCGCCTGAACCTCATGCTGAAACCGTCGCCGCCAGCATCGGCCCCCGCATCCACATCGTCGGCGGCCGCAAGCCCAAGGGCGCCGCCAACGCCGCCTATGCCGACCACGAAGACACCGACCGGCACCTCGTCTTCGATCCCGCCGGCAATTCGTGGAGCAAGGCTGCGCCTGCCCTCTCCAGCCGAAACAGCGCAGCGGGCGCTATGCTGAACGGCCTCTGGCACGTCGTCGGAGGCCGCCGGATTTCCGGCGGGCCGACCGATGCGCACGAAGTCTATGATCCCAGGGAAGATCGCTGGCGCACCGCCGCGCCCATGCCACCCGGCGCCGGCGCAGGCGGCAATGCGGCGGCTGTGTTGTTCGACCGGCTTTATGCCTTCGGCGGAGAGTACTCGGGCGGCGTACATCCCGAGGTCTGGGGCTATGATCCCAAGACAGATGCCTGGACAGCCGCCGCGCCCATGCCGACGCCGCGGCACGGCCTCGGGGCCGTGGCGCTCAACAAGGCAATCTGGCTGGTCGGCGGCGCGAAACGGCCGAGCGGCAACGATACCAGCGACAAGGTAGAAAGCTTCGAGCCAGCCGGTTGAGAGAGCAGCTGAGACCTGGCCAAGCGGTCAGCTGCAGCTGAGCTTGCTTTCGTACCTTGCATCGGTCTCGCCGCTGATGCGCCAGCCGGCGGGCGTGCGGATGAGATCGAACACCTTCGCCTCGTCGCCATTCATCAGCCCGCCATAGGTGAAGAGCTTGCCATAGCGCATCTCGACCTTCGTCCTGTCGCCCATGACGGGACATGGCTTGAAGCCATAGACGTCAAGGCGGCCGAACTCTTCCTTGCGCAGGCCATCGATCTTCGCCGCGAGCGCAGCCTGGTCGCCATTGGCGTAGACTTCGCCGGCGAGCGCCGCAGCGTCCGCCTTGTTGAACAGGACGACATACCGCTTCATCAGCGCATCGATGTCGGCATCGCCGATCTGGGCGAAGGCAGGCGCGGCAAGGCAGGCCGCAGCAAGAGCAAGCGCAGGATTTTTCATGGGGCCTCCTTCGCGGCGAGACGCGCTTTCAGGCGTTCGCTGGCTTTCTCCTTGACGCTCTCGGACCGGAGCTGGCCGCAGGCGGCGAGGATGTCCCTGCCCCGCGGCGTGCGGATCGGGCTGGCATAGCCCGCGCGGTTCAGCACCTCGGCGAAGGCTTCGATGGTTTCCCAGTCGGAGCACTCATATTTCGTGCCCGGCCAGGGATTGAACGGGATCAGGTTGATCTTCGACGGCACGCCTTTCAGCAGTCGCACGAGGTCTCGCGCCTCGGCCAGGGTGTCGTTGACGCCCTTGAGCATCACGTATTCGAACGTCACGCGCTTGGAGTTCGACAGGTCCGGATAGGCCCGGATGGCGTCGAACAGCTCTTTGAGATTGTACTTCCGGTTGATCGGCACGAGCTCGTTGCGCAGGTCGTCGTTGGTGGCGTGCAGGGAGATCGCCAGCATCGCGCCCGTGCGCTCGCCCAGCTCCTTGAGTTTCGGGGCGACGCCGGCCGTCGAGACCGTGATGCGGCGCTTCGAGATCGAGATGCCGTCGCCATCGCCGATGGTCTCCAGCGCCTCGACAACATTGTCGAGATTGTAGAGCGGCTCGCCCATGCCCATGAAGACAATGTTGGTGAGGAGGCGGTCGCCGAGGTTGAGCGGCTTTTCCGCTGTCGGCCATTCGTCAAGTGCATCGCGCGCCACCATGACCTGGCCGACGATCTCGGCGGCGGTGAGGTTGCGCACCAGTTTTTGGGTGCCGGTGTGGCAGAAGGTGCAGGTCAGCGTGCAGCCGACCTGGGAGGACACGCACAGCGCGCCCGCCTTGCCGACATCGGGAATATAGACGCACTCGGCCTCGGCGTTGGGGCCATAGCTGATCAGCCATTTGCGCGTGCCGTCGACCGAGGTCTGCGCGGCCTGGACCGGCGGGCGCTCCAGCACGAATGTCTCGCCCAGGACCGCGCGCAGCTCTTTCGCCACATCGGTCATCTTCGAAAAGTCGGTGACGCCGTAGTGGTAGATCCAGCGCCAGAGCTGGCTCGCCCGCATCCGGGCCTTCTTCTCCTCGACGCCGGCGACGATCATTGCCTGGCGCAGGCCTTCCCGGCCCAGTCCTGCGAGGTTCTGAGGCCCTGTTTTCACAGGCTTTCGGGTGAGATCGAGTTCGGCCGACATTTCCGCGGCTCTTACAACATGCCGCCGGAAATCGCGATCCCCTTCTCCACTACGGCCTATTTGGCGGCCGCAGCGGCCGGCGCCTTGGCCTCGGCCTCGACGATCGACTTGAAGCCGCCCCAGAACATGCGCTTGCCGTCGAACGGCATGTTCTTCATCGAGTCCGCCATTCGCTTGTCGGCCATCACCTTCTTCATGACCTCGTCGCGGTGCTTGCGGTTCCTGTAGACCGCGAAGCCTACGACCACGGTCTCGCCTTCCTTGCGCTTAACGGCGCGGTAGAAGTCGGTGACCTTGCCCTCGGGAGCGTCGTCGGCGAGGCCTTCGAAATACTGGAGCGCGCCATGGTCGGTCCAGACCTTGGCGCCGAGTTTGGCCGTCTTCCTGTAGGCGTCCATGTTCGCTTCGGGAACCGGCATGACGAATACGTCGATATAGCTCATTGGGGTGTCCTTCTCTGCCGCAAGAAAGGTAGGACAGGCAGCGTTGCCGGCAAAGCCGATTCACACGATGCAGGAGATCAATCTTTTGCCTTGCGCCGGTCGATGTAGCAGTGGCTGGCAGGGTCGCGATGCTCGCCGGCGCCGGCGCTATCGCAGCTTGAGTCGGCGCCGACGATGGCGGCGCGATGCGACCGGGGGAGATCGCCGACATAGACATGGCCGGTGCACCCTGTCGCCACCCCCGCCGCCACTGCTGCCGCCATGAGTGTTGCGATCGCCCGATTCATGAAGCGCCCCCTGTTGCACGTCCCGTTCAACAGGGCGATTGGGGATTTTCAATGACTAGCGGGCCATGTGTTCCCCACGAGCGCGGATGCGGGGCAAGTCGGCGCGCGCGACATATCGCATGTGAAACTCGCCAGGCTTCGCGAGGCCATCGGGGCGTTCGACGAATTCGGTCTTTGCAATGGGTACGAACTTGTCGAGCATGCGGTTGACGCCCGTATTGGTGACCCGCGTCTGGTGCACCAGCCGCTCGATGGGAAAAAGCCCGAAATAGAGGTCGAGCCGGGCGGGATAGACCGCCGAGGAAATGCCGCCGGCACGATCGGCGGGATCGACGATGTGCCAGTGGGAATAATTGTCCGTTGGCGTCATGCGCAAGAGATTGGTGAACCCGATCATCCGCCCTTGCGAACCCAGGCGCAGGGCGAACACGCTGTTCATCTGGTCGGGATCTCCTGTCCATCGCCACCCGCCATAGCGGGCGCGCAGCGAGGCTCGGTCGGGCAGCCGCGAGCGGTCAATGAGGCTGTCGAGATGAGCGTCTGGCCGGTGGAAATAATCCGCGATCGCATCAAGTTCGGCTTCGCCCAGATGATCGTCGAACCACGCCTCGCCCTGCCGCGTCGGCACACGGCGGCGCAGGGCTGGCTCTATCGGCACAGCTGGCGCGCCTTCTCGATCGCTTCGGTCGAGCCCTTGAGCGAGAAGTGGTAGGCGGTGCGCTTGTCCTTCACCGATGCCGCTTCGATGCGCAGCTCCGTGCCCTTCTTCAGCGCCGCCACCAGACCACTCTCGCGGTTGTCGGCGAAGAACGCCTCGGGGCCGGCCGCATACATCGGAAAGCGGTCACGGCCGATAATGGCCTGAGGCGCGAGGTCGGTGCGCAGCGTGTAGCCGACCTTGAGGCTTGGCTGGTTCACCGCCTGCCCGGATTTCCACGTCGCGACGTAGAAATTGACCTCGCCATGGTCGGCGCTTTTGGGCGCCTTGTCGGTGGGCTCAACGGCGGCAAAACAGATCAGGTCCTTGCCGACATTTTCGGTGAAGACGCGCCAGTCCTTGTAGCGGCCGATCGCCTTGGCCTGCGAGGAGGCGGGGGGCGCTGCAACAAGTCCCGCGAGGATCAGAAGGGCTAACCGCGCCCGGGCCATCCGAGAATCTCCAGTCCACGTCCGTATAAGGACTGAATAGGGATGAACTTTGACGCAAGCCTTAAGACGCTGCGCCTGACTTACCGAGGCGCCCGCTTGGCCAGGATGCGCTGCAGCGTGCGGCGGTGCATGTTCAGCCTTCGGGCCGTTTCCGAAACGTTGTGATTGCACAGCTCATAGACCCGCTGGATGTGCTCCCAGCGCACCCTGTCGGCCGACATGGGATTTTCCGGCGGTTCAGGCCGGTTGCCGCGGCCCGTCAACAGGGCGTTGACGATGTCATCGATGTCAGCCGGCTTGGGCAGGTAGTCGATCGCGCCGGCCTTGACGGCGGCGACCGCCGTCGAGATCGCGCCATAACCGGTGAGGATGACCGCATGACTGTCCTCCCGGCTGGTGTGCAGGGACTCGACGACCTCAAGCCCGGATCCATCCTCCAGGCGAAGATCGACCACGGCGAAGGCCGGTTGCCGCTTCTTCAGGTGATCGCGCGCCTCGGCAACCGATCCCAGCGAAATCACGTCGAAGCCGCGCTGGCCGAGCGCGCGCGCCAGGCGCGCCCGGAAAGGGGCGTCATCGTCCAGGACCAGCAGGCTGCGGTCTTCGAGGGCCGCCACCCGGGGGTCCGACTCAACCGACTCTTCCACCGGTCTCTCCTGTTTGGGCAGGTTATTCCCGGAATATATCCAGGATGTCGCACCTGCCAACGTCTTGACCACGGAACTATCCTTCGATCCAGCCCGGCGGGGCCTCGATCGACTTTCTCGGCCAGACGATGCGGATCACGGCGCCGCGAGCGGGAAGCTGTCGGTTATAAGGGGTTATGCGGCCACCAGTACGCTCCAGCAGCGTGCAGGCGATGAAGAAGCCGAGGCCCATGCCCCCTCCCCGCTGCTCGACGCTGCGCTCGGAAAAATATGGTTCGCCCAGCTTGGCCAGGACGCTCGGGGCAAATCCCGGCCCGTCGTCGGTGATGTAGATGCGGATCTCGTCCTCGGACCAGCGCGCATTCACGCTGACTTCCTTGGTCGCAAAGCTCGCCGCGTTCTCGATGAAGGCGCCCAGGGCGTGGATGATTTCAGGCTTGCGGACCACGACCGGCGCCTTGTCGTCGGGAACGCTTGATCCCGCAAGCGGCGAGCACGAGCACTGGATGTGGATGCCGGCTGCCTTGTGCGGCTCGGCCGCCTCCTCAATGAGGGATGGCAGCGGCGTGCGCGAGAGAGCGGCGTCCGTCATGTGGCGGCGCTGCGAAATCTGCCGGAGAATGGAGCGGCAGCGGTCCGCCTGGTCGATGATCAGCTCGACATCCTCGCGCGCCGGCTGGCCCGGCTTCACCGTCCGTCCCAACTCCTTTGCGGCAAGATGGATGGTGGCGAGCGGCGTGCCGAGTTCGTGCGCCGTCGCGGCAGCCAGTGCGCCCAACGCCGAGAGCTGTTGTTCGCGCGACAGCACGGCCTGCACCGCATCAAGCGCCGAGACGAGCTTTGCTTCGTCACGTCCCGTGCGCCAGGACGAGACGGTGAAGAACACCAGCCCGATTGCAACCGCAGCCAGCTGGCCGGCCTGATAGATCAGAGGCAGTTGCAGCTCCTCGCCGGGACGCCAGGGAAGATCGAGCCCCCACAGCGCCATGCCCGCACAGCACACCAGGGCCAGCAGCGACAACAGGCCCGCATAGGCTGGAAGAAGTCGCGAGGCGCCCACGGTCACGGGCGCAAGGATCATCAACAGGAAGGGATTCTGCAGGCCGCCCGTGAGCCCGATCAGGACGGACAGCTGCACGATGTCGAAGGCGAGCTGGGCGGCCGTCTCAGCGGGGGATGACAGGTGCTGGGCGGGCAGCACCGCCATCAGGGCAACGTTGAGCCAGGCGGAGGCGGCGATCGCGGCAAAGCAGGGAAGCCACGGCAATTCGAACCCCAGCACGTAATAGACAAACAGGACCGCCAGCGCCTGTCCGGCGATCGCCATCCAGCGCAGCGAGATCAGGGTGCGCAGCCGCGTGCGGCCGAACGCCGAGCCGACGCTCTTCAGCGCCTCGCGCGCCGGATCCGCTGGCGTCGGCGCCGCCGGCAGGTTTGGCTGCACGTCCAGCCTTGGCTCGGACGGGGGATGGGCGGCAGCCTTGATGGAAGCGTCGCTCATCGCGGCCCCGCCTGCTTGCTCACGGGTGGTTGAGTGGATGTGTGAGAAGGCCGCAGTTTGCTTTTGTGACGCCCCATGCGCATATCGCCGCCATGCGCTGCGCCCTTTTCGCCCTTGCGACGCTTGCCCCCGCCGTGCTGGGCCTGACGGCCGCCTGCTCGCCCGAGGACGTCGATCCGGCCTGCTTCAACCGCACATCGGAAGTGATCGGCGGACCGTTCTCGCTGACGTCGCAAACCGGCACGCATGTCACCGAGAATACCTTCAAGGGCCGCAAGACGCTGGTGTTCTTCGGCTTCACGCATTGCCCGGATGTCTGCCCGCAGACGCTGTTTTCGGTCGGCAGGGCGATGACGCTGCTGCCCAAGAACGTCAAGGCGCCGCTTACAGCCTTCATCTCGGTCGATCCGGCGCGAGACACACCCGAAGCGCTCGCCACCTACATTTCCAGCAACGGTTTCCCGACAGACATTGTCGGGCTGACCGGCACGTTCGCGGAACTGGACCAGGTATCCAAGGGCTTCGCCGCACCCTTCAGCCGGGTCGAGGATTCGGACAGCGCGTCGGGCTATCTGATGGAACATACGGCCATACTCTACCTGATGGACGAGAACTGGAAGCTCAAGACCTTCTTCCCGAGGGACGAGCGGCCGGAAACCATGGCCAAATGCATCGCAGCGCTGAGCTAAGCCGCGCTCTGCAGGACGCGCCGCAACCCTGAAAAACCAGCGCCCGCCCCGGAAGGCCGGGACGGGCGCTTGCCTGCGGATCGCCCTGGTTGGGCTTGGGGCCCTAGTTGGGCTTGGGAGGAGGCGTCGGCGACGGCTTGAAGGTCGCCGAGAAGCCCAGCGCCTGCTTGGTCAGCGGAGCTTTGGTGTCCGCAAGGCCGAGCGGCTGGGCCGGCTTGAGCTTGATGTTGAGCGAGCCTGGCTGTTTCACGAAGGCAGCCACCGCCGTCGCGAACTCGCTCGCCACACCCTGGTCGACGCCCATCTGCGAGGCGTCGCCTGCCAGCGCCATCACCTGGTTGACGATGTCCGCACGCAGGGCTTCGGGATCGCCGGCGCCGCCGAACATGGCGCTGACCCCGAGGATGAAGGTCATCAGCGACTTGTCGGTGATGGTGAGGTCGAGATCGACCACTTTCAGGGCTTCAAGCCCGCTCATGTCTGGAGCAGGAGCCGGATCGGCGCCGGGCTCCGCCGGACCCGAGAACGGATCCGCGCCGGGCGCTGCAGCCGTCGAGGAGAAGGTGGTGAGCGCCGTCATCAGCGCGCCGAGCGCCTTGTGCAGGCCCTGCAGGCCGCCGGTCGCCTGGATGTCCATGCCGTCGGTGAGGCCGAAGCTGTAGTTGACGTAGCGGGTCGTGTCGGTTGCCGGATCGAAGGTGGCGTCGCCGCCAGCGTAGAGTTCGACCTTGCTCGAGGGATAGCCGACCATGGCGAGCGCCATCGTCGCCTGCTGGCCGATCGCGCCGCCGGCGGAATCGGCGCTGAATGTCAGCGTCGCGCGCGGCGAAGACAGGGCCGTGACGACCCCGTCGCCATTGCGGGTGATCTTCTGTTCGACCTTGGACACGACGAGCTTGGCGCCGGAGGCGTCGATGTTCATGCCGGTCCAGTTGAACCCGTCATAGCCAGGCTCGAGCGGGCTGGTGAAGCTCTTGTAGACGTCGGCTTCCAGCGACGCCACGCCGGACGGATTGGTCGCGGCGTTCATGCCCGCGCTCACCGCGTCAGCGAAGATGCCGCCGCGGATGCCCTTGATGTCGGCGACGCCGAAATCGAACGTCCCCTTGATCGGCATGCCGGCCGCTTCCGGCGGCACGTCGAAGTCGCCCTTGAGGCCCGACATGCGGGCTGCGCCGAAAATCGTGTTCTTGAGATCGGAGATCGAGAACTCGCCAAGCTGGACGTTGACCTTGCCCGCTGCGCCCATCGCCGCGCCGTCGGCCGAGAAGGTCATGCCGTTGAACGAGATCTTGCTGAAGCCCCACTGTTCGAACGGCGGCGGGGCGACGGCGTCGCCTTCCTTGAAGGTGGACGCGAGGAATGCGCCGGTCACCGGATTGAGGCCATCGACCGTAATCGTGTCGAGGTTGAATTTCATGCCGTCCGGCAGGGCCGCGTCTGGCGCGATGCCCTTGAGGGTGACCGAGGTGAAGGTCGGCTTGGCGCCCTCCGCCATGTCGAGGCCGCCGAAGGTCAGGGTCGCCGCCTTGAGGCCGCTGCCCTTGGGTCCGAGCGTGACGTTCTTGAGGGTGATCTTGTCGCCGGAACCCGACTTGCCTTCATACTTCAGCAGCGCCGAAGAAGTGCCGGTAGCCAGGTTCATGGCCTGGAGGGCGTCATTGGCATCCTTGCTAGCGCTACAGGCAGCCGCCAACAGCAGCGCACTCGCGCTGGCGATCCATATCTTCATTTTTGCCGTCCCTCGATTGTGTCTTGTTGCGTCAGCCTAGCCAGGACGATAGGCCCTTAGCATGATTGCCTCGGAATCGCATCACCGGGTGTTTCTGATCGCCAAATCAGGCGTTTCCGTACCGGTCCGTGTGCATGTCGACAAGCGTGCGACCCGCGTTTCCGTAAGGATTGACCCTACGGCAAGGGAAGCCGTTGCGACCGCCCCGGCGCTGCGCCATGCGCTGGACGCGATTTCGTTCGCTTCCGAGCGGGTGGACTGGATCGCCGAGCGCCTTGGGGCCCTTCCCCCGCCTGTGCTTTTCCGGCCCGGCGCCTACATCCCGCTGCGCGGGGTTATTCACAGGCTGAAGCACGCGGACAGCGGACGCACGGTGCGCCTCGACAAGACCTCCGGGCCGACGCCGATCCTGCTCGTTCCGGGATCCAGGGTCGCGTTTGCCGACAAGACGCGCGGGTTTTTTCGCGCCGCCGCCCGGCTGGATTTCGCCGAGCGCGTCGATGTCCATGCGAAGACGCTGAAGGTCGAACCCAGATCCATCTCGATCAAGGACATGCGCTCGCGCTGGGGTTCGTGCTCGTCCGAGGGCCGGCTGAATTTCTCGTGGCGGCTGGTGTGCGCGCCGCCCTTCGCGCTCGACTATGTTGCGGCGCATGAGGTGGCGCACCTCAAGGAGATGAACCACTCCAACCGGTTCTGGAAACAGGTCGAGCGCGCCATGCCGGACTGGCAGGACGCGCGCGCCTGGCTGCAGGAAAAAGGCTCGCACCTGCACTCGATCGGCGACCCCTGACGCTCAGCCGGTGAAGCTGCGCGCCGCCGACGCCAGCGCCGAGACCATCGGGCGCTCGGCGATCGGGATCAGCGGATTCCAGACGTCGAAAATGAGGACGACGCGCAGCTCGTCCGAGTCGTTGCGGGCGGTGTGTTCGAGCGTGTCGTCGAACACCAGGATTTCGCCGACCTTCCATTCGCGATGTTCGAAGCCGACTCGGTAGGTACACTTGGGCGGCACGATCAGCGGCAGATGGACGACCAGCCGTGCATTGGTCTCGCCATGATGCGGCGGGATTTCGGTGTGCGGGGCGAGGGCCGAGAACATCGCGTTGGGACAGAGGCCATCGATGCTGGCCATGTTGACTTCGGCGAGGGCCTTTGCGGTTTCCGGGCAAGCGGCAAGGTGAGCTGCGTCGGCCTGCCCTCCCCGCCACAACGAGTAGTGCGCCCAGCGGGTGGAGTGGTTGAGATCCTTCCACTGGTTGACCGGGTCGCCGGGGCGGTAGGCGATGTAGGGCGTGAACTCCTTTCCCTCCTTCGCCAGAGCCGCCTTCAGCTCGTCGCGGATGATATCCGTCCTCGCCTCCAGCGCCGCAGCCCACGGGAACATCGAGCGCTCGTAGAAAGGGATCGCCGGCAGGCGCGGCACGGGCAACTGGTTGGCGTCCGAGAGATAGGGCTTCGTCCGGCCTGACATGATCGAGGCGGCTTCGCGCCAGCGTTCGGCGGCGGCGGGTGCAAGGCCGTTCTGCAAGTGCGCCAGCCTGCTGGCCAGGTGGGCGTGAAAGGCGCGCTCGTGCGCTTCGGCGAAGTCGCGCGCGTGGACGAGCTGCGGACGCAAAGGTTCAGGCCAGTGCGTCTGCGGCGGGGCGACCTTCAGGCAATTGCGATACATCGCGGCCGCCTGCACGCGCGCGCCGCTGCGCTCCAGCCAGCCTGCCTTCGCGAGCATGCCGGGCAGGAAGTAGGCGTCGATCGCCAGCGCCCTGTCGATGGCCTGGAGTTCGGCGTCGGTTTCGCCCAGCCGGCCGAGCACGACGCCCAGCGAGTGGAGGACGACGACTTCCTGGGGGGCGGCGGCGGAGGCTTCGGCGAGCAGGTCCTTCGCCGCCCTGAGGTCGTTGCGCTGCAGGGCGTGCATGCCGAGGCTGTATAGCGCCCGTGGATGCCCCGGCTCGAGCCGGCGCACTTCCATCCAGAGACGTTCGGCTTCCGCCCAACGCCCTTCGCGCGCCGCAGCATCGGCTGCGGCAGAGACCTGCCTGACCCCGGTCATGCATCAGAGAATGAGGCTTTGCCGGCGCCGCCGCAATGCATCTCGCCCGCGGAATGACGCGGCGCCCAAAAGCAAAACGGCGGACCTTTCGGCCCGCCGTTCGCAGATGTCAGTCCTGGCGACCCTAGAAGCGGGCGTTGAGGCCGATCGAGAACACACGGCCCAGCGGATCGTAGGTGCTGGGGAAGGTGTTCAGCGAGTTGTTCGCCGTGTCGGCGGCTTCGTTGCCGACCACCGGCGGGTCTTCGTTGAACACGTTCGTGACCGAGGCGTTGAGACGGATCGCATCGTTCAGCTGAACGCCGGCTGTCAGGTCGATATAGTCCGTGGCGTCGATCGTCTGGAATGCCGGGAAGATCGGAACGTCCGAGGTAACTTCCCCGATATGGCGCCAGAGGTAGGAGAACTGGAAGTCACGTCCGAGCAGCGGGACATTCCAGATCGTGCGCTGGATCCAGCGGTCTTCCGGCAGCGGGGTTCCGAAGTTGCCGCCGCAGCTCGAGGAGAAGAACCCAACGCAGTCTTTGACGGCGAGGTTCGTGTACGACAGGAACTCGTTCGTCAGGTAGTGGTTCATGTTGAACGACACGTCCAGGCTGCCGACCGGAAGTTCGACGCCGAAGCTTGCGCCGATCTCGATGCCTTCCGCCTGGATGAACTGCAGGTTCTCGAACAGCGTGACCACGCCCGAACCATCGATCGTCAGCGTACCGCCGACGCGCTGGATCTTGGCGCACTGATCGACGAGGCCCTGGACATAGCATCCGTCAAGGACGCCCTGCGCCGGCGGCCGAGTTGATGTAGTCGTCGATCTTGATGTCGTAGTAATCGACGGTCAGCGTCGGGTTCGAGATGAAGCCCGGCAGCAGGCCCGACGGCGTCCACACCACGCCAAATGTGGTGGTGTTGGCGGTTTCCGGATTGGGCAGGTTGGCGAGGTTGGTGCCGACGATCGCGTTGACCTGGCCGGCCGTGATGTCTTCCACCGTGCCGACCTGAGCCGCCGTCATCCCCGTGGAGATGCAGCGAGCCCGCAGCGTGGCGTTGGTGAGAGCAGCCGGGTTGCCGATCGAGCACGGATCGCCCGTCGCGTTGTCGAGGCCGGTCGTGCGGGGAGATGCGATCTCCTCGACGTTCGGCGCGCGGACGGCGCGCTGGCGCATGGCGCGGAAGCGGAGACCGTCAACCGGCGCCCAGCTCAGGCCGTACTTCCAGGTGTCGTTGCCGCCCGACGGATCGAAGTCGGCATAGCGGTAGCCGAGTTCGAGATCGAGGGAGCGGGCGAACGGAGCATCCGAAACCAGCGGCAGGATCGCCTCGCCGAAGTATTCGTACGAGGAGAAGCCGCCCGAGATCGGCAGAACGTTGCCGCCCGCGCCGCCGAGGCAGCTGACCGGCGGGAATTTCAGGCATTCGTCAGGGTTCGTGCCGCCGAGCTCTTCGCGGTATTCTGCGCCGAGCGAGACGGCCAGGCCGGCATCGGCCCACGGCGTTCTTACCGAATCGATCGAGCCGTCGACCAAGGCCTGGACGATCGTCTGCTCGTAGACCCGGTCTTCGATCGCGGTGGCGCTCGAATAGGTCACCTGAGCCTGTGTAATGCCGGCTGGAGCGCTGAACAGGTTCAGCGGAACGCAGCCCGCGCCGGTGCGGCAGGTGTCGACCGCGACCGCGTTGAGCGCGTTCGCGATGTTGGCGAGGTTGGTGTAGCCGGCATTGGTGCGGGTCTGGTGCGACTCGCCGTGCGACAGGCTGACGTTGTAGTTCCAGTTCTCGGTGATCTCGCCGCGAAGGCCGATCACACCCTGGAACCAGGCCGTGTCGAAGGAGGTCGAGCGGGGCCCGAACTCGGTCGTGCGGCGGCGGTAGACGAGGTTGAGATCGTCGGCCGCGGTGACCGTGCCAGAGGCGTCGAGGTCGCGCCAGTTGGCGTTGCCGCCTGCGGTGACCAGGGTGCCCGCAACACGAGCCGCCTCAGCCGCCGTGATGATGGACGTCCGCTGCTGCGCCGAGAGGAAGGGGTTGGCGAGCGGGGTCCAGAACGGCGAGGCGAAGATGCCCGAGGGGGCGACCTGCTGCGTCACATTGGTCTGGCTGAAGCTCATGCGAGCATAGGGCTCGAAATGCTCGTTGATGTTGAAGAAGCCGACCGCCGTGCCGCCGAAACGCTCCTGCGGGGTCTGGTAGTAGTTGTACGGGTTGAAGTTGAAGGTCGAGCAGTTGGCGCCGATCGTGTTGTCGGTGCGGACCTGCCCGAGCGCCGATGATCCGAAGATCGCGAGGCGGGTCGGGGTCGTGGTGCTCGAACCGCCGGCCAGGTCATCGACCGCGTTCTCGCCCTGGCAGTTGGCCTCGCCCGGAAGCGCAGCCGGCAGGCCCTGGTTGAACTGGTCGAAACCCGAACCGTCAGCCGTGGCAATGCCGAGGCGGCCCAGCGGGCGGGCGCCGCCCTGGATGCCCTGGCGGTTGGAGTAGTTGACCGAGAGCACGACGTTGCCGCGGCCGTCAGCCACGTTGGCGCCGACCGTCAGCGAATTCGAGATGATCTCGCCATCGCCTTCTTCCGTCACCGAGTAGTCGGCGCCGAAATCCACTCCTTCAAAGTCGCGCTTGGTGATGAAGTTGATCGCGCCGGACATGGCGTCCGAACCATAGGTCGCCGAGGCGCCGCCGGTGATGATGTCGATGCGCTCGACGAGCGCGGTCGGGATCACCTGGGTGTCGACCTGGGCCGTGAAGTCGAACGGCGTGATGCGCTGGCCGTCCATCATGATGAGGTTGCGGTTGGAGCCGAGGCCGCGGAGGTTGACCGTCGCCGCGCCGGCGGTGCCGTTGTTGACGTTCTGGCCGTCGCCCGGGATCGTCATGGGCAGCATGCGGAGGATTTTCTCGACTTCGGGCTGCTGCAGCAGCTCGATTTCGGCAGAGCCGACCGAAGTCATCTGGCTCGCGGATTCGATGCCCGGCGTCGTGATGCGCGTGCCGGTGATGACGACGACATCGCCTTCATCTGCGGGCTGGGCCGTCTGGGCGAAGGCGAGGCCGGCGAGCGCCGGCGATGCCGACAAGGCGGCGAGTAGCGTGGTGCGCAGGAGCTGCGCTTTTTTGGCTCTAACGGTCACAGGTGACACCCCTCTTTGATCGAACAACTTATGTGTTCGCCTCCGCAGACCGCTTTTGTTGACGACATGGCGGAATTCCGACGGAGACAGGGGGTCACCCTCTGGTCTCAAGGGTCGGTGCGTCAATCGTCGGCGGGTCTAGGCCGAAGGATTTTCCTTATTACTGCCGTGATGTGCAGCTTTTCTGCATCAGCTGGCGCCGCGGAAGGCAAGAATTTCCCCCCGAATGACCAAATCTGTTCTGGGGGACAGTAACGAAAGCCTTCAAAACAGCAGATTTTGCCTGAACGAGATCAAGACAACTCGCCTCCTGCGCGAAGTTCCTGACTATTCAGGTATAACAGTCGCCTGGCTGGGGTTTCGTTACGGCAGAGGTCGCCCGGAGAGCCCGAGATTTTACCCTGCCGACAGTCAACCCGGAGCGCTGCTAGGCGTCGACTTCGGCTTCGAGCGCGTTTTCCTGGATGAATTCCCGCCGCGGCTCGACAATGTCGCCCATCAGCTTGGAGAACATCTCGTCTGCCGTATCCGCATGCTCGACGCGGACCTGCAGGAGGGTGCGGGCGTTCGGGTCGAGCGTCGTTTCCCAGAGCTGTTCCGGGTTCATCTCGCCCAGACCCTTGTAGCGCTGGATCTTGATGCCCTTGGCGCCGGCTTCGTGCACGGCGTCGATCAGGGTGACGGGACCGAAGACCTGCCGCTCGCCGCTTTTCTCGTGGCGGAGCACGCATCTGCCGGCGTAGAGGCCGCGGACGACCTCCGCGCGTTCGGCAAGACGTCGCGCATCAGGCGAGGCAAGCAATGCCCTGTCAAGCGCAGCCTTCTCCTCGACGCCGCGGACGATGCGCTGGAAGATCGCCGTGTCGTGGTCGAACGCACCGGTCCATGTGTTCTCGCCTTCCTCGGCGACCCGGTTGAGGCGTTCCGCCGCCACGGCGGCCTCCGCCGCCCCTGCTCCCGGCTTGATGACCCCGGCAAGGGCTGCGTGCTCGACAATGTGCGAGGGCGCGCGCAGGGCGAGGCGGGCGAGCGTGCCCTTGAAGGCCGCCGCCTCGCGCACGCGCGCGATCAGGTCGGCGCCTGCGATCTGCTCGCCGCTTTCGAGAACCAGCGTCTGGCCCTTGACGCCTTCCTCGATGAGGAACTCGTCGAGCTGGAGATCGTCCTTGAGATAGCGCTCCGACTTGCCGCGCTCGGCTTTGTAGAGCGGCGGCTGGGCGATGTAGAGATAGCCCCGGTCGATCAGCTCCGGCATCTGGCGGTAGAAGAAGGTCAGCAGCAGCGTGCGGATGTGGGCGCCGTCGACATCGGCGTCGGTCATGATGATGATGCGGTGATAGCGCAACTTCTCGATGTTGAAGTCGTCACGGCCGATGCCGGCGCCCAAGGCCGTGATCAGCGTGCCGACCTGGTCGGATGACAGCATCTTGTCGAAGCGCGCCCGCTCGACATTGAGGATCTTGCCGCGCAGCGGGAGCACGGCCTGGTTCTCGCGGTTGCGGCCCTGCTTGGCCGAGCCGCCGGCCGAATCGCCCTCGACCAGGAACAGCTCCGACTTGGCCGGGTCCTTCTCCTGGCAGTCGGCGAGCTTGCCGGGCAGCGAGGTGATGTCGAGCGCCGACTTGCGGCGCATCAGTTCGCGCGCCTTGCGGGCGGCTTCGCGCGCGGCTGCGGCCTCGACGATCTTCTGCACGACGATCTTGGCCGGCTGCGGATTTTCCTCGAACCACTGGCTGAGCGCGTCGTTCATCAGGCTCTCGACCACGGGGCGAACCTCGGAGGACACCAGCTTGTCCTTGGTCTGCGACGAGAATTTCGGATCGGGAACCTTGACCGACAGGACGCACGTCAGGCCCTCGCGCGCATCATCGCCTGAGATGTCGACCTTTTCTTTTTTCGCGAGGCCGGTGTCGCTGGCGTACTTGTTGATCACGCGCGTCAGCGCGCCCCGGAAACCCGCAAGGTGAGTGCCGCCGTCGCGCTGGGGGATGTTGTTGGTGAAGCAGAGCACGTTCTCGTAATAGCCGTCATTCCACTGCAGCGAGGCCTCGACGACGATCCCATCCTTGTTGGCGACGACGTAGATCGGCTTGGGAATCAGCGCGTTGCGCTGCTTGTCGATATGCTGGACGAAGGCCTCGACGCCGCCCTCGTACTGCATGACGATTTCCCACGGCTCGGCCCCGCGCAGGTCCCTGAAGACGATCTTCACGCCGGAATTGAGGAAGGCGAGTTCGCGTAGCCGGTGTTCGAGCGTCGCACGGTCGAACTCGGTCATGGTGAAGGTGGCGGGCGACGGCAGGAAGCGGACCGTGGTGCCCGTCGCGTAGGTTCCATCGGCCTTCTTCGGGGCTTCGCCGACGATCTTCAGCGGCGCCTCGGCGTCGCCCATGCGGAACCGCATCGTGTGGATCTTGCCGTTGCGGTGGACGGTGAGGTCGAGCGTTTCCGAAAGCGCGTTCACCACCGAGACGCCGACGCCGTGCAGGCCGCCGGAGACCTTGTAGGAACCCTGCTCCTCGGTGTTGTTGAATTTCCCGCCGGCATGGAGCTGGGTCATCACGACCTCGGCGGCGCTGACGCCTTCCTCCGAATGGATGTCGACCGGGATGCCGCGGCCATTGTCCTGGACTTCGGCCGAGCCGTCGGGATGCAGGGTCACCGCCACATAGTCGGCATGGCCGGCGAGCGCCTCGTCGATCGAGTTGTCGACGACCTCGTAGACCATGTGGTGCAGGCCCGAGCCGTCATCGGTGTCGCCGATATACATGCCCGGGCGCTTGCGCACGGCGTCGAGCCCACGCAGCACCTTGATCGACTCGGCGTCGTAGCCCCCGTTCTTCCTGGGCTCCGCGCCGGGCGTCTCGACCGTATCCGCCATAGAATCTTCCAGTCACAATCATCGCATCGCGGCCCGCACCGGACCGCCTGGTCTTCCCGTCTCAGCCTTCGCGAATGGACCCGTCGGACACTTCGAACCGCTGCGCGCGGTCGCCAAAAGCATCGAACAAAGAGCGGTCCGTTCCTGTGAGCCAGGCCTGGCCGCCGAGCGCGGCCAGTTCGTCGTAGAGGGCGGCGCGCCGATCCGAATCGAGATGGGCTGCAGCCTCGTCCAACAATAGCAGGGGAGAGGGGGCAAAATCACGCTCGAAAAGCGCTTGGGCGTTGGCAAAAATAAGCCCTGTTAACAGGGCCTTCTGCTCTCCCGTCGAGCACTGGTCGGCAGGCAGTCCCTTGGCGGCGTGAACGACCCTCAAATCCGTCCTGTGAACCCCCTCCAGTGTGCGTCCCGCGACCTGGTCGCGGGCGCGGTTGAGGCGCAGGAGATTGGCGAATTCCTGCTCGATCTGGGCGATGTCCGCGCCGTCCAGCACGCGCTTTTCGAACCGTCCTTCGAGATCGATCAGCGCCTTGGGGAAGAGGCTGTCGGCGCGCGCCTGGATGGCGTCCTGCATGCGCCGGAGGGCGTCGGCGCGGTGCGTGGCCATGATGGCGCCGGCCTCGGCCATGTTCTGCTCGAGCGCGTCGAGCCAGGCGGGATCGACCCTGCCCCGCTCGAGCAGCGCATTGCGCTCGCGCATCGCCTTCTCGTAGGCGGCGCCGGCGGAGCCGTGGGCGGGAAAGTGGGCGAGAACCTGGCGGTCGTAGAATCGGCGGCGGTCGCCTGCCGGACCGGCGAAGACGCGGTCCATCGAGGGAGTGAGCCAGATCACGCGAACAAGTTCGCCGAGTTCGGCCTGCGTCGCCGGAGCGCCGTCCAGCCTGGCGCTGCGCTTGGAGCGGCCCTGGTCGTCGAGCTCCAGCGCGAGGGACAGCTTGCGGTCGACGCCCGTGTCGTTGAGGTCGGCCGACAACGCCCAGTTGCGGGCTTTCTGCTCTCCGGGAGCCGCCCGGATGATATCCGTGAGGTCGGCCCCGCGCAGGCCGCGGCCGGGCGAGAGCATCGAGACGGCCTCGATCAGGTTGGTCTTGCCCGAGCCATTGGCGCCATAGAGGCACACATGCCGCCCGTCGAGCTTCAGCGATACTGCGGCGTAGTTTCGGAAATTCTCAAGCGCAAGGCGCGTCAGGCACACGCGGGGACGGGCGAGGCCGGGCTGATCCAGACCCTGGCCGGCGGAGACGCTGTCCTGCGCGCCGTCGCTCACACGCGCAGCGGCATCAGCACGTATTGCGCGCCGCTATCCTTGTCGTCGAGCACGCGGGCCGGGGAGGCCGCATCGTTGAATTCGATGCGCACTTCGCCGGCTTCGATCTGCTGGGTCACGTCGAGCAGGTATTTGGCGTTGAAGCCGATCTCGATCGGATCGCTGTCATAGTCGGCTTCCAGCTCTTCCGTGCCCTGCCCGGTTTCAGAGTGGCTGACGGCGAGCGTCAGCTTGCCGGAGGACAGCGACAGCTTCACCGAACGCGAGCGCTCGGCCGAGACGGTGGCGACGCGGTCGACCGCGTTGGCGAACAGCTTGGTGTCCACCCTCAGGATCTTGCCGTTCTCCTTGGGGATCACGCGCTGGTAGTCCGGGAAGGAGCCGTCGATCAGCTTGGAGGTGAGCACTGCCTCGCCGATGTGGAACACGATCTTGGAGTCGGAGGCCTCGACGGTCACCGTCTCGGGCGCGTCTTCCAGCAGGCGGCGCGCCTCGGCGACGGCCTTGCGCGGCACGATTACGCCCTTGAGCGTGTTGGCGCCCTTCGGCGCTTTGGTTTCGGCAAGCGCCAGCCTGTGGCCGTCGGTGGCCACCGCGCGCAGCACGCCGCCGCCCGCCTTGTCGAAATGCAGGTAGATGCCGTTGAGGTAGTAGCGCGTTTCCTCCGTCGAGATCGCGAACTTGGTCTTGTCGATCAGGCGGCGCAGCTCCGACGCCTCGATCTCGAATTTTGTCGGCGCGGGCTCTTTCGCCATGGTCTGGAAGTCGCCGGCGGGAAGCGTCGGCAGGGCGAAGCGCGACCTGCCCGAGGAAAGGGAGAGACGGTTCTCGGCCAGGTCGAGCGAGATTTCCGAGCCTTCGGGAAGTTTTCTCACGACATCGAACAGCGTCTGGGCCGGGGCGGTGACCGAGCCGCTTTTCTTGACCTTGGCTTCGGCGGCGTCCGTCGCCTCGATGTCGAGATCGGTCGCGGTGAGGCTGAGCCGGTCGCCTTCGGCCACCATGAGGATGTTGGAGAGGATCGGAATCGTATTGCGCCGCTCCACCACCGCCTGAACGTGGGACAGCGCACGCATCAGGGCGTTGCGGTCGATGGTCAGTTTCATTCGCCCTACACCTTATCCGTTCCCGGCCTGCGGCCGGAGGGTCAGCTCCGGGTCCACAACCGGAGGTCAGTTCCCGGCTTTGGACCGGGGTTCAGAGGCGTCCCTTGCGGCCGCCTGGCGGTTGCCGAACATGCATCGGCCCGCCTGTCAGGGCGGGCCGAGACATTAGCTTATCCGTTCACGACGGAAAGGCCCGATCGGGCCCATCCACAGCCCTGCCCCCAACTGCTTGCGGGGAACAGGGCGCCGCCTGCCTACCGGCTGCTACTTGCTGTTGCGCGGGTCGGCGATGATGCGCTGTTCGAGCTGGCGCAGTTCCTCAGCCATGCCCTCGCTGGCGGCGACCATCGCGGAGATCTTCCGATAGGCGAACAAGACCGTGGTGTGGTCCCGATCGCCGAACATCCGGCCGATCTGCGGGTAGGAGCATTTGGTCAGCTGGCGGCTGAGATACATCGCGTATTGCCGCGGCTGGGCGTACTGGCGCTTGCGGCAGGCGGATTCGAGGTCCGCCTTGGTTACGCCATAGGCCTTGGCGGTGACGTCCTTGATGGTGTCGATCTTGGGCGGGCGCAGCGAGGTTCCGCCGAGCTGGAGCTGGATCGCCTTGTCGACCGCGGCGCGGCTGACCGGCTGTCCGGCAAGCACGGTGCCGACATAGACATTGCGCACGGCGCCGCAGAGCGCCCGGCCCGACGCCGGCAGGCGGTCGGCCAGGAGATCGACCCATTCTTCGTCGAACGCGAATTCGCCCTCGGCGACGCTGGCGGCCATGGAGTCCGCCTTGCGGCGCACGATCTCGCGGCGAAGGCTGCGCTCGGGCAGGTCCATCTGGGCGATGACGCCGCCCTGGATCTCGTCGCGCATGCGGTCGTCGATCTGGTCGATCAGGGTCGGGGTCTGGTCGCAGGCCAGCACGACCACGCCGCCATTGGCGACGATGGCGCGCAGATGCGAGAAGAATTCGACCAGCGTGCCGGGCTTTGAGCAGATGAACTGGAAATCGTCGAGCATGACGACCCTGGCGCGGCGGAACATGGTGCGCAGGTCGGACGTGTCCTTCCTCTTCACGCCGTCGACAAAGGCGAGGAGGAATTCCTCCGAGCTCATGTAGAGGACGCTGCCCTCGCCCTTCGTGGTCTTCAGGGCGTATTCGATGCCGCGCAGCAGGTGCGACTTGCCGACGCCGTGCGGGCCCACAATGGTGACGACCTGCGCCGAGACGCTGGCGCCGAGGGCGAGACGTCGGGCGAGACCGAAGGCCACGCGGTTGGAATCACCAACGAGGAAATTCTCGAGCGTCTGCAGGTCGTCGGGTCCGCCGGGCTCGTCCGCGGGACCGATCGACCCGCCGTCGACCGGCGGAGGCGGCTCGGGCGTGTGCGGCGGCTGCATGACAGGTTGCGCGAGGGCCAGGACTTCTGGCTCGATCTCGGCGCGTGACTTGATGCACACGATGCGGCCGCGGCGGTCGGCCTGGCCCCACGCATGCTCGATATCGCGCTTGAACTGCTGGTTGACGCGATCGCGCTCCATCTCACCGGGAGCAGCAACGAGAATCTCTCCATTTACTTCGGCGACGAGATCGAGGTGCGAAATCCACGCATCAAACGTCTGGTCGCCCATGCGGCGTCGCAGCGCTTCGCGCACCTCCGCCCAGATGGCGGGAACGCCTGCCTCGCCCACGGCGCCTTCCGCGCCGCCGTGACTCACGCCCTTGCGCGCCGCCGGGGAGGCGTCCGAAGTGCGCGGCGCGCCGCCAGCGGCTTCGGCTGCAAAACGTGTCGTGCTCTGTTTGTTGATCATTGAGCCCCTCATCAAACCCAGCCTTGCGATGATCCTCACCCTAGAAACGGCGACAAAAAATCCTCGCCGGCCACATCACTCGCGGGCCGCAAAAAATTTCGTCCGAACTGGGAAAGTTACTCGCTACAGAGGCGAACATTTCTCCGAATGGCCGCGATGGTCAACAGGGCGATTCGCCATTCGTGAAGATTTTATTTCGACGGATTTTCCCGCCTGCCTATTGCCCCTGAATTCATTGCCGAATCGAAGTTCCAGTGCGCCTCATCTGCGACAATCGAGGCCAGCGAAACTATGACGCATACGGACGAATTTCGCACGCGGTTTCGCTATGCTCGATATAACCTCGAAGCGAACGCGAACTCAACTGTCGGGATCGTGAACTGTGGTGACGAACGGCGCACACACACGGCGCCGGAACTGGAAGACGCTAGGCCAGTTTCTTCACGCGCGACGCGAGGCGGGAAACCTTGCGAGACGCGGTGTTCTTGTGAAGCACGCCGGCAGTGACGCCGCGCATGATTTCGGGCTCGGCGGCCTTGAGAGCCGCCGTGGCGACTTTCTTGTCGCCAGAGGCGACGGCTTCCTCGACCTTGCGCACGAACGTGCGGATACGCGACTTGCGCGATTTGTTGACCTCGGTCCGCCGCGCAATCTTGCGCACCATCTTCTTGGCGGATTTCGTGTTGGCCATCGGTCTTCCCTTGCGCCCCTTGCGGGGGGACTTCCTGCTTCGGTTTCCCTTGGTCCGGCCCCTGTTTGAGGGGGCGTCGGGGGGTCAAGGGAGCGGCGTCTTATCAGCGTGGCTGTGGATGGTCAATTCGGGCAGTGACAGAAGTGAAGTCCGCCCCAACCGCTCGCCCCGAAAGCGGCCGGGAGTCACTAGCCCGGGCGGTCACGAGTTCGAGAATTTCGCCGGGCGCTTGTCGACGAAGGCGTTCATGCCTTCCTTCTGGTCATTGGTCGAGAACATCGAGTGGAACAACCGGCGCTCGAACATGACGCCCTGGCGCAGCATGGTTTCGTAGGACGAATTGACGCTCTCCTTGGTCATCATGGCGATCGGCCGTGACATCCCGGCAATCTTCTTCGCGACGGTCTTTGCTTCCTCCAGGAGCTTGTCGGCGGGAATGACGCGCGAGACCAAGCCTGCACGTTCCGCTTCCGCCGCGTCCATCATGCGGCCGGTGAGGCACATTTCCATGGCTTTCGATTTTCCGACGAAGCGGGTGAGGCGCTGCGTGCCCCCTGCCCCGGGCATCACTCCGAGATTGATCTCGGGCTGGCCGAACTTCGCCGCCTCCGAGGCGAGAATGAAATCGCACATCATCGCGAGCTCGCACCCGCCGCCCAGCGCAAAGCCGTTGACCGCCGCGATGATCGGCTTGCGGAAAGTCGAGGCGCGCTCCCAGTTGCGCGTGATGAAATCGTTGCCGTACGCGTCCATGTAAGACTGGACGCGCATCTCCTTGATGTCGGCGCCCGCGGCGAAGGCGCGGCCTGCGCCGGTCAGCACCACGCAGCCGATATTCGCGTCCTTCTCGAAGGCGTCGAGCTGCTGGGTGAGTTCCGTGACCAGCTTGTCGTTGAGCGCGTTCAGCGCGTCGGGCCGGTTGAGCGTGATGATGCCGACCGGCCCATCCACGTCGACCAGCAGGGTTTCGTAAGCCATCGAGGTCCTCCGGAACTTTTTTCCGGAGACTGGCTTACCCCGCCCTTGCCTATTCGGCCAGCTTCGTCGAGGCGAGCCTCACGACAAGTTCGAAGGTCACGCGCACGGGGCGGTGCGAAGCGGGTTGCCGCACGCTGATGCTCAGCCGCTCGCTCTCGCGCTCGTAAATGCCGGCCGCGCCGTCGGTCTTCTTCCAGCCCAGCGCCGGCAGCGCGGTTTCATAGAACGCCGATATCTCGCTCGCGCCGACCTGGCCCTCGGCCTCGGTCTTCACGACACGACCTTGCTCGCTTTCGAAGATCATCGGTTCGCCCTGCTCGACCAGGCCCTTCGGCAGCGGCACGTCCTCGATCGCCTTGAGGAAATCCGCTGCGTGCGCGGGCGCCGCCGCGGCAGCCACAACGAAGGCTGCGGCGGCGAAATGATGAAAGAGCCTGCTCACGTGCTTTCCCTCTAGGCGGGCCTTTGGCCCGTGGCTCCAGCCCGCCGAATCTCGCGGAATTCGTCCATGCTGGCAAATGCGGGCTTCAGAGGTCTTAATGGCCTGCAGGAGACATCACATGAGCATCCTTGCCGAGCGCGACGGGCCTGTCGCCATCATCACGATCAACCGGCCGCAGGCGCGCAATGCGGTCAACCCCGAGACGGCGGCGGCGCTCTATGACGCCTTCTGCGACGCCGAGCGTGATGACGCGGTGCTCGCCTTGGTGCTGACTGGGGCGGAGGGAGCGTTCTGTGCGGGGGCGGACCTCAAGGCCGTGGCGCGGCGCGATGATGCGCCGAGGCCGGTGAAGCGGCATCCGCAGCAGGCGCCAATGGGCCCGACGCGGCTGCTGGCGGACCGCGAAGCGCCGGAGGCTTTCATGTCGCTGTCCAAGCCGCTGATCGCGGCGATCGAGGGGCATGCCGTTGCGGGTGGCCTGGAGCTGGCGCTGATGGCGGACATGAGGGTGGCGTCGGAGACGGCGGTGTTCGGCGTCTACTGCCGGCGCTGGGGCGTGCCGCTGATCGACGGGGGGACGCTGCGCCTGCCGCGCGTGATCGGACAGGGGCGCGCGATGGACATGATCCTGACCGGGCGCGCCGTGGATGCGCAGGAGGCGCTGAGCTGGGGGCTCGCCAACCGCGTGGTGAAGGCGGGAGAGGCGCGTGGGGCTGCGGTTGCGCTGGCCAAGGAGATCGCGCGCTTCCCGCAGGCGTGCCTGCGCGCGGATCGTGCGAGCGCCTATGCCGGGTGGAGCCTTGACCTCGACGACGCGCTGAAGGCGGAGGCGCGGCGCGGCGCGCCTGTCGTCGTCCGGGAGGGTGTTGCCGGCGCCGCGCGGTTCGCCGGCGGCAAGGGACGCGGCGGGGATTTCGAGAGCATTTGACGGGGCGCGCGGACATGACATCTTCGAGAGGATTCACACTGGCGGCCCGGCTGCGGGCGGGCGAGACGGTTCATGCCGGCTGGTGCAGCCTGCCCTACCCGATCGTGGCGGAGATGATCGGGCGCGCGGGGTTCGGCGCGGTGACGCTCGATGCGCAGCATGGGCTGTGGGATACGGCGTCGCTGGTGAGCGGCGTGGCGGCGGTGGCGCATGCGGGTGCGGCGAGCGTGGTGCGCGTGCCTGTGGGCGACTATGGTGCGGTGAGCCGCGCGCTGGACTTCGGGGCGGGGGCGGTGATCGCGCCGATGATCAACACGGAGGCGGATGCGAAGGCGCTCGTTGCGGCGGCGAAGTTTCCGCCCGTGGGCGAGCGGAGCTGGGGGCCGCATCGCGCGACCATGCTGGCTGGGTATGCCGATCAGGCGGACTATCTGCGTGAGGGCAATGACGTGACGATGGCGATGGCGATGATCGAGACGCGGGCGGGGCTGGCCAATCTGGACGTGATCGCGGGAACGGACGGGGTCGATGCGCTGTTCCTCGGGCCTGCGGATCTGTCGATCGCGCTGAGCGATGGCGCGAAGCTGGATCCGATGGGCAGCGAGATCGATGCGGCGATCGAGCGGATGCTCGCCGCGGCGGACAGGGCGGGGAAGCTGGTGGGCGCGTTCTGTCCGACGCCAGAGCGCGCGCTGGCGCTGGCTGCGCGGGGTGTGCGCTTCCTCGCCGTGCCCGGCGATATCGCCTTCATTCGCGCAGGCGCAGGCGCCGCCGTGAAGGCCCTGACCGGCAGTTGACGATCCGGCCTAACCGCCCTCGCCTTGCGGAGGCCCAGCGCGGCGCGCGGGAATCCGGATGCGACGAATTTTGCGATAGCGTCGATCTCTTCCGGCTTGAGGGCCGAGCCCAGCGCGGGCATCTCGCCCTTGCCGGAGGCGATGGCGCGCGCGATCTGGGCGACATCATCCTGCCCTGACAGCGACGGTGCGCCGCCAGCCGCGCCAGCGCCGGCCGGGCCGTGGCAGACGGCGCAGGTGCGGCTGAAGGCGTCCCGGCCGAGTGTGAGTTCGGCGCGGGTGGCGTTGATCGCGGCGGCGCGGGCGACCGAGGCGCCGGGCGGCATGGCCGAGGCCTTCGCCACTTCCGGACCGTCGATCCCGTCGCCGAGGCCGAGCGCGATCAACTCCGCCGGCTGGCCGCGTTTCGAGACGGCGACGACGATCACCTGCCTGCCGTTGTGGCGATAGGTCATGGGCGCACCGGTCACGAAGCCAGGGAGTTCCTTCTCCCACATGACCTTGCCGTTGGTCTTGTCATAAGCGCGGAACATCGGGCCGCCAGTGCCGTCCGAGATATTGCCGGACTCGCCGAGGAAGATGATGTCCGACATCAGGAGCGGGGCCGGCTTGATGTCGAAGCGGCCCATTTTCGAGAAGTCGAGGCCGAGGCCCTGCAGCGCCGGATGGTTGGCGATGAGGGGCGAGGCCGGGCCGATGGGCACGCGCCAGAGCTGTTCGCCCCTGTCCATGTTGACGGCGACGAGCTCGCTCCAGGGCGGCTTGAACATCGGCAGGCCCTGCGGACCCATCAGGACCTGGTTGCCGGACTGGACGTAGGCATTGTTGGTGCGCGCCGGATCGCCCTTGGCGAGACCCGCTGCGTTGGGGCGATGGCGGACGGGCACGTACATGATGTGCGTCGCCGGATCGATCGAGGCGCCGTTCCAGTTCGCGCCGCCGCCATAGCCTGGATAGATCAGCGTGCCGCGCTTGCCCGGCCCGACTTCCACGATCGGCGTGTAGAGGCCGCCCTTCTCGTACTGCTCCAGCATCTTCAGGGCTTCGGCGCGAAGCGCTGGCGTGAAGTCGATCACGTCTTCCTCGTGATAGCCCAGCCTCGCCAGCGGCGCCGGAACCGTCGGGAAGGGTTGCGTGGGCGAGAGTTTCTCACCGGGAATTTTCGACGGCGGGACAGCGCGCTCCTCGATCGGCCAGATCGGTTCGCCGGTTTTGGCGTCGAACACGAAGACGAGGCTCATCTTGGTGAGCAGCGTCACCACCTTGCGCTTCTTTCCGTCCTTGGTGATCTCGTGGATGATCGGCGCCGTCGGGTTGTCGTAGTCCCAAACGCCGTGGTGCACGGTCTGGAAGTGCCAGACCTTCTTGCCAGTCTTCGAGTCGAGGCAGATCAGGCTCTCGCCATAGAGGCCGTCGCCGAGGCGATGGCCGCCGTAGAAATCATTCGAGGGCGTTTCGGTGGGCAGATAGACATAGCCGGTCTCGGGATCGGCGCTGAGCATCGACCAGACCCCGACATTGCCGATGTAGTCGGCGGCGTTGTTCTCCCATGTCTCGTAGCCGGGCTCGCCCTTTTGCGGGACGGTGTGGAACGTCCAGAGCAGCCTGCCGGTACGGACATCGTAGCCACGGACATGACCCGGCGTTGATTCCTTGTTGCGCGAGCCGCCGGGAATGACCTGCACGACCACGACATCCCCGACGACAAGTGCGGGGGAGACCGAGCCGATATCGGTGACGGCGCGGCCCTCCGTGAGGCTAGTGCGCAGGTCGATGACGCCTTTGGTTCCGAACTCGGCGGCGGCCTTGCCGGTGCGCGCGTCGATGGCGAACAGCCGCCCGTCGACCGAGTTGTGGTAGAGGCGTTTGGCCGTTCCATCCGTCCAGTAGGCGAGCGAGCGTGGCGCGAGGTTGGCGCCGCGGCCGCCGATGTCGCGAGCTTCGGGGATCGAGGTCCACAACGTCTTGCCTGTGGCGGCGTCTATGGCGGCGGCGCCGTGGTCGAGCCAGGGCATGTAGAGAACGCCGTCATCCATCAGCGGCGTCGACTTGAAGTTGGCGGAGGCGGGCGAGCCGGTCGTGTCCGCGCTCCAGCGCCAGAGGATTTCGAGCTTGCCGACGTTGGACGCCTTGATGCCGGTGAGCGGCGAGTAGCGTGTCGATTGTGGGTCGCCGCCCCAGTAGGGCCATTCGCCAGCGGCCAGCGCATGCTTGCTGGCGCCGGGCGAGCTTGCGGTGACGCACGAGGCGATCACTACCGCAGCCAACGCCGCAGCGAGGGCGCCAAGCGACGCTTTCAGCTTCATGGAAGTCTCTCCCGCCGAGTCCTGTTTTGAGGGAAGGTAGCGGCAAGGCGCCGGCGACGCTACCCGGCGGTTCTTCTAGGCGCACGCCTGCATTCGGACCGGCGGAGCCGTCCGGGGTGCGTGTCCCTCCGGAACGATGGAGGGCGTGGGGACGCGGGATGGCCCCGCGCGAGTGTGGCCTCTGCCGCTTTGGGCGGCAGCGCCGGCATGGGTAGGGGTGGCGCGTTGGTCCCGCGTCCCCGGGGTCGTTGGCGCGACGGGCTGGAACCGAGAGGTCTTTCACTCTCCTGACCAGTGTCCCGGCGGCGTGCAGGTCAGGGCTGTTCAGTCCCGGTCCCTGGAGCACTCCCTCGCTTACCTGCAAGAGGCCCGGCTTCCCGAGGGCTCTTCACGCTCGATCCCATCGCCGCCGCGCCGTTGAACAGCGTGCACGGCTGCCCTCCTGCGGTGGCGATGGGCGGATTATACGACGGGTTTTTGAGCCCTACAGAAAAGTAGTCGGCCGAACGGGCCAAGATTTCCTGCAAGCGGCTGGATTCACTGGGGAAGCCGGAAACGCCGATTTGGCCAAAGTGTTGGACAAGTCCGGCGGATCCCCAACAGTTTCGCGCTCATTCTGTCGTCGAGGACGTGGATGTCGCCTTCGGCTCATGCGACCCGACGGGGCGGCGACTGTCCATGGTCCGCGTTATTTCTGGCAGGTGGTGCAGTAGAACGTGCTGCGGCCGGACTGGACGAGGCGCTTCACGGGCTTTTCGCAGACCATGCACGCATCGCCTTCGCGATCGTAGACCTGGAAGCGGTGCTGGAAATAGCCGAGCTCGCCGCTGGTGGTCGCGAAGTCGGAGATGGTCGAGCCGCCGGCTTCGATCGCTTCCTCGATCACGTTCCGGATTTCGACGGCGAGTTTTTCCAGCCTGTCGCGCCGGATGACGCCGGCCAGCTTCTTCGGATTGAGGCCCGCGCGGAACAGCGCCTCGCAGACATAGATGTTGCCGAGGCCGGCGACGACGCGTTGGTCGAGCAGCGCCGCCTTCACCGGGGTCTTCTTGCCCGCGAAAGCTTCTTCGAGATAGGCCGCAGAAAATCCGTTCGAGATCGGCTCCGGCCCCATGCCCTCGAAGCCGGGATAGTGATCGAGATCGTCCAGCGCCCAAAGATCCATGAAGCCGAAGCGGCGGGCGTCGTTGAACGTGACCCGCGCCCCGCCCTGCATCTCGAACACGACATGGTCGTGCTTGTCGTCCTCTCCCGCATCGTGGTGGAACCTGCCCGGTTGCCGACCCGGCTTTCGCGGGCCGGCGACCGTGAACCGGCCGGTCATGCCCAGGTGCATGATCAGCGCCTCGCCGGTGGAGAGTTCCCCGACCAGGTATTTTGCCCTGCGGCCCAGCCGCTTCACGCGAGCGCCTTCAAGACGCTGGTTAAAGTTCGCGGGGAAGGGGAAACGCAGGTCCTTTCTCCGGGTCTGCGACCGCAGGATCCGCTTGCCTTCCATCGCGGGTTGAAGCCCGCGGCGAACAGTCTCGACTTCAGGGAGCTCGGGCATGGGCCTCGCATATAGCCGCGGCGGGGTCGTTCGCCTATGTGTTGGACAGGATGGACGAGGACCTAGTGGACGAGGATCGGGTCTCCTTCGGGTTCGAGGACGTCAGCCGGGACGAAAAAACCCGCCGCGTGAAGGGCGTGTTCGCGTCTGTCGCCGGCAAGTACGACCTGATGAACGACCTGATGTCGGCTGGCGTCCATCGCGTCTGGAAAGCCAGCATGATCGCCTGGCTGAACCCCCAGCCCGGCGAGACGCTGATCGATGTGGCGGGCGGGACTGGCGACATCGCGCGCGCCTTCCTGAAACGCTCGGAGGAAGTCGCCCGGCGCAGGACGTCAGGTGTGCGGTCCATGGCCTTCGTCTCGGACATCAACGAGGCGATGCTGGTTGCGGGGATCAAGGCGGCCAACGAGAACATGCCGCGCGTGGCATGCGATGCGGCGGCGCTTCCCTTCCCCGACAGCTGCGCCGACGCGGTGACCATCTCCTTCGGCATCCGCAACGTGGTCGAGATCGACAAGGCGCTATCGGAATTCCGCCGCGTGCTGCGCCCGGGCGGACGCTTTGCCTGCCTCGAATTCTCCCACATGAGCCACCGCGTGCTGCAGGAGGCGTATGACCGGTATTCCTTCGCGGTGATCCCGCGCCTGGGCGAACTCGTGACCGGCGACAGGGCAAGCTATCAGTATCTCGTCGAATCCATCCGCCGCTTCCCCGACCAGGAGACGTTCGCGGCCAGGGTGAAAGCGGCGGGGTTCTCCGAAGTCGGCTACCAGAATTATTCCGGCGGTGTGGCGGCGCTCCACACGGGCTGGGCGGTGTAGGCCCCATGTTCGAAGCGCTCTCCGACTATCTGCGCCTTGCCCGCGCCGGCATGGTGATGGTCCGCCACGACGTGGTGATCCCCGCCGCCTACCGCTCGCGCCTGCCGTGGCCGGCGCGCTTCGCCGGCGGGTTCCTCCGCATCTTCGGCGGCGGCGGACGCGGACGGCCGGGACAGAGATTTGCGCGCGCACTGGAAAAGCTGGGTCCGGCCTGGATCAAGCTCGGCCAGTTCATGGCGACGCGGCCGGACGTGATCGGCGTCGAGGCGGCGACGGATCTTTCCCGACTCAAGGACGCACTGCCGCCCTTCCCGAAGGCGCAGGCCATCCGGACGCTGCGCGAGGCGTTCGGCGCCGACGCCGACACGCTGTTTGCGGGGCTCGGCGACCCCGTGGCGGCGGCGTCGGTGGCGCAGGTGCACCGGCTGGAGACGCCGCACGGCCTGAAGGCGGTGAAGATCCTGCGGCCCGGCATCGAGCGCAGAATCGAGCTGGAGCTACGGGCGATGCGGCGGATCGCGGCGTCAGCACAGAAGAACGGGCCGCCGGACGTCAAGCGGCTGGAGCCGGTCGCGTTCGTCGAGACGATGGCGCGATCGCTGACGCGCGAGATGGATTTGCGCTTCGAAGGCGGGGCCGCCAGCGAATTCGGCGACATCGCCGCGCTCGACAATCATGTCTACGCCCCGAAGGTCGACTGGGAGCGCACCAGCCTGCGCGTCCTGACGACGGACTGGATCGCCGGGCGCTCGCTGACCGACCCCGGCGCCATCGGCTCAACCGACCGGATCGACCTCGCCAACCGCATCACGCGGGGATTCCTGGCGTGCGCGCTGGACCATGGCTTTTTCCATGCCGACCTGCATGAGGGGAACATGATCCTCGCGCCGGACGGGCGGCTGTTCCTGGTCGATTTCGGCATCATGGGGCGCATCGGACCCGACGAGCGGCTGTTTCTCGCGGAAATCCTGAAGGGCTTCCTGGAGCGCGACTACAGGCGCGTGTCCGAGATTCATTTCGAGGCGGGCTATGTTCCCGCCAGCCATTCGATGGACGAGTTCGCGCAGGCGCTGCGCTCGGTCGGCGAGCCGATCTTCGGCAAGGACGCGACCGAAGTGTCGATGGCGCGGGTGCTGCTGCAGCTGTTCGACATCACCCGGCAGTTCGGGATGCACCTGCGGCCGGAGCTGATCCTTCTGCAGAAGACCATGGTGCAGGTCGAGGGTGTGGCGCGCTCGATCGACCCGGGGCACAATATCTGGGCGGCGGCCAAGCCGGTGGTCGACCGCTGGAGCCGCCGCGAGTTCGGACCCGAAGGCATCCGCAGGCTGGCCATCGCCACGGCGCGCGAGGCGCTGTCGCGGTTGCGCCGCCTGCCCGAGACGCTGGAGAAGCTCGATGCCGCGCTGACCCAGGCGGCCAATCCTCAGCCCCCGGTCGTCGTGAAACCGGCGACAGGCTGGGGCTGGCTACTGACCGGCTTCGCCATCGCCGCGGTTTCGGCGGCAGGCCTGTGGTGGCTGTGGGAGGTGCGGCCTTAGCGGCTTGGAGACGGAAATGCGTCGGAAACAAACGAAAGCCGGCGCGACCCATTGGGATCGCGCCGGCTTCGCGTCGGAGGGATGGGGCGAGGACTACTTCTTTTTCGCGGCCTTTCTGGCTTTTTTCGCCGGGGCTTTCTTGGCCGGTTTCCTGGCCGCGGCGGCGGCGCGCTTCACCGTGGATTTCTTCGCGGTCTTCTTTGCAGCCGGTTTCTTCCTGGCGCTGGCCTTGGCGGCGGGCTTCTTCGCGGCGGGCTTTTTCTTCGCGATCGGTTTCTTCGGCGCAGGGATCACGGCGACGGGCGCCGGAGCGGGCGGCACGATCATCGGCTTGAAGCCGACGATGGGCGCGGGCGCAGACACCTGGGTCGGCATCGGGGCGGTCATCGCGGCGGCGGGCATTTTCAGTTTCGCGGTCGAGGCTTTCACTGGGAGTCTCCGGGTTCAGGTTGCGTGGTCGGCTGTCGCGTCGGCGATCAGCCGTGAGGTGATCTCAGATGTGAGTCATGACGCGAGAAACTGAACGCGGAGTTTCCAGAATCGCGTTCGCGACTCGCGAGGCGAAAATTTTTCGACTCGCAAGATGATTTTCTGGCGCGCGGAATTCGAGTTGGCGCGAGCGACTCAGAACAGATCCATCTGCGGCTTAGGCGGCGCAGTTTTCGGCGACGACGCCTTCTTCGACGGCGCGCCCTGCTCCGTCATCTCCCAATTGCCGCAATCATCATAGGTCTTCAGCAGCGCCTTGATGTCCCTGTAGGTCGCATCCGCCTCGCCGAGCCACGCCGGCCAGTCCGCCTGCGCGAGGATCGCCGGCATGCGATCGGTGACCTTCGAGATCAGCGCGTTCGCAGGAACCGTCACCTGGATGAAGGCCAGCTCGCCCCCGGCTTCGCCCTGCCATTCCTCCCAGATGACCGCGATGGCGATGGGCTTTCGATCCTTCGGGCGGACGACCCATTGCTTGTTCCGGCCGCCTGGCTGTTCCTCGCCTTCATTGAATGTCTCGACCATGAGGATCCCGCGCCGCTCGCCGAAAGCGTCGCAAAACCTGGGTTTTGAGTCGATCGTTTCAGCTCGTGCATGCATGTGGTCGGGCTGAGGCCTCGCCGAGCCGTGTTTTGAGAACCCCCAGCGCATCTTCACAAGCTCGCGCCGCCCGCTCTCGTCCAGCCGGACTATCCTCGCCGTGCGCATGGGCGTGGCGAAAACGACAGGCGCGTCATCCGGCATGACGGCCAGCGTGCCTGAAAATTCGAGACCACTTTCCCACAGGACGAGCTGGGTGAACTTGCCGCACATGTCAGACCTCTCGCTTAAGAGGGAGGGTTGGTCCGGCGGCGGCAAACGTCAACAACGCCGGAGAGATTGCATTACCGTCCTTCCCTTAGACCGGCTGCATTTGTGAAATAGTGGTCGAGGCCGATCGAGCCGATGGGGCGGTAGCCGAGGTCGGCGAGCTGGGCGGATACGCTCGCGGCGACCTCGGGCAGGATCTCGACCTGCAGGGCGCAGGTGTTGCCCGTGAGGGTGGCGCGCATGCCGGTGATGGTTGCGGCTTCGTGGCCCTCGACGTCGATCTTGATGACCAGCGGGGCGCCGGAGAGCGTCATCAGGTCGTCGAGGCGCTGGGCCTTCACCTCGACGATCTCACTCTCCGGCGTCTTCGACAGGAGGCCGGTGGAGGCCCCGTCGATGGTATGCGCCATGCCGCGATTCGTCCTGGGCCCGGGGGCGAATCGCAAAGTCGCCGCAGCGTCGCTCAGGGCCAGGGGCAGGACGTCCACGCGGCCTGCAAGATCGTTGAGAGCGAGGTTGGCGTGAAGCCGGGCAAGGTGCGCGGGCAGCGGCTCGAAGGCCAGCACGCGGCTGAACAGGCCGGTCTGCCGCATCAGCACGGCGTAGAAACCAGCGTGTGACCCGATATCGAGGAAGGACGGCTTGACGCCGGCAGCGCCCAGCGCTCTTCCGAATCCGGTCATCCGCTGGACCTGGTCCTCCTCCCATCGCCCCTCGCAGAACAGCCGCCGGTCGATGATGTTGTACTGGTCGAGCAGCCACCAGGCGCCCATTCTCCTGGCGACGAAGTGCGGGCCGTGGAAGAGGCGCGCATAGGCTTTCCATACGCTTCGGGCAAAGCGCGAGGAGAATTCCGCCTTGAACATGAAGCGCGGGGCCGGAAGCATGGCATCCCTTATCCTCGCCGCAATGATCCCGCCAGCAGGCCTCTTGAAGCGTACCGCTTGGCCTTGGGCGACAGGGCTTCTAGTCTCCGGCGCAGCAGTTTCGGGATGACACCATGACGGATTCGATCTTCCTCGGCGGCGGCGGGCCGGACCACAAGGCGCCGCAGACCCTTCTCCTGGCCCGCGCCAACCGGCATGGGCTGGTGGCGGGCGCCACCGGCACGGGCAAGACGGTGACGCTGCAGACCATGGCCGAGCAGTTCTCGGCTGCAGGCGTGCCGGTCTTTTGCGCCGACGTGAAGGGCGACCTCTCCGGCATCTGTGTCGCCGGCGATCCGGCCGCAAAGGTTTCGGAAAAGCTTCAGGCGCGCGCCGCCGACATCGGCATGCCTCCGATCGTGTTCGGCGCGGCCCCGTGCGTCTTCTGGGACATCTATGGCCGCCGCGGCCATCCGATCCGGGCGACGATCTCGGAGATGGGCCCGCAGCTCCTCGCGCGCCTGCTCCAGCTCAACGACACGCAGGAAGGCGTCCTGACCATCGCCTTCCAGTATGCCGATGACAACGACCTGCTCCTGCTCGACTTCAAGGATCTGCGCAGCCTGCTGGCCCATATCTCCACCATCGCGCCGGACGTGCAAAAGACTTACGGCAATGTCGCGGCCGCCTCCGTCGGCGCCGTGCAGCGGCAATTGCTGATGCTGGAGCGGGAAGGCGCCCCGCAATTCTTCGGCGAGCCGGCGCTGGAGCTGACCGATTTCATGCGCCTCGCGCCGGATGGCCGCGGCTATATCAACGTCCTCGACGCCACGACCCTGATCAACTCGCCCCGGCTCTATTCCACATTCCTGCTGTGGCTGCTGTCGGAGCTGTTCGAACAGCTCCCCGAGGTCGGTGATCCGGACAAGCCGAAACTCGTCTTCTTCTTCGACGAGGCGCACCTTCTCTTCAACGACGCGCCCAAGGCCCTGACCGACAAGATCGAACAGGTCGTGCGCCTGATCCGCTCCAAGGGCGTCGGGGTCTATTTCGTCACCCAGAACCCGCGCGACCTGCCCGAAACCGTGCTGGCCCAGCTTGGCTGCCGCATCCAGCATGCGCTGCGCGCCTATACGCCGACCGAGCGCAAGGGCGTTAAGGCCGCCGCCCAGAGCTTCCGTCCGAACCCCGGTATCGACACCGAAGCCGCGATCACCGAACTCGGCACCGGCGAGGCGCTGGTCTCGACGCTGGACATGAAAGGCGCGCCGACCGTGGTCGAGCGCACGCTGATTCGCCCGCCATCCTCGCGCCTCGGCCCGGCGCTCGATCCCGAACGGACGACGGTGCAGGCCGCAAGCCCGGTCGCCAACAAGTACGACGCGAGCATCGACCGTGAATCGGCCTACGAACGCCTCAGCGGACGCGAATCCGCCGCCGCAAAAGCCGCCAGCGACCTCGCCAAGCAGCAGAAGGCCGAGGCCGAAGCCGCCAAGACCCGCAAGTCGCAGGTCGGCTACTCTCCCTATACCCAGACCATCCCCAAACCAGCGCCCAAGACCACGGCCGCACGCCGCTCCACCCGCCAGACCCCCGTCGAGGCCGCCGCCAACACCGCCATGCGCACCGCCGCGCGCGAACTCACGCAGTTCGTCTTCCGCGGCATCTTCGGCGGCCGGAGGCGGTGACCCGCATGCGGACGCACGCGCCCTGACATCGTCAGCCTTTCGCGCTTTTCAGGGGTGCCCAGCCCAACCAGCGCGCGAGCGTGCTTTGCATTCTGCAAGGCAGCGCATAAGTCTGGGCCGATGCAACAGGCCGCCGCCGTCAACAGCCGGACCTACATGACCGCGGGGGTGTGGATCATCGCCACCGTCGCGATCGGCATGGTCCTCGCCGCCGGCGCACACATTCTCGCGCCGTTCGCCCTCGCCATCTTCATCTGGCTGGTGATGGAAGGGTTCGCCCGCGCGATCCGCAAGCCGTTCCCCGGCCTGCCCAACTGGGCGGCGCACGGGATCGCCATGCTGGTCATCGCAATCTCGATCGTGATCTTCATCGGCGTGCTGCGCAGCGCGGTCGTGAATTCGCGGGCAAGTCCGATCTCTACGAACAGCGCATCAACCAGATGATCGTGCAGGTCTACAACATGCTGGGCCTGCAGGACGCCCCGCAACTGTCGACGCTGATCTTCTCCAACAACACGGCGCGCTTCGTCGAGCCGGCGATCGCATCGGCGCAGGGCCTGGCCGGCGACATGGTGCTGATCATGATCTATGTCGGCTTTCTCTACGTCACGTCGTCCGGCTTCTCGCGCAAGCTCGACCGCATTTTCGTGCGGCCGCATGATCGAGAGCGCGCCCGGCTGGTCGGCGCCGAGATCCGGCGGACCATGGAACAATACCTGTGGGTCCAGACCGCGCTGTCGATTATCACCACCGTCCTTACCTATGTGACGCTGATGGCGATGGGTCTCGACAATGCGCTGTTCTGGAGCTTCGTGATCTTCGTCCTGAACTACATACCGACCATCGGCTCGATCGCCGCGACGCTGCTTCCGGCCCTGTTCGCGATCGCCCAGCCGAACTGGCCGCCCTACATGCCCGCCGATCCGATGCTGTGCGCCATCGCCGTGTTCATCGGCGTCAGCGTCTGGCAGTTCGCCATCGGCAATTTCGTCAGCCCGCGCATGACATCGAACAGCCTGAACCTGTCTGCGCTCGTCGTGCTGCTGTCGCTCGCCGTGTGGGGCGCCCTGTGGGGATTGCCAGGCATGTTCCTCTCCGCGCCGCTGACCGTGCTGATCATGATCGTGCTGGCGCAGATTCCCGGCACGCGCTGGATCGCGATCCTTTTGTCCGCGGACGGAAATCCCGGCGAATACGCCGCCAAGCAGCATGATGCGGATCACGACCTGCGCCACGCCAAGCTCGCCGACTACTGAACCGCCGGAAGCAGGACAACGCTGCGGATTGCGATGACGTTGCGTCCTGCGCGTCGGGGGGGCGCAAAGGGCGGCGCCGGGCCGGGACAGCGGACAATCCTGTGCAGCCCGCAAGTCCGCCTGAGATTTTCACTGCATTGCAGCAGGATTTGCGCGGCGCGCCTCGCGTCCGGCCTGCCCACAATCTCGCGCTTGCCCCAAGGGCTTGAGCGGGTCTAGCTCTGGCGCGCGACTCGATGTCCCGAGTGCGGCGTCCCCCCGCGTTATTCAATTCCTCCGGAGGCTGCATGAACCGTTCCAGCGAACAGGCCTTTTCAAAGGAGAGCTTTGCCAGCTCGGTCGAGCACATTGCCTTGAAGCGTGCGGGCAAGCCCCAGGCCGCGGCGCTGAAGTCGTTTCTCGACCAGTACCAGGCCGACGCCTTTATCGAGGATTTCCTTGCGCTGACCACCGAGGACGCAGCAGCCCTGGCGCTCGACCTGTGGGAGTTCAACCAGGCCAACGAGAAGAGCCAGGCGCGGGTGATCCGCACCCGCCGCGCAACTGGCGCCAACGGCAAGCCCTTGCGGCTGGACGTGGCCGAGATCGTGGGGCCGGACCTGGCCTTTCTCGTCGACAGCGCCATCGCCACCTTCCAGGACGCCAAGATCGAAGTGCGCGCGGTGCTGCATCCCATCGTCGATGGCCCCTCGGGCAAGCGCTCGGCCATCCAGGTCCACCTGCCGGCGATCGACGATGCGCTGCTCGCCGACCTGCAGAAGAGGCTGGAAGAGACATTCGCAGACGTCGCCGTGGTCAATGCGGACTTCCATGCCATGCGCGACAAGATGGGCAAGGCGGCTGCGGACCTGGCGTCGCTCAAGACGACGACGCAGCGAACGGAAGGCGAGATTGCCGAGGCGCGCGCGTTTCTCGCCTGGCTGGCGGATGAGAACTTCACCTTCCTAGGCGCGCGCGACTACATCTTTGCAAAGGACAAGTCCGGCCAGCTCGCCAACGACGAACCCGAGGTGGAGGAAGGCTCAGGCCTCGGCATCCTGCGGGACCAATCGCGCAACGTGCTGTCGCGCGCTGCCGAGCCGACGGTGCTGACGCCGGCGATCCGGGCGTTCCTGAACGAGCCCTCGCCGATCATCGTCGCCAAGGCGAGCTTCGTCTCGCGCATCCATCGCCGCGCGCACGCCGACTATATCGGGGTCAAGCGCTATGACGCGAAAGGCGACGTGATCGGCGAGACGCGCTTCGTCGGGCTGTTCACGTCGGAAGCGTACACGCGGACGGCGGATGAAGTGCCGCTGATTCGGCGGAAGATAGAGAAGGTGAAGCTGGCGGCCCCGTCGGGGTCGCGATTCTCGATGAAGCAGCTTGATTCGGTGCTGATGAACTACCCACGCGACGAGCTGTTCCAGATTTCGGTCGAGGACCTGTCGCGGATCGCCTCGGGCGCACTGCGCCTGCAGATCCGGCCGCGCACGCGGCTGTTCATCCGGCGCGACCGCTTCGACCGGTATGTCTCCGCCCTGCTCTACGTGCCGCGCGACAGCTACAATTCCGACCTGCGCACGCGGGCGCACAAGATTCTCGCCGACGCCTATGGCGGGCGGGCGTCCGCCTATTATCCGAGCTTTGGCGAAGGCCCGCTGGCGCGGGTGCACCTGATCGTCGGCCTCACGCGCGGCCACCCCGAGCCGGATGAGGACGGGCTCGACCTGCAGATGCGGCAATTGTTCGAGACGTGGGAGGATGCGCTGGGGCGTGTTGCGCGCTCGACACGATCCGACCAGACGCTGATGGCGCGGGCCCGCTATTCCGCCGCCTACAAGGAAGCGTTCCAGCCCGAGGAAGGACTCGCCGACCTCGTGGCGATTGCGGGGCTGCCGCTGGGCAAGGCGATGCGCGCGCGGATCTGGGGGCCCGACTTCGAGGCGGGCCTGTCGCACGTGAAGATCTATCATCGCGACCAGCCGCTCGACCTTGCCGAGATCGTGCCGGTGCTGGAGCGCATGGGACTACGCGTGCGCGCCGAGGTGGGATACCCGATCAGGTTCATGGCGCATGACGCCGAGCCGGAAGGCGCTGTCTATGTCCACGACATCACCATCGACCGGCCGGCAGGGCAGAAACGCCTGGATCCGCGCTTCGAGCGGGCCTTCGAGGCGATCTGGGCGCGCGAGACAGAGAATGACCGGTTCAACGGACTGGTCGTGGCGCTGGGAACGGACTGGCGGTCGGCGGCCCTGCTGCGCACGCTCTGCCGCTTCCGCAGCCAGTCGGGACTCGATCCGTCCGAAGCGGTGCAGGTCAAGGCGCTGTCGGAGCATCCCGAGATCGCGACCAACCTGCTGAAGCTGTTCGGCTTCAAGTTCGATACGGGGTTCAAGGGCGATCTCGATGCGCGGCGCAAGGCGGCGGAGCCGGTGATCGCCGAGATCGGCAAGCAGCTCGAAGCGGTCGCCACGCTGGATGCGGACCGCGTGCTGCGGCGGCTGCTGGCGCTGGTGAAGTCGGTGCAGCGGACAAATTTCTATATCATGGGCGAGGACGGCAAGCCGCCGCGCCATATCGCGGTCAAGATCGCCAGCCGCGAGGCCGATCCGCTGCCTGCGCCGCGTCCCTATCGCGAGATTTTCGTGTGGTCGCCGGATGTCGAGGGCGTGCACCTGCGCTTCGGTCCCGTGGCGCGTGGAGGGCTGCGCTGGTCGGACCGGCGCGAGGATTTCCGCACCGAAGTGCTGGGGCTGGTGAAGGCGCAGCAGGTCAAGAACGCCGTTATCGTGCCGGTGGGATCAAAGGGCGGGTTCTATCCGAAGACCATGCCGGCGAAAGGCACGCGCGAGGAAATCCAGGCGGCGGGGGTTGCGGCCTACAAAGTGTTCGTCGGCGCGCTGCTGCAGCTCACCGACAACATCGTCAAGGGCCAGACGGTGCATCCGCCGGGCGTCGTGGTGTGGGATGGCGAGGACCCTTACCTGGTCGTTGCAGCTGACAAGGGCACGGCGACATTCTCCGACATCGCGAACGGGCTGTCGGCGGACTACAGTTTCTGGCTCGGCGATGCGTTCGCGTCGGGCGGATCGGTCGGCTATGACCACAAGAAGATGGGCATCACCGCGCGCGGCGCGTGGGAGGCGGTGAAACGCCATTTCCGCGAGATGGGCCACGACACGCAGACCCAGAACTTCAGCGTGATCGGCATCGGCGACATGTCGGGCGATGTCTTCGGCAACGGCATGCTGCTGTCGCCCTGCATCCAGCTGCAGGCGGCATTCGACCATCGCCACATCTTCCTCGATCCCAATCCGGCAGACCTCAAGGCGACCCTTGCCGAGCGCAAGCGCATGTTCGACCTGCCGCGCTCGTCCTGGGCGGATTACGACAAGAAGCTGATCTCGAAAGGCGGCGGCATATTCGAGCGGTCGGCAAAGTCGATCGCGCTGACGCCGGAGATAAAGGCGCTTGCCAGCCTCAAGGAAGACGCCGTCACGCCGGATGCGCTGATCAAGGCGCTGCTGACGGCGGAGGTCGACCTGCTGTGGTTCGGCGGCATCGGCGCCTACATCAAGGCCTCGACGCAGAGTCATGCCGATGTCGGCGACAAGGCCAACGACATTCTCCGCGTCGACGCGAAGGACGTGAAGGCCAAAGTCATCGCCGAGGGCGCCAATCTCGGCGTCACGCAGGCGGGGCGGATCGAGTTCGCCCGGAGCGGCGGCCGGATCAACACGGACGCCATCGACAATTCGGCAGGCGTCGATTCCTCCGACCATGAGGTGAACATCAAGATCCTCACCGCCGAGGCGATCAATGAGGGCGCACTGAAGGAGAAGGACCGCAACGCGCTGCTGGCGTCGATGACCGAGGAAGTCGGCCACCTGGTGCTGGAGAACAATTACGACCAGACGGGCGCGCTGTCCGTGATGCAGGCGACGGCGCCAGCCGACCTCGACAGCCATGAACGCTTCATCGAGACGCTTGAAGGTCAGGGGAAACTGGACCGCGCCGTCGAGGGGCTGCCGTCGACCGAGCAGTTCAGGCAGCTCCGCGAGCGGCAGCTCGGGCTCACGCGGCCCGAACTCGCCGTGATCATGGCCTACGCCAAGCTCGACCTGTTCTCCCTGCTGATCGCGTCGGAAGCCCCCGACGACACGGCGTTCGAACAGCTCCTGGTCGGGTACTTCCCGAAGGAGCTGGAGAAATTCGGCGAGGCGCGCAAGAGGCATCGGCTGCGCCGCGAGATCATCGCAACGCGCCTGTCCAATCGTCTCGTCAATCTCGCCGGGCCGACCTTCGCCCTGCAGAAGAGCGCGGCCGAGGGCGTCAATGTCGGCCACCTCGCCGAAGCCTTCGAGGCGGCGCTCGCCGCTTTCCACTTCGACGACCTGTTCGCCCGCATCAACGCACTCGATGGCAAGGCGCCTGCCCAGGCCCAGCTTGTCATGTCGGTCGAGACATCGGCCAATCTGCGCATGCTGAGTGGCGCAATCGCGTCGGACCCGGTGCTGGTGCAGACGGGATCGGTCGCGAAAGTGATCGAGCGCTATCGGGCGGCCATCGCCGGAATCCGCAAATTGCTGCCGCAGGCGCTCTCCCCGCTCGTGCTCGGCCGGGTGGAGGCGCGCGCTGCAAAATATCGCGCCGCCGGAGCGCCGGAGGACATCGCTCATGACGTTGCCCTGGTCCGTGCGCTGGCGTCGGCGCGCGAGACGGTCGAGATCGCCGAACAGACCAAATGGCCGCTCGCCGCTGCGCTGTTTGTGCAGCACCAGATCGGTGAGCTGCTCGGGCTCGACCGCATGCGCTCGGCGGCCCGCGATCTTGAGCCGCACGATTCGTGGGACCGGCTGGCGCTGCAGCGCGTCGCCGACGACCTGCCGCGCCAGCAGAGCGAGCTGGCCGTCGCCGCCATCCGGCTGGCCCAGGCGAGCCGGACCGCCCCGCCGGCGGACAAGGCCGCCGCAAGGCGTATCGCCGAGGCTCTCGTGGCCCCGCGCAAGGACCTGGCCGACAGGCTCATTCAACCCATGGGCGCATTCGACGCCCACGGCGCCTGGTCTCTTGCCAAGCTGGTCTTGCTGGGCGATGCGGTCCGGGAATTCGTCTATGCTTCCCGGGCCGAGACGGCCAAACGCTGACCGGAGACGTCGTTGGACCGCGACCTGACTTTTCGCGATGCGCGCGAGAGCGACGCCGCCGACCTGGCGGAGATCGGCGCGGACACGTTCGCCGAGACGTTTGGCGACCTCTATCCGCCGTCCGACCTGAAGCAGTATCTCGAGGAAACCTATTCGGTCGCGAAGATGGCCGAGGACCTGCGCGATCCCGAAGTGGAGGTGCGCATCGCTTTCGCCGGCAAGCGCCTGGCGGCCTACTGCAAGATCGGCCCGTGCAAGCTGCCCTTCGATGTGGGACCGGCGCCGGCGCTGGAACTTCATCGCGTCTACGTGTTCAAGGCGCGCCAGGGCGTGGGCGTGGGGCGGATCCTGCTGGCCTGGGCGATCGAGCGGGCGCGGCAGCGCGGGGCGAAGAACCTCTTCCTCGGCGTGTGGCAGGGCAATGAACGCGCGATCAGCCTCTACGAAAGCCGCGGCTTCGAGAAGGTCGGAGCCTACAAGTTCAAGGTCGGCGAGACGCTCGATGACGAATATATCATGCGCCTTCCCCTTGGATGACGACGCGCACTCGTCCGTTTCCCCTTAACGGGCGGCGCAACCCGCCCTAGATAGCTCGCTGGGCCGACGGAGAGTTTCCCACATGGACTTCACGCTTGAGCCGCTGATGACCGACCCCACGGCATGGGCGGCGCTGATTTCGCTGGTCATCATGGAGATCGTGCTCGGCATCGACAATCTCATCTTCATCTCGATCCTCACCAACAAGCTGCCAGAGGAGAGCCGGGCCAGGGCGCGCAACATCGGCATCAGCCTTGCCCTCATCCTGCGTCTTGCCCTGCTGGGCTCGATCGCCTGGCTGGTCGGACTGATTCATCCCGTGATCGATCTCGGCTTCACCGGGGCCATCGACAAGAACACCGGGCACCCGCAGTTCGAGACCGCCTTTTCGTGGCGCGACCTGATCCTGATCGCGGGCGGCCTGTTCCTGGTGTGGAAGGCGACGACCGAGATCCACCACACGATGGATCCGGACACGCACAAGAGCGAGGATGCGCCGGTTGCGGGGCGTGCGGTGATGAATTTCGGCGCGGCGATCGTCCAGATCCTGATCCTCGACATCGTGTTCTCGATCGACTCGATCCTCACCGCCGTGGGCATGACGGACCATCTGGCGATCATGTTCATCGCAGTCATCTCGGCGGTTGCAGTCATGCTTCTCGCCTCCGGCCCGCTCTCCCGCTTCATCAACGCCAACCCCAGCGTCGTGATGCTGGCGCTCGGCTTCCTCCTGATGATCGGGATGGTGCTGATCGCCGACGGCTTCGGCATCCACGTGCCGAAAGGCTATGTCTACGCCGCCATGGCGTTTTCCGCTTTTGTGGAGATTCTCAACCTCCTCTCGCGGAAGAAGAAGGCGAGACAGGCAGATGCGTCGGCGGCGAACGGCCACTAACCCTTCGCCAGGGCCGACACGGCGGAAGGAGAGGTCACGTGAAAGCGTTCCAGAGGCTCGCCGCGTTCATCCTCATTGCGCTCGGCCTTGGCCTTTCGGCCTGGGCGCAGACGCCCGCTGCGCCGCCGGCCCAGCCGGCGCCCGTCGCGGCGCCCGCCCCGCCAGCGGGTCCCGTCGAGGTGAAGATCGGCCTCTACATCAACGACATCCAGTCGATCGACCTCACCAGCTATTCGTTCGTGGCGGACGTCTATGTCTGGTTCCGCGATTCTGATCCCGCGCTCGATCCGGGCCAGACCTTCGAGTGGATGAACATGTTCGCGCCGGACGACCATGTGCAGACGGCAATCTACGACACGCCCCAGGCCCAGCCCGACGGTTCGGAATACCAGGTGTTCCGCCACCAGGGGCCGTTCGCGGCGAAGTTCTCGATCAAGAAGTATCCCTTCGACGCCCATACGCTGAGCATCGAGATCGAGGACAGGGAGTATGACGCCGGAAACATCGTCTATGTCGCCGACGAAGTAGCGATGAACCCCGAGATCCAGTTGCCGGGCTTCATCATTGGCAGCCCGACGCTGCAGATCGTCAACCGGCCCTACCCGACGGCGTTCGGCGACCTCGCCAATCCGCAGCCGGCGCCCTATTCGCGCGCTGTCGTCACCTTGCCGATCTCGCGCCCGATGATGTCGGGAATCATCAAGGCGCTGCTGCCGGTGTTCATCGTGGTGCTGGTCGCCGCGGCGGCCCTGCTGCTCAATCCCGCGCATGTCGAGGCCCGCGTGGGCCTGTCGATCACCGCACTCCTGACGCTCGTGGCGCTGCAGTTCAACGCGACCGCCGGCCTGCCGGATGTGGGTTATCTCCTGATGCTCGACCAGTTCTATCTCGCCTCCTACGCGTTCGTTCTCCTGGTCGTGGCCATGCTGGTGCGCACGACAGGCAAGGAAGACGAGGCGCAGGTCTCGGGCGCGGAGGCCATGACCCGGGGCGGGCCGCTCACCGCCTTCCTCGCGGTTCTTCTCTACGCCGCCATCGTCAGCGTGATCGTGTTCCTGAACCTCGGCGCACCGCAGGCCTGATCGCGCGGTTCGTTCGGCCGACTCGAATAAATCGCGACTAATCCCCGTTTCGCCCCAATTGCAGCCGCGTCGCGGCCCCAATCGGCTGCGACACCTTGAGCATCGCGGGACATGAGAAGCAGCAGCCCCGCGCGGAAAGGGGACGTTGCCATGAAGACCAGCATTCGGCTCGTCCTGACCGCCCTTGCGGTTAGCGGCATCACTTTCGCCGCGTCCGGCAAACCCCTTCCCTTCCTCGCCAGGGCCCAACCGGCCGAGGCGATCCAGCCGCTCCTGCTTGCACCGCAAGGCGTCGATGGCCTGACGCCCGGCGAAGCGCTCGCCCAGGCCCGGGCCCACACACCCGGATCGATGAACGACAAGACCCGCGACTAGGCCGCTTCCGACTTTTATGGGGACCACACCGATGAAATCCGCCCGCACCGCTCTCGCCGCTCTCCTGGCGCTTGGCCTCGCCGCACCCATGGCCTCGACCACGGCTTCCGCCAAGGAGCCGCGCCATCCCTCGATCCACTCCTATATCCTGCTCGATCGCACCGGCTCGATGGAGCCGATCTGGTCAGAGGCGCTCTCCTCGGTGAACGCCTACGCCAACGGACTCGCCACGCTGGACGGAGGCCCAAGGGTCGATGCCGACATCACGCTTGCGGCGTTCGACGCCCAGGACGGGCTGCAATTCGATGTGTTGCGCTCCGGCGTCGACGCGGGGCGCTGGCGGAAAGTCACCAATGATGAAGTCTCACCCCGTGGGATGACGCCGCTCTATGACGCCATCGGCAAGATCGTGACCCTTGCCGAGAAGGACCGTCCCGAGAAGGCGATCATCGTCATCATGACCGATGGCGAGGAAAACTCGTCGCAGGAAATGACCAAGAGCGCCGCCAAGGCCGCGCTCGACCGCATCCGCAAGAAGGGCTGGGAAGTCGTCTTCCTCGGCACCGAATTCTCGAACTTCAACGACGCCGAGGGCGTGGGCCAGACTTCATCGCGCAACATGGCGGTGTCGAAAGACCAGCTCAACGAGTCGATGCGCGGCCTTGCCCAGAAGTCGAAGGACTACGCCACCGGCGCTGCGCCGACGGTCGAGTTCAACGCCCAGGACCGCGCCACGGCCAAGGAAGACGAGGTCAAGCAGCGCACCGGCAAAAACTAGTCCCGGCTCGCTCAGTTAGGTTTGGGGCAGTGTCTGTGGGGACAGACATTGGGGGGAACGGACGCCAACCGCGCGGGCTGATCAGGACTCGGTCGGCGTGGAATCCGTGACGAACCGGCCAGCAGCGGTGCGCTTCTCCCCCGCCGCTGGCCGGGATGGGTGCTGGCTGGCGCGGCGCCACCGAGGCTTTTGTGATCGACTTGCCTTTTCCCGCGTCTTTGGGCTTTCTCGGGTCCCTCCCCGAATAGAAGCCACAAGAGACACACCATGCGCATCCGGGCTTTTTTCATACTTCCTTCGCTCGCCTTGCTGGGTCTGGCTGCGTGCCAGCCCCAGGGGCTCAGCATCACCGAGACGCCCGAGCAGGCTATCGCCATCACGGGCTGCGGCGCCAAGACCGAGAGGTCGTGGATTGTCGATGCCCAGCGCAGCTTTACCATCGAGGCGCTGACCGTCGGTCCGGACTGCCCCAAGGCGGCCGTGACGTTGGTCGTGCGCGCGCCCGATGGCGTGCCCGCGCTTGTCTGGGCCGCGCCAACGAAAGACGTCTTCGGCCTCTATGACGTGACCGAAGCGGCGGCGATGGAGGCGGCGCTGGCGGACTGGATTGACCAGAGCCATTCGCAGTTCAGGACCGCCAACGCGCTGCCGGCCTGGGCCGAGGGCGCGCAGGGACCAGGCGCGGCCAACGCGGAATTTCCCTTCCATGCCGAAAGCTGGTTCGACCGCCCGACGTGGGAGCAGATGCGCGCCGAGAACGCCGCCGTCTTCGCCTTCGCCCAGGGCCATGAAAGCCAGGCGGTCTACATCCTGCGCGACGGGATGCTGGAAGCGATCGGGGTCCAGCAATTCCCCGGCTGAGCTAGAAATCGGCGCATGTCAGGCGGTCGGTGCGCAGCACGGCGTCCTGCGTGAAGGTGCGGATGTAGGCGGCGCGGATCGTTTCGATGTCCGCTGACGCTGCCTGGCCGCCATCGTGAAAGCGGACCAGCACGTGCGAAGGCTCGCGCTCGGTGATGTGGCGCTGTTCGGAATACCAGAGGCCCTGGCCGGAGAGGATGGTGAAGCCTTGCCTCCAGCGCGGAACGACTTCGGCCTCGATGAACCGCGTGAACTCCTCTTCGCTCACGACCCCGCCCGGCCTTGCCCTGCCGAGGAACAGCATCGTCTCGACCATCGGCTCGCCGACCGCGCAGCGCCCTGAAGAACCGAGCGACATCGGCGTGGTTTCAGAGAGGGAGAGGCAGCCGCCCAGCGCGGGGAGCAAGGCCGCAGCCACAAGCCTGGCAACCCGCATGACGATGCCTCCGGATCCCGCCTCGATCCGGTATCACGCTTGCGCCCGTGTCTTGCAACCCGATGCGACTACGAGGTCAGCGCCCCGCGCTCGCTTCCGGCCTCGCGCTTGAGGCGGCGCTTGCGGTCACGGTGGGTTTCATCGGCCGGCGGCTCCTGCACGACCTGCACGGGCGGGACTTCACCCTGCATGCGCGCGTCCTCGATGGCTGCACGGAACTTGCCGGGGCGGTCCATGGTGGGAAAGTGGAGATGCGTGTCGCCGCGGCCGCGCAGGGTCAGCTTTCCGAAGCCGAACATGCGCCCGAGGATGGACTGATCGACATGCGCCCCTTCAACCGAGCCGAGCGTCAGCTCGTCGGTCTTCGTGGCGAAGAACCCGCTCTTCAGGATCACGCGCCGGTTGGTCACCGCCATGCGCGTCGAGCCCAGGCGAACCATCTCGCGCACGAAGATGAACACGCCGACGAGGACGACGCCCAGCAGCAGCAGCGCGACCCACGGCCACAGTTTCTGCACCCAGTGGAAGCGGCCCTCGTAGACGACCGACTCGCCCGGCGCCAGGCGCCGCGTGATGTAGCTCATGAGGCCAGCTCCAGGCGTCCCCGCCCTGGAGGCTAACGCAATCCTCACCCGTGCAGTTCCGCAGCTGGCCGGCCGGGTCTGACAGGGCGTTAATCCCCCCTGCTGCGGCTTAACCGCAGCCGCTCTCGCTTTATTCACAAAAGCCGGGTATTGCGGCGCACAAATTCGGCCCTCCCCGGCCCAGAACCGAAAATCGTACCCGTCATGCAACTGCGCAACATCGCCATCATCGCCCACGTCGACCACGGCAAGACCACGCTGGTCGATTGCCTGCTGAAGCAGTCAGGCGTCTTCCGCGACAACGAGAAGACCTCGGAGCGCATGATGGACTCCAACGATCTGGAGCGCGAGCGCGGCATTACCATCCTCGCCAAGTGCACATCGGTGTTCTGGCACGACATGCGGATCAACATCGTCGACACGCCCGGCCACGCCGATTTCGGCGGCGAGGTGGAGCGCATCCTCAACATGGTCGACGGCGCCATCGTGCTGGTGGACGCCGCCGAAGGGCCGATGCCGCAGACCAAGTTCGTGGTGTCGAAAGCGCTCAAGATCGGCCTGCGCCCCATCGTCTGCATCAACAAGATCGACAAGCCGGAAGAGCGCCATGTGGAAGTGGTCAACGAGGTGTTCGACCTCTTTGCCAACCTCGACGCCACCGACGAGCAGCTTGATTTCCCGATTATCTACGGGTCGGCCAAGAATGGCTGGATGAGCAAGGATCCGGCGCTGAAGACCACCGACATGGCCGCGCTGTTCGAGACGGTCATCGCCCATGTGCCGCCGCCGACCGTCGAGCCTGGCGCGTTCCGCCTGCTCGGGACCACCATTGGCGCCGATCCGTTCCTTGGCCGCATCCTCACCGGCCGCATCGTTGCGGGTTCGGTGAAACCGAACCAGACCGTGAAAGTCCTCTCGCGCACCGGCGAACTGGTCGAGCAGGGCCGCATTTCGAAAGTCCTCGCCTTCCGCGGCCTCGAGCGCATGCCGATCGAAGAGGCCAAGGCGGGCGACATCGTCTCGCTCGCGGGCCTCACCAAGGCGACCGTCGCCGACACCGTGTGCGATCCTTCCGTCACCCAGGCCATGCCGGCCCAGCCGATCGACCCGCCGACGCTGGCGATGACGTTCCGGGTGAACGACTCGCCGCTCGCCGGCACTGAGGGCAAGAAAGTGACCTCGCGCATCATCTGGGACCGCCTGCAGAAGGAAGCCGAAGGCAATGTCGCGCTGCGCATCTCGCGATCGAGCGAGGCTGAGCGCTTCGAAGTCGCAGGGCGCGGTGAACTCCAGCTTGCCGTGCTGATCGAGACCATGCGGCGTGAAGGGTTCGAGCTGGGCGTGTCGCGGCCCAAGGTCGTGATGCAGCAGGGCGATAATGGCGAGACGCTGGAGCCGATCGAGGAAGTCACCATCGACGTCGATGACGAGCATTCCGGCGTCATCGTCTCGAAACTCTCCGAGCGTCGCGCCGAAATGATGGACATGCGCCCTTCGGGCGTTGGCCGCACGCGGATGGTGTTCCACGCGCCGACTCGCGGCCTGATCGGCTATCAGGGCGAACTCCTGTCGGACACACGCGGCACGGCCGTGATGAACCGCATCTTCCACGAATACGCGCCTCACAAGGGCGAGATCCGGGGCCGCCACACCGGCGTCCTGATCTCCAACGGCATGGGCGAGAGCGTCGCCTTCGCCCTCTGGAACCTCGAAGACCGCGGCCCGATGATGATTGACCCGGGCGTCAAGGTCTATGAAGGCATGATCATCGGCGAGCACACGCGCGGCAACGACCTCGAAGTGAACGTGCTCAAAGGCAAGAAGCTCACCAACGTCCGCGCCTCGGGCACGGACGAGGCCGTGCGCCTCACCCCGCCGACGCGCATGACGCTGGAGCGGGCGCTGGCCTATATCCAGGACGACGAGCTGGTGGAAGTCACCCCGGAGAACATCCGCCTGCGCAAGACGCTGCTCGATCCCAACGACCGCAAGCGTTCCGCCAAGCAGTCGGCGGAGGCTTAAGCGGGGCTACCCGCAACGCACTCTTGCCCCCGCCGCCGGCTTCGCTATCCCTTCGCCCCAGCAGGAGGCCGACCCGATGAAGCTTCGTGAAACCGCTATTGCTGCGTTGGTCGCCGTGCTCGCCGCGTGTGGCGGGCCGCCGGCGACCGATGGCGCCGCGGCCCAGTCCGCCCCGCCAGCCGCTGCTCCCGTGCAGCCGCCCCCGCCGCCGGCCGACCCGCTCGCCGTGGGATCGCAGGATGCCAAGGACGATCTCTACTGTGCGGGTATCGTCTTCATCGAAAACCCTTCGCCGCCGGGCGCGCTCAATCCGACCGACGAGGCCGTGCTGCGCAAGGCGCAGGCGCTCGGCATCGCGCTGGCTGAATCCGGCATCAACAAGCTGGTGGCCGAAAAGGCGGTGCACGCGACCCACAGCTCGATGGTCGCCGACGCCTACACCGACCAGGCCGAGCGCGACCTCATGGCGAAGGCTCCTCGCATCAAGCCAGACGCCTGCTACGCCCGCGCCAACGCCCTGCCTCCGCCGCCGCAGTAAGGACCAGCGCCACGAAGGCTGAAGACTTGGCGCGCAACGCCAAATCGCGGAACGGTCATCGGCCTGCCACGATCCTGCCCATGTGCGCTGGCGATCTCCGGCGCACATTTTCCTGCGATAAGGGGGACGGACAGCATGCTTAGGACGATCGGCAAGGGCCTGTTCTGGACGCTCGGCGGCCTGCTCGTCCTTTTCATGGCCGCGGTCGTCTACAACCTCTCCTGGTTCGAAAGCCCGCATGGCGATGGACACATCCGCCTGCTCGCCCATCGCGGCGTGCACCAGACCTTCTCGAAGGACGGCGTCGAGAACGACACCTGCACGGCCGACCGCATCTATCCGCCCACGCACGACTTCATCGAGAACACCCTGCCGTCGATGGAGGCGGCCTTCGCCAGCGGCGCCGACGTGGTCGAGCTCGACGTCCACCTGACGCCCGACAAGCAGTTCGCCGTGATGCATGACTGGACCGTCGACTGCCGCACCGACGGCAAGGGCGTGACCCAGGACCTGGAGATGAGCTATCTCAAGACGCTCGATGTCGGTTTTGGCTACACCGCCGATGCCGGCAAGACGCATCCCCTGCGCGGCAAGGGCGTTGGCCTGATGCCGGCCCTGCCCGACGTGCTTGCGCGCTTTCCCGACAGGAAGTTCCTGGTCAACTTCAAGAGCCGGCGAACCGAGGAGGGCGAGGCGCTGGCGGCGCTTGTGAAGGATCACCCGGAATGGCGCAGCGCCGTGTGGGCCAGCTATGGCGGCGCGGAGCCTACGTCAAAGAGCATCGAGCTGATCCCCGGACTGCGGGGCTATACGGGCCGCTCGCTGATGAACTGCGTCATCGCCTACGAGACGACGGGCTGGACGGGCATCGTGCCCAAGCCGTGCCGCAACACCATCGTCGTCGTCCCGTCCAACCTTGCCTGGGCGGTGTGGGGCTGGCCGCACAAGTTCACGAGGCGCATGGAGAAAGCGGGCTCCACGGTGATCCTGCTGGGGCCGCTCGATCCGGACGATATCGGCTCGACGGGCATTGATTCCATCGGCGACCTGAAGGCCGTGCCGGAGAATTTCGCCGGCTATGTCTGGACCAACCGGATCGAGCTTATTGGCCCGGAACTCGAGAAGCGGGAGCTGGCGAAGCTGGAACAGGCGAAGCCGGCGCGTTAGGCGCGGCATCGCGCGCCCGCTGCTGCGGCGTGCGCGGATCGCACACATGCAGGGCAGGCGTCACGTCGGCGATCTTCCAGGACTCCTGCGCCTTGCCTGCAAAGGGCTGGCAGCGCGCAGCGATTTCCGTTGCGATCTGCGGATCGGCGAGCGCCGCCGCGCCGCGTTTCAGCGCTTCCGCATAGCCGCCCGAATAGATCGCATCCTGCAGGATGATGTCGCCGCCCGGCCCGAGGATCTTCAAGCCCAGCGTCTCGCCTGCCTCGATCGCCTGCACCAGCGCGGGCAGCGGCTCGTCGCGCAGATTGCGGGAGATGTAGAACGACCATGGCTCGAAATCGTGTCGGTCGCCGCCGGCTGCCGTCTCGCTTGCGGGCATGCCCAGCGAGCAATCCGAATGGAGGATGCCGGCCCTGCCCGTGATCTCGATCACGGCGCCGTCGCAATCCATGGCCGGCTTGATCGCATCGAGCCAGTCATAGGTGGCGTCGGTTGCCTGTTCCTGCGTCTTGCCCGCCACGCCCGGGACGGCGAGCGCCACCTGCGCCGACTCGAACTGGAGAAAGTAGGGCTCGGGCGGCCCGCCGCCCGGGGTGCGGTATTCGATTGCAAGGATGGAGCGCATCGCATTCGCGCCGTTGAGGGTCGCAGGCGCCTCGTCAAGCGTGATCGGACGCCCGGCCTTTCCGCCTGACGCGCGCAGGCCGTAAAGGCTGACCTGGATCAGCGCGCCATAGTCCTCGCCGCCTTCTTTGACGACGTCCTTGGTCTGCACGAACCAGGTCACCTGGTCGACGCTGTCGGACGCCTCGCCCGCTCCCCGCCCGAAATCCGCGGTCGGGTCGCAACTGGGGCTGCGCAGGCAGTGGGCGTTCAGCAGCGGCCACATTGCGCCGGGATCGTCGAGGCCGGTGATGGTCTTGCCGGAGGCAGCCTCCTTGGGCGTTACCGGTCCGCAGCCCGCCAGCGCCAGGCCCGCCACCAGTGCCAGAAGACTCCTGCGCATGTCATCCCCTCGAGGCCGCCACCGCCTGGGTGGCATCGTAGTCATAAATCCAGTCCTGGCGCGAGCGCACGAAGGCAGGCAGCAGCCGGTCCGCCAGCCTCATCGGCCCGTAAGTTGCCGCCTGCGTAACGAAGTTCGAACGGTGGAACACGCCCATGTTCGACCGCGCGCTGGCCAGCACCCGGCTCGTCCGCGGCTTGCGCAACGCCTCGTAGCGCTTGAGGGCGGCTTCCGGCGCATTCGGCTGCGCTTCCAGGCAGCGCGCGAGCACCACCGCATCCTCCAGCGCCATCGCCGCACCCTGCGCCTGGAACGGCGTCATCGCGTGACACGCATCGCCCACCAGCGTCACCCTCCCCTCCGACCACGCCGCCAGCACGTCACGCTCATACAGCGCCCACCTGTGCACCGCACGCGCCGCGCCGATCACGCTGGTCACCGGCGCAGCCCACCCCGCGAACGCCTGCGCCAGCACCGCCTTGTCGCCCACCTCGTCCCACCCCTCCTTCGCCCACCCCTTCTCCTCCACCACCCCCACGAAGTTGATCAGCGCGCCCCGGCGCACCCTGTACGTCACCGCATGCCGCCCCGCGCCCACCCACACGCACGCCGCCGTCGGCAGCTGCGGATACGCCTCCACCGGCGCCACCGCGCGCCACGCCACCGCCCCCGCGAACCGCGCCGGCTGCGCCCCGACCACCATCTTCTGCACCGTCGAGCGCGCGCCATCCGCGCCCACCAGCACATCCGCGCTTACGATCTCGCCCGTATCCAGCCCCACGCGCAGCTCCGCCCCCTCGCGCACGCACGCCACCACGCGCGCGCCCAGCTGCACCTTCACGCCCGCGCTCACCGCAGCGCGCAGCAGAACCTCCACCAGGTCGGCGCGATGGACGTGCAGGTAGGGCGCGCCATAGCGCTCGCGCGCCGCCCGCCCCATGGGGATCGAGAACACCCGGGCGCCCGATCTTGCCCATGTGCAGCTCCAGCGCGTCGGGCTCGGAGGCAGCGGCTTCCACCAGATAGGCCACGTCCAGAGCTCCCAGCGCCTTCATTGCGTTGGGAGAGAGCTGCAGCCCGGCCCCGACCTCGGCCAGGACGCCGGAACGCTCGATGACGACGGCCTCGAAGCCGGACCTCGCCAGGGCCAGAGCCGTGGCGAGACCGCCTATGCCTGCGCCTGCAATGACGACCTTCATCAAACCCGGCCTTCTGCGAGACGGCGTGAACCGCTCTGATTTCGCGACGGGATCCAAGCGCCCGGGAAGCCGGCCGCGCCGTCGTCCCTCGCTTTTCACACGTCGAACGGCGAGGCAATGCAGCGGGGAGCGGCGCCAATCCCGCCGCCAAGCGCTTGCGGCCGGCATTCGCGCATCGGCCGATTTGCCGTATTGAACAGGCAGCGGCGCACGATGCCGGGTCCGGAGGATGTCGAGATGACCAGCAAGAGCCTCATTCTAAGCGACGACCCGCTCCCTCATGTCCGGCGCCTGACGCTCAACCGCCCCGAAAAGCGCAACGCGCTGTCCAACGACCTGCGGCGAGACCTGTTCGCGGCGCTGGAGACCGCTGATCGCGATCCCGATGTGCGCGTCATCATCATCCGCGGCGCGGGGACATGTTTCTCGGCCGGCTACGACCTGTCCGCGGAAGGCGCGAAGCAGCCCCTGCCGTTCCACACGGCATCGGGACCAGGACAGTGGGCCCGGCACGTGGTCGAGGGATGTTTCCGCATCTGGGACCTGGCCAAGCCGGTGATCGCGCAGGTGCACGGATGGTGCCTGGCGGGCGGGTCCGAACTCGCGGCCGGGTGCGATCTCATGTACGTCGCGGAGGATGCGCAGATCGGCTATCCGCCCGTGCGCGGCATGAGCCCGCCCGACAACCAGTTCCATGCGTGGTATTGCGGCCTGCGCCCGGCGATGGAAATGATGCTGACCGGCGATGCGATCGATGGCCGCGAGGCGGTGCGCGCCGGCTTCGCCAACCGCGCCTTCCCGGCGGCCGACCTCGAGCGCGAAGTGCTGCAGGTCGCAGAGCGCATCGCCAGGATCCCGTCGGATGTTCAGCAGATGAACAAGCGCTCCGTCCATCGCGCGATGGAGATCATGGGCCTGCGCGCGGCGGTCAGGGCCGGCGCGGAAATCCAGGCGCTGGCGCTCACCACCGAGACTTCCCGGGCGACGTTTGCGCAATTCCGCGATGGGGTGACGAAGGGGTTGAACGCCCGCGACGCCGCCTACGGCGACTATCGCAGCGGCCGCAAACCCGGCGACTGAGACCGCTTCGACTTGAAGGGCGCTCGCATGTCGTCGGTCGCGCCGAATCCATCCGGCTCGGACCGGGCCGGGCGCCCACCCCCAACAAGGGGAGACACACTTCCTTGCTTTAAGGTGACTTTTGGAGCGGGCGAGGCGATTCGAACGCCCGACCCCGACCTTGGCAAGGTTTCGTTGCGTTTCGATGTGGCGCGCTCGGTCTGCGGCTTTTTCCCCTAGGGATCGTCCGGCCATCGCCTATACTTGGTCCTCACCTGCCAATGCTTGCCGCGCCGCGCGAACGGCCTGCTCCATTGCCGGGATTTCCTGCTCGGAGAGTTCGGGAAAGAGCTTGCGCTTGGCTTTGGAGAGCTGGCCGCCGTTCGACATCACCAGCCTTACAAAAAGCGACAGCCGCTGGTTGGGCATGTCGACGATGTCCCGCACAGCGACATAGGCGCGATCGAAGGCGCCCAGGAACTCCAATTCCTGCGGCAGGTCGGTCCGAACGGTCTCCGCGACCCGGTCATAGAGATATTCGGCATGCGGCGTTGCATCGAAATAGCGATAATGGCCTGCCGTCTCGCCTTCGATTATCAGCTGGCTCGCCTCGGTGAGACGCCAGTCGATGAGCGACAACAGCGGCTTCGAGAATGCCTCCAGGGCCGCATCGTAGCTCGGCATGTCGCGCACGATTGCAATTGAGACCGGGAGGATCACATCCCGAGGGCTGAACCCTTTCCGGGCCAACACGGCGTGAATGAGGAAGCGATGAACCCGGCCATTGCCGTCCTCGAACGGGTGGATGAAGACGAAGCCGAAGGACAGGAGCGCCGCAATGAGCACCGGATCGAGCCTCGTCTGCAGCAGACGGTCGCCGGCGCTCTTCCAGGCCGTCATCAGTTCAGGAACATCGGCTGGCCTGGGACAGATGAGGTGGACGACCTCGCGATAGCCGCGAGCGGTTTCACCGACGAAGTTCTGGATTGTCCGCCAGTCGGCGGCGGCGTAGCGCGGTTCGACGATGGTGTTTTGCAGGGCGATCAGCGATGGCTTGTCGGTCGGGTCGAACTGGCCTGCCCGCCCAAGCGCAGCGATGAACCGCTCTTCGCGCTTGGGATTCGGCGCCTCGCCTTCGATCTCGAAGGTCGACCGCGTCTCCTTGGTGTAGAGAAACTTTACGGCGCGCCGAAGCAGCTGCGGATCGGCATTTTCCGTAAGCGACGCTGCCTCCCGGTCGAGCTGTTCCGCCATGCGGGACTCCAGCCTGGCGGTGCGCCGGATCGTCGGGCAGAATCCGGGAACGCCAAGGAGGTTGTCCCAGACGCGATGGCGCGTCGAGACACGACGGTCGCCGACGATGTGCCGCTTGGGATCCAGTACATCGACATAGTTCCCTGTCCGTGCATTGGGCAGATCTAGGCGGCTTCCGGTCAGGAACTCGTAGAGAAACCAGGCTCTGCGGGCATAGCCGCCAGTCGGCTCGTCGCGCAGCCAAGTGAGAACCAGTTCAGGTCCAAGCTTCTTGAAGGCCGCGGCGAGGACGCGAAGATCGGTCGGCTCGTGCTTAAGCGCGAAAAGGAGATGGTCCCGAAAGCCGCCAGAATGGGCATGCTTCTTTGGGAAGGTTTCGACGGCCCGGTCGGTGCGAATTTCGGATCTGCGGACGCTGCCCGCGATGTGCGACGCCGTATGCGGTGCGGGAACAGCCAGACTCAGCTTCTCAACGATGGCGGTGTAGCCGGTCTGCATAGGCGTCCTCAAGGCGTCGCGGCGTCATACCGATTCCGGCGTTGACGTTTCAGTTCTGTAGCGGGCGTTAACCGCCAAACCACTTCCCGAGTGATCGCCTAGGTTTCCGGGGAGGCCTCACAGCGCCCAATTGATTCCAGTCATAGCCATTTTGATTCTATATTGCCTATCTGTTTACAAAACAGTTCCACAGCTTGTAAAGCGCTATCCAGCCAAATGGCCCGCCAGGAGCGCTCCCAACGCAATTGATACATTTCATCGGATTATGAGAGGTTCAGTATCAACGCCACGCGTGAGCCGACAGCGGCCGATTTGGAAGCACGCATCATTGTTTCCCGCCGACGGGAAGATCCTTCCGTCCGGACTTGGTCGATCTTGGCTTTGCGGGCGCAGGCCCCGGGGACAATAAACGGACCGGCTTGGAAATCTTGCGACGTTTCCCGGAGGGCTTCGCCAGCAATACGACATTTGTCGCGGATGGCGTCGTGGCGTCTTTTACAGGCGAGGGCGGCGCGCGCTTGCGCGACGGGGCTTTATTTGCAGCGGGCTGCCCGGACCTAGATGTCTTCGGATCTTCAGGCCTCGGGCGCGTCCGAGTCTTGTCTCGCGGCGGCGCGGTCGGGGCAGTCGGGGCAGTCGGGGCAGTCGGGGCAGTCGGCGCATCGTCCACCATCTCGATGCCGAACAGCGCCGACATGTCGTCGCTCGCCAGGATTCTGGACTCGGCTGGCGCCGTAGTTGTCAGAGCAGCGGCCGCATCAATGTTGGCAAGGAGATCCTTCTCATCCACTGCACGCAGCCGAAACAGAAGCTGCGGCTCTCTATCCAGCCTCGCGCCGACGCCGTAGAGCACGGCCGCGACATGCTTGCACATGTCCGCGAAGTCGGGGCAGCTGCAGGAGAACTCGATCTCGGATGGCTTGGGGAACAGGCCGGTGTCCTGACGGCAGAGCCGCTCCATCACGCTCTTGGACAAGCGGCCTTGCAGCAGCTCAACCAGCGAATTGATGCCGCCCGCGCAATCCCGGCAGATCGCCAGCCAGCGCGCCTCCGGTGGCGAAACGATGCTGACCTTGATCTTGTAGATCGACGAGCCGCTGACCAGCGCTTTGACTTCACGCGGCGAAATCTGGAGATCCAGCACAGCCCTGTTGCGGACATAGCTGCGGCCGCGCGGCAGCCGGCTGGCGAAATCCTGATAGCTTTCCAGGTTGGCGCACCACGCCTTACCCCAGAAGGTTGCGGCGATCGTGCGCCCCTCGATGATCACCGGCGCAACGGCCTGGCCCTTCTTGCGCAGCCGGCCAATCTCGCGTTCGGCCTGCTTGCGGCGTTCGGCGACCGAAACATAGGGCGCCCAAGAACCATAATAGCCGTATGACATTGGGCTCAGTCCTTCATCACCGCGTTCAGGTCCAGGGCGACGAGCCGCAGGAGTTCATCGTCCTTGATTTCAGTCACGCTGATCTCCGCTGAACCGGCCAACAATTCATCGGACAGGGTTCTCTTGGCTTCGATCATGGCGTCGATTTTTTCCTCCACCGTTCCCCGACAGACGAATTTGTGGACCAGAACATTCCTCTTTTGCCCGATTCGGAAGGCGCGGTCAGTCGCCTGATTCTCCACCGCCGGATTCCACCCGCGATCGAAATGCACGACATGCGACGCCGCCGTCAGCGTCAGGCCTGAGCCTCCCGCCTTAAGCGACAGGATGAAGAACGGCGCCTCTTCGTCGTTCTGGAAGGTCCGCACGAGGTCTTTGCGGTCCTTCACCGCCGTTGCGCCGTGCAGCACCAGACCCGGACGGCCGAAAACCCCCGAAAGAAAGTGCTGCAGCGGCCCCGTCACCTCGCGAAACTGGGTGAAGACCAGCATCTTCTCCTGCCGCTCCGCCACCACCTCGGCGATCTCCCGCAGGCGCGCCAGCTTGCCGCTGTCTGCCTCCGCCCAGGTGTTGTCGTTCAACCATTGCGAGGGGTGGTTGCAGATCTGCTTCAACCGCATCAGCGTGGCGAGCACGACGCCCCGGCGCTCGATCCCCTCCGAATTTTTCAGCCTTTCGGTCAGTTCGGACACGGTTTGGGCATAGAGAGCGGCCTGTTTCCGGCTCAGGGCGCAATAAGCTGTGACCTCCGTCTTGTCCGGCAGGTCCGCGATGACAGCCTTGTCCGTCTTCATGCGCCGCAAGATGTAGGGCCGCACCAGTTCCCGCAGCGGTCCGTAGGGATTGTGGGCGCGTTCAGCCAGGCCCTTTGTGTAGGACTTGAACTGCGAGGCAGCGCCCAGCAGCCCGGGATTGATGAAATCGAAGATCGACCACAGGTCGCCCAGATGGTTCTCGACCGGCGTGCCCGTGAGGGCGATGCGGGCGTGCGCCTTCAACGCCTTGGCCGCCCGGGTTTGCCTGGCGTTCGGGTTCTTGATCGCCTGCGCCTCATCGAGCACGACAAACTGCCATTGCGTCTGGGCGAGCGCCGGCATGCGAAGAAGCGAGCCGTAGCTGGTGATCACCAGGTCGAGTTCCTGCAGCGAGTCAGGCGTCACCTGCTTCAGGTCGTCGGCGGTCATAACAGAGGAGTGCACGACCCTCGCCTTTAGACTGGGAGCGAATCGCTCGATTTCACTGGACCAGTTGGCAAGCAGGGACGCTGGCGCCACCAGAAGGCTCGGACGTCTCCCGCCCCTCCCGCGCGCCTGCGTCAGCAACAGCGCCAGCACCTGGATTGTCTTGCCGAGGCCCATGTCATCGGCGAGGCACGCGCCCAGCCCGAGCCCAGACAGCAGATGCAGCCACTGCACGCCCGCCCTTTGATAGGGCCGCAGACTGCCCTTGAGAGCAGGGCCAGGATCGACGCCTGCGCCGTCCGGCGTGCGGAGGGCTTTCAGCGTGTCCGCCAACCACGGCCCGGCTGTCACTCGGGTCCAGTCGGCGGCTGTTGCGTGGGCGTCACCTCCAGCAACCTCGGCGCCCGCCAGCATGCGCATCGCCTCGGCGAAGGTCAGACCATCACGCTTGGCCAGGGCTTCCGCTTCCTTGAACTGGCGCACGGCGCTTTCGAGGCGCGAGCGATCGACTTCCACCCAGGCGCCGCGCAGGAGCACCAGCGTGTCTGTTCCAGCAAACAGCGTGCGGATTTCCCGCTCGTTGAGAGGCTCGCCCTCGAGCGTGACCTCCATCTGGAAGTCGAGAAGCCCATCGAGGCCGATCGCGGTTGGCGCGCGTGCGCCGACAGTGGCGGTGACCCGTGGCCGGGGCGGCCGGTTGGCGCGCCATGTCGCCGGCATCCGCAGGATAATGCCGGCGCTTTCCAGCTCCGAAGCGCTGGACAGCAGCCGGGCGGCTTCCGCCGCCGTCCAGCGCATCGGGTGAAATATCTCGCCCGCATCGACCATCGCGCGCAGCCAGTCGCAGGTCTCGGCGGCGCGCTGCACCGGCAGCAGCAGGGACACGAGCTTGTCCCGGTTCGCCGGCCCTGCATATTGGCGCATCGCCTGCCCCAGCGGGAGATGCTGGGCCTTGGCCTGCGCCGACAGCCGGATCGTATAGGTGGCCATGAAGGCGAAGGGGCGGTCGGCGTCGAGCCTGTTTTCGGCCAGATTGAAATAGACGCGCCCGAGCAGGTTCCAGGCCGGATTCAGTGATTTCAGAAAGGCTTGCAGATCCTTGCCGCTCGTCGCCAGAGAGTCCGCAAACGCCGCACCGAGTTCCGCCCACAGCGCCAGCATGACATCCGCAGTCAGGTATTCGGCCCCCGGCATGATAGGCGCGGTCAGCACAAATGTGGCCAGGTCCGGGTCGTCAGGCGGGGGCGCCGCGGGCAGAGCGTGCAGCGCGGAGGCGCCTGTGGTTGCATCGGAGGCGCGCGCGCAAATCTCCCCGACATAGCGGGCTGCAAAGTCGCGCCACCAGGCGAAGGCCGGCGGCAGCGCCAGGCCGACTTCACACGCGCCCAGTTGCATCAGGCCGATGCCGGAGCCTTGGCCGAACGCATCGAGGAGTCGTTTGGCAAGCGGGGAATCAAGGACTGGCGCGTCCTCGGCCGTTTCAATGAGCAGCCGCCCCTGCGGCGTCAGACGCAAGCCAAGGCGGGACAGGGCTGACTCTCCTCCTTCAAGCCGTGAGGCCTGCGATCAAGCTCGCACCCAATAGCATTCAGCCGCCACACCGCCATGCCCGATAGCCAAACCCACGCGGACTACGTTTTCCATGTCGCTGGCATTCGGAGACTTGGAAACGATCAGCCACGGCCAAGCATCGAGCAATTGGGGTGGCAAGCGCGTCGAAACGCATCCGCACGCAGGCAAACAGATCGGCAAAAGTTTTTGGCTGTGCCCCAATTCCACCCCAAAAACGGCAGACGCTGTTTTCGCGCCCCGAAGGGCCGGTCTATCTTCTTGAGTTTTCGTCTATTTTGGAGCGGGCGATGAGATTCGAACTCACGACCCCGACCTTGGCAAGGTCGTGCTCTACCCCTGAGCTACGCCCGCTTCCAGCGTAAAGCCTCGGGTCTGACCGGGCTTGGGTAGTGAGGGGCGGTTTAAACCTCAAAGCCGTCCACAAGGCAAGGGGCGAGGTCAGACCCGCAGGGCTGGTCAGGGAACGGACTGAAGGCCGCGTTCCCGGCGCCCGGCGCCGTCGTTCTGGCTTGTTCCAGTGTGGGGCCGCGACCCAAGGGCGAGGCTAGGTTCGGCATGATCGCTAGGACCAGCTTTCGCCGGGAATGCGGCGCGCTTGTAGCCGCCTGCCCTTCGCAGGCTCAGGGCGTTCGAGGCTCGAATTGGTCCCCCGGACCAATTCGTCCGGCCGATGCTCGCGCATCGTCCAGACCGCCTCTTACCCGCCCAGCCCCGGCAGGGGCGGCTTTGGCGTCTTGAGCTTGCGCTTGGTGACGTGGGTTTCGGCGGAATCGCCGGTCGCGACGTTCTGGCCCTTCATGTAGTGGCGCTGCCAGCGCGCCTTCATCGCCTCGTCCTCCTTCGACTTGAGGCGCTTGTTGAAGTCGCCACGGCTTTCGGCCCAGACCCTGTATTCCTGGTTGAGCGCCTCGTTGGTCGAGAGCAGGCGGAGGCTGGGCTGGATCTCCTCCAGCTTCTTGTCCTGCACGAGCGTGATGAAGCAGAAGGGCTCGCCCTTCTCGAAGCGGACCTTGCCGGGGCGGGTCATCTGCCAGTTCATGGTGAAGGGAAAGGGCAGCCATTCCGTTTCGATGACGCCCGAGAGCGGATAGACGCCGTCCTTGGGCTCGTTCGGCGGGCCCATCGCCCACACGGCCCAGCCGGGTTCAGTGCGGAACAGGTGTCCGGTGTGGAAGGTGACGATGCCTCGCCGGAAATGGCTGTCGGCCACCGACGTGACCGGCGGCCATGCCTCGTCGCCGGTGATCCTGATGTTCTCTTCCATCAGGCCGCCATCCCATTCGATGGTGAGGCCGACCGGGCAGAGGATTTCCCAGCCCGAACAGTTCGCCATGGTGAGCGGCAGGCAGCGATAGGGGTGGCGGTCGGCGAAAGCGTCCATCCATGCGCGGCGGCCTTCGCCGGGAACGATGGTGGGCGCCCATTCGTGGATCTTGTAGCAGTCGAGACGCATGGGGTTTCGCAGCTCCGCCGCGGGCTTCTCTTCCCGCCAATCCCCTTCTAGACCACTCGCCGATGACAGATCAAAGCGCCTCCGCCGCCCGTGGTCCGATGCCTGCGTCCGACGATTTTTCGCGGGCGCCCGAAAAGCCGCTGTTTGCGCTGCTCGACCGGCTTGGCCTGCGTCATACGACCGTCGCCCACGCCAAGGTGTTCACCGTGGCGGACAGCGCCCTCGTGAAGACCAGTATCCCGGGCGGACACACCAAGAACCTGTTCATGAAGGACAAGCGCGGCCAGCTCGTCCTGGTCTCCGCCCATGCAGAGAGCCAATTGCCGCTCAATCAGCTTCACAAGGCTCTGGGAACACAGCGGCTGAGCTTCACGGATGCGCCCCAGCTGTGGGAGGCGCTGGGGGTGACGCCGGGGTCGGTGACCGGGTTTGCGCTTATGAACGATACGGCAAACGCCGTGACATTCGTGGCCGACGAGGCCCTTCTGGCGTTTGAAACCCTGAATTTCCATCCCCTGCGCAACGACATGACCACCTCGGTTTCCCGGGCGGATTTCCTCGCATTTGCAAGGGCGACGGGGCATACGGTGACCGCCATGGACTTCACGAAACTGGGCAGCGGCTGAAAACGTTGCTGTTTGAGGCCTCCGGGCCCATTTATGCAGGCAATCTGGCCGGAAGCGGCCTCTTGAGGAGCACGTCGCGTGGACATCATCGGTGCAGGCGCAGGCCGTCCCCCGGCGGGAGCCCACAAGAGCCAGTACGTCTCGGACGGTTCCGACCAGACCTTCATGACCGACGTGATCGAGCCGTCGAAGACGACGCCTGTCGTCGTCGACTTCTGGGCGACCTGGTGCGGGCCGTGCCGCTCGCTGGGGCCGCTGCTCGAGAAGGTGGTCGACGAGGCCAAGGGCGCCGTGAAGATGGTGAAGATCGACGTCGACAAGAATCCCGGCGTCTTCTCGCAGATCGCCAAGATGACCGGCTCGCAGTCGATCCCGACCGTGGTCGCGTTCAAGAACGGCCAGCCGGTGGACGCCTTCATGGGCGCCCTGCCCGAGAGCCAGGTGCGCGCCTTCGTCAACAAGCTGAAGGGCGCGGCGGGGCCGGACGCCGGGCCAACGGTCGCGGAAATGCTGGCCGGGGCCGAGGACGCGACGGATGCGGGCGATTTCGGCGCGGCGGCCGAGGTCTATGCCGCGGTGCTGGAGCAGGAGCCAGACAATATCGAGGCGCTCGCGGGCCTTGCCCGCTGCTACCTCAAGCTGGGCGATCTCGAGCGGGCGCGCCAGATCGCGGAAATGATCCCAGAGGCCAACCGCAAGCATCCCTCGGCGGCGGGCATTTTCTCGACGCTGGAACTGGCGAGCCATGTCGCCAAGCCGGACGAGACGCTGGAGCTGGCGACGCGCGTGCGCAATTCACCGGGCGATCTCGATGCGCGCTTCGAGCTGGCCGGGCTTCTGGCGGGCCAGGGCAAGCATGAGGAAGCAGCCGAGCACCTGCTGACCATCCTCGAGAAGAACTTCCAGTGGAAGGAAGGCGCGGCGAAGGAGCAGCTGCTCAAGATCTTCGAAGCTGCCGGGCCCAAGGCGGAGGTGACCAAGGAAGGCCGCCGCAGGCTGAGCATGCTGCGGTTCAAGTAGAGCCGATCAAGCGCGGCTCGCCTCCAGGAACGCCGCCCTGATCTGCGCGGGGCTCATGCCAAGCGCCGGGGTCTTTTCGGTCGACGGGGCGATGTCGGCGACGATCATGCGTGGGCCGGGCACGGCCTTCCATTTGTTCGCCGTCAGGTCTGAGAGATTGAAACAGCTCCCGGCGCCGAAGATCGAACGGCCGAGGGCCAGCCAGTCGAGATCGCGCGTCGGGGTGGGGATGCTGGCGGTGTATTCGTAGATGCCGTTGTCGAGCACCAACACGGCGAGATTCGTCTGCTTTGCGCCCTGGATGGTCAGGAGCGAGGTGAGGTTCATCGCCAGCGCGCCATCGCCGCACATCGCCAGAACCTGCTGGTCCGGCCGGCTCGCCGCCAGGCCGAGCGCGATGGATGTCGACAGGCCCATCGGCCCGGAGACATAGAGATTGCGCGATCATGTGCGCGGCGGCCTTCAGCCAGGCCGACTGCGAGCCGATGTCGGACACCGCAAACGGGCGCGTCTCGTAGAGCGCCAGCGCCGCGGCGATCGCGTCTTTCTGCGAGGGAAGATTCTTTGCCGCTCATGCTGCGCCTCCGCACCAGCGACTTCTCCAGCGCGATCACCGCCGGCCGGCGCGCGGCCTCCGCCCAGCGGAACGCGGCGGGCATCAGATCGTCCGGCAGGTCTCCCCATCGGATAGGAGAACACCGGCGTCATGGCTTTGCACGCCGGCACTCGAACGCCATCGCATTTCTCGATGTCGTAGGAATTGGGATCGGCCAGCACGCCGCGATTGGTCACGAGGACGACAAACGGCAGGCCGTAGCGAATGCCCATGGTGGCGAGCGCTCCAAGGGAATTGAGAAGGCCCGCATTCTGCACCATCACCACCGCGCGCTCGCCTGCCATCGCAGCGCCGCTCGCCACGCCGATGCACTCCTCCTCGCGCGCGCAGGCGATGTAGGGAAAGTCCGGCGCGGCCTCGCACAGCATGATCGTCTGCGCCAGCATGCCGTCCGGCACGCCGGTGACCAGTTTTGGCTTTGCCGCCACGATCGACTTGAACAGCCTGTCGCCGCCCGCTGCCTGCTCGGCCAAGACACGCTCCTTCGCAACCTGCATCCGTCCTAGGATGCGCGCCGGGTACGATCAAGCACGCAACAGAACGGGCGGGACTTTCGTCCCGCCCGCAGGCTCCCGGAGGTCAAGCCTGAGTCGTTCAGGTCGGGTCGTTCAGCCTAGTTCTTGGCGGCCATCACCTGGTCGGCGAGCTTGGCGCCGTCCTTCAGCTGCCAGCGCACGCTCACCTTGTCGCCAGCCTTGAAGGCGCCTGCCGAAGCGCCTGCCGCGAACTTGAACGTGTCGCCCGAGGCGAGCTTGAGCTCGGTGGCGGTGACGCTGGTGATTGCGCCGGTCGAGTATTCCTCATGCGGGCGAGCGGCATGCGGCTTGGCTTTCGGCGGCGCCGCGAACGCTGCCATCGGAAGCGCCGCGGTCAGGAGAGTGGCGGCGGCGAGTACGATCTTGCTGGAGGGTTTCATGGGAGAGGCGTCCTCATTTCCCCTGCCCTCTATCGGGCTCACGGGGACACTTGATCGGACAGTCCTGGGCTCGTCGGGTCGCGAAGTCCGTCTGTTTTCGCCGGCGGGTCCCTGTCCGTGAGGAAGAAGATGAGCCCGTGAATCGCGGAAGTCATCGCTCGCGGAAATAATGTGCCTGCAATCCCGGTGTCATCTTCCGCAACGACAATGTTCGTCATGGCGCAGAGACTCGATCCCTCGGCGCCATGATCCCGTCCTCTCTCAGGCCTCTTCCTCCGCGACGTCTTTCGTGCCCACTGTCCTCCTGTTCGGTGCCGGTCTGGGAGGACAGAGTGGATATCTTTTTCAACATGACATCGGCGCAGGCGGCTGCGCTCAATATCGGCCTGCTCGCCGTGCTGATGCTTGGGCTCAAGCTCTATGTCGGCAACCGCCGCGGCATGATGAAAATTCCCTCCGGCGAGACCACGCCGGAATTCAGCCGCATCACCCGCGTCCAGCTCAACGCCGTAGAAGACGTCCCCGTTCTGATGGCGGGCATCGCAGGTCTGGCGCTTCTCGGCATGCCGGCCTGGTACATCCACATGGCGGGCCTCGTCCTGTTCGTGTCGCGCATCCTGCATGCGACGGGCCTTGCCTCCTCAGGCGGCCTGTCCTTCGGCCGCCTCGCTGGAACGATGGGCACGCTGCTGGCCTATCTTGCGATCGCCGGGGCGCTTCTGGTCCACGCCTTCACGCCCTGATCGGAGTCGGCCGCGACTCCGGACTGGACTCAGGCGACGACGGCGCCATCTCATGCTAGGATGACGCCGCTTCGTGTGGGATCGCCGTCCAGATCAAAGGCTGCTTCGTGCCGCGCGGATATCGAAAACCGTCCGACTTCCCGGTCGCCATCCCGGTCTTCCCGCTGGGAGGCGCCCTTCTGTTCCCCCGCGCCGTTCTGCCTCTCAACATCTTCGAGCCCCGCTATCTCGCAATGGTGGACGCCGCCCTCGCCGGCCACCGGCTGATCGGGATGATCCAGCCCGCAGGCCTGATCAGCTCCGCTGACCACGGAGACGCCTCACCTCGCCGAGGTCGGATGCGCCGGCCGCATCACCGGCTTCCAGGAGACCGAAGACGGCCGCTACCTCATCGCCCTCACCGGAATCAGCCGCTTCCGCGTGACCGAAGAGATCACGCATGTCGGCCCCTATCGCATCGTGCGCGCCGACTGGGCGGCCTTTGCGCAGGACCTCGCCACGCAGGCGGCGGTCGACGAAACCGTGCGCGCGAGCCTGGTCGCGGCGCTGCATGCGTATCTCGATCGCTCAGGCCTCAAGGCCGACTGGAGCGCGGTGGAAGAGGCGCCGGTCGATTCGCTTATCAACTCCCTTTCCGCGGGCTGCCCCTTTACGAATCCGGAAAAGCAGGCGCTTCTCGAAGCGCGCACACTAGAAGACCGGTGCGCGGCGCTCATAACTCTGCTACAGATGGAGCGGCCGGGTCAGGGTGGCGGATACGTGCAATGACAAGTCCGGGAAGCAAGACGGCGAAGGCTCACGACGAGACAGGCGAAGAGCTGGGCGTCGATCCGCGCCTGCTCGAGGTGCTCGTCTGCCCGGTCACGCGCTCGGCGCTGACCTATGACCGCGACGCCAATGAGCTGGTGTCCAGGGCGGCAGGGCTCGCCTTCCCGATCCGCAATGGCGTGCCCGTCATGCTGCGCGACGAAGCCCGCGACATCGGCGCTCCGAAATAGCCATGGCCGCCGCCAAAGCGCCCTGGCCGGCCGAACTGACATTCCGCAAAGCCCAGGCCGAACTCTTCATCCGCTTCGATGACGGCGTCGAAGGCGCGATCCCCTACGAGCTTCTGCGCATCGAAAGCCCCAGCGCCGAGACCAAGGGCCATGGCTCGGATCGCCCTCCCCCGCCGGCGAAGAAACGCAAGGTGAATGTCGTGGGCGCCGATGAAGTCGGCCGCTATGCCCTGCGCATCAGGTTCGACGACGGCCACGACACCGGTCTCTACACCTGGTCCTACCTGCGCGACCTGCTCGAGCAGAAGGACGCACGGATGACGACCTATGTCGCGCAGATGAAGAAGCTCGGGCTGGCGCGGGACTAGCTATCGCGCCATCAGGCTCGGCAGGTCGCCGAGATCGCCTCCGGCTTCCTGTGCGAACAGCTTGCGCGCTTCCTTGATCGACCCGACCGCACCCATCGCCGCGCCAGCCACGAGCCGGATCGGCAAGGGCGCTGAGAACACCCGCGCAAAGCCTTCCATTGCCGCCGCGGTTGCGACCACATCGGCCCTGCGCCAGCTTGTGTATGCCGACAGCGCCGACGCAGCGCCGATGTCGAGCCCTGCCCGGCCCGCCTCATCGATCACATCGACCAGGGCCGCCACGTCTTTCAGACCGAGATTCAGCCCTTGCCCGCCCAGCGGATGGATCACGTGCGCCGCGTCGCCTGCCAGCGCCGCGCGGCTCGTGTGAAAGCGTTCCGCCACGAACAGCCCGACCGGAAAGGCGTATCGCGCCCCGGCGAGCTTCGCCTCGCCGACGAAATCGCCAGCCTTTTTCTGGAGCTCTGCCTCGAATCCGGCATCGTCCAGCAGCATCAGGGCATCCGCCACGGCCGCGCGTTCAGTCCAGATCAGGTTGGCGCGGTTGCCCTTCAGGGGCAGGACCGCCAGCGGTCCTCCCGGCAGGAAAATCTGCCGCGCCGCACCCTTGTGGTCCGCCTCTAGCCGCACCGTCGCCGAGATCGCCTTCGAATCATAGGCCCAGCCTTCGAACCTCAATCCCGCGGCGCGGCGCACGACCGAGTTCGCCCCGTCGCACCCGACGATGAGCGGTGCGCGAACCTCGCCGCCGCCGTGGGTGAGCACAGCTTCGGGATCGCCGAACTCCGCCGCCTCGATTTTCGCGCCAGAGACAAGCCGGATGCCCGCCTCGCCCTTCACAGCCTCATGGAGCACGGGCATGAGGTCGGCTGCCTCGATCATGTAGCCGAGGACGCTTTCGCCCTCGCAGTCTTCCGCGAGGAAGGAGACGCCGCCGATCCGGCCCTTCGCCTCGATGCTCGTCACCGGCTGGGCGTGCGCCAGCAGCGCGTCCTCCAGCCCCAGCGCGCGGAAAATCCGCCAGCAACCATAGGCGATGAAGAACGCCCGGCTGTCGCTGACCCTGCCCGCCTTCGGCGCCGGAGCGCCGTCGATGATCACCGCCTCATACCCGCGCCGGGCGAGCGCCAGGGCCAGCGTCAACCCCACCGGTCCGCCGCCGGCGATGGCGATGTCGCAGGGCGGGGGTTTTGCCGATGATCTAGGGCGTGCGGCCATGGCCAACACATAAGCCTGTCGGGCCACAAAGAAAAAGGGGCGCGGCCATGTGACCGCGCCCCGATCCTGTCTCTCCCTCCCTGGCGCCGCGCCGGCAGCGCTGCGAGAGGGCCGTCCGAAACAGCCTACGGGTGGTAGGCCGCCTCGCCATGCTCGTTGATGTCGAGACCTTCTTCCTCGACATCCTGGCTGACGCGCAGCAGGCCGAGAACACGCAGAAGGCCCCAGATCGCCAGGCTGCCGATGCCCGACCACAGCAGAGTGACCACCACGCCGGTCGCTTGCGCCGTCATCTGCGTGACCAGGTTGTAGGTCGCGACCGGGCAGACGCCGAGGACCGCGCCATCCGCAGAGCAGTTGACGTAGTCGACAACGCCAGCCCCGCCCCAGGCCGGGTTCACGACCAGGCCGGTGCCGAGCGCGCCGATGATGCCGCCGACGCAGTGGATGCCGAACACGTCGAGCGCGTCGTCATAGCCGAAGATCTTCTTCACTTGCGCGCAGAAGAACAGGCAGACGGGCGAGACGACGAGGCCGAGGATGATCGCGCCGAGCGGACCGGCGAAGCCGGCGGCCGGCGTGATCGCCACGAGGCCCGCAACGATCCCCGAGCACATGCCGAGCAGGCTCGGACGGCGGCGGAGAACCCATTCCACCAGCATCCAGGAGAAGCCCGCGGCGGCCGTGGCGAGGAAGGTGTTCGCCATGGCGAGGCCCGCATAATAGTTGCTTTCGAGGTTGGAGCCCGCGTTGAAGCCGAACCAGCCGAACCACAGGAGCCCCGTACCGATCAGCGTCATCGTCAGCGAGTGCGGCGGCATCGGCTCTTTCTTGTAGCCGGTGCGCCTGCCGAGGACGATCGCGCCCATCAGCGCGGCGATACCGGAGTTGATGTGAACGACCGTGCCGCCGGCGAAGTCGAGGGCGCCCGCAGCCCAGATGAAGCCCGCGCCCTGCACGACGCCATCCTTGACGGCGGCGCCGGTCGCGACCGAATCCGGCCCCGGCCACCACCAGACCATGTGCGCGATCGGGTAGTAGACCAGCAGCGGCCACACGACCGCAAAGATCACGATGCCCGCGAACTTCACGCGCTCGGCGAGGCCGCCGAGGACCAGCGCCGCGGTGATGCAGGCGAAGGTCATCTGGAAGCAGACGAACACGATTTCGGGAATGTAGATGCCGGTGGAGAACGTCGCCGCATTGTTGTCGGAGAGGTCGGTACCCGCATCGGCGAGGAAGAAGCGCGCCGTTCCACCGACGAAGGAGTTGAGCCCTCCCCCGTCCGTGAAGGCGAGGCTGTAGCCCCAGAGCGCCCAGGCCAGCATGCCGATCACGGTCACGGTCGAGACCTGCATCAGCACGCTGAGCATGTTCTTGGTGCGCACGAGGCCGCCATAGAAGAGGGCGAGGCCCGGAATGATCATGATGAGGACGAGGACGGTCGACACCATCATCCATGCCGTGTCGCCCTTATCCACCGTCACGTCTGGCGCCTTGATCTCGCCGGCAGCCGCCGGGGCTTCGGGAGCAGCCGCTTCCGGGGCCGGCGCCGGGGCCGGTTGATCGGCGGCAGGCACCGTTGCCTCAGGCGTTGCCGGAGCCTCCGCTGCCGGCGGCGCCGCAGGCTGTTGCGCCAGCGCGGGCGAGAGGGCTGAAAACATCAAACCAGCGGCCATGGCCGCCAAGCCTGCCTTCAGGCCGGATCCCCAAAGTGAAAGTCGATCTAGTCGACTGATTTTGTTAGTCATTGGTCTCCCCTTGGGTTGACTCGCAACCGGCGCAAAAGTTCAAGCGCACCTTCCCGCGAACGTGATTGCCCCCGCGACGATGCCGCCCTGATAGGGGCGTCCAACTGCCCGCCAAACAAGCAAAGCCCCCCGCGGCTTCTTGGGGTCGTTTGCAATTGCACAGTTTTTGGGCGCCTGCCTGAGGCCCTGACCCCGAACAGGGCAAGGGTCGCGGCGGATCCGGCCGGGGCCGACTATCCCGCCGCCAGAGTCGAAAACGCCGCTATTTCTTCGGTCGTGAACCGACCGCAAGGCTGGATCATGGGGATCGGTCCCGGAAGACCTGCCGGTTATCTGTGCACGGCGCTTCCGGGACCCTTTTTTTGCCGCGCGTTTACCGCGGCGCCGCAATGAAATTTCACCGTAAAAGGCCCTGGACCGCCGCTGGCGTTTGGAGGGCGTTAAGCCCCGCCGCGCCATGGTCGTCCTGCTCCACTTAACCCTATCGAGCGAGGACGAAGGCATGCCGCAGACGCGTGCGTCCCATACAGCGGACGAGGCCTACGAGCCGCGCGGCGCCAGTGCGCTGAGCCGGTTCCTGTCCGGCCTGCTGGCGTTCTCCGCCGGGGTCTTCATCTGCGGCGCGTGCGGCTCCTATTCGCCGACCGATGCGAGTTTCAACTCGGCAGTATCCGCCGTGCTCGATCCGGAAACCGGTGCCGTGCTCGGCCCCGACAATCTTTTTGGCGCCGCGGGCGCCGCCGTGGCCGACCTGATGACTCAGGGCTTCGGCTGGACGGCCTGGCTGATGGGTTTTGCGCTGATGGTCGGCGGCCTGCGCCGCACGCTTGGCATGGGCCAGCGCGACAGCGCCGCCTGGATGTGGGGCATGCTGGCCGTCGTGTTCGCCGCCTGCTGCCTGGCCGAATGGCCGATCCCGAAATCCTGGGTCCTGTCCGCCGGCCTCGGCGGGGTTGTCGGCGACGTGCTGCTGGCGATCGCCGCGACGCCGTTCGCCGCGTTGAAAGTGCCCGACGCCCAGATGTGGGCCTCGATGCTGGCCGGCGTCACCGCGATCCTGTTCGCCGCGATGGCGATGGGCCTTGGCGCCAGCGATGGCGCCAGCCTGTGGCGCGCCCTCACCCGCAAGCCCGAACGGCCGGCGCAGCAAGCGATGCCGGGCCTGCCTGCCCTCACCTCTCAGCCCGCCGGCGGCGCCGGATTTGGCGCCGCGGTTGGCGCCATGGTCGGCCGGCTGCTCGGCAAGAAGCCCGAGGAAGTCATCGAGCCGATCGTCTACACCGAGGAAGACGGTTTCGAAGAAGGCGATCGCGGCTTCTTTACCGCCGTCGAGAAGGCCGAAGGCGCCGACGGCCGCACGCGCCCGATCACGCCGCGCGTTCTGGAAAGCCGCCCGATCCCGGAAGGCGAGGCGACGTCCTGCCGCCACGGCGCCCTCGCCGCGCAACATCGCCAAGCCGGCCGGCGCCGCGCGCTCTGGCTCTGCGGCCGTGGGCTCCCGCGCGCCGGCCCCCGTGGTGCGCGATGCCTCCTCCGTGGTGCCGCCGATCGAACTGCTCGACGTGCCCCCGCCGCGCTCGTCCGACGTCGATGAGGCGCGCCTGCTCGACATGGCCGACCGCCTGCAGGCCGTGTTCAACGACTTCAAGGTGAAAGGCCGCATCACCGAAGTGCGCCCCGGACCCGTCGTCACGCTCTTCGAATTGGAGCCCGCCCCCGGCGTCAAGTCCTCGCAGGTCATTTCTCTTGCGGATGATATCGCCCGCTCGATGTCCGCGACCTCGGCGCGCGTCGCCGTCATCCCGGGACGCAACGCCATCGGCATCGAACTGCCGAACCCGACGCGCGAAACCGTCTACCTGCGCGACCTTCTCACCGCCAACGAATTCTCGCGCTCGCGCATGGCCCTTCCCCTCGCTCTCGGCGAGAGCATCGAAGGCCAGCCGATGATCGCCGACCTTGGCAAGATGCCTCACCTGCTGATCGCCGGCACCACCGGCTCCGGCAAGTCGGTCGGCATCAACGCGATGATCCTGTCGCTGATGTTCAAGCTGCCGCCCGAGAAGTGCCGCTTCATCATGATCGACCCGAAAATGCTCGAACTGTCGATCTACGAGGGCATCCCGCATCTTCTTGCTCCCGTCGTCACGGACCCGCAGAAGGCCGTGCTGGCCCTGAAATGGGTCGTGCGCGAAATGGAGAGCCGCTACGAACTGATGTCGAAGATGGGCGTGCGCAACCTCGCCGGCTTCAACCAGAAGGCCGAGGAAGCCGCCGCCAAGGGCGAACACCTCACCCGCCAGGTTCAGACCGGGTGGAACAAGGAAACCGGCGAGGCCGTCTGGGAAAACGAGCACATCAAGCCCGAGCCCATGCCGCACATCGTGGTCATCATCGACGAGATGGCCGACCTCATGCTGGTCGCGGGCAAGGACATCGAAGGCGCGGTGCAGCGCATCGCCCAGATGGCGCGCGCGGCGGGCATCCACCTGATCACCGCGACGCAGCGCCCCTCGGTCGACGTCATCACCGGCACGATCAAGGCGAACTTCCCGACCCGCATCTCCTACATGGTCACCACCAAGATCGACTCGCGCACCATCCTGGGCGAGCAGGGCGCTGAGCAGCTGCTTGGCATGGGCGACCTGCTCTGGATGCAATCGGGCGGCAAGATCACTCGCGTGCACGGGCCCTTCGTGAAGGACGAGGAAGTCGAGCGCGTGGTGTCGTGGCTCAAGGACCAGGGCACGCCGCAGTATGTGGAAGGCATCACCGACGAGGTCGAAGAAGAAGCCTCGGTCGCGGACGCGGCCTTCGGCACAAGCTCGGGCGATCCGGAAGAGGACATGTACCGCGAGGCCGTGGCGGCCGTGTTGCGCGACAAGCGCCCCACGACCTCCTACGTCCAGCGCGTGCTGCGCATCGGCTACAACCGCGCCGCGTCGATGATCGAGCGCATGGAGCGCGAAGGCGTCATTACCGCCGCCGACCATTCCGGCAAGCGCCAGATCGCCAGCCGCGACTCGCGTGAGGACGCCGCCTGACGGCGAGCCCTGCCCCGCCCCAACGACAAAGGCCGGCTCGTCGAGTCGGCCTTTTTGTTTGTTGCCGCGATGATTGGTTCAGTCGGCTTCCGCCTCGGCCTTGGCGGCCGCAGCGCGGCGCTTGCGCGTGGCGGTCGCCGCTTCCTTGCGTTCCAGCTTCTGCTTCTGCAGGGCTTCCGACTTGGCGATTTTCAGAGCGGCCAGCGCGGTTGCGATGAGGGGAAGCAGCCGCTCGGCTTCTGCTTTCTGCTGAGGCGACCCGCTCTGCGTCAGACGCAAGGCGTTGTCGCGAAGGTTGGCGAGTTCGGTCTCCGTCATCTGCGGAATGCGGTCGTCGAGGGCCACGCGGAATCTCCGGCGTCACCCGCGGCATGGATGTCACGCCGACCGAACGACACGTTTGATATGGGCTCGGAAGGCATAAATGGCAATAAGTTCACGTGCGCGGCGGGCCTGTTCCGGGACCTCAGGATGTGCTAGGACGCGCCCCAATCGAGTTTCGGCCGACGACTTGGCCTTGCCCAGACGACATTTGTTGCGAGGGCGTGCTGACGACATCCACCTTCACTTGATGCACCAGGCGGATCGCGTGCGTCGCGGACGTCGTCACTAATCTAAGGAATACCCTCATGACCACTGGAACCGTGAAATGGTTCAACTCGACCAAAGGCTACGGCTTCATCCAGCCGGACAACGGCGGCAAAGACGTTTTCGTCCACGTCAGCGCGGTTGAAGCGGCAGGCCTCCGCGGTCTCGTCGACGGCCAGAAGATCTCGTTCGAAGAACAGGCTGACAAGCGCTCCGGCAAAATGTCGGCGGTCAACCTCCGCACGGCGTAAGCCGGACGGACGAACGATCCAATCAGGAAGGCCGGCTCCTCGGAGCCGGCCTTTTTTGTTTCTGGGCTCATGCCTTGCCGTCCTGCGCCTTGTGGATCGGATCGATCCACGCGACGTTCTCTGGCTGTTCGGCGGGCTCGATGTCGAGATTGACGACGACGGCTTCGTTGTCGGAGCGGACCAGGACGCATTCGAGCGGCTCGTCCCGGCTGGCGTTGATCTCCTGGTGCGGCACGTAGGGCGGCACATAGATGAAATCGCCTGGCCCCGCCTCGGCGACGAATTCGAGATGGTCGCCCCAGCGCATGCGCGCCCTGCCCCGCACCACGTAGATCACGCTTTCCAGCTCGCCATGATGATGCGCGCCGGTCTTGGCGTTGGGCTGGATTGCGACCGTGCCGGCCCAGATCTTCTGGGCGCCGACCCGGGCATGGTTGATCGCCGCCTTGCGGTCCATGCCCGGCGTCTGGGCGGTATTGCCGTCGAGCGAATTTCCCGGGATCACCCGCACGCCATCATGCTTCCAGCGCGGCCCATGATCGTGGGAGGGGCCGCCAGGGGAATCATGATCGCCGTGGTCGTGGGCCATCCGCGCTGCTTCTTGTCGGGCTATTTCGCGTCGACAACTGGCGTCGAGCAGAAGAATTGCGAGAAGGCGCCCCAGCAATCGGTCAGCACCTTGTCGTCGGCCTTCGCCGTGTATTTCGTCGCGACATAGTAGTCCTGGAAATCGTCCTTGCGGGTCGAGGTCTCGAACAGGCCGCTCAGCAGGTCGCCAATGCTGTCCTTGCCGTCCTTGCTTGCGCGCAGGTCGGTGATCAGCTTGTTGGCGTGCGAGCGCTGCGCGTCGATGTTTGGCCGCGACAGGTAACCGCCTGCGCCAAGGGCGGCCAGCAGCACCAGAACCAGTAACGTCCTCATTCAGTCATCCTCCCGACTCGCGCCAGAAATTGGCGCATCCCCTTCCCGGCCCTCAGGCCGGCGCGTCCAGCTTTTCCGTACCGCCTGGCTCGACGCAAAGGAAGCGCGTGAAGGCGCCCCAGCATTCGACCTGCGGCCTGCCGCCCGTGCTGAACACGTATTTCGTTACGACATAGAAATCCTCGAATGCGCCTCCGCGCGACGCCATGGTCCCGCCATCCACCTTGCCCTGCTGGATCAGGGCGGCGACCGTCTTCCAGTGTGCGTCTGCGCCGGGCCGGGTGAAATAGCCGGCCACGGCCACTGCGACGATCAGCAAGAGCAGGATCCTCATCGAGACTTTCTCCTCGCCCCCGATCCCACGCCGCGCGCCGTCTTCTTCTTCTTCGCGATCATGGGCGGCGCCTCCCCCGCCTCCCACGCCTTGAGCCATGTCCTGGGCGCGTTGTGGCGCCATTGTCTCGTCAGATAGCCCCGGAGCGTCTTCACATCGAGTCGCTTCAGCCGCGCGAGCACATAAGGGTAGTTCCTGTAGTGGTCGGTGACGTGAAAGGTCTCCGGATCGGCCTCGCAGATCAGGTCGCGTTCGTCGAACGGCACCTGGCCGAGCACCACACTGTCATCTTCCTGGCGCAGCCGGGTGAGGAATTTCCCGAAGGATTTGTAAGCCGGCTGGCCGTAGGACGTCGAAAGCTCCGTTTCGGGGAACGCCATGACCACGTCGTGAAACTGTTTCGGCGTCATCGCGTTAGGTTTCCCCATGACCCGTTCCACTCACCATAGGACTGAACCGATGTTCATGAAAACAGGGCGAAAAAACCTTGGGCCTGTCTTGTTTTCGCCGGTTGGCAAGCCGAGGTTTGCGGCCATGAGCACCCTGATCTCGGCCATCCTCCTCCCGCTTGCCCTCTCCGGAACGCTGCCCTCCGCGGCGTCGGCCGCCCCTGCCGTGCAGCCCGTGAAGGTTGCGCCTGCCGGGCTCGCGCCGAAAAACCTTCCGGCCGTGATTGCGCCGAAGGCGCCCGTTGCCGAGCTGATCAGGATCCAGGGGCGGCCCGCCCCGCCGGCCACGAAGGCGCCCGCGCCCAGGTCTCTCCCGCAGGGGACCGCAATGCGATCATCGACCGCGTCGGCAAGGCGCTGACCGAGGTGAGGACCGCGCAGGGCAAGTTCAGCCAGATCGACCAGGCCGGCAAATCGTCGGCAGGCGCGTTCTACATCAACCGCCCCGGCAAGGTGCGTTTCGACTATTCGAGCCCCGAGCCCATGTACATCGTCTCCGACGGCACGTCGGTGTCGATCGAGGAGCCCAGGCGCAAATCCTATGACGCGGCCCCGCTGGCCTCGACGCCGCTGCATCTCTTCCTGCGCTCCAATGTCGATCTCAAGCGCGACGGCAGCGTTTCTGACGTGACCTCGTCGAGCGGCTCGCACTTCGTCACTCTGGTCGACAAGACCGGCGAGGCGCAGGGCAAGATGATCCTGGAATTCCGCGCCTCGGATTTCGAACTGCTCGGCTGGCGCTCGCTGGACGGCGCCGGCGCAGAGACGCGCGTCAAGCTGATGGACGTGAAGCGCAATGTGACGCTCAAGCCGTCCCTGTTCGTGGTGAAGGACCCCAACGACGCGCGCGACGACCGGCGCTGACCTTCAACCGCAACCTTCCGGGATAGCCCCAGGCCCGAATCACCCCCGCTGCGGGCCGTCTCGGCGTCAAGGGTTGACGTAGCGGGATCGCAACACACAATTTTTAAGAGACGTTAAGTTGCCAAATGTTCGCGCAAGTGGCGTAATTGCCACGTGGTTCGGCTCGGCTCGCGCCCGAGACTTCCCCCCGCGGGCGCTGGAGTGGAGTTGAAAAGCCGGAGCTATCCCCCGGCCCCATCGCGCCCCCGGGGCGCAAGACGCGCCTGGCTGTCCCCGCGGCCGGGCGCGTTTGTTTATCCGCCGCTCCGCCATTGATTTACCGCTGATCGCGCGTGTTTGCCGTTGATTTGCGCAGCGGCGCACGCGAGTCTGCTTCTGGTCTTTCCGCCCCGAGACAATTCGCGCCCACATGAACCGCCTCAAGCTGGCGACCTGGAATATCAATTCGGTTCGCCTCCGCATCGATCGCGTCACCGCCTTCCTCAAGCGCGAGAAGCCCGATGTCCTGTGCCTGCAGGAGATCAAATGCCTTGAGGACCAGTTCCCGCGAAAGGCGTTCGAGGCGGCGGGGTACCGGCACATCCACCTTTCCGGCCAGAAGGGCATGCACGGCGTCGCCATCGTCTCGAAACTCCCGCTCGAGCAAGTCGCGCCGCCCGAATTCTGCCGCCACGGCCATGCGCGCTGCGCCACCGTGAAGGTGGGCGGGTTCGAACTACACAATCTCTATGTTCCGGCAGGCGCCGACATTCCCGATCCTGAGGTCAACGAGAAGTTCGCGCACAAGCTCGACTTCATCGAGCGCATGCGCGGAGAGTACGCTGCGCGCGCCGCCAGGCGGTCTGCGCCTCCGCTGCTCGTTGCCGGCGACATCAACATCGCGCCGGAAGAGAACGATGTGTGGTCGCACAAGCAGCTCCTGGGCGTCGTCAGCCACACGCCCGTCGAGACGGACGGCCTCAAGCGCATCCTCAGCGAAGGCAAGTTCACCGACATCGCCCGCGCCAAGCATCCGCCCAGCGAGAAGCTCTATACCTGGTGGAGCTATCGCGCCGCCGACTGGAAGGTCTCGAACCGCGGGCGCAGGCTCGATCACTGGTGGGCCGACCGGCGCGCAACGCCCCTCGTCGACATCGCCAGCTACAGGATCCACCCGGAAGAACGCGGCGGCGACAAGCCGAGCGATCATGTCCCGGTAACAGTGAGCGTCCAAGCGCCGGCGTGACCTACGTATCCGCCGATGCGCGATCGGCTATCGCCGCCGCCTCGGGAGGCGGTATAGGCTGGGCGAGTCGTCTTGCCGATCGGAGCCGCCCTTGAAGCGCATCTTCGTCTTCGCCGCCCTCGTCCTTGCCGCCTGCACGCCAGGAACGGAAGCCCCCGCGACCAGCACGGCGCCCGCCCCTGCTCCCGCGGCGGCCTCTGCCGACGTGCTGACCCCGACCGGATGGGGTCCCCTGAAGATCGGCATGTCCAAGGCGGAAGTGATCGCCGCGGTCGGCGACAGGAAGGACCCGGACGCCGTCGGCATTCCCGGCAGCGACTGCCTTGAGTTCCAGCCACAGCGCACGCCGGACGGCACTGTGGGTGATGCTGGAAGCGGACAAGCTGACCCGGATCACCATCGGCGAACTCTCGACCGTGAAGACCGACAGGGGCCTCGGACTCGGCGACACGCCCGACGCGGTCAAGACCGCCTACGGCGCCGATGCAAAGGCCACGCCGCACAAATACCAGGAGGCCCCCGCTGAATACATCACCTGGTGGACAGCCCCACGCGCCGAACCTTACGTACAGGACGCAGACGCCCGCGGCTTCGTCTACGAGATCGACGGCGCCGGCAAAGTCGGCGCGATCCACGCCGGCGGCCCGAGCATCCAGTATGTCGAGGGCTGTGCGTAGGCCGAGGCGCAACCCGCCCTCTTTGCCCAAGCGCAGACCCTACCGAATTTCGAGCATCACACTGTTCTCATGCAGCAGGCCGGCACTTGTCCCGGCGCAAACGGCGTGAAACCACCGACGATCGCCTGATCGCCGCGCTTGGCCCTTGGAGTGCACACAATGATGCCTGCAATCGTCGTCCCTGGCAGGACCCTGGGAAAATTCGCTGCCATGGTCGTCCTGGCTTTCGCCATGTCCGCCTGTGCGCCGTCCGAAAAGGCCGCCTCGGAGAGCGCGCCGCCCAGTGAAGCCGCGTTGACCGAACGCGCGCGCGCCGTCCATCAAGAGGCTCTGGTTCTGGATGCGCATGCTGACATTGTTGTGCCGTCAACAGCGGCGAATTTTCTCAGCGCTGACGGATTGTCAAAGGTAGCCCCCTCGAAGCTCAAGGCGGGGGAGTCGGGGCCGTCGTCATGTCGATCGCGGTCGGGCCCGGGCCGCGCACCCCTGCAGGAGACGCGGAGGCGCGCGCGGAAGCGGACGAAAAGCTTGCAGCCGTTCGGGCGCTGGCCGCCGAGAATGCCGACACCGTCGCGATAGCGAAGTCAGCCGATGAAATCCTGGCGATCCGCGAAAGCGGCAAGACGGCGTTGATCCTGGGATTCCAGAATGCCCGGGCGCTTGCGGGGAATGTCTCCGCGCTCGACACATTCTATCAGGCTGGCGTCCGCGTGTTTGCTCTCAATCACCTGGCGCACAACGACTTCTCCGACTCCTCGCGCCCATTCCATGATCCGGCGACGGGACTGTATGAGCCCGACGCCCACGGCGGGTTGTCGGCTCTCGGGCTGGCCGCGATTGACCGCATCAACGCACTCGGGGGCGTCGTCGATGTGTCCCAGGCGTCGAAAGCGGCCACCCTGGCGACCATTGCCCGGTCGAAGACGCCTGTAGTCGCCAGCCACTCAAACGTCCGCGCGATCTCGAACGCCACGCGCAATCTTTCCGACGAGGAAATCGATCGCATCGGGGCGACCGGGGGGGTCATTCACGTCGCGCCGTTCTCGGCCTATCTGATCAATTTCTCGACCCCGGAAAAGCTTGAAGCCATCAAGAAGGCGCGAACCGCGGCGGGCCTTCCCGAGGCCTATTCCTATCCCTACGAACTCTATTGGGAGCTTCCGGATCCGGTCGCGAAGGAAACCTTCTCAGCCTCGATCCGCGAGGCGCTCGGGCCAGCAACGGTCGACATCATGATCGACCATATCGACTACATCGTGAAACGCGTTGGCATCGACCATGTCGGCATCGGCACGGACTTCAATCATGGCAGCGGTATCGAGGGGTATCAGGATGCGAGCGAGTCGCTTGCCGTTACGCTCGGCCTCGTCCGCCGCGGCTATTCAGCCGACGACATCAAGAAGATCTGGGGCGGCAATTTTCTGCGCGTGCTGCGCGAGGCCGAACGCGGCGCCGACAGCTTGAAAGGCAAGGCGAAAACCTGAGCCCTTGCCGACCTGCCATTTTTCCTTGGGCGCAGGCCGCCCGGCCTTTGAGTTTCGGTCGCACCCGTGCGCAAGCGGGCTGTCGATTCGTCCGCCGCCTCTTCGTCTCACGCCTGCAGCCGGTACCCGCCGCTTTCGGTCAGCAGCAGGCGCGCGTTCGCCGGATCGGGCTCGATCTTCTGGCGGAGGCGGTAAATGTGCGTCTCCAGCGTATGGGTCGTGACGTTGGCGTTGTAGCCCCAGACTTCCGAAAGCAGCTCCTCGCGGCCGACCGGCTTGCCGCCGGCGCGGTAGAGGTATTTCAGGATGTTGGTCTCTTTTTCGGTGAGGCGGATCTTGCGCTCCTTCTCGTCGATCAGGAGTTTCGCGGCCGGCCGGAATTCGTAGGGACCGAGGCGGAAGGTAGCGTCTTCGCTCTGCTCGAACGTGCGCAGGTGGGCGCGCACGCGGGCGAGCAGCACCGAGAATTTGAACGGCTTGGTGACATAGTCATTGGCGCCGGAATCGAGGCCGAGGATGGCGTCGGCGTCCGTGGTCTGGCCCGTCAGCATCACGATGGGGGCGGCGATGCCGTGCTTTCTCATCAGCCGGCAGGCGTCGCGGCCGTCCATGTCCGGCAGCTCGACATCGAGGATGACCAGGTCGGCGCGGGTCGATTCAGCCTTGCGGACCCCCTCCCCCGCCGAGCCTGCATGCTCGATCCGGAAGCCCTCGTGCAACTCGAACTGCTCGGCCAGCGCCTCGCGCAGCTCTGCATCGTCGTCGACGAGCAGGATCGTCTTGGCAGTGGTCATCCACGTCCTCCCGGCCTCGCATCTTCCGCGCGGGGCAACCTAAGTCTAGGTACGATGTAGGCGCGAAGGAAGCCAATGCTAACACCTGGGCGAACACCCGCATTTGAAGCCGTTTCTGCAGGACGGCTGCGCTGGGCAGGAAAAGACGTGCGTTGCGCGCTCGGATGGGGCGGGCTGGTGGAGGCTTCGGACAAGCGCGAAGGCGACGGCGCGACGCCCCTGGGTGCCTGGCCGATGCGGCGCGTCCTCTATCGGCCCGACCGGATCGCCAGGCCTGAGACGCGAATTCCGGCAACTGCGCTGACCCCGCAGATGGGCTGGTGCGACGATCCGATGGACATCGAATACAACCGTCAGGTGCGCCTGCCTTTCCACGCGCGACACGAGATCCTGTGGCGCGAGGACCATGTCTACGACCTGGTCGTGGAACTGGGGTTCAACGACGACCCCGTGATCTCGGGCCGGGGCAGCGCGATCTTCCTGCATGTCGCCCGACCGGATTATTCTCAGACGGAAGGTTGCGTCGCCTGCGCCCTGCCTGATCTGCTGGAGTTGCTGAAGGCGGCAAGGCCTGGGGATGAGCTGACAGTCTCGCGCTGATGCGTGCGGACAGGCCTTCCCTTGGGAGAAATCGACAGGCCGCGCGCCCCTCGCTACGACTCCCGTCATGACAAGCAACGTCACAGCCCGCCCCGATCCTGCGCGCATCGTCTTCTATGCAGGCGCGGCGCTGGCGCTGTCGCATCTCGCCAATGAATGGGTCGATGCGCCGATGCCGTATGGCCCGGCGTGGAAGGCTTCAGGCATTGTGTTGCTCGGCGTCTACGCAGCGATGCGGGGCGTATGGCTGCCGGCGCTGGGCTTCCTGCTGTCATCGGTCGGCGATGTGGCGCTGGAGCTGCCGAACATGGTCGCCGGCATGGCGGCGTTCGGACTGGCGCACCTCTGCTATCTGGCGTCCTTCGTCCAGATCATGCGGCGCGAGGGCGTCGCCTGGAAGGCATGGCCGCTTGCCGTCGTGGTCGTCGCCATTTCGGTAGAGCTGGGGATATGGCTGGCGCCGGGCATGGCCGAGCTGACGGTTCCCGCCCTGATCTACCAGACGATCATATCGTCCATGGCGGTCGTGGCGCTAATGTCGCGCGCGCCAACGATCGCCAAGCTGGGGGCTGTGATCTTCATGCTCTCGGACACGCTGATCGCCGTGGACATGTTCCGGCAGGTGGCGGCGCCGCCAGGCTCGGTCTGGATCACCTACGCGGCCGCGCAGATCATGCTGGCGCTGGGATTGACCCGGCCGCGCCTAGCTGCGGGCGCCGAACAGGGCTGAACCGACGCGCACATGCGTTGCGCCATGCAGGATGGCGATTTCGTAGTCGGCGCTCATGCCCATCGAGAGCATCGACAGCCCGTTGCGCGCGGCGATCCTGGCCAGCAGCGCAAAGTGGGGACCCGCAGGCTCATCCGCCGGCGGGATGCACATCAGCCCTTCGGGCTCGAAGCCGTAGTCGCGGCGGATGTTGGCGATGAAGGCGTCGGCCTCGTGCGGGACGATGCCGGCCTTCTGCTCCTCCTCGCCAGTATTGACCTGCACCAACACTCTTGGCGCTCGGCCCAGTTTCGACGCGGCGTCGGCGAGCGAGGCGGCGAGTTTTGGCCGGTCCAGCGTCTCTATGACATCGAACAGGGTAACGGCGTCCCTGGACTTGTTGGTCTGCAGCGGGCCGATCAGGCGGAGTTCGAGGTCGGCGCGGGCGGCGCGGCGAGCCGCCCAGCGCTCCTGCGCTTCCTGCACGCGGTTCTCGCCGAAGACGCGCTGGCCGGCTTGCAGCATGGCCTCGATGCGCTCCTCGGGCTGCAGCTTGGAGACCGCAGTCAGCACAATCGACGCCGGATCGCGCCCGGCCGGCTTGGCGGCTGCGGCGATGCGGGCGAGAACGCCTGCGCGCGCGTCTGCGATATCCTTTTCGAGCCCGTCCATGACGAAGTCTCAACAGCAAGCCGCGGTCCGCCGCAAGCTTCTCGCCGCGACGCGGATGGCCCGGCCCGCGTTTTCGCGAGGCGGCCACCCCCTGCCCCGCGCCTGGTTCATGACCGATCCGAAGCGCACGCCGCAACCCGAGCGCATCGCCGCGCGCCTGCCGCCAGGCTTCGGCGTGATCTTCCGCCATTTCGGGGCGAAGAACCGGCTTGAGGCGGGGGCGAGGCTGGCGCGCATCTGCAGGCAGCGACGCCTGGTGCTGCTGGTCTCCGCCGATCCGGATCTCGCGCGGGCAATCGGCGCGGACGGCGTGCACTGGCCCGAGGCGCGGCTCTCAGGCGTCCGCCCCCGCCATCCCCGCTGGATCGAGACCGCATCGGCTCACAGCCGCGCCGCCATCTCGCGCGCGGCCGGGCTCAGGGTCGATGCAGTGATTGTCTCGTCCGTCTTCGGCGGCGCCAGTCCCAGCGCTGGCCGGCCGATCGGCGCCCTCGCCTTCCGGATTCTGGCGCGCAACGCCGCGCTGCCGGTCTATGCGCTGGGCGGGATTAGCGCAGCCAACGCTTCACGCGCCATGACGCACGCAGCCGGATGGGCCGCGATCGACGGCGTGCTGGAGGGATGGAAAATCTAGAAGGAGAACGCCGATTCGAGGCGGACCGACGCCTCGTCGACTTCCTTGCCGAAGCTCTGCTCCGGACGGCTGAGCTTGTCGCCATTGAGGGCGACCGAGCCGCCAAAGCGGAAGCGCGGCGTCACCTGGTAGTAGGCGCCGGCCTCGACTTCCTGGCGCGGAAGCAGTTCGTTCTGCGACCGGCTGGTGAGGTCGAGCGTGATGCCCCACTTCCCGCCCGGCTTCCACGAGAACTCAAGCTGGTCCTTCTCGATCGGCGCCAGCGGAAGCGCCGAATGCTCGGTGCTCTTGGAGAAGCCGAAGCCGAGATTGAGCTGGGGCGACTGCCCGTTGAGCTGGGTCTCGGTCTGCGCCGACACGCCGGGCTTGCTCGACAGGGTTTGCGGCGCCGAGGACGCAGACGGCCCGTCTTTCGCCTGGGCAAAAGCCGGCGAGGCCGCCAGGCAGGCGGCCAGACAAACGAGTTGTGCTGAAATGCGCATGTCCTGCCCTCCTTCCCCGAATAGTACGTCCGACTCGCTTCAGAAAAGTTAACGAGAATTAAGCGATGGCTTCAAGGCAATAATTACCTCGGAGTGTCGCTAATTCCGCACAGTGATCTCAAAGACTACACCGTCATTACTGGCATTTGTGTGTCCGCTACCTGACGGTAACAGGACCGGCACATCCGCCCCGGCAGACGTCCAGGCCAGTCCCAGCTCGACATGCCTGTTGAGCTTGTAACTCGCTCCCGCCAGCCAGGATAAGCCTTCCATCCCGCTCAACTGGTCTTCCGACCAGCCTGTCTCCACGCCGAAGCGCCAGTCGCCTTGCTGGCGAGTTAGGCCAAGCTCGAATGCCTGATAGTCACCGTCGCCGGAATCCCACGCATTGTTGCTGGAAAGCCACCGCAGGCCGCCCGTCCAATTGTCCTTCTCGATCTCGATCCCGGCCCCCAGCGCCTCATAGTCGCCGAAGCCCGCCCGGCCGCTGCCGCTCTGCCCGATCGTGTAGGTCAGCGCGCCGCGAACATGGGCGCCGAGGCCGGTGAACTGGCGGTCGAACGAAGCCGCGCCCTCGAACAGGTTTTCGAGTTCCGCGTTCGCGAGGTTGCCGCCGCTGAAGTCCGGATCAAAATCGGCGCTGCGTAGGTTGGCCTTCGGCGTGAACGATCCGCCGACGCGAAATCCAACCCAGCGCGGGCTGAGATAGGAGACCTTGGGCGATGGCCCGGTGACGTCGTTTCGCGCGCGCGTGACGACGAGGCCTGTCGGATCGAGCCCCGGCGATGATGCCGAAACACGTTGCAGCAGAGTGGGCGGACGCGCATCGAGCCGTGAGGCGACGCCGGAATCGAGGCCGAACACGCCCTCGCCCCACGGTCCGGAAACGGTGAGGGATGCGCTTTCCAGCGTTGCAAAGATGTCCTCGTCGGGTTGCACGCCATCGGCCGCGATGCCGGTCGCGGGCGAGACAGGCGTGATGAAGAACACGCCGTCGGGCACGCGCGGACAGGTGACGTTGTTGGCCGGGCAGTTGCCGAGGACGCCGGCAAAGGAAGGCCGGCCAGGCGCATCCTTCTCGATGCGCACTTCGCCGCGCCAACCGAAAGTGAGGCCGTTGTCCGTGGTGACCGACTTGGTGACCAGGAGGTCCCCTGAAGCGAGAATGCCGTCGGAGGCCGGCGCCAGCACCGTTGTGTCGCTGGTCGTCGAGGCGGCCAGCGTCAGCCGGGCGTCGAGCAGCCATCCTCCGCCAAGATCCGTTCCCCCGGGCTCGGCCTGGGCCATTGCGGCGGGGGCCAGCGCCGCAGGCGAAACCCCAAGCACCAGCGCTGTAAGCGTCAGGAACCGTCCCATGCCAGAATTCCTCCGCAATCTCAGTTCAACCCAGCTTCTAACAAGAGTCGGCGCGGCTGCGAGTGCAAGCAGCGTCCGGCCCTTGCAAGCAGGACTGCCTCACAGCTAAGGAAGTTTTAACGCCTGAGGCGTTCCGGGGGCGCAACAAGGCGCCGGGCAACGGAGACGGTTGATGTTTGTTCGAGTAGCGGCTGCTGCGGTGGCTTCGTTGGCCCTTCTGGGGGCCGGCGGCTGCGCCGTCTTCGGCTCCAGCACCGCCAATTCCTCCACGCGGACCAGTGCGGACCTGGGGCCGGAGGAAACCGGCGGCATCGGCGTCAACGCCTATCTGTGGCGCGCAGCGCTCGACACGCTGAACTTCCTGCCGATCTCGTCGGCCGATCCTTACGGCGGGGTCATCATCACCGACTGGTACGCCAACCCCGAGAAGGCGGACGAGCGGCTGAAGGCGACGGTCTACATCCTCGACACGCGCTTGCGCGCCGACGGGGTGTCGGCTGCGGTCTTCCGCGAGACGATGGTCAATGGAAGCTGGACCACCTCCGCGGTGAGCCCGGACACCAACCTCGCCCTCGAGAACGCCATTCTCTCCAAGGCGCGTCAGCTTCGACTTTCCAACATCGAGTAGTTCTGGCTCGCCTCTTGGGCTGACGCCAGAGACGTGCAATCTCCGGCGTGAGCCCGGATTCAACAGGCGACTGCGATGGCGACCCGCTACAATCCCAAGGAGACCGAGCCGAAATGGCGCGCGGCGTGGGAGCGCGCGAAAACCTTCAAGGCCAAGTCCGCGAAGGAAGCGGGGACGATGCCGAAGGCCTACGTCCTCGAGATGTTCCCCTACCCTTCGGGCCGGCTGCACATGGGCCATGTGCGCAACTACGCGATGGGCGATGTGGTTGCGCGCTATCGCCTGGCGAACGGCTACAACGTGCTGCACCCGATGGGCTGGGACGCGTTCGGACTGCCCGCCGAGAACGCCGCGATCGAGAAGAGCGCGCAGCCGCGACAGTGGACGCGCCAGAACATCGCCGCGATGAAGGCGCAGTTTGAGCCTTTGGGGCTCACCTTCGACTGGTCGCGCGAGATCTCGACCTGCGAGCCAGACTATTATGCGCATCAACAGCGCATCTTCCTGAAGTTCCTGGAGAACGACCTCGCCTATCGCCGATCCGCGAAGGTGAACTGGGATCCGGTCGAGAACACCGTGCTGGCCAACGAGCAGGTGGTCGACGGCCGCGGCTGGCGCTCCGGCGCCGTCGTCGAGCAGCGCGAGCTGGAACAGTGGTTCTTCCGCATCACCAGGTACGGCGATGACCTGCTGGCCGCGCTCGATGGCCTCGACCGCTGGCCGGAAAAAGTCCGCATCATGCAGGGCAACTGGATCGGCAAGAGCCAGGGCGCGAAGATCTGGTGGGAGATCGCCCACGCTCCCGCCGCCCTGTCGCGCGAGAAGGACAGCCGGGGCCGCAACCACGCGACCGATCCCATCGAAGTCTTCACCACGCGCCCCGACACGCTGTTCGGCGCCGCTTTCCTCGCGCTCGCGCCCGATCATCCGCTGACGAAGGAAATCGCGAAGTCGCGCCCTGACGTGGCGAAATTCATGGCCGACTGCGCCGCGCGCGGCACGTCCGAAGCCGACATCGAGAAGGCCGAAAAGGTCGGCATCGATCTCGGCATCCGCGTGAAGCATCCCTTCGACGCCAACTGGGAGCTCCCCGTCTGGGCCGCGAACTTCGTGCTCTCGACCTATGGCTCGGGCGCGATCTTCGGCTCGCCCGCCGGCGACCAGCGCGACATCGAGTTTGCCGAGAAGTACGGCCTGCCCTTCAAGCCCGTCGTGCTGCCGCCCGGCGCCGATCCCGCAACCTACACCGTCAGCGGCGAGGCTTATGCCGGCGACGGCACGATCTACAATTCGGACTTCCTCAACGGCCTCACCACGAAACAGGCGATCACCACCGCCATCATGGCGCTGCTGAACCGCCAGGCCGGCGAAGCCACCACGCAATACCGCCTGCGCGACTGGGGCGTCTCGCGCCAGCGCTACTGGGGCTGCCCGATCCCGGTCATCAAGTGCGCCAAGTGCGGAACCGTGCCCGTGCCGGACAATCAGCTGCCTGTCCTGCTGCCCGACAACGCCGACTTCTCCGAACCGGGCAACCCGCTCGCGCGCCACCCGACATGGAAGCATGTCGATTGCCCCAAATGCGCGGGCAAGGCGGAACGCGAAACCGACACGATGGACACTTTCGTCGATAGCTCGTGGTACTTCGCCCGCTTCGCCGATCCGAAATCGAAAGAGCCGATCAACAAGGAAGAAGCCAGCTACTGGCTGCCCGTCGACCAGTATATCGGGGGCGTCGAGCACGCCGTGCTCCACCTGCTCTATTCCCGCTTCTTCTCCCGCGCGCTCCGTGACTGCGGCCTGCTCGACCTGCCCAGCGGCGAACCCTTCGCCGGCCTCTTCACGCAAGGCATGGTGACGCACGAGACATACAAGTCTCTGGAGGGCGCGTGGCTGCTGCCCGAAGACGTCGAGCGTCGCGATGGCGCGCTGGTCGAGATCTCGACCGGCAAGCCCGTCGAGATCGGCGCCACTGAGAAGATGTCGAAGTCGAAGAAGAACGTCGTCGATCCGGTTGCGATCATCGCCGATTACGGCGCGGATGTTGCGCGATGGTTCGTGCTCTCCGACTCCCCGCCTGAGCGCGATGTCGAGTGGACGCAAGCTGGCGTCGAGGGCGCGTGGCGCTTCGTCCAGAAAGTCTGGGCGATCGTCGAGGCGGCGCCGCAGGCGGATGACGGGCCCGTGACATCCGGCGATGCGCTCGAGCTGCGACGCATGGCGCACCGGACGATTCGCGATGTCAGCCAGGGCATCGAGAAATTCCACTTCAACGTCGGCATCGCCAGGATGAATGAACTGGCCAACGCCCTGCGCAAGGCCGAAGGCCAGGCGTCTCCCGGCCTGGCGACCGCGCGGCGCGAGGCGATCCGGCTGCTGTCGCAACTCATCGCCCCGTTCGCCCCGCACCTGGCCGAGGAGTGCTGGGCCCTTGTCGGCGGCAAGGGACTGGTTGCGACGGCAAAATGGCCCGAAGCCGATCCGGCCATGCTGGTCTCGGACACGGTGCTGCTGCCCGTGCAGGTCAATGGCCGGAAACGGGCGGAGATCACCTTGCCCCGTGACGCAACGGCCGAAGCCGTTGAGGCGGCGGCCAGGGCCGACGACAACGTCAAGCCCTTCCTGGACGGGCTGACGGTGCGAAAGGTCATTGTGGTGCCGGGCCGCATCGTCAATATCGTGGCGTCATGATCCGCGCAGCGATCCTTGCCCTGTCCGTACTGCCGCTTGCCGCCTGCGGCTTCGCGCCGGTCTATGGCTCAAGCGCTTCGGTCGCAAACGCCGGCCCGATCGACATCCTCGAAATCCAGGGCCGCTCAGGCCACTTCCTGCGGCAGGAACTGGTGCGCACCATCGGCCGGGGCGTGCCTGGACTCACCGGACCGGCGCAGCTCGAGATCGTGCTCGGTCAAAGCATCGAGCGTCTTGCCTTCAAGCCGGACCAGGCAGCCTCGCGCTCCGACTATGTCGGCACGGCGACGTGGACCCTGCGCACCCCGGCCGGGGTGACGCTGCAGACCGGCGCGGCGAGCGAACGCGCCAGCTTCAACTTCGCCGACTCGGCCTATGCCGACCTCGCCGCGCAGACCGCCGCACAGGAGCGGCTCGCGACGCTTCTCGCCCGCTCGATCCGCGACCAGATCATCATGTCGGCCGGCAAGCCGCTCGACAAGGCCGCCCTCCCCGCAGCTGCGACAGCGGCGACGCCCGGCGCTGCGACGCCGCCCCGCCCTCTCCTTCCGACGACGCAATTCCCCGGCGGGCAATGAAGCAGGCGGGCGCCCGCGCGCTCGCCTTCTGCGAGCAGCCGTCCGGCGAAGCCCCGCATCGCGCTGATCTTCGGCGCCGACCCCGGACTGGTCTCGACATCGGCAGACGCCCTCCAGAAAGCCTGGGTTCCCGGCGCCGACCCGATGAACATCGTCAAGCTGGGCGATGACGACCTGAAGCGCGATCCGCAACTGCTCGCCGACGAACTCCTCGCCCGCTCGCTGCTTGGCGGCGACCGTCTGGTGCGCGTGCGCGCCGACAAGGATGCGAGCTCGAAACTCATCCTCGACCTTCTCGCCGACATCGCCAGGGACGCACTCACGCCGGAGGCGTTCTGGATCATCGAGGGCGGCGAACTCAACAAGTCGAACAAGCTCCGCACCGGCGTCGAAGATTCGCCCGTGGCGATCGCGCTTCAACTCTATGCTGACGACGAAGCGTCGATTTCGGATCTCGTCGTTAAGAGGCTGGCCGCCGCCGGCGTCGCCATCGAGCCCGCCGCACTCGCCGCCTTCATCTCGGAACTACCTGGCGACCGGCGCCTCGCCCTGTCCGAGCTGGAGAAGGTGGAATTGTACGCGGTAGGGCTAGGTAGGGCGGTCCTACCCGGCGATATCGCGCGACTTGCCTCGGCCGAACAGCCGCGCGGCGCCGACGACGCGGCCGACGCCGCAATCCTCGGCGATGCGCCCCAGGCGACCCTCTCCGTGAACCGCTTTCTCGACGCCGGAGGCAATCCGATCTCCGCCATGCGCACCTTGCATTTTCGCCTGTTGCGTGTGTCCGACGCGGTGGCGTCCAACGCGGGAACAGGCGCCCGGCTGAGGCCGCCTGTCTTCGACCGCGAATGGCCCGCCTTCTCGCGCGCGCTGCGCGACTGGCCCGCCCCGGCGATCCATCGCGCCTTCGTCCGGCTCTACGAGGCGGAGAAACAGTGCAAGCAGGCCGGCGCGCCCCAGGAGGCGATCCTGCGCCAGCTCATCCTGCGGATCTCGACGCGATCCATCTGACTGGCGAGCCGAAACGAATAGGGCGGCGGGTGCGCCCGCCGCCTGTCCGCCGTTCCACGTGAAACGATTGCCTAACCCTGCGTCGGCTCGGAAGGCTCGGGCAGGACGATGCGCGGGCGCGAGAGCAGCCGGCAGATCTCGTCGAGCTGTTCGAGCTGCGCGTAGCGAATGCGCACCTCCCCGCCCTTCCCGTTGATGTGGCGGATGTCGACATCGAGGCCGAGCGAGCGCTGCAGGTCGAGTTCGAGCGCCTTGGTGTCGACGTCCTTGTCCTCGGCCGACTTGGTCTCGATGCGCGAGCCACGCGCAGACGCGCCAGTCTTGTCGCCCTTGGCAAGCGATTCCGTGTCGCGAACCGAGAGGCCCTTGGCGATCACGACGGTCGCGATCGCGGACGGGTCCTGCGTCTTGAGGATGGCGCGCGCATGGCCGGCGGAAAGCTTGCCCGCGCGCACATGCTCGCGCACATCGTCGGGCAGGTTGAGAAGGCGCAGCGTGTTCGACACGTGCTCGCGGCTCTTGCCGACCTGGGTTGCGACCGAGTCCTGCGTGCGGCCGAAGCGGTCGATCAGGGCCTTGTAGGCTTCCGCTTCTTCGACCGCGTTGAGGTCGGAGCGCTGCACGTTCTCGATGATCGCGATCTCGAGCATCTCGCGATCGTCCATCGCGCGCACGACGGCGGGGATGGAGGTGAGGCCGGCGCGGCGCGCGGCGCGCCAGCGGCGCTCGCCCGCGATGATCTCGAACATCTCGCCGTTCGACGGATCGGGACGAACGAGGATCGGCTGGAGCACGCCCTTGGCGCGGATCGAGTCCGACAGCTCCTGCAGCTCTTCCTCGATGAAGGTGCGGCGCGGCTGCTTCGGGTTCGGGACGATGCGGTCGATGGCGATCTCGGAGGAGATGATGCCGTCCTGCGCCAGCGCTTCTTTCACAGCCTCGGCCTGGGCCTCGCCGGCGACCGGCGCGTCGATGGCGTTGCGTGCGCCGGCATAGTCGCCGAGCAGCGCCGAAAGTCCGCGTCCGAGACGCGCCTGTTTCAATTGCTGGGTCACGCGGCAGTCCTCTCGCGTTCGCGTTGCATGAGTTCCTGCGCAAGCATTATGTAAGCCTCACTACCAGAACATTTATGGTCGTAGAGAATCGCAGGCAGGCCGAAGGACGGCGCTTCCGACAGGCGCACATTGCGCGGGATCACCGTCTCGTAGACCTTCGGCCCGAAGAAGCTTCTCACCTCCCCCGCCACCTGGTCGGAGAGGTTGTTGCGCTTGTCGTACATGGTGAGGACGACGCCCTGGATTTCGAGCCCGGGGTTGAGCGCCGTGCGCACGAGGTCGACCGTGCGGAGCAATTGCGACAGGCCTTCGAGCGCGAGGAACTCGCACTGCAGGGGAACGAGCACGGCGTTGGCCGCGACCATCGCGTTGATCGTCACCGTCGACAGGGAAGGCGGGCAGTCGATCAGCACCGTGTCGTAGGGCGACCCATCGCCCTGCATGCGGTAGGAATCGAACGCCTCCTTGAGACGGAAATTCTTGTTCTGGAAATCGTGCAGCAGGGTCTCGACGCCGGCGAGGTTCTCATCGCCTGGCACGAGATCGAGCATCGGCACCTTGGTGGGGATGATCGCTTCGACAAGCGTCCCCTCGCCCACCAGCACGTCATAGCTGGTCTTGCGGCGGCTGACGGGTTCGACCCCGAGACCGGTCGAGGCGTTGCCCTGGGCGTCGCAGTCCATGACGAGGACGCGCTTGCCCACGGCCGCCAGGGCGGTGCCGAGGTTGATGGCGGTGGTGGTCTTGCCCACCCCGCCCTTCTGGTTGGCGACGGCGATGACGCGCATCAAACCCTCCGGGGACGTAACGAGGAAACGAGGAGCACCTGCCCTTCGGGGCTGGAGAGGCTGGGCGAAGCGGACAATTCGAACGTCCATGTTTCACGCGCCTCGGCCACTTCTGCAGCCGCGTCCTTCCCTTTCATCAGCAGGGCCTTACCGAAAGGTTTCAGCCATCCGTGCGCGTAACCCAGGAGCTTGGGCAGCGGGGCGAGGGCGCGGGCCGTTACCACGTCGAACGTCTCGCCCTCCCCTTCGACCTCCAGCCGCTGGTTCAGGACCCGGGCCGGCAGGCCCACTTCCCGGATAGTCGCCTCAAGGAACTGGGATTTCCGGACGGACTTCTCGATCAGGGTGACCGACGCCCCTGGCCGGTCCGTAATCGCACAGGCGATGATCAACCCCGGGAAACCCGCTCCCGAACCGAGGTCGGCGATCAAAGTGTCGCTGGCAGAAATATTTTTCAGGAGCTGGAGCGAATCGAGGACATGCCGTCGCCAGAGGTGGCGCGCTTCGCCTGGACCGATCAGGTTGATTCGCTCGCGCCAGTGGTCGAGCACGGCGAGGTACGCATGAATTTGCGATAATGTTTCACGTGAAACATCGGTGGCCCGGACAACGTCCTCCGGACCGAAGCCATCCTCGTCCGTTGCGGGCCAGGTCATATGCGCAGCTCTTTGGCTGGCGGCTGCCCCCACCGTCTCGCTGACTGCGTCAGCGATCCACCTCCCCCAGTCCTTCGGACTGAGGGAGGAAAATCCCGGTCCTGTTTTCCTCCCTCGACCGAAGATCGGGGGAGGTGGATCGACGCGAAGCGTCGAGACGGTGGGGGCAGCCACGGAGCGATGGCGCGCCGGCAGTTTGCCTCCCTCAGTCGCCACGCGACTGGGGGAGGTGGATCGCTGGCGAAGTCAGCGAGACGGAGGGGGTCCATCGGCAAGCCCGCGCTCACCCGTTCGCCGCCTCTGAAGTCTTCCGCGCTCCCCGCTTCAGGTGGCCAAGAAGCGCCGTCATGGCCCCCGGGGTCATGCCCTCGATCCGCGCCGCCTGGCCGAGCGTGGCCGGTTTCACGGCGATCAGTTTTTCCTTGGCCTCGTTGGAGAGCCCGCCGACCGAGCGGTAGTCGAGGTCGGCCGGGAGCCGCAAATCCTCGTCCTTCCGGAAGGCAAGGATGTCCGCCTCCTGACGGTCGAGATAGCCGGCATAGGCCGCCTCGATCTCCATCTGCTCGGCGACCTGGCGGCTGGTCGAACCGAGTTCCGGCCAGAGCGAGACGAGCTTCGCGAAGTCGACCCCGTCATAGGCCAGCACTTCGAGCGCCGTGCGGCGGCGGCCGTCGAGGTTGATCGTGACGCCGTGCGCGCGGGCTTCATTGGGCGTGAGGGTCAGCTCGGTGAGCCGGGTCCGAGCGATCCCGATCGCTTCCCGTTTCACGTGAAACGCGTCCGCGCGTCTCGATCCGACGACGCCGGCGGCGATGCCGTCCTGGGTGAGGCGCTGGTCGGCATTGTCGGCGCGGAGCGTCAGCCGGTATTCGGCGCGCGAGGTGAACATCCGATAGGGCTCGGAGACGCCCCGCGTGACGAGGTCGTCGATCATCACGCCGATATAGGCGCGGCTGCGGTCGAGGATGAAAGGCGCCGATCCGGCGGCGAAGCGCGCAGCGTTGAGACCTGCGACCAGGCCTTGTCCTGCAGCCTCTTCATAGCCGGTCGTGCCGTTGATCTGGCCCGCCAGGTAGAGGCCCGGCATGCGCTTGACGGCGAGGTCGGGAGTGAGTTCTCGCGGATCGACATAGTCGTATTCGATGGCGTAGCCGAACCGCTTGATCTCGACAGTCTCGAGCCCGGCGATCTTGCGGATGAAGGCTTCCTGCACGTCTTCCGGAAGCGAGGTCGAGATGCCGTTCGGATAGATGGTGTCGCCATCCTCGGTGTCTGGCAGCCCTTCCGGTTCGAGGAAGATCTGGTGTCTGTCGCGGTCGGCGAACCGCTTCACCTTGTCCTCGATCGACGGGCAATAGCGCGGGCCCCGTCCGGCGATCGCGCCGGAGTAGACGGCCGACTTCTGGATGTTATCGCCGATCACCCGGTGGACTTCGGCCGACGTCCAGGTGATCCCGCAGGCGATCTGCGGCGTGGTGATCTTGTCCGTCAGGAACGAGAAGGGGATCGGCTCGGCGTCGGCCGCCTGCATCTCGATGCCGGACCAGTCGATGGTCTTGCGGCTCAGCCGGGCGGGCGTGCCGGTCTTGAGCCGCCCCATGCGCAGGCCCATTCCATATAGCCGGTCCGACAGTCCGATGGCGGGGGCTTCGCCGACACGGCCGGCCGGGATGCGCCTGTCGCCGATATGGATCAGACCCTTGAGGAATGTGCCCGTGGTGACCACGACGGCGCCTGCCCGCCAGCTCCGGCCGGACTGGCCGATGACGCCGGCGACTCGTCCATCTTCGACGATCAGGTCTTCGACCCCATCCTCGATGAGGGTCAGGTTGTCGTATTCGGCCAGGATCGACTGGACGGCCTGGCGATAGAGTTTGCGGTCGGCCTGGGTGCGCGGACCCCGCACTGCGGGCCCCTTGGACCTGTTGAGCATCCGGAACTGGATCCCGCCCCGGTCGGCCGCCCGGCCCATCACCCCGTCAAGCGCATCGACCTCACGGACCAAGTGGCCCTTGCCGAGCCCCCCAATGGCCGGGTTGCAGGACATCTCGCCGATGGTGGCCAGCTTGTGGGTGACCAGGGCCGTCCGGGCCCCGAACCGGGCTGCGCTTGCGGCCGCCTCGGCGCCCGCATGGCCGCCGCCGATGACGATGACGTCGAATGTGTCGAGAGGCGAAGTCATGGGCGGTTTCGGGTCGGCGGCTGCCTGTGGATGGATCGCGGTCATGTAGGGGAAGCAGGGCCTTCCGTCGAGGTGATTCGCTGCCCGCCGCCCCGCTCGCCCGGCCATGATGTTTCACGTGAAACATCGGTCATTGACCGTGCATGCGCAGCAGGGACGGTCATTTCCCCACGCAGAACTGCGAGAAGATCCGGTCCAGCAGGTCCTCGGCGTCGATCGAGCCCGTGATGCGGCCCAGCGCGCGGGCGGCCAGCCGCAGGTCCTCCGACACCAATTCCGCCCCGATCCCCGTCCTGGCGCCCCTGAGGGCCCGCTGGACCGCCGCCAGGGCCTCCTCGACCAGCTCCCGGTGCCGCGCCCGGGTCACCAGCGGCGCCTCGTCGGCCTCCAGCCGCTCGCGGACGATCTGCGCCAGCCGCTGCTCCAGCGCATCCAGCCCCGCCCCAGACTTCGCCGAGACCACGAAAACCTCCCCCGCACCCACCGCGCCCACCGCCGCCGCGACCCCCACCAGCAGGTCGGACTTGTTCAGCACCCGAATGTCTCCCGCCCTGGGCGAACCGCCGGGGAATGTTTCACGTGAAACATCGGCCACCCCCCCGGTGACGGCCGCGTCGGACACCCAGATCCGCAGGTCTGCCTCCTCGGCCCGGGCGAGGGCGCGCCGCACCCCCTCCGCCTCGATGGCGTCCCTGGCCTCCCGCAGCCCGGCCGTGTCCGCGATCCACACCGGAAACCCCGCCAGCACTGTCCGGATCTCCACCACGTCCCGCGTTGTTCCCGCGATAGGCGAGACAATCGCCGCCTCCCTCCGCGCCAGGCGATTCATCAGGCTGGATTTCCCGGCATTTGGCGGCCCCAGGATCGCGATCCTGTATCCTTCCCGCACACTTTCGAGCCGTCCGGCGTCCCCGAGGGCCGATTCCAGCTCTGCCGCCAGCGATTCGATCGGTTCGAGGGCCGAAACGTCGATTTCGCCCGGAATATCGGCCTCGTCCGGAAAATCGATCGAGGCTTCCAGCGCCGCCATGGCCGACATCAGCAGCCCGCGCCAGCCTTCAAACGTCCGCGCCGCCTCGCCCTGGTACAGCCGGGCCGCCTGACGTCTCTGGCCCTCGGTTTCGGCGTCGATCAGGTCGGAAACCGCCTCCGCCTGTGTCAGATCGATACGTCCGGCGTCGAACGCCCGGCGGGTGAATTCCCCTGGTTCCGCCAGCCGGCACACTCCCGATTTCAACCCTGAGGCGAGCACGGCCTGCACGATCGCCGAGCCGCCGTGGACGTGAAACTCGACGACGTCCTCGCCGGTGTAGGAATGGGGAGCAGGGAAGAAGACCACGATGGCTTCGTCGATCAGCCCGCCGTCTTCGCCATGCAGACCGCGAATCGATGCCCTCCGCGCCTCCGGGACCGGTTTCGTACTGAAATGGGCCAGCACTCCCAGCGCTCCCGGCCCGGATGCCCGTACGACCGCGATTCCGGCCCGGCCAGCCCCGCTGGCGAGCGCAATGATGGTGTCGGTAGTGCCCATGAGCGTCCGATCGAGCCGCCTGCGCCTCGGGTGCGCCGGCCTCATCGCGATCTACAACCCGGCCCCACAACAATCCAGAAGGGTGAGGGTTTCCGGGCCTGGCCCGTCTCCTGGAGGGGTGCTCGCGGGCCCCGGTGATACGATCGACGACGAGGATGGAAGCATCGGCGGGTATGACTGCGGCGAGTGGAAGGGCAGACCCGCCTTGGTTCTACTTCTGGAAGTCCTGCGGGTGACCCGCGCCAAGCGGGATCTTGCCAACGAGTATGCCCGCGTCGGTCCTACCGCCTTCGCCTCCAATTCATGCTGGGCGCGCAGCCTGACCGGCATCGACGTCACGCACCGAACCGGCGCGGAATCAGGGAGACTTGGCCAACAAACGGACAGGCGATCCCTTCGCCAATCAACTCGGCCAGCACTACCGGGAGAGGCCTCCGGTAGTGCCGCCGCATCTTAACCCCCGGGTAAGGTAGCGCTCCGGTAGGGCCGACCGTCCGTGCACGGAGCAGGGCAGGGGAGGGGGTTCAGCGGGCCGGGACGGTAAACGCGATCTCGGCAAGCGCCATCGCGCTCGTTGACTGTCTGGGGTCGCTGGTGTCGACGTCGAAGGCTTTTCCGAGACGGTTGCCGGCGAGATCCTCGATCACGCCATCGATCCGGATTGCGTGGGCGCCGGGAGACCAGGGCGCGGCCGGCGTAAAGCGCAGCCGCGTCTCATTTTCCTCGAGCACGCTCTCTCCCGCCACGGGCGAGGCGTTGCGGACCACGCTGATCGCCCGTTGCGCGAGCGCGTGGTCGAGCGGGCGATCGAAGGTGATGACCAGCTGATCGTCCGGCGTCCGCGGCGGATCGACATGCCAGAGCTTTTCATCGACCGGCTGGCGCAGCGCGTCGGTCACGCGAATGATGCGCGAGGCCTTGCCCACCAGCGGCGCGCCGCGCGCATCGCGCCAGCTCGGATCGACCTCGATGGTGATTGTCTTTCCCGGCATCAGCGGCGGACCGGACGCCTCATTGTCCACCAGCCCGCGCTTGATCCGCCCGGGGTCGAACAGCAGCGTCACGCGCGTGACGCTTGAATCCCACAGCTCCTCACCGATCTCGACGAACGGATCCTCGATCGCGGCGCCTTTGTCGTCGAGCACGCGCACACGTGCATAGGCTTCTCCCTTCGCCATCGGCGCCGAGAATTCGACATACATCTTGAGCGTGTTGGCGGGCCATTCGTCCGTGGTCGGATAGATATGTGCGACACGCGTGCTGGGTGCGATCGCCTCTGCGACATCGCCGAACACTGCGCTCAGCGCTTCGCCTCCGGGCCGCGGCGTGAACGAGGCGTGAAGCCGGACGCCGGGCGTCGGCGCAAAGCGCGGAGTGAATGTAACGGTCCCGCCGCTCTCCTCATACTCTCCCAGCATGGGCGGCGCGGATGGATCGTCGCCGGCGCGCACGGAGAGGACGGCCTCCCAGCCTCCCTTCGGCATCGCGCCGCTCCAGCCCTGAGCGACAACGGCGCCGTCCCTGTAGGAGAGAGCCGGCGCCCTCGGGCTGCACGCGACAGCCACGAGCGCCAACACTCCGGCCGCTAACACCCGGGCGACAAACGAAAGCCGGGCGGAAAGCGATCCGCTCTCCGCCCGGCGCCGGTCATACCCGATCGTCATGCCCGAGGATCAGGGCAGGGCGATGGTCTTGAGCGAGGTCTTCTTGTCCGCGTCGGCGACCAGGATCACCGCGGAGATGTCATCGACCTTGTCGAGCTGGACGACGGTGTTGTTGTACTCGGCCAGCGTTTCGTAAGGCACGCCGGCCTTGTCCGCGATGCGGGACTCGATCTTGGTGGCGGCGGCGTGCTTGTCGATTTCCTTGGCGTCGATCTTCATCATGCCGCGGGCGGAATTGGCCATCAGGATGAAATCCTTGCCGCCCTTCTTGTAGGCGATCATGTCGAGCGGCCGATTGCGGTTGCCGAGCTCGGCGATGGTCGTCGCCTTGATCTTGGCGCCCGGCTTGAACTGCTCGACCGGGATTTTGACCAGCGGCGTGCAGGTATAGGCCGCGAGCACGTTCGGCTTGCCGCCGATGTCATAGGTCATGAAGGTCCGCACCGGCGCTGCCGTTTCGAACTGGCCGTGGGCGCCATGATACATCTCGATCGACGAGCCCTTGGCCGAAGCCGAGAACGGGTAGGGGAATGAGCGCATCGAAGAGGCGAACTCTTCATTGGAGAGTCCGGCGACCAGCACCTGACCGTTGACGAAGCCGAGATCGGTGATCGCTTCCGTGCGCATGAGCTGGCCGCGTGCGTTCTTGGCGTCCGTCGCCGGAGCGTCGGAGAGCGCAACCGCAGAATGCTTGAGCGCATCGACCTTCACCTCGGTAAGGGCGCCGGCGCGGTCAGCCTTGAGGACAACCGGCCTGGCGTCGGGCCCGAGGCCGCGCGACACGGACATGTAGACCGAGCCCGAGATCGGGTTCACGGCCACGTCGTTGACGGCGATCTGGTCGGCAGTGGTTCCGAGCATGGCCGCGATCTTCGACGACAGGTCGGCGATCTCGACCTTGCCGGCGCCGCCCTTGGCCGTGTCGCCCGTTTCCACGGCGACGATCTGCCCGGCGGCCGAATCGCCGATCAGGAGCACGCCATTGGGCGCGAAGGCGAGAGCGCCGGCCGATTGCAGCTTGCTGTCGCCCGGCGCAGCAGTCGCGGTCATGGCGATTGCAGCGGCGCCCGCCAGGGCGGTCGCTGCGAGAATCCGAATCGTGAGCTTCATCTGTCTCTCCCTCTGTCGTGTCCCCAAAGGCCCGACTTTGGAGCTAAGGCTATGACGGCGCGAGATCGGCCGAAAGCCGCGCAAACGATCGCTCAGCAGAACGTGAATTACGGTTCGCAGTCTTTTCGAGGGGTCAGGGCCGGCGGCGACTGGCCGAAGTTGCTGGCCTGTTTACTGGCCGTCCTCGGGAAAGAAGATGGCGACCGAGGTAGCGTGCATGTCGCACGCTCGGATGGCCTTCCCGAAGGGCCTGCGCCGCCTTCTCCTCAGCCACTTCGCGCGAGGGCCAGAGAAAAGACGAGAGGAATTCGCCAGGCCGGACCCAATTCGACACGCCAGAGGGTTCCTCGACCAGAACAGGTTTGATCAGGCGCCAGCGATTGCGCCAGCAACCTCTCGGCACGCGCGAGAGCTGCGCCTCGTCAGGCGCCGGTCGTATTCGGAGAACCTCTGTCGCCGGCGCGGATTTGAGCGAACAGGCCGTCATCTCTCCCCCTGTCTGTCCCCAGCGACCGCCAATAGGCGGCAAGGTTAGCGTAGGGCAGCCTTGCGTGGAACGCCAGCGACGGAGCTCACCCGGAATGTGAACTCCACGTCCCGCTGTGCTGGCCAAGACGATTCTAGAGCCGGTAGTTGAAGCTGATGCTGACGCGCGAGGAAGCCGCCCGGTTCGGCGGCACTTCGTGGCGAAGCCAGCTCTCCCACAACAGCAGGTCCCCGGCTTTCGGGGCTACATAGACAAAGCGCCGATGCGCCTCGTCTGCGTCCTCGCGGGGGGAGGGCGCCGCCATCATATGCGGCAGGCGCGGGTCCTCGAACTTCAGCGACGAGGCCCCGTCGGGCACGCGCACATAATACGTGCCGGAAAGCACGCAGTGCGGATGGATGTGGCCGGAGTGCGATCCGCCGGGCTCGAGAACGTTCACCCAGATTGTGTCGAGCTTCAGCTTTTTGCCGCCAAGGTCCATTTGGAGCTGGGCGGCGAATCCGTCCGCATGCGGCTTGATCAGCCTCGCGAGCACGTCGAAGCAGGTGGCGCGCTGGATGAGATCGTCCAGGGAAGAATAGGACGTGTAGCCCTGGTAGCCGTGTTCCCTGCACCAGGCGCGGCCGGCCTTGTCCTCCCTGGCCAGCATCTTCGCCGTCTGCTCGATGTCGGCGTTGAGCTCGCGCGGATTGGCCAGCGCCGCCTGGTAGATCTCGGTAACGAAAAGCCGGGTCGTGGTCATGGCCAGCCTGCTAGCATGGCGCGGGCCCCGCCGCCTCACTCTTGTTGCGCGATCTGCCGCGACGGCGTTCGCGCCGTGCATGGCGGACCTCACTTGTCCTTCTTCACCGCCTGGGCGTCCGCGCTGGTGAGATCGAGACCATAGACCTCACGCAGTTGTGCGACGATGCGCAGCGTCTCCTTCGAGAACGGCGTCTTGTTGTCGAAGGCGTGCAGGACAATGCCTTCGATGAGGTCGCCAAGGCTCATATTCTTGTAGTCGGCCAGGGCGCGCAGCACTTTCAGGACCGGCGTTGCGATGCGCACGCCGGTCTGCGTGCGGTCGGTTTCGTAGTCCGCCATGTTCAATGTTACCTTGGTACCAAAACAGCGTCGGCGTTCGTCTTTCGGTAACGCTGGTCGGCGATATTGGCAATGTGGCGGCGAAGGAAGGACGGACGACTTGCAGATGAACCAGGCGGCAGAGTGGGGAATGGACTGTGGAGCACGGGAGAGACGGAAGGCGCGCGTGCTGTCGATTGACGAATTGAGAGTGCGACTGGGACTGGAACCGGGACTGGAGCGGCTGGTGCGACCACAACCGGAACCGCCACTGCGACCGCGGGTGGTGTGGCGGCGGGAATAACCCCAACAAAAACCCCGCCCCCTGCAACAGGGGGCGGGGCGACTGCAACAACCACCGCCCCCGCAACCCCCCTAATTGTTCATAGCCTGGAAGAACTCGCCGTTGGTTTTGGTCTGCTTGAGCTTGTCGAGCAGGAATTCGATCGCGTCCTGGGCGCCCATCGGGTTGAGGATACGGCGGAGGATGTAGATCTTCTGCAGTTCCTTCTGCTCGGTGAGCAGCTCTTCCTTCCGGGTGCCGGACTTGAGGATGTCGATCGCCGGGAAGACGCGCTTGTCCGCCACTTTCCGGTCAAGGATGATCTCGGAGTTACCCGTGCCCTTGAATTCCTCGAAGATGACCTCGTCCATGCGCGAACCGGTGTCGATCAGCGCCGTCGCGATGATGGTGAGCGAGCCGCCCTCTTCGAGGTTCCGCGCAGCGCCGAAGAAGCGCTTCGGTTTCTGCAGCGCGTTGGCGTCGACGCCGCCGGTCAGGACCTTGCCGGAGGAGGGGACAACCGTGTTGTAGGCGCGGCCGAGACGGGTGATCGAATCCAGGAGGATGATTACGTCGCGACCGTGTTCGGCGAGACGCTTGGCTTTCTCGATCACCATCTCGGCGACGGCGACGTGGCGGGACGCCGGTTCGTCGAAGGTGGAGGAGATAACCTCGCCCTTCACCGAGCGCTGCATGTCGGTGACTTCCTCGGGACGTTCGTCGATGAGGAGGACGAGCAGGTAGCATTCGGGATGGTTTTCGGCGACCGACTGCGCGATGTTCTGCAGGAGGACGGTCTTGCCGGTACGCGGCGGTGCGACGATCAGCGCCCGCTGGCCTTTTCCGATCGGGGCCACAATGTCGATCACGCGGCCCGAGCGGTCTTTCTTGGTCGGATCGCGCGGCTCCATGTTGAGGCGCTTGTCCGGATAGAGCGGCGTCAGGTTGTCGAACGGGACCTTGTGGCGCGCTCGCTCGGGATCTTCGAAGTTGATGGTGGCGATGCGGACCAGAGCGAAATAGCGCTCGCCATCGCGCGGTCCGCGGATCGTGCCCTCGACCGTGTCGCCGGTGCGAAGGCCCATTTTGCGGATCATCTGCGGCTGGACGTAGATATCGTCAGGGCCGGCGAGGTAGTTCGACTGCGGCGAGCGCATGAAGCCGAAACCGTCGGGGAGCACCTCGATCACGCCGGCGCCGATGATCTCGACATCGCGCTCGGCGAGTTCCTTGAGGATGCCGAACAGAAGTTCGGACTTGGAGAGGAGGGAGGCGCTTTCGACCTCGAGATCTTCAGCCATCGCCAGCAGTTCGGCAGGCGGTTTTTTCTTGAGGTCGTTGAGCAGAACGCGCTCGCGCGCTTCGGTCACGTCATCTGACATGGGCACAGTTCATTTCAGTTGCGGGTTGTCCTGGAAGGCGTCGCGCGAAGCCGCGCCGAAAGCTTTCTGGACAACTAAAGGAGGGGTCGCCGACCGGCTGGCCGACGGGCGCTTAGACCTCGAAATCCCTTGTAGGTCAAGCGAAAAGGGCTGTTTCACAGCCGCTCAACGGAGATAACGCGCTCAGCGCCCGAAGGGCTGAACCACCACCATGATCACCGCGAAAATGGCGATCACCATGGGCAGTTCGTTGAGCATGCGCAGTTTTCTGGGTTCAATTGGGCGCTCTCCGGCGGCGATCTTCCGGCCCAGACTGATCAGGTAGCCGTGGACGGCGGAAAGGCCCAAGACCAGCAAGATCTTGCCCCAGAACCAGGGCTGTCCGACATAATAGCTCCAGTTATTGCCGAAAAGCGCGAGGCCCATCAGCCAGGTGAGGATCATCGCCGGGTTGAGGATGATCGTCCTCAAGCGCCGGGCCGCCTCGTCCATGGCCGTCTCGAATCCTGGGTTCCCGGCCGCTTCCAGCCGGTAGACCAAGAGGCGCGGGTACATCAGCTGACCCGCCATCCAGGCGATGACAGCAATGATGTGAACTGCGCGAAACCAGTCGTAGGTCGTGCCGAAGCTCATGTGGCGTGCTCCCGGATGGCGAGGGGCCGACGGTTGGGACAGTCGCGCCAATCCTTTGGACAGATGCGGTTGCCGCAGGATGAACGCACCGGCTCCGCGCCGGCATCCCTGGCCGCATCCTCCACCAGGTCGGCGAGTTGCGAGATGAAGTTCGCCTCGATGCCAAGGGCAGGGGCGCGGATATAGGTCTTTGCGCCAGCCTCGTCGGCGACGTGGCGGTAGTCGATGTCGAGTTCGACCAGCGTCTCGATGTGTTCGGAGACGAAGGCGACCGGCGCCACCAGGATGGCCTTGCCGTCCTTCGCCGCCTTGACGATGGCGTCCTCGGTGGGCGGGCCGATCCATTTCAGCGGTCCGACGCGCGACTGGTAGCAGATCTCGATCTCCCATTCGGCGGGGAGGTGAGGCTTCAGGGCGGACGCCGTGCGCTCGACTTGCCACTGGTAGGGGTCGCCGCTCTTGACGACAATTTCGGGAAGTCCGTGGGCCGACAACAGCGCACGGACATTCTTGGGTTTGCCGGCGATCTGCCAGGCGGTGAGCAGGCGTTCGGCGTGCGCCTCGAGGAATTTGGGGGAGTCCGGATAACAGCACACGGCGATGCCTTTGGGCCCGCCGGCGTCGGCCCATGACTTGAACGAGGATGCGGTCGTCGTGGTCGAAAACTGCGGATAGAGCGGCAGCAGAACGACCTTGTTCGGCGCCCAGGCGATCACTTCGCTGACGGCATGCGCGGCGTAGGGTTTCCAGTAGCGCATGGCGATGAAGCTCTTCGCATCGCGCCCGCGCTTCTGGAGTTCGATGTCGAGCGCCATCGCCTGCTTCTGCGTTTCGGGGAGCAGGGGAGAGCCGCCGCCCATCTTGGCATAGTTTTCTCGCGCCGACGGCGCCCGTGAGCGTGAGATCATGCGCGCCACCAGCCAGCGCACTGGCGCAGGCGAGCGGATGATCGCCGGATCGCTGAACAGGTTCTTGAGGAAGGGCTGCACCGCGTCAGGACCGTCGGGCCCGCCGAGATTGAACAGGACAACGGCGATCTTCTCGTTTGACCCGCCCGGCATCAGGCCATGCCCCGGACTGCCGCAAGTACCTGTTCCACATGTGCAATCGGAGTTTCAGGCGTGACGCCGTGGCCGAGATTGAAGATGTGTGGCCGGTTGCGAAGCTGCTCGACAATCTCTCGCACGCGTTTTTCCAGGTCCGGTCCGCCGGCGACCAGGCGCATGGGATCAAGATTTCCCTGTACCGGCATGCCTTTGGGCAGCAGCGCCGACATGCGCCGCAGGGGGATGGCGGTATCGAGGCCAATAGCGGTGACGCCTGTCCTCTCGGCATAGTCGATTGTCAGTGCGCCTGCGCCACGCGGGAAACCGAGGATTGGCTGTTTGACGCCCAGCGCCCGCACGCGCTTCACAAGTTTCGCCGTGGGCTCGATCACCCAGGTGTTGAAGGCGTCATCCGCCAGGCCCTCGGCCCAGCTTTCGAACAGCATGAGCGCATCCGCGCCAGCCCTTGCCTGCATGGCGAGATAGTGCGCCGAAGCTTCGATCAATTGGTCCAGCATGCCAGCGAGTTCGCCGGGATGCTCATACCCAAACTTGCGGGCGTCCGACTTGTCCGTGCCGCCACGGCCTTCGATCGCGTAGACGCCAACGGTCCAGGGCGATCCGGCAAACCCGATCAGGGTTGTGGGGCTATCGAGACTGGAACGAACCCGCTCGACCGTCTCGCCGACGGGTGCAAGCCGGGCCAGGATCTTCTCCATCGGAACATTGGCCAAGTCCGACGCCTTCGTCGCAGGATCGACCCTAGGGCCTTCGCCTTCGACGAAGCGCACATTGCGCCCCATGGCGTCGAGGACGAGCAGGATGTCGGCAAAGAGGATCGCGCCGTCCATGCCGTAGCGGCGAACCGGCTGCAGCGTCGCTTCGGCGGCGAGGGAAGGGGAATAGCAGAAATCGAGAAAGTCACGCGCCTTCGACCGAAGCTCGCGATACTCGGGCAGATGCCGTCCGGCCTGACGCATCAGCCATACGGGAACAGGATCCATCCTTTCCCCGTTGAGCGCTCTCAAAAGCCTTTTGTCGATCACGCATCACCCAGGCTCAAAGACTCTTCCTGTTTTGAATCTGATTCAAAGAGAACTCTTGTGGTGTCTAGTCGGTTGGTAAGTCGGCGCAATGCGCCATCCCCAGACGCTCCACACGAGGAGTCACCGAGAATCCTCTTACGTTCCGACAGATCGAGCGGACTTAAGCTCTCGTTAAGCTCTTCGTTAACAACAGCTTAACGGGAGTCGAGTCCCTCGGGCGTGACTCATGGGCGCCAATTGCCGGTATCTTCTCCAGCCGCTCCACCTGTAGAGAAGCATGTGGGCCTGATCTGACTCGAATCTCGCCCGCCGCTTGTCCACACTCTGCTCCCAGCGCTATGGGACAAATGCCCCCTGGGCTGGGGACAAGGCGGGACACAGACGCGCATATGACCTTCGAGACCTACTTCAACGTGCACCTGGTCTCGGATTCGACCGGCGAGACGCTCAACGCCGTGATGCGGGCGGCCTGTGCACAGTTCGACAACATCGCCCCGCTGGAACACAACTACTACCTGGTGCGCTCTCCCAAACAGCTCGAACGGGTGTTGAAGGAGATCGAGAACGCGCCCGGCGTCGTCCTCTACACCATCACGGATGAGAATCTGCGCTCGAGGTTGGAGGAACGCTGCCGGGAACTCGGCTCGCCGACGCTTCCCGTGATCGACAGCGCTGTGAACATGCTGAGTCGGTATCTCGGTCTCAAGTCGGCCCACAAGGTCGCCGGCCAGTACCATCTGGATGCGGAATACTTCCAGCGCATCGAGACGATCAACTTCGCGCTCCAGCACGATGACGGCCAGCACACGGACCATCTGCGCGAGGCGGATGTCGTGCTCGTGGGCGTGTCGCGCACGTCGAAGACGCCGACCTGCGTCTATCTCGGCAACCGCGGCGTCAAGGCGGCGAATGTGCCGCTGGTGCCAGGCGTCGATGTTCCGGAAATCCTCACCAATCCAGGCGCCCCGCTGGTGGTGGGCCTCAAGATATCGCCAGACCGGCTGGTGCAGATCCGCCGCCATCGCCTGCTGTCGCTCAACGAATCCGCCGACACCGCCTACGCCGACGAGGAGGCGGTGCAGGAAGAGATCACCCAGGCCAATCGCCTCTTTGTACGGATGAAATGGCCCACAATCGATGTGAGCAGGCGCTCTGTGGAGGAAACCGCAGCAGCGATCCTCAACATCATCCAGGAACACGGGCGCGCCTGATGCAGGATGCGCAGCATTGCCTTGTCCTTGCATCGAAAAGCGCAGCGCGCGCGGCCGTCTTGCGCGGCGCCGGTATTCCGTTCGAACAAATCGCCTCGGGTGTGGATGAAGCATCGATAAAGGCCTCCCTGCGTGTGGAGGGCGCAACCTGTGCGCGGCAGGCGGAGCTGCTCGCCGAAACCAAGGCCCTGAAGGTTTCGATCGCTCATTCGGGCGTGGTCCTGGGCGCTGACCAGATGCTCGATCTCGACGGGGCCGGCTTCGACAAGCCGGCCGACCGGGATGAGGCCCGCGAGCACCTCAAGGCCATGCGCGGCAAGACGCACATTCTGCAGACCGCTCTGGTTGCCTGCGTGGATGGCGTCGCCGTTTGGCGCCATCTCGCCCAGCCGCGTCTGCGCATGCGGGACTTCTCGGACACGTTCCTCGAGGCGTATCTGGACGATATCGGGCCAGCCGCCCTCCACAGCGTCGGCAGCTACCAGATCGAGGGAAGGGGGGCGCTCCTGTTCGATCGCATAGAAGGCGATCATTTCTCCATCATGGGCCTGCCGCTGCTTCCCCTGCTTCAATGGCTGCGAGATCGCGGTACCCTCCCGGCATGAGCATTTCGCCTGCAACCCGGCTTTACGGGGTCGTCGGAGACCCTGTCGCGCACTCGCTGTCTCCGCTGATCCACAACCGCTGGATCCAAGAGGCGGGGCTCGACGCCGTCTATGTCGGGCTCCACCTGCGGTCGGAGGATCCCGCCTCAGACCTTCGCGCCCTTGCGCGGTTCGGATTCTCGGGACTCAGCGTGACGTTGCCGCACAAGATCGCCGCACTGGCTTCGGCGGGAAATGCTTCTCCTGCCGCGGCGAAGATTGGCGCGGCCAACACCCTGGTGCGCGAATCTGGTCCGGAGTGGACCGCCCACAACACTGACAGTGATGGGTTCGCGTCGGCGCTTGCCTACGCCCTGCGCGGGACACGGCCGGGACGCGTGGTCCTCATCGGCGCGGGCGGCGCAGCGAGGGCGGCCGCATTGCATCTCAGCGGAGTTGGCGCATCCCTTGCCATCGTGAACCGCTCTCGGGCCAACGCTGTTGCGCTTGCGAACGAACTCGCGCCTGAGGCGGAGACCGCGGAATTGGCTCAACTGCCGGCATTGTCAGAAGCAGCCGACATCGTCGTGAACTCGGCGAGCCTCGGCCATGCCGGCGCAAGCCTGCCGGCGCTTCCCGCTGGCGCAGGACGTCCGTTCCTGGACATGACCTACGGAAAGCCAGCTGAAGTCGCGCTTGCCGCTGCGGCGGCGGCCGGCTGGGTTCCGCACGATGGTCTGCGCATGCTGGTCGGACAGGCCGCGGCAGCGTTCAAGCTGTGGTTCGGATTAGCCCCGAACGAGGCCGGCGCTCTAGCAGCCTGCGAAGCAGCTGTGGCGGCGCGCAGATGATCAAGGTCGCGCTCACCGGATCGATCGGCATGGGCAAGTCGGCGACGGCTGCCATGTTCGCGGCGCGAGGCGTGCCAGTCTATGACGCGGACGCCGCCGTCCACCAGGCCTACGCGCCGGGAGGCGAAGCGGTCGCCCCACTGGAATGGGCGTTTCCCGGCGTCATCGGCAAGGACGGAGCGATCGACCGCACCCGGCTGCGCGAAAAGGTCGCCCGCAGCCCTGATGCGATGAAAAAGCTGGAATCGATCGTCCACCCCATCGTCGGCGGCATGCAGCGCGCGTTTCTGGCCAAGGCCGAAGCTGATGGCGCCGACATCGTCGTGCTCGACATTCCGCTGCTGTTCGAGACAGGCGGGGACAAGCGCGTCGACGCCATTGTGGTGGTGACGGCGCCAAAGGATGTGCAGAAGAAGCGTGTGCTCGCCCGGGGCGGGATGACGGAGGACGAGTTCGAGGCGATATTGGCCCGGCAGACGCCCGATTCGGTCAAGCAGGCCCGCGCGGATTTCGTCATCAACACGGGTCTCGGTTTCGACTATGCCGAGGCGCAGGTGGATACAATCCTCGAAACCCTGAGAGACCGCATCCGGGCCGCCTGAGGATTGCGGCCAGGATAGATGGGTCCATGCGCGAGATCATCTTCGATACGGAAACCACCGGACTGGACCCAAAGCAGGGCGACCGCATCGTCGAGGTCGGTTGCGTCGAGCTCGTCAACTATCTGCCCACCGGCCGCGAATTCCAGATCTACGTCAATCCGGGCCGCCCGGTATCCGAGGCGACCGTCCGCATCACCGGCATCACCAACGAGATCCTGCGCGGCAAGAGTGCGTTCTCGCACCCGGACGTGGTCGACAGGCTGATGGACTTCTTCGGAGATTCACCCATCGTCGCCCACAATGCCGAGTTCGACCGCATGTTCCTCAATGCAGAGCTGGAACTGCTCGGCCGGACGACGCTGCCGAAGGAGCGCTTTATCGACACGCTCGTTCTAGCGCGCGAGCATCGCCCGGGGTCGCCGGCATCCCTGGATGCCGTCTGCAAACGCTTCAACATTTCGCTCGAGGGAAGGGAGCTGCACGGCGCGCTCAAGGACGCCCAACTCCTGGCAAGGGCCTATCTCGAGCTGCGCGGCGGCCGTGAACGTGCTTTCGATTTCGCGACCGCGATCGCCGCCAGGGCAGCCGAGGCGGCCCAGGTGATGCGAGCGCAGCGGCCTGCGCCGCTTGCCTCACGCATCAGCAGGGAGGAAGAGGCCGCACACGCTGCGTTTGTCGAGACGCTGGGCGAGGCTGCGATCTGGAACAAGTACGTCTAACGCTGCGGCACTCAGCCAGAAACTAGGCTTGCTGGGCCCCTGCTTCAGCCTCGGCTCGGATCCGCTGCTGGCGATATAGCCCTACAAAGTCGATGGGATCGACCATGAGCGGCGGATGCCCGCCTTCGCGTGTGATGTCGAAAATGATCCGGCGCGCGAACGGGAAAAGCAGGCGAGGACATTCGATGAGGAGCATTGGCTCCACGTCATCGCGACGCGCGTCCTGAAGCTGGAAGACGCCCGCATAGACCAGTTCGCAAATGAAGACGACGGCGTCCTGGCGTTTGGCCTTGGCAGAGAGGCGCAACTCCACCGCAAAAATGGAATCTGCCGGCGGGCCGGGTTCCACTCTCACGTCGATGCCGAGCTCGATCTCAGGGGCAGGGCCGCCTTGCTGCGCGGAAAACACGCCCGGGTTCTCGAATGAAAGGTCTTTCACATACTGGGCGAGCACCCTGATCACGGGCGCAGCTGCGGCAGCATCGCCATCCTGCTGGTCCGGAGAAGGCGCGTCTGACATGATTTTCCGGTCCGATCTTGGCATCCTGTGAAGGCTGGGCCGCTATCACGCTCACGCTACCCTCGCAACTGCGGGCTGACTTGCTGGGTTTTGTGTCTATATTGGACAAAGGAGGGAGATATGTGTCTCCTTCGCCGTCCACGACTTTGAAGGCGTTGCGTGAATATTGAACTCATCATCCTGGCGGTTATCGCGGTCTTTGTGATCTCCCGGCTCTACGCCGTGCTGGGTCAGAAAACCGGGCATGAACAGCCCGCGCGCCGCTTCAAGGAAGCTGTCGCCCGTCCGACCGAGCGCGAGGACGAAGCCCCGGCCGAGGAAGAGCGTCCGCGCCTTCGCGCCGCTTTCACCGGGCCTGCCGCCGGGGGCCTGGAATCGATCGCCAATGTGGATGCGAGCTTCAGCCCGGATGATTTCACCAAGGGCGCCCGGCGCGCCTATGAGATGATCGTCAACGCCTATGCCGAGGGCGATCGCAACGCCCTGCGCACACTCGTTGATGACGATGTGTACGAAGCGTACACCGCCGCCATCGACGAACGCCAGAAGACCGGCGCCGAGCCCATGCGCCTGGTCCGTCTGCGCCAAGCCCGAATCGTCGAGGCCTCGCTGGACGAGGCGGGCATGGCCCGCGTGGCCGTCTCTTTCGAAAGCGAACTCAGTGATGGCGACACCATGCGCCCGGCCAGGGAGATCTGGACGTTCAAGCGCTCGCTGAAGAGCCAGGATCCGAACTGGCTGCTCGACGAGGTGGCGACTGCTTCCTAGCGAGGCTTTCGTAACCCGTCCCGTGCTATCCCGCCGCCATGAGCCGCCGACTGTCATCCGAGGAACGCCGGCTGTGGGCTCGTGTCGCCCGCACCGTGCGGCTGGCGCCGGGGCGTACCGTCGAGCTTGAGGACCAGCCGGCCCCGCCGGCCGGCGGCGCGACCGCGGCGCCCAAATCGGCGCGGGTTACGGAACCGCCTCGCCCGGTCCGCCGCGCGGGTCCGCCTGAAGACCTTTCCGGCCAGCGCCGCATCCGCCGCGGCCAGATGGAGATCGATGGCAAGCTCGACCTGCATGGCCACACCCAGGACACCGCCCATCGCGAACTCGCCGAGTTCATCCTGCGCCAAGCCGCCTCTGGCGCGCGCTGTGTGCTGGTGATCACAGGAAAGGGCCGTCTGGGGACCGGCGTTTTGCGCGCACGGCTGAATGACTGGATCGCCGACCCCGCCTTACGCCCGGTAGTCGCCGGCCACGCTCGAGCCCATCCGCGCCATGGCGGGGAGGGCGCGAGCTACATCTTCCTGCGGTCGCCGAAGCGTTAGCGCGCCCGCGATCCCCTCAGCTCGATGTCCGCGAACTGCCACTGCATCATGAATTCCTCGCGCGCCATCTTGGCGTCCTCGGTCTTCTTTTGCGCCTCCAGCGCCTGGACCAGGCCGAACGTCGACCAGCCATTGTGCGGATAGGCATCGAGGTCCTTGCGGTAGACCGCCTCGGCCTCCTTGTATTTCTTCGCGCTCATCAGTGCTTCGCCCAGCGACTGGCGGGTGGGGTAATACCAGAAGGGAGGTTCGGTATAGGGCAGGGCGTCCTGGCCCTTCACCGCTGACTCGAATTTCGCGATCGCTGTCCGGGCATCCCCGGACGCTGTCGCGATCTCGCCGGCGAGAAGATCGTCGGCGATCGCGAGAAGCTGGCTGGCGGGATAGTCGCCGCCGTCCAGAACCATGATTTTCGGATTGGTCTTGAGCGGCCGGAAAGCCGCCTGCTCGGCCTTCGCTGCTTTGACGTCTCCCTTGGCCGAGAAGGCGACGCCCCGCGCGTAGCGCCAGATGGCGTTGGAGTAGGCGAGGTCGGCCTTGGGCTGCGGCTCGGCCAGAATCTCGTCCCAGCGCCCGAACTGCACCAGCGCCAGAAGCGGGATGGTGTGGAAGAACTCCACCGTTGGAAACTGGTCGATCTGCTCCATGCGGACATTCGCTGCGAGTTTCCGCGCCGCCTCGATCGAGATCTTGCTCTGTCCCTGCATCGACGCCGCCGACCACAGGAAGTGGATGTTGTGCGGATAATACATCGCCGGATAAAAGCCCTGCGCATTGCACTGGGCGATGTAGTCCTCATCGACCTTCGCTGCCTCGATGTTGGCCTTTGCTGCATCATTGTAGCGCCCGACGCGCCAGTAGATATGCGCCGGCATGTGCACCAGGTGCCCCGATCCGGGCGCCAGCGTATAGAGCGTGTCCGCCGCGACCTCGGCCTTGCCTGGCGTGGCCGAAGCTTCCATTGCGTGTATGTAGAGGTGCAGCGCCAGCGGATGCCTCGGGCTGCGCGCAATCACGCCTTCCAGCGCCGCGATCACCGGCACGATCTCCGGCCGGGGCGTTTCCGCGTCTGACCAGTAGTTCCACGGCATGGTGTTCATCCACGCCTCGGAATACATCGCCGCGATGTCGTCATCGGCTGGGTAGGTATCGACGAGTTCGCCCAGCGCCTTTGCATAGGCGTCGTCCAGCGCCGAGCGGTCATCGACCGGTTGCGGAGAATATCTCTTCGTCAGCGCCTGGATCAGGTCGCGCTCAACCTGTGGCCGCCCTTCCGTGAGCGCGACGGCTTCCTCGAGCGCCTTGAAAGCCGCGAGCTGTTCGTCCTTCGACATGATCGCCTTGCCCTTGGCGGTCACGTTGATGTTGGGTCCGGTCGCGAGCGCCTCGCCCCAGAAACACATGGCGCAGGTGGGATCGAGCTTCTGCGCCGCCCGGAACGAGCGGATCGCCTCGGCATGGTTGAACCCGAAGGCCAACATCATGCCTTGGTCGAAATACCTCTGCGCGCCGGGCTCCTTCGTCTGGATCACGCGATGGAAGTCGCCCATGCCCTTGAAAAGCGGCGCGCCGGCGCGGGCGACAAGCTGCGCTTCCGTCTCGGGCGGTCGCGCGCACGAGATGGCGAGACAAGCCGTGGCGATCGAAACGACGGCGAGGCGAGCGAAGCGCATCGGGCCCTCCTGTTGAGTTCCGGCGTCTTATCACTGGGGGAGAGCGGGCGACAGCCCGAAGCTCGCTTCAGGGCCGCGACGCTTTTTCGGCGAGGCCGGACTTGCTTTGTCGCGACGCCAGCGCCTTCGCCACCGCATCCAGCGACACCCCACGCGAGCGCAGCGCCACCAGCAGGTGATAGAGCAGGTCGGCGCTCTCGCTCGCTACCTCCGCATCGCCCTGCGCCGACACGGCGATCACCGTCTCGACCGCTTCCTCGCCCAGCTTCTTCGCCGTCGCCTGCGGCCCCCCCGCCAGCAGCTTCGCCGTCCACGACGCCTGCGGATCGCCCCCCGCGCGCGCATCGATCACCTTCGCCAGCTCCTGCAGCACCTCGCCCAGATACGCGCCCGGACCCAGCGGCTCATGCTGCTGCGCATCGCCTGCCATCTACGCCTCCACCACCATCCGCACCGGCGCGCCCGCCGCCGCGAGCGCGCGCTTCGCATCGCTCACCGTCGCCTCCCCGAAGTGGAACACCGAAGCCGCAAGCACCGCATCCGCGCGCCCCTCCACCACCGCCTGCGCCATATGCTCCACGCTCCCCGCGCCCCCCGACGCCACCACCGGAACGCGCACCACACCGCGCACCGCACGCAGCAGCTCTATGTCATAGCCCGTCTTCGTCCCGTCCCGGTCCATCGAGGTTAAGAGGATTTCACCTGCGCCCAGCTCCGCCGCGCGCTTGGCGAAGGCAATGGCGTCGAGACCGGCGCTTTTCCGCCCGCCATGGGTATAGACGCCCCAGCTCTCCCCCTCGCGCCGCACGTCGAGCGCCATGACCACCGCCTGGGCGCCAACTTTCCGGGCGCAGCGGGTGAGGATCTCGGGCTCCAGCACCGCCGCCGTGTTGATCGCGACCTTGTCGGCGCCGGCCTTCAGCATGGCCACCATGTCATCTGGCGAGCGCACGCCTCCTCCGACCGTCAGCGGCATGAAGCAGGCGTCGGCCGTCCGCTCGATCACGCCGATCATCGCTCCGCGCCCTTCGACCGATGCGGTGATGTCGAGGAAGCAGAGCTCATCCGCCCCCTGCGCATCATAGGCGCGCGCCAGCGCCACCGGATCGCCGGCGTCGCGCAGGTCGACGAAGTTGACGCCCTTCACGGTGCGCCCGTCCTTCACGTCCAGACAGGGGATGACGCGGACTTTAAGCATGGGGATCTTTGAGCATGAGCCTTTAGTCGCGCGGGGCAGGGCAGGCGTCAACGGGGCGGGGCGCTGCCGGTCTGGCGGACCGGCGCCCGTTTTGAGGCAGATCAAACGGCGCGACAGGGGTGCGTGACTACCCTTCATCGACTGCAGGATGGAGGCTCTGATGCTGCGTTCCCTGACTTCGACGGCCACCGCCGCTTTTGGCGCCGCGCTGCTTTGCGGGTGCACGCCTGACGGCCCAGCCGAGACGGCGCTGGCGGTTGCGCCGGCCCCGGCAACCGTCGCGTCCGCGCCGCCCATCACGCTCCCGGTCAGCATCAACGCGGTGATGGTGGCGCTGGTGGATCATGCGTCCGAACCGCTGTGGCTCGACGCCTATGCGCCGCCTGCGTCGGAAGAGGGCTGGCGCGAGGCGGAATACAATGCCTACCAGATGGCGGTGAGCGGCAAGCTGATCCAGCTCGCCGGCAACGGTCCCAACGACGCCGACTGGGTGGTCGACCCGGAATGGAAGGCGTTCGCCGACGAGATGAGCACGGCCGGCATGTATGCGCTGGGTGCAGCGCAGACCAAGGACGTGAAAGGGCTCAATGACGCCGGCGACAAGCTCGTCGCCGCCTGCGAGAGCTGCCACAAGAAGTTCAAGCCGAACCTTACCTCGATGGGCATCTACAAGTCGCCGAACTACCCGCCAAGATAGGGCGGCGACGCCGAGACCGTCGGACGCTAATCGATCTTCTGCAGGGCCGCCCGGATCGTGTCGGCGATCTGGTCGATCTGGCTCTTCTCGATGATCAGGGGAGGCGAGAGGGCGATGATATCGCCCGTGACGCGGACAAGCACGCCGGCGTCGAAACAGGCCCGGAAGACCTCCAGCGCACGGGCCGTCGGAGCGCCAGGGCGCGGCGCCAGCTCGATGCCGCCGATGAGGCCGAGATTGCGGATGTCGATGACGTGCCGTGCGTCCTTCAGCGAATGCAGCGCGTCTTCCCAATAGGGCGCGAGGCTGTTGGCGCGTTCGAACAGCCGGTCCTCGGCGAAGGTGTCCAGAGTGGCGATGCCGGCGGCGCAGGCGAGGGGATGGCCGCTGGTCGTGTAGCCGTGGAAGAATTCGATCGGCGTGTCGGAGGCGTCGAGGATCGTGTCGTAGATTTCGCGTGAGGCGGCGACGGCGCCCATGGGCACGGACGCGTTGGTGATGGCCTTGGCCATGGTGAGAATGTCCGGCCGCACATCGAAATACTGCGCGGCGAACGGCGCGCCGAGGCGTCCGAAGCCGGTGATGACCTCGTCATAGATCAGCAGGATGTCGTGCTTGGCGCACAGCTCGCGCAGGCGCTGGAGATAGCCTTTCGGCGGGATGATCACGCCGGTCGAGCCCGCGACCGGCTCGACCATCACCGCGGCGATGCTCGAGGCGTCGTGCAGCAGGATCAGCCGCTCCAGCGCATCGGCATATTCAACGCCATGCTCCGGCTGTCCGCGCGAGAAAGCGTTGCGCGAGATGTCGAGCGTGTGCGGCAGGTGGTCGACGCCGCCGACCAGCGGGCCGAAGGCTGCGCGGTTGCGGCCGATGCCGCCGACAGACAATCCACCGAAATTGACGCCATGATAGCCCCGCTCGCGCCCGATCAGGCGGAACTTGCCGGGCTTGCCTCGCGCCTTCTGGTAGGCCAGCGCCATCTTCAGGGCGGTGTCGGCGCTTTCCGATCCGGAATTGGTGAAGGCGATGCGGTCCATGCCTTTCGGCAGAACTCCTGCGAGTCGGTTGGCGAACTCGAAGGCGAGCGGATGGCCGAGGTTGAAGGTGGTGGAGTAGTCGAGCTCCGCCGCGGCGCGCTGGATCGCCTTCACGATTTTCGGGCGGGCATGGCCGGCGCCGACGCACCAGAGACCGGCGGTCCCGTCGAGAATCTGGCGGCCGTCGGGGGTGGTGTAGTGCATGCCCTCGGCGCGCGAGATCATGCGGGGATCGGCCTTGAAGGCGCGGTTCGGGGTGAACGGCATCCAGAAGGCGTCGAGAGAATTTGAACGTTCGGCCATGTCGCAAGTCTGGCGCCGCCCGAGCAGGGCCCGCAAGGGGTCCTAGAGTTTCGTAAGGTGAAGCGGCGGCGTGCGCCCGGCCCAAGGCATCTCCTGCTCCAGAGCGCGCGCCAGTTGCAGCACCACATGGTCGTCCGCCGGGCGCGAGGCGAGCTGCACGCCGATCGGCAGGCCGTTCGAGTGCATCACCAGCGGCAGCGAGATCGCCGGCGTGCCCATCAGGTTGTGGGGCAGGGTGTATTGCGTCACGGGCGCGAAGATCCGTGTTCCAACCGTATCGAAATCGACGTCGTCGCGCGACAGGCCATAGCGGCCCCAGGGCTCGGCGACATTGGGTGTGGTCGGGGAGAGCATCACGTCGAACGTCTCGAAGAACTGGCCGAGCGAGCGCCGCGCCGTGTTGGCGGCTGCCCAGGCGGCGGTGAAGCGCGCCGGCGTGATCTCCTTCGCGCGCTGGTAGATCGACCAGATGGTGGGCTCGAGCGTGTCCGGGCCAGGCTTGCGGCCGGAACGTTTCGCATAGCCGTCGAGCCGGTTGTCGAAGTCGAAGAAGAAGAGGTCGCGCGTGACCGGCGAGAGGTCGACGCCTCCGGTCGAAACCGATGCCATCTCGACATGATGGCCCAGTCCGGCGAGGCGCTCGCCGACATGGCGCACGGCGCCGGCGACTTCGGCATTGGGCGCGACGCCGAGGATGTGGTCGAGGACGATGCCGATGCGCAGGCCCTTGGGCGCGCGTTCGAGCAGGCTGGCGTAGCTTTCAGCGGGCCTGGGGATCACGAACGGATCGCCGGGGTAGGGGAGAGAGATGCAGTCCAGCATGGCTGCGGCGTCGCGCATCGTTCGCGTCTGGACGAAATTCATCGACCAGCCCCAACCGACTTCGTCCACCACCGGACCGAGCGAGACGCGCATGCGCGACGGCTTGAAGCCGACGACCCCGCACATCGCCGCCGGAATGCGGATCGACCCGCCGATGTCAGACGAGTGCGCGATGGGAACGACGCCCGCAGAGACCGCGGCAGATGCGCCGCCCGAGGAGCCGCCGGCCGAATAGCCCTTCTTCCACGGCGTGGAACAATTGCCGTAGAGGGCGCTCTCCGTTGTCGCGGCCATGGAGTATTCCGGCGCCGAGGAGCGGCCGAGCGTGTTTACGCCCGCTTTCCTCAACAGCATCATCAGGTTGGTGTCGGCGGTCGCGACCATGCCTTCGCACAGGCGCGAGCCCATCTCGATCAGCCGGCCTTTCTCATGGCCGAACACGTCCTTGATCAGGAAGGGAACGCCGCGGAACGGGCCATCGCCCAGCGTCGATTCATCGAGACCATCAGTCCGGTCGGGATAGGTCTCCACTACAGCGCCGAGCGTGGCGTTGGATTTTTCGATGGCGGCGGCGGCGGTTGCGGCCAGTTCGCGCGGGCTGACCTCGCGCTTCTTCACCAGCGCGGCGAGCCCAAGACCGTCGAGAACGGAATACTCGGCAAGGTTCATGGATGGCGTCTCCTGTCGACGCCTTGAACCTAGCGCCGCCCGGGGCTAACGCCAGAGCCAGGAGAGGTCAGCGGACGGCCAGCAGCGCTTCCGTAGGGTCGATGTCGCCGTCATAGAGGGCGCGGCCGAGGATGGCGCCTTCGATCGGGCGGCCGGGCCGGGCCCTGAGGGCGCGAAGATCATCGACGCTTTTCACGCCTCCCGACGCGATCACCGGGATCGAGACGGCGTCGGCCATTGCGCCCGTGAGATCGATGTTGACGCCGGTCTTGAGGCCGTCACGGCTGATGTCGGTGACGATGAGGGCGGCGACGCCGCAGCCTTCGAACGCTTTCGCGAGGTCGAGCGCTCGCATTTCGGTGGTCTCGGCCCAGCCCTGCACGGCGACGCGTCCGTCGCGCGCATCGATGCCGACCGCCACCTGGCCGGGGAAGAGCCTCGCCGCATCCTTCACGAGTTGCGGATCGCGCACCGCCGCCGTGCCGAGGATCACGCGGGCGATGCCGGCGTCGAGCCAGCGCTCGATCGAGGGCAGGTCGCGGATGCCGCCGCCGAGCTGCACCGGCGAGCGCATGGCGTCGAGGATCGAGGCGACGGCGTTATGGTTGACGCTTGCGCCAGAAAACGCGCCGTTGAGATCGACCACGTGCAGGTGTTCGAACCCCATGGCGGAAAAGCGCAGCGCCTGGTCGGCCGGATCGTCGTTGAACGATGTCGCGGTCTTCATCTCGCCGCGGAGCAGGCGGACGCAGACGCCGTCCTTGAGGTCGATGGCGGGGAAGAGCTTCATGTCGCAACGTCGCCAGGCAGGGCGTTTCGGGGGCGCTCCTTGGAAGCGGGAACGCTCTCAAAGTCAACCGTCGGAGGCGAGACACGATTCCGTCAGGGCTTCCAGCGAATGAAGTTGGACAGCACGGCCTGGCCCGCCTGCTGGCTCTTCTCCGGGTGGAACTGCGTGCCGAAGAGGTTGTCGCGCGCTACCGCCGCCGCGAACTTGCCGCCATAGTCGCAGCGCGCCGCGACATGGGCTGCGCTTGCCGGCGTCAGCGCATAGGAGTGGACGAAATAGACATGCGGCTCGGGCCCGAGGCCGGCGAGCACCGGGTGCGACTTCACGTCGGTGAGCACGTTCCAGCCCATGTGCGGCACGGGCAGGGAGGGATCCTTTGGTTTCAGTTTCTCGACCGCGCCGGGAATCCAGCCGAGGCCGCGTGTCTCCACGTCCTCGCGGCCGATATCGGCCATGAGCTGCATGCCCACACACACGCCAAGGAAAGGCACGCCCTTGCGGAACACCGCTTCGATCAGCGCCTCGGTCACGCCTTCGCGCGCGGCGAGCCCCGCGGCGCAGTCGGCAAAATGGCCCACGCCTGGCAGCACGATGCGGTCAGCGCGGCGGATGCGGTCGGCATCGTCGGTGAGGTCGACGCCAAGCTGGATCTCGGAATGGTTCGCAGCCGCTTCGAGAGCGCGCTGCACGGACCGGACATTGCCCGAGCCGTAGTCGATGATTGCAAGGCGGGTCATTGGGCAAGGGGATATCCTGCCCAGGGGGCCATGTCATCAAGACAGGACTGTCGTTTCACGAGATGCGGGCATCCGGCGCAATTCGTCCTGTCACGCGTTTCCTTGGCTTGCGGCCGCGCGCGCCAGGGCGATCGTTCCCTTGTAATGGACTCCAGGCGGCTTGAGGCCATGGATCATCAGGTCGCGCCGGACCGATGGCGACGTGCCCGTGAAGTAGGTTTCGATCCCGCGGCGGGCCGCCTTCTTCGCCAGCCCCTCGATGGCGTGGGCGCCCGAGGAATCGATGAAGGGCACGGCCGAGAAATCAATGATCAGGGTGCGGTGAGTTTCGCCGATGCGATCGAACAGCGAGGCGATGGCGCCGGCCGCGCCAAAGAAGAACGCGCCCGAGATCCTGTAGATTGCAACCTGCTGATCGCTGACCTGATCGGTTTCGTGGGCGCCGCGCGGCGCTGTGTCGGCAAGGTCTTCGGGCACGAACGGCATGTCGGTCTCGATCGCGGTAGTCTGCGACATCCGGTAGATGAACAGCACCGAACCGAGTGCAAACCCGACGACGATGGCCTCGGTGAGGTCGCGGAAGATCGTGAGCCCGAACGTGACGATCAGCACGGCGGCCTCACCGGGCGAAGTGCGCAGGAGTGTCGCGATCGCATGACGCTCCACCATGTTCCAGGCCACGATCGCCAGGACGCCCGCGAGGGCGGCAAGCGGTATGAAGGAAGCAACCGGCGCGGCGACGAGAACAAAGACGAGCAGGAACACGGCGTGCAGCATTCCCGCGACTGGCCCGTGCGCGCCGGCTCGGACATTGGTTGCGGTCCGCGCGATTGTCCCGGTGACGCAGATACCGCCGAACAGCGCCGATCCGATGTTGGCGGCGCCCTGGGCCACCAGTTCGCAGTTCGACCGGTGCCGCCGCCCGGTCATGCCGTCGGCAACGACGGCCGACAGGAGAGACTCGATCGAGCCTAGAAGCGTGAAAGCGATCGCGCTCGGGAACACCGCCTGAATCTTCGTGAAGCTGATTTCGGGCAGGCCTGGCATCGGCAGGCCGGCCGGAATGCCGCCGAACTTCGATCCGATGGTCTCGACCGGCAGGTTGAACGCTGCGGTTGCCGCCGCAGCCGCGGTGACCGCGAAGAGCATGCCCGGCCAGTTGGGTCGGAGGCGTTTCACCAGAAGAATCATCGCGACCGTCGAGGCGGCGAGGGCGATTGCGGCGCCGTTCGCTGTCGGCAGGGCGCCCCAGAGCACCGGAAGCTTGTCGACCAGCGCCTGCGGCTCGGCGGCCGGCAGCGTAAGTCCGAGCAGATCCTTCGCCTGGCTGGCGAAGATGATGACGGCGATTCCCGCTGTGAAGCCGACCGTTACCGGATAGGGGATGAACTTGATGAAGATGCCGAGGCGCAGAAGACCGACGCCGGCCAGCATCAGTCCGGAGAGGATCGTCGCCAGCATCAGCCCGTCCATGCCGTGGGCCTGCACTGTGGCGGCGACCAGCCCGATGAAAGCGCCCGCCGGGCCGCCGATCTGGAAGCGGCTGCCGCCGAGGGCTGACACCAGGAAGCCGCCGAAGATCGCCGCATAGAGGCCTTGCGCCGGCGAGCCGCCTGAAGCGATCGCGATGGCCATTGACAGGGGCAGGGCGACGATTGCGACGGTAAGGCCGGCCATGGCGTCCGCGCGCAGGTGGGCGGCGGTGTAGCCTTCGCGCAGGACCGTGACGAGTTTCGGAGTGAACAGCTCCACGAAACCGGGCGCGTTGACCCGCGGGGACAGGGATTGCTGGATCGCCATGAAGATTGCCCGGCCCGACCGACCCGCCTTGCTACGCCCGGCTCGGCAGACCCCGCAAGACGCTCGATTCCCGCTGTGGCCGGCGCCTGCGCTTGCTGGCCCCCTAGAGGCTGCCCTTGGTGCTCGCCACTTGCCCCTTGAGCCGCGGGTCGATCACCGCCGCCGCCCTTAGCGCCCGCGCCAGTGACTTGAAGCTCGCTTCGGCGATGTGGTGGGAGTTCTCGCCGTAGAGCAGCTCCAAATGGAGACAGGCGCCGGAATTCATCGCGAAGGCGTGGAAGAATTCCTTGAACAGCTCGGTGTCCACCTGCCCGACCTTGTCGCGGGTGAAGCTGACTTTCCAGACCAGGTAGGGCCGGTTGCACAGGTCGACCGAGGCGCGCACCAGCGTCTCGTCCATCGGGATGTAGGCGTGGCCGAAGCGGACCACGCTCGAATAGCCGCCGACGGCCTGACGGAACGCCTGGCCCAGCACGATGCCGACGTCTTCCATGGTGTGGTGCTGGTCGATGTGAAGGTCGCCCTTCGCTTCGACGTTAATGTCCATGGCGGAGTGTTTCGCAAAGCTTTCCAGCATGTGGTCGAAGAAGCCCACGCCGGTGGAAACCGTCGACTTTCCAGAGCCGTCGACGTCCACCGAGACCTTGATCGAGGTCTCCTTGGTCTCGCGGACAATCTCCGCCTTGCGCTTGGTTTCGGCCATCACGGCCCTCCGGCATTAACTGGGCATTCGCTTCCAGAACCTAGCTTTGCCCGCGAACGGTCGAGGAATCCTGAATGCAGCGGAGCATTTAGGCCGCCCTCGGTCCGAACGCCATCGGAATCCACCGGAAAAAGACCATGCCGCCGGCCTCAGCAAGAACGGGCAAGTCCGCAGCCAAGGCGGCTGAAAAGCCCCAGGCGCCGGCCCGGTCCCGGCCTGCACCTGCCGGCAAGCCCCCGGTCCAGGCGTCGCGAATGAAAGCTGGGCCAATGAAGGCTGGGCCAGTGAAAGCCGGAAATGCGCCGCCGGCGGCGACCCCCCCAATGGACCAGAAGTCAGCTGGCCAGAGGCCAGGCAAGAGCCTCGGCCTTGCCGGCCGCATCGCCCTCATCGCCTGCGCCACGGCCGTAGCCGCCACCCTCATCCAGTGGGTGGTGACGCCGGTGCTCCTGCGCAACCAGTTCGACAACAGCCGGCTGGTCTACGCCTCGGGCGCCGCCCGGCAATTGGCGCTGATCGCCCGCGCTCCGCTGGAGTCCGGCGACATTCCCCGGATCGACGCGCTGGTCGAGGCCATGAGCGAACCGCTGCCTGGAGGCCGGGCGGTTCTGGTCGGCAAGGACGGCGGGATCATCTCTGCCTCGCGCGGGGCGGAACAGCTCGCAGCCGTCGTCGATCAAAAGCTTGCAGGACAGCCTGGCGGCGGCGTGGTCAAAATCGGCGAGGAACTGATCGGCGTCTCCCCGATCCTCGACAATGCCGGCAAGCAGGTGGGAACGGCCATCATGTCGCTGCAGCCGCGGACGCTCCTGGCGACGTGGCTCCGCGTCGCCGCGGTCAACGCCCTGGTCTGCATCCTGGCGCTCGCTGTGCTCGGCTTCTTCCTGCTGCCAGTCGCGCGCAAGGCGCTGTCGCCCGTGACCACCCTGGAAAGGCGCATCCGGCAGCGCGATCCCAAGGACAAGTCCAAGCTCGCCGACAGTTCCGACGATCGGGTGCTGAAACCCCTCCTCGCCGCCATTGACGAAGTTCACCACCGCTCCGAAGCCGCCCTGCGCCGCGCACTGGCGCTGGCCTATGCTGACCCGGTGACCCGCCTGCCCAACCGGCTGCGCTTCGTCTCGAAGCTGGAATCGCTGGTCGACCGGGCGCCATCGACGGATGGCGAAAGCCTGGCAGGAGGAGGCGCCTTCCTCGCCGTCTGTGACATCGACGGCTTCCGCAAGATCAATGTCAGCCACGGCCCCCGCGTGGCTGACCAGATTCTCGCAGCGATCGCCGAGCGCCTGCGCGCCACAGCTTCGCAGACAGCAGGCCCCGCCCTCTTCATCGGGCGCATCGGCGCTGACCAGTTCGGCATCATCGCGCCCGGCGCCAGCCGCGAAACGGTGCAGGGCTTCCTGGCCGCCGCCGAGCGCGCCGCCGCCGAGCCGATCCAGCTCCCCGGCCAGCAGATCCAGGTCACCTGCTCATTCGGGGCCGCATCCGCCCCGGCCGATGCGACAACCGCAACCGACCTGCTCAAGCAGGCCGAGATCGCGCTGAAGGAGGCCAAGGCCCAGCCCGCCACGCGCCGCGCGCTTTTCGATGTGCGGCTGCTGGAAAAGGCCAAGAAGCGTCAACGGCTCGAACAGGAAATCCGAGTGGGACTTGATCGCGGTGAGTTCGTCGCCGTTTTCCAGCCCAAGGTGAAACTCGAAACAGGCGAACTCGTAGGCGCCGAGGCGCTGGCCAGATGGCGCCGGCCCGATGGCGCCGTCGTCTCCCCGAGCGTGTTCGTGCCCATTTGCGAGGAACTCGGCCTTATCTCGAAGCTCGGCAACAGCGTGATGCACGACGCCTGCCAGGCTGCGGCCGGCTGGAACAACAAGGGCATACGCTCGCGCATCGCCGTCAACGTCTCGCCGCAGCAGTTCGACGAGTCCGATTTCATCTCGCAGGTTGAGCATGCGCTCGACGCGTCGGGCCTCAGCCCCGACCTGCTGGAGCTGGAGATCACCGAGAGCGCCGCTGTCAGCGATCCTGACCGCGTCGCCCGCATCATGTGGCCGTTGCGCAATCGCGGCGTGCGCCTCGCCATCGACGATTTCGGCACCGGGCATTCCAACTTCGCATCGATCACGCGCCTGCCGTTCGACGTGTTCAAGATCGACCAGCAATTCATCCGCGCTCTCAATACCGATCCGCACGCGCCTGCAATCGTCGAGATGATTCTCGCGATGGCCGAGGCGTTGGGGCAAGAGACGGTCGCCGAAGGCGTCGAGACGAAGGAGCAGGCCGACTTCCTGTTGCGCCGCGCCTGCACGATCGGGCAGGGCTATTATTACTCCCCGCCGCTTCCGGCGGGGGAATTCGACCTGTTTGTCCGCTCCTGGCGCCCTCGGCCGGCGAACCGGTTCGCAGCCTGAAAAATCAGTGAAAACAAAACACCGGTGCGTCTGGCCGCGAGGCGCGCACCCGGCGTTCTTGCCCTATCCATATCGTTTTTCGATAAAATCGGTTGCTGCGCCATCCTCATTTGCGGTAGGGTCGGTCCCGGTCAGGACAAGGACTACGCCCGCCCATGACTTCCGCGACTTCACTGCCCGACTGGCACTCAACGACGATCCTTGCCGTCCGCAAGGCCAAGAAGCTTGTTCTGATCGGCGATGGTCAGGTCTCGATGGGCGAGACCATCATGAAGGGCAACGCACGCAAGGTGCGCCGCATCGGTGAGAAGGGCGAGATCCTCGCAGGCTTCGCCGGCGCCACCGCCGACGCGTTCACGCTCTTTGAGCGGCTTGAGCAAAAGCTCGAGCGTTTTCCCGGCAATCTCCAGCGCGCCGCCGTCGAGCTCGCCAAGGACTGGCGCACGGACAAATTCCTCCGCAACCTCGAAGCCTTGATCATTGTCGGCGATGCGACGTCGCTGCTGGTCGTGACCGGGCGTGGCGACGTGCTTGAACCTGAACACCCAATTGCCGCCATCGGTTCAGGGGGCAACTACGCCCTGTCGGCTGCGCGTGCGCTTTATGAGTACGAAAAGGACGCCGAGACGATCGCGCGCAAGGCCATGACCATTGCCGCCGAGGTCTGCGTCTACACCAACGCCAATTTCGTCGTGGAGACACTCGATGTTTGACAAGAGCGACATACTCGCCGCCGTCGAAGCCGGAGCGATTTCGCGCGAGCACGCCAACCGCCTGGAAGCCTTCCTCAAGGCGCGCAACGATCCCGAGCGCGGGCTGGATTCGGAAAACCTCCGCTTCCTGTCGAACTTCAACGATGTCTTCCTGACGATCGGTATCGCCGTGCTGATGACGGGCCTCGCCTTCCTCTCCGGCATCGCCGCGTGGAACATCTTTGGCCTCGGCAACCTGATGCAGGGCCAGCCGGACGCCGCCGCGCTCAACACCGTGAAACTCGCGGCGATCGTCACGCCGATCCCGGTGATCGCCGGCGCGTGGCTGCTGGCGGAATATTTTTGCGGCAAGCGCCGCCTGCTGCTGCCGTCGATGGCGCTCTCGATCGTCATCGTCGTGGCGACCGCCGTTCTTGCCGCCGCCATCTTTGTGCCCTCTGACGAACGCCAGGCGACCAACATGTTCAGTCAGGAGTTCGGCAGCGCCATCTCCGGCTTCAGCTATCTCTCATTTGGCGCCGCTGCTGCGGCCGCCGCGGCGATCTTCGTGCGCTTCCGTCTGCCGTTCTCGCTCTTCCTTCTCGCGCTCTCGATCGCTGGCCTCTTCTACACAGCGGTCGCCCGCATCAATGACGGCGACCTGCTGTTCGGCGGTCTCGCCACGCTGATCGCCGGCCTGGTCACGCTCGGCGTCGCCATCTGGTTCGACTCGCGCGATCCGCAACGCGCCAGCCGCACGTCGGATCATGCCTTCTGGCTGCACATGGCCGCGGCGCCGCAGATCATGTTCGGCCTGCGCGGGCTGATCCTGGGGTCGGGCTTTGCCCCTGCCGGCGCGGCTGATGCGTCCGTCATGCTGGTCGTGTTGATCATCTTCGCCCTGATCTCCCTGATGCTCAACAGACGGGCCCTGATCGTTTCGGGTCTGTTGTCGTTCGCCACCGCCCTCTGGGTGCTGGTCGACAAGGTGGGCGGCGGCGGACTCAACACGCTGATGCTGACGGCGCTCATTGTCGGAGGCGCGATCGTGCTGCTGGGCGGCGGCTGGCGCACGGCGCGGCGCTTCGTGCTGCAGCTTGTGCCCTCGACCGGCATGTCGGGCCGCATCTTCCCGCCCGAGCCTGCGTGGCAAGAACCGGCTTAACAGAACGGCACGCCTGAGCTAGCGAAGGCTCACCCGCCTTCCCAGCCAAGGTTGCCATGTCCGAATTCACCCCGCGCGAAATCGTCTCCGAGCTCGACCGCTTCATTGTCGGCCAGCCCGAGGCCAAGCGCGCGGTTGCGCTTGCCCTGCGCAACCGCTGGCGGCGCAAGCAGCTGCCGGATGTCCTGAAGGAAGAAGTCACCCCGAAGAACATCCTGATGATCGGCCCCACGGGCGTCGGCAAGACAGAGATTTCGCGACGCCTCGCCAAGCTGGCGAAAGCGCCATTTCTCAAAGTGGAAGCCACCAAATTCACCGAGGTCGGCTATGTCGGCCGCGACGTTGAACAGATCATTCGCGACCTGGTCGAGATTGCGATCACCCAGGTCAAGGAAAAGCGTCGCAAGGAAGTGGAATCCAAGGCCGAGGCCGCGGCCGAGGAGCGCGTGCTCAACGCCCTCGTGGGCGCGACCGCACAGCCCAGCACGCGTGACAGCTTCCGGACGAAACTCCGGGCCGGGCAGCTCGACGACAAGGACATCGACATCGATTTCGCCGACACCGCCTCGCCCTTCGGCGCCATGGACATTCCCGGTCAGCCCGGCGCCAGCATGGGCATGGTCAATCTCGGCGATCTCCTGTCGAAGAGCTTCGGCGGCCGGACCAAGCGCGTGCGCACCACCGTGAAGGAGGCCTACAAGCCTCTGATCGCCGAGGAGTCCGACAAGCTGCTCGACTCGGAAGCCGTCACCCGCGAGGCTCTGCGCGTCACCGAAGAAGACGGCATCGTCTTCATCGACGAGATCGACAAGATCGCCTCGCGCTCGGAACGGGCCGGCGCCGACATTTCCCGCGAAGGCGTGCAGCGCGACCTGCTGCCGCTGATCGAAGGCACCACCGTCGCCACCAAGCACGGCACCGTGAAGACCGACTACATCCTCTTCATCGCGTCAGGCGCCTTCCATGTCGCCAAGCCGTCGGACCTGTTGCCGGAACTCCAGGGCCGACTGCCGATCCGCGTCGAACTCAAGGCGCTGGGCCGCGAGGATTTCCGCCGCATCCTAACCGAGCCGGAAGCCAACCTCATCACGCAGTACACGGCGCTGATGAAGACCGAAGGCGTCGAGCTTGCCTTCGAACCCGACGCAGTCGAGGCCATCGCCGACCTAGCCGTGCAGGTGAACGAGTCGATCGAGAACATCGGCGCCCGCCGCCTTCACACCGTGATGGAGCGCGTGCTCGACGAGATCAGCTTCACCGCCTCCGACAAGACTGGCCAGAGCTTCCGCATCACCGGCGCCTATGTCCGCGAGAAGGTCGCCGCCATGGCGGGGGACAAGGATTTGTCGAAGTACATCCTGTAGCAAGGCAGCGGCGGCCTCGGCTCAGCCGGTTGATTGCGCAGGTACTCCGACATGACCGTCGGGATCGCCCCCGGTCAGCCTGGCGGCCCTTAACTCTGAGCCCCTGTGCCGGCCTTTCGCGCCACCATGCGGCAGGGGCGTCACTTAGTTCTATCCTGGAACCCTATCTCGCCGCCTCGCGCCGCACCGGCATGTGCGCCTTGCCCCAGTCCTTGAGCCCGATTAGCGCCGGCGCGAAGTCGCGGCCTTTTGCGGTCAGCCGATAGTCGTATCGAGGAGGCTTCAACGAATACGGGTTCTTTTCCAGAACTCCTTGCGCCACCAGCCGCTTCAGCCGGTCGGAAAGCAGATGACGGGTCATGCCAAGGCTGGCCTGGAACTCGTCAAACCTTGATTTTCCAAGGAAACAATCTCGCACGATCAACAGAGTCCAGCGATCGCCAATCACCGACATGGCGCGCGCCACCGGGCACCAGTCCTCGGCGAGATCATCCCAACGGTTGGTCGTCCTGCTCATGATCGTAGTCTGCTCTGGTTTGCTTTCCCCGAAAAGAGACTATAAGTTCTTTTTCTGAACGGAGTATTGCCGATGGCCGAGAAGCGGTCAGTTCTGGTCGTAGGAGCGGGCGACGCCACCGGCGGCGCCATCGCCCGACGCTTCGCGCGTGAAGGTCTCGTCGCGATCTGCACACGCCGTGAGCTTCCCAGCCTCGAACCCCTGCTGCAGAAAATCCGCGCCGATGGCGGAGAGGCGCATGGCTTCGGCTCCGACGCGCGGGTCGAGGAAGAAGTCGCCCAGCTCTTCGCCACGATCGAGAAGGACATCGCGCCCCTCGAAGCTGTGGTTTTCAACATCGGTGCGAACGTGAACTTCCCGATCCGCGAGACCACCGAGCGCGTCTACCGGAAAGTCTGGGAGATGGCGGCTCTTGGCGGCTTCCTGGCTGGACGCGAGGCGGCCCGCGTGATGGTCCCGCGCGGCCGCGGCACCATCATCTTCACCGGCGCCACCGCCTCGATCCGCGGGCGAGAGGGCTTTGCCGCCTTCGCCGGCGCCAAGTTCGCGTTGCGCGCACTGGCGCAGTCGATGGCGCGCGAGATCGGGCCCCAGGGCATCCACGTCGCCCACACCATCATCGACGGCGCCATCGACACGGAATGGATCGCCAAGAATTTCCCGCAGCGCCATGCGCTGAAAGAGCAGGATGGCATCCTCAACCCCGAACACATCGCAGACGCCTACTGGATGCTGCACGCCCAGCCGCGCGATGCATGGACCCATGAATTCGACCTGCGCCCGTGGATCGAAAAGATGGCTTAGCAGCCAGCCAAAAAAAGAGGAGGCATGGACGGATGCCGAAGACAGTCGAATTCTTCTACGACTTCACCAGCCCCACGGCCTATCTCGCCTGGGCGCGCCTGCCTGCCATCATCCAGCGTACCGGCGCGGAGCTGGTCTATCGCCCGATGTTCCTCGGCGGGGTGATGCAGACCACCGGAAACCGCCCGCCTGGGACGGTCGAGGCCAAGGGCAGGTGGATGCAGGCCGACCTGCAGCGCTGGGCCAAGCGCTTCAACACGCCCTTCCAGCGCAACCCGCACTTCCCGATGATGACGCTCATGGTCCAACGCGCCGCCCATGGCTGGATCGACCGGCCCGACTTTGAAAAGTATCTCGCCGCCGTCTTCAACGCCGCCTGGCGCGACTCGAAGAACATAGCCGACAAGACCGCGCTCGCGGAGATCCTCTCCAGCGCTGGTTTCTCGCCGGAAGAGTTCTTCGCCGCCGCGGAAAACCCGGCGAACAAGGAAAAGCTTAAGGCCACGACGGATGAAGCCGTCGCCCGCGGCGTTTTCGGCGCGCCGACTTTCTTCGTCGGCGACGAAATGCACTTCGGGCAGGACAGGCTGGATTTCGTGGAAGAGGCGTTGGCGCGTTAGACTTTCAGCCCGGCCGCTACCGCCAGCTCGCGCAGGGAGGCGCTGGGCCGCGGGCCGATATGGCTGATCACTTCGCCGGCCGCGAGGTTGCCCAGCCTGGCTGATTCCTGCAGCGACAGGCCATGCGTGACGCCGTAGAGCACACCGGCCGCATACTGGTCGCCCGCGCCTGTCGCGTCCACCACCCGCGACGGCGTCACCGGCGCGACCCATGAATCCGAACCCGAGATGATCAGCGAGCCCTTCTCCGAGCGGGTGATCGCCGCGATCTGGCTGTCATCGCGGATCTGTGTCACCGCCGTATCGAAATCCCCGGTCTCATAGAGCGCCAGCAGCTCCGCCTCATTGGCGAACACCAGGTCGCAGTGCGTGCGGATCAGGTGCACGAAACTCGGCCTGTGCCGGTCGATGCAGAACACGTCCGACAGCGTAATCGCCACTTTCCGCCCCGCCGACCGCGCGACTTCCGAGGCGTGGATGAACGCCGTCTTCGCCGCCGGCTTGTCGAACAGATAGCCCTCAAGATAGAGCCATTCTCCCGACGCCACGGCGTCGGCATCCACGTCCTGCGCCGCGAACTCGGTCGAAGCGCCCAGATAGGTATTCATCGAGCGCTCGCCATCCGGCGTCACCGCGATCATCGAGCGCGCCGTGCCGGCGCCGCCCTTCAGCGGAGTGCCATAGAAATCCGCGCCGATCCTTTCCATGTCAGCGCGATAGGCGCGGCCGAGCGCATCATCGCCCACCTTGCCAAGGAAGGCCGCGCGCGCGCCAAAGCTGCGCAGGCCCGCCACCGTATTCCCTGCCGAACCTCCGGATGTTTCGATGCGCGTCTTTGGCAGGGCGTTGTAGAGATAGTCGCACCGCTCCGGATCGATCAGGTTGGTGCGCGCCTTGGGGATGTCGTGCCTGACGAGAAAGTCGTCGTCGACCTGCGCGATCACGTCCATGATGGCGTTGCCGAGCGCGACCACGTCGTACTTTACTGGCATGAGAAAATTTCCCCGCGCCCGCGCGGAATCCGGGATGGATGGGCGTGGCCAGAGGTCTTAAAGACCGCTGAGGTGATTGCAAGCGCACGAGGCTGGCCCGGCACACGATGACGCCCATAGCCCTGCTGATCGCCGAGAATATCGCTTCCGATGCGCCCGATCGCCGCGCCGACGCGCATCTCTATGACATCCAGCTCGACATTCTGCGCAAAGGCTTCGCGCCGGCGGGGCTGAGCATCGAACCGGTGAAATGGCCCCACGCTCACGACTGGAAACGCTTCGGCGCCGTGCTGGTCCACTGCGCCTGGGATTACCAGGACAATCATGAGGGTTTTCTCTCCCGGCTCGACGAGATTGCCGGCCTCGGCGTGCCCGTCTTCAATTCGCCGGACCTCGTGCGCTGGAACATCCGCAAGACCTACCTCAACGACTTCGCGGCCCGCGGCGTGGCCGTCATCCCCACGCACTATCCCGACCATCCGACAGCCGACGACATCGATCGCGCCTTCGCCGCTTTCGGGCCCGACGTGATCATCAAGCGCCAGGTCGGCGGCGGGGCGAGAGGTCAGACGCGCTACACGCCCGCCAACAGGCCCGCCGCCGGCCCCATCCTCGACCGCCCGGGCATGATCCAGCCCTTCGTGAAGTCCATCGCGACAGAGGGGGAGTTCTCCTTCCTCTTCATCGATGGCGAGTTCAGCCACGCCCTCATAAAACGCGCAGTGAAGGGCGACTACCGAATCCAGGAAGCCTATGGCGGCAGCTCCCAGCCCATCTATCCCACCCCTGCCGACCAGCACGCCGCACGTTCTGTGCTGGAGGCTCTCGATGAACCGCCGCTCTATGCCCGCGTCGACATGGTGCGCGCCGACGAGGGCCATCTGCTGCTGATGGAGCTCGAAGTCATCGAGCCCTACCTTTTTCCCAAGGACGGCCCCGGCATCGGCGCCATGCTGGGCCAGGCCCTCAAGCGGCGGATCGGCTAGGCTTTCGCTGCACCTCCCTCTTTTTTGTGGCGCCTCTGCCCCTTACCTTGGAGGCGAGGGAGGTCACGCACATGCAGTTTGTCCTGGACGCCCGACAAGGCCGTACCTGGTTCCGGATCGAGACTGACGCCGAGGCGGAAAGCGAAACCGCACTCATGCGTCACGCCGTGGAAAAATACTTCCGCCGCGAGCGTGAGCGCGCTCGGCAGTCCTATGTCCCCGGCCCCGGGCTCGAGCGCGACATCGGCCTCAAGGGCCACCTTCAGCGCATGTCGCCGCTGTTCCTGACCCTTCGCGCGGACGATGGCACGGGCCTTACCACCGCGATGCTGCCGCCCAACGGCAAGCCTGACGGCAATTTCCAGATCATCATCGTCGGACCCGAAAACGCCGACCCTTATGCCGGCCACGCCGACGCCATCAAGCTGCTCGGCCGCCACTATGGCCTCAACCTGCCCCGCGACCGCTGCTACCCTTACGCCCAACGGTAGGGCGTGAAGCGATAGCGCGCCTGGCGCTGGCAGCCTCAGGCGGCGTCTTGTCCTCGTATTCGCACAACTCCCGGATCACGCATTCCGGGCATCCGGGCTTGCGCGCGAGGCAGGTGTAGCGCCCGTGCAGTATCAGCCAGTGGTGCGCGCCTTTCTTGTACTTTTCGGGCGTCACCTCCAGAAGCAGCCTCTCCACCTTTTCCGGCGTCGTCTCGGGCGCAAGCCCGGTTCGGTTCGCCACGCGGAAGACGTGCGTGTCCACCGCGATCGTCGCCTCGCCATAGACTTCGTTCAGGACGACGCTCGCCGTCTTGTGGCCGACGCCAGGCAGGGCTTCCAGGTCCTCGCGCGTGCGAGGCGTCTTGCCGTCGTGGTTCTCCAGGATCATCCGCGACAGCGCGACCACGTTCTTCGCCTTGTTGCGCCACAGGCCGATGGTGCGGATGTGTTCGGCAATGCCGACCTCGCCCAGCTTCACCATCTTCGCCGGCGTGTCCGCAGCCTTGAACAGGCCGGCGGTCGCCTTGTTGACCGACACGTCGGTAGCCTGCGCCGACAGCGCCACGGCCACGACCAGCGTGAACGCGTCCTGGTAGACCAGTTCGGTCTTCGGGTTTGGCCGCTCCCTGGCGAGGCGCCTGTAAAGCTCTGCCGCCCTGTCGGGCGGAAAGCCCTTCGCCGCTGCCGGTTTTCGTTTCGCCTTCGCCATGCGCAGACACTAACGTGAGAGCGGGGATAGCCAAATCGCTTACGGCGCATAAGCTCCATCCATGGCTCAGGTCTATCTCGACGCCGTGCTCGAACCTCCCCGTTCGCTTAGCCCGCGCGGGTTCAACCGCGTGATGCTAGCCTTGGGCGGATTGAGTTTCGTCGTCGGTCTGGTTTTCCTGATCAGCGGCGCCTATCCCGTCATCGGCTTCTTGGGAGCGGAAATCCTCGCCCTCTGGCTGGTCTTCCAGGCAAGCTTCCGGGCCCAGTCCGCCCGCACCTATGTGCGCGTGACGGCGGATGCCGTCATGGTCCGCAAGGTGGATGGCTGGGGCAGGGAGCGTCGCGCCAGGCTTGCCTCGCACTTCGCACGCGTCGAGTTCGACCGCACCGCCGATGGGTCCAACGCGCTGCGCCTTGCCGCATCCAACCGGGCCTATGCGCTCGGCGAGTTCCTCACCCCAAGCGAACGCGAAACCTTTGCTCGCCGCCTCGACAAGGCCCTCAGCGACGCCCGCCGCGAACGCCATTCCGGGGCCGATCGATGAGCGTCGAATTCCTTCACGCCATGGTGCGGGTCGGCGATCTTCCAGCGGCCGTGAAGTTCTTCTGCGAGGGTCTTGGCCTCACCGAGGTGCGCCGCAACGACTATCCGCAGGGCAAGTACACCCTGGTCTTCCTCGCCTCACCCGACGACGTCAAGCGGGCCGGCTATGATGGAAAAGAGCGGCTGCCGCCCGGCGTGCCCATGATCGAACTGACCCACAACTGGGACGAGAAGGACTACGGCGGCGGTCGCAATTTCGGCCATCTCGCCTATCGCGTCGACGACATCTATGCCGCCTGTGAACGCTTCCAGAAGCTCGGCGTCGCGATCGCCCGGCCGCCGCGCGACGGCCGCATGGCCTTCGTGCGATCCCCGGACGGCATCTCGATCGAGCTGTTGCAGAAGGGCGAGGCGTTGGCGCCGAAGGAGCCGTGGACGAGCGCGCCGAATATCGGGAGTTGGTAGGCTGCCCTACCGTTTCGGCTTCTTCGCCTTCTCCGGCTTGGGCAGGTTCTCAGGCTTGGATGATCTGACCTTCTGCGGCTTCGTGGGCTTGACCGGCTTCGCCACCTTCGGTTTGGGCTGATATTTCGGCTTGGGCGGCTTCTTCGCCGTCTTCTGGGTCAGCTCAAACGGCTGGACGAGATTGTCCTCGGGCGGCCGCCTGAACCCGCCCATCTCCGCCTGCAACGCCTCGGCGATCGCCAGCACGTCGAGGTCGGACCCTTCCGGCCCGACGATCTGCACGCCGCACGGCAGCTCACCCTTGCCGCGCGGCGCCGGCACGGTCACCGCCGGCAGGTGGCACACTGTCGCCAGCGCAATCCAGCAGTGGAAGGCGTGATAGGGTACAGGCACATCATCGACAGTCAGCAGCCGCGTCACTGCGTCGCCGGTCTCGATGTGCGCAAACGCCGTAGAGGGCGCGACCGGCGTCAGGATGGCATGCCACTTCTCGAAGAAGGCCCCGACCGTCCGCTTCAGCCGCTGCCGCGCCTCGTCGGCCTTCAGCCAGTCATGGTGTGTCGCCGCCGAATAGAGCGCCCACTTGGCGCGCGAGAACGGCTCGCCTCGCGCCATCATCCGAGCGATCGGCCGCCCGGCCTCCATCGCCTTCACCAGCGGCGCCGGCATGTCGGTGGCGAGGATCGGCAGCAGGAGCTGCAGGTAGAGATCGACCAGGGCCGAACCATCCACCTCCGGCGCCGTCACCATCGTCTGCGCGCCGCCATTGGCCGCCGCATCCGCGGCATGCTCCACTGCCGCCTTGCACGCAGCCGACAGTGGAAAACCCTTTTCCTCCGCCCACACGGCGATGCGCTTGCCTTTCAGCGACGGCTTCTGCGTCGCGGGCAAGGCCTCGCCGGTCAGCACGGCGTAGAGCAGGCGCAGGTCGCCGGCATTGCGCGCCATCGGCCCTGCGACGTTGAGGTCCCGCACCGACAGCGATCCCGGCGCCGGCGGCACATGGCCGAGGATCGGCACACGGCCAAAGGTGGGTTTCAGCGCCGCCACGCCGCAGAAGTGCGCCGGGATACGCAGGCTCCCCGCGATGTCCGAGCCAAGCTCCAGCGGCGTAATGCCGGTCGCCAGCGCCGCCGCCGCTCCGCCGGAGCTGCCGCCTGGCGTGCGCGAAATGTCCCACGGATTGGACGTGCGCCCATGCACGGGATTGTAGGTCTGGTTGTCGCCCGCCAGGTAGGGCGTGTTGGTCTTGCCCCAGATCACCGCACCTGCCGCCCTCAGCCGCGCGACCGCCGGCGCATCCTGTGTCCGGCCGGGACGGTTGGCGTATTCGGGCGCTCCTGCGGTTGCCGGCATGCCCTCGACATCGAACGTGTCCTTGATCGTGACCGCCAGCCCGTGCAAGGGGCCAGCGCTGATCCCGGCGCGCTTCAGCCGGTCGAGTTCGGCGGCGCGTGAGCGTGCAGCGGTCAGGTCCGTCCGCACCACCGCGTTGATCGCTGGGTTCACCTGTTCATGGCGTGCGACCGAGGCCTCCAGCAAGTCGCTCGCGCTCATCGCGCCGGATGCGATCTGCTCCAGCAGGCTGCGCGCGGTCGAGAAGAGGGTGGACGTCTCCGTCATCAATGATCAGAGCGCGAGCACGTCGCGCATCGCGTAGAGCCCAGGCTTCCGGCCCGCCGCCCATGCCGCTGCATGCAGTGCGCCCCGCGCAAACAGCCCCCGGTTGAGGGCGCGATGGCTGATGGCGATGATCTCCTCGTCTGAACCGAACATCGCCTCATGGTCGCCGATCACGTCGCCTGCGCGCCGGACGGAGAAAGCGATCGCGCCGTCCCTGCGCCCGCCTGGCATGCCGTCATAGGGCGGCGTGCGTACGTCCTGCAGCGTCACGCCCCGCCCGGCGGCCGCCGCTTCGCCGATCATCAAGGCGGTGCCCGACGGGGCATCCACCTTCCGCCGGTGATGCGTTTCCGAAATCTCAATGTCCCATCCGGCGCCCAGCCGCGCAGCCACCTGTTCGACCAAGCCCATCATCAGGTTGACGCCGAGCGAGAAATTCCGCGCCCGCACGATGGCGATGCGCTTGGCGTGCTCGGCCACCTGCTGCTCCTGCTGCGGCGACAGGCCTGTCGTGCCGACGATCGCCGCCGTGACGCCGGTCGAGCGCAGGAGGTCTAGCGCGGCGAGGGTGGCGACAGGCGTGGTGAAGTCGATCCACACGTCGGCGCTTGCGGCCGCCTTCTGCGCGCTGTCGGCAATCATGACGCCCGGCGCCAGGTCGCGGCCGATCTCAGGCGAACCCGGTCGCTCGCTGCCGCCTACGATGGAAAACCCATCCCCGGCGGCTGCCGCCAGCGCCTGTCCCATCCGACCGGCAGCGCCGGCTATCGCGATCCGTACCGTCATGGGCCGAGCTTATAGCTGGAAACCCGTCACAGAGAACCGCCTACAACCCTGCGGCCATTGGGACGATGGAATTACGTCTCCACGCGGACCAGGTCGAACGATCCGGTGGAATCTCCACAGGTGCACTGCGGCCCGCAATTGTAGCTCCACTCGCCCGTGATGGTGCGGCGTCCGGCGTCGATCACGCCTTCGAGCCGGAACGGCTTGTCGCGGAAAAAGCCCGACTCGAAGCAGAGCTCGATCGAGACTGCGCTGCCCGAAAACGATCCCGCCACCGCAAATCCGCGGCAGTCGGGCTCGTTGTAGGGGAATTCTGGCGATCGGCCGGCCCCGGTCACCTCGCCGCCTGTAAAGGACAGCATCGCCCGCACTCCGAAATCGACTTTCCGCGCCGGGCCGCTCGCACCCTTGAGGCGTCCCTCCCATTCGTCGCCGGGAACCGCCGCAGGTTCGGGGCGCAGCACCGGCTTGGGCATGATCCTGCGCATGAGATCCGGATCGGACGCCGGATCCTGCGGCGCGCCAATGTCGTAAGGCATGATTTGCAAAGCGGCGGGTTTGTCCCGCTGCGCTCCCCTGCAGAAGCGCCACCCAGATCAATTGATATGGATTTGGATATTGCCCGCTGGAAGGCTCAACTGCAGAAATGTTCAATCTGAGCAAAAGAGCCGGCTAAAGCAGGCTGAAGCCGCGTTACGCCCGCGAATCTTCCTGGTCGAAGAAGCGCTTCACGCGGTTGAAGAAGCCATGGCTTTCCGGATGGCAGCGGTCGCTGCATTCGGATGCGAACTCCTTCAGCAATTCCTTCTGCCGCGCCGTCAGATGGCTCGGCGTCTCGACGAAGAGTTCGACCACGAGGTCGCCCGACGGGCCGCCGCGCAGTGTCGGCATGCCCTTGCCCTTGAGGCGCATCCGTTTGCCGGTCTGCGAGCCTTCCGGGATGGTCATGCGCATGCGGCTGCCGTCGATGGTCGGCATCTCGATCTCGCCGCCCAGCGCTGCCGTGCACATCGCCACGGGGGTCCGCGCAAACAGCGTCTGTCCGTCGCGCTCGAAGATGTCGTGCTCTTTTACCGAAACGAAGATGTAGAGGTCGCCCTTCGGTCCATTGCGCGCGCCGGGCTCACCCTCATTGGCGAGGCGGATGCGCTGGCCATCCTCGATGCCGGCGGGAATGGTGATCGAGAGCGTGCGGTCGCGGCGCACGTTTCCGCGCCCGCCACAGATACGGCACGGCGTCTTGATGACATTGCCAGAGCCCTGGCAGCGGCCGCAGGTCCGCTCCATGGTGAAGAAGCCCTGCTGCACACGTACGCGGCCATGGCCCTGGCAGGCCGAACAAGTTTCCGGCTGCGTACCCGCCTCGGCGCCGGAGCCATGGCAAGGCTCGCACTTCTCGGTTGCCGGCACGGTTATCTCGGCCTGTTTGCCGCGGAAGGCCTCCTCCAGGCTGATCTCGTAGTCGTAACGAAGGTCGGCGCCGCGAGCAGGGCCGCCGCGCGCCTGACGCTGTGCGCCGAAGAATTCGGAGAACACGTCGCCGAACACATCGCGGAAGATGTCCTCGGGCCGCGCGCCTCCGCCTCCGGGCCCGCCCGCGCCATTGAGGCCGGCCTTGCCGAAGCGGTCGTAGATCGCGCGCTTGTTCGGGTCGGAGAGGGTCTCGTACGCTTCTGACAGTTCCTTGAACTTGCCCTCGGAGACGGCGCAGCCCGGATTGCGGTCAGGGTGGTATTCCATCGCCTTCTTGCGGAAGGCGGCCTTCAGGGCCTTGTCGTCGGCGCCCTTCTCGACGCCGAGGACTTCATAGTAGGAGCGCTCGCTCATCGTTGAGACCGAACCGACGACATAAGATCCATACCCCGCCCGCCTGCTGCATTTACCTTTTTACAGGCGAACCTTAGCAACCGCTGAAATGAGATGGGCCATGACCCGCAGGGATTAAAGCCCCCGGAAGATCATGGCCCACGCAATTCCTCACCTGATCTAGTTTAGCTAGAGACTGAAATCAGGCGCTTTTCTTATCGTCTTTGACTTCCTCGAAGTCGGCGTCGACGACGTCGTCACCAGCGCCTGGCCCGCCCTTCGCCCCAGCGTCATCCCCAGCGTCAGGAGCGCCGCCCTGGCCTTTAGCGTAGATCGCCTCGCCCATCTTCATGGCGGCGGCGGCAAGGGCCTGGCTCTTGGTCTTGATCGCGGCGCTGTCGTCCTTCTCTAGGGCGGACTTGAGGTCCTTGATGGCGCTCTCGATATCGCCCTTGATCTGGGCGCTGACGGCGCCGCCATGCTCGGCGAGCTGCTTCTCGGTGGCGTGCACGAGGCTTTCGGCCTGGTTGCGCGTCTCCACGGTCTCGCGGCGTTTCTTGTCCTCGGCCGAGTTGGTCTCGGCGTCCTTCACCATCTGCTGGATTTCCTGCTCGGTGAGGCCGCCCGACGCCTGGATGGTGATCTTCTGCTCTTTCGAGGTCGCCTTGTCCTTCGCCGACACGTTGACGAGGCCGTTGGCGTCGATGTCGAACGTCACCTCGATCTGCGGCACGCCGCGCGGGGCAGGCGGGATGCCTTCGAGATTGAAGTTGCCAAGCAGCTTGTTGTCCGCCGCCATCTCGCGCTCGCCCTGCAGCACGCGGATGGTCACCGCCGACTGGTTGTCGTCTGCGGTCGAGAACACCTGACCCTTCTTGGTCGGGATGGTGGTGTTGCGGTCGATGAGGCGGGTGAACACGCCGCCGAGGGTTTCGATGCCCAGCGACAGAGGCGTCACGTCCAGCAGCACGACATCTTTCACGTCGCCCTGCAGCACGCCGGCCTGGATCGCCGCGCCGACGGCGACGACTTCATCCGGGTTGACGCCCTTGTGCGGCTCCTTGCCGAAGAAGGCCTTCACTGCTTCCTGCACCTTGGGCATGCGCGTCATGCCGCCGACGAGCACGATCTCGTCGATGTCGGTGATCTTCTTGCCGGCGTCCAGCAGCGCCTTCTTGCACGGCTCGATCGTGCGCTTCACCAGGTCTTCCACCAGCGATTCAAGCTTGGCGCGCGTCAGCTTCATTTCGAGGTGCATCGGCGCCTTGGTGTCGGGATTCATCGCGATGTAGGGCTCGCGGACCTCGACCTGCTGCTGCGTCGACAGCTCCTTCTTGGCCTCTTCCGCTTTCGAGCGAATCCGTTGCAGCGCAATGGGATCCTTGCGCAGGTCGGTGCCGTTCTGCTTCTGGAATTCGTCGCACAGATAGTCGACCAGCCGGTTGTCGAAGTCCTCGCCGCCAAGGAACGTATCGCCATTGGTTGACAGGACTTCGAACACGCCGTCGCCAATCTCGAGGACCGAGATGTCGAACGTGCCGCCGCCGAGGTCGTACACGGCGATGATTTTTCCGGAATCCTTCTTGTCGAGGCCGTAAGCGAGCGCCGCCGCCGTCGGCTCGTTGATGATGCGCATGACTTCGAGGCCCGCGATGCGTCCCGCATCCTTGGTCGCTTGGCGCTGCGCGTCATTGAAGTAGGCCGGCACGGTGATGACCGCCTGCGTCACCTTCTCGCCGAGGAAGCTCTCGGCCGTCTCCTTCATCTTGCCGAGGATGAAGGCGGAGATTTCCTGAGGAGAGTAATTCTTGTCGGGTCCCTTGACCCAGGCATCGCTGTTCGGACCTTTGACGATCTCGTAGCCGACGAGATCCTTGTCCTTCTTCACCATCGGATCTTCGTAGTTGCGGCCGATCAGGCGCTTGATGGCGGAGAAGGTGAATTTCGGGTTGGTGACGGCCTGCCTGCGGGCGACCACGCCCACCAGCCTTTCGCCGCCCTCACGCATCGCGACCACCGAGGGCGTCGTTCGCGCACCCTCCGTATTCTCGATCACCCTGGCGTTTCCGCCATCCATGACGGCCACGCAGGAGTTGGTCGTCCCGAGGTCGATGCCGATGATCTTGGCCATTCTACAAAGTCCCTTTCTGCGGCGGCCGCCCCATCCCGTGTTCGGGCCTGACTGGCAGCACCCGGTTTGGACGACCCCAAAGTCTAATACATTGACGAGGCGCAGAAACCCCATGGGTTCCGCGACTGGGGCTCATATGGGATGCGACGGTTCAGGCTCAATAGGTCGCTTCACACATCCGTCCGTCCGGCTGTGATGGGCCGGGCCGCACGGATGCGTCTGGCGTCTTCATCCGTCGGATGGCGTCCGCGTTCAAGCAGTTCAAGGCGATATTCGCGGTAAGAAAGGCCCAATTCCTCCGCCTTGCGGGCCCATCGGACGCCGGTTCCGGCATCCGGGGGTGTGAAAGCCTCGCGTTGGGCCTGCTTCCAGCGCCACGCCTTGAACAGCAGGCTTTCAAGAATGTCGGGCCCGTTATTGTGGCCGAGCCATTCGGACAGCGGAATGACGACGCCTGTTTCCCTAAGGTCGTTCTCGCGACGTTCCCGCCACACGGAAACCGCTGCCTTGAGCTCCGTCCGGGTGTCGCGGGCGGACGTCCGGGCCCGTACGCGAGCTGCTGAAAGGGCGAAATTGACTGCCAGGGCGGCCTCCCAATCCCGGATTGAACCACGGGCCGCGTCGCGGAGGGAAGCGTGTCCCACGCAGACGAAGCCGTTTCCGGACCCCGGCGCCCGGGATTGCGCCAGCTGCGGACATGATTTCGCCCGGGCTTCCGGAGAGGGTAGGTTGAGGACGGCAGCAATCTTCAGACCTGCCTGACGTCCAGAGGGGACGCATCCCATGCACCGCAACGCGCTCCTGGCCCTGGCCTTATTCGGCGCCGCGCTGGCGGCTTCCGCCTGTTCCTACGGTTCCGCCGTCGATATTGCGCCCGTCAGTGCGCGCGCATCGAAACCGCCGGCGGCGCCGGGCGACTATTGCGAAGTGCAGGGCAAGGCCGCGCCCTTCACCATCGTCAGCCACGAGGATTGCGTGCCGGTGACCTGGGACGCCGGCACGCGCACCTATACGATGACTGATCCGGACAATGAGCCGGGCAAGAAGAGCGACGATGTCGAGGCGGCCATCGTGTCACTTGGCTCGGGTCTCTATGTCGCCTCCGTCGACGAGCCTGAAGCCAGGGGCGACCGTTTCCAGCTCCACCTGCTGCTCTCGAAAGGCGACGCCTTCGCCATGCTGCCCGCACTTGAGGATGAGCCGCTGAAAGCGCTGGCGGCAAGACACAGGAAGCTGACCTTCGCCAATGACAGTTCGGGCCGTCCCTACATCGCCAGCGGCAAGGCAGGCGACATAAGGGACTTCCTGAGGCGCGCCGCGAAGGAATCGCTGCGCGACATGAAGATCGAAAACGATGACATCTCCGTCGGCATCCGCGACGTCGCCGGCGCCCCTGACCACCAGGCCAACGCGCAGCAGGCAAGAGACATTCAGGCGGTGCTGAACGCTGCGAAGGCGATGACTCCGAAATAGGGATCGGCACGGCTCTCCGCCGCGCCAGAGCTTGATCCTATTCCGCCATGGAGCCGACTCACATTGCCGTCGCTTTCCGGGCTGCGCCCCGCCCGCGCTGCGCCTACATTCCTCTGATGATCGAAGGCTTCCGCTTCCTGCCCGAATACTATCCGCCTGCCGCCCAGAAGGCGCTGGTCGCGGAAGTCCTCGCCATCCTCGAATCCAACCCGCTCTACCGCGGCGCGATGCCGCGCACGGGCAAGCCGATGTCGGTGCGCAACACCAATCTCGGCCCGCTGGGCTGGGTGTCCGACATCAAGGGCTATCGCTACCAGCCTACCCATCCGGTTACGCACAGGCCTTGGACGCCCATTCCGAAAACACTGCTCGACTTGTGGGAAGATGTGTCCGGCTATTCCGCGCCGCCCCAGGCCTGCCTGGTCAACTGGTATGAAGCCGACAGCCGCCTCGGACTTCACATCGATGCGGACGAGACGGCGAAGGATGCGCCGGTGGTGTCCGTGTCGCTCGGCTCGCGGGCCCTGTTCCGGCTCGGCGGGCTCGAGCGGTCAGACGGAACCTCGTCCATGCGGCTGGCGTCTGGGGACGTGGTCGTGCTCGGCGGTTGCTCGCGCCGCGCCTATCACGGCGTCGACCGCATCTATCCGATGTCGTCCCAGCTGATTCCTGGAGGAGGGCGGATCAACCTCACCCTCCGCCGCGTGACGGCGCCGTGACCGCCAAAAGAAATCGCCCCTGCTCAAGGAGCCGGGGCGAATGAACTTGGGTTAACCGGAAGCCCTATCGGGCCGGGTTCGGATCGACGCCCCAGTGCAGGTTCAGCACCGGCGCATTGCCGCGCGGGTCGTTCCCCTTCTCGGCAAGGACGCGGCCGAGCGGGTGCTTGCCGATCTTGCGGCGCAGTTCGGCATCCGGGGTTTCCTGGCCCATGCGATAGACGCGGTTCTTCGGGTCGCGCTCGTCGATGATGAGGACGTCGGCTTCGCCACGGAAATACGCGCCCTTGGCGAGTCCGTTATGGTCGATGTGGAAGACCACCACGGCTTTCCGGTTCTTGCTCTCGAAAGGCCACATGATTCAGACCCGCCTCGACATTGTTCTGGCCCGGCCCCAGCGCCGCTGCCCGCCAACCAACGGGCAAGCCGGGGTCCTGTTCCCCGCGGGTTTGGCTCTCACGCGCAAAAACGGAAACACGGGCGCCTGCGCCACACACAGGCTTACCCGGCCGGCACAAAACGCCCTCGGGAGGTTAAGCGGCAGTTAAGCACGGATGAGGCATGCTCTGGCCCATGACGTCGATCTCGAACATGTCATTGGCCCTGGGCCAGATGCAGTCTCGCTCCGGCGGCGGCTTCGACTTCTCGATTCTGACCCAGACCGGCGCCGCGGCCGCAGGAGGGGCGTTCCCCGGCGGCTCCGCCAAGATGGCCCTCGAACTCGCGGACAAGAACGAAGCCAAGCAGCTCGAACAGATCGCCAGGCAGCCGGTCACCAAGAAAGAGATCGAGCGCTACACCAAGGTGGTGAAGGCGGCGACATCCCTTGACGACGTGCTGAAGGACCCGGTCGCCCGCAAGGTGTTCATGAAGGCCAGCGGTCTCGGCGCCCATGTCGATTCGCTGGGCCTCGCGAAGAAAGCACTTGCGTCCGACCCCGACGATTCGCGCTCACTCGCCAACAGGCTGTCCGCGACCAACGGCACATGGCTTGAAGTCGCCAAGAAATATGCCTTCAAGGATTTCGGCGTCAGCGTCCTGCGCGCCGATTCCAACATCAAGGAAGTCGCCGAGAACTATGTCGGCGAGATGCGCCTCGACATGCTCGACCAGCAGACGCCGGGGCTGGGCTCCGCCATCCTGTTCAAGCGCACCGCCGCCAACTTCGACACGCCGATCAAGATCCTCGGCTCGGCCCTCGCCCGCGAAGTCGTCACCACCGCCCTCAGCATCCCCAAGCAGATCGCGCTTCAGTCCCTGCTGGCGCAGGAAAAGGCGATCAGCGGCCGGATCGATCCCAAGAAGCTCAAGGATCCCGAATTCGCCGACAAGATTGCGCAGCGCTACCTGATCAACCTCAATGGCGGCACGGGCGGGATCACGGCCTAACCCCGCTCGCGCGCCGCGCGTGTCCGGTTGCCGCGTTCATCCGTGCATGGGATTCTTGGCTGTGGCGATATGTGTCGCCGCCCTAGGGGACAAGCCGATGCGGCGCGCCTTTGCAGCATGCAGCCTGGCGATGGCGCTCGCGGCGCCGGCTTTCGCCGATTGCGGCAGCCCCCAGCGCGTGATCGATCTTGCCCCGGGCGCCCACGCCGGCGCATGGCCTGCAGGCTTCACGCCGCTGGCCCTCAAGCCGAAGGAAATCGTCCTCACCTTCGACGATGGTCCCGATCCGGTCTCGACCCCGCCGATCCTTGACCTGCTGAAGGCCAACTGCATCCGGGCGACGTTCTTCCCGATGGGCCCGAACGCGGCCGCGCATCCGGACCTGGTGAAGCGCGAACTCGCCGAGGGCCACAGCCTGGGCGGCCACACCTGGGATCACGCGCCCCTGCCGGATATGAAGCTCGCCGACGCCACGGCCGACATCTATCGTGGTTTCCAGCCGCTGCGCGCCGCGGGTGCGCCGGTCAGGCTGTTCCGCTTCCCGCAGCTTGCAGCCTCGGGCGAACTCCTCGGCTGGCTCAGCCAGCGCGGCATCACCGCCGTCAGCGCCGACATCGACGCGTCGGACTGGGCCGGCGATCCGCCGGAGCAGACACTCCTTCGCCTCAAGGACAAGCTGAAAGAGAAGGGCGGCGGCATCGTGATCCTGCACGATAGCCAGCCGAACACCGCGAAGCTGCTTCCTGGCCTGATCGAATTCCTCCGCCGAGAGGGGTACTCAATCGTCCAGATCATGCCGGCCGCGCAGGCCGGCGGGGCGGGCTAGCGACGCGCGCATCGCCATGCGCTTGCCCATCCGGGCGATGAAGTCGGCCGTCACCTTCGCGCGCCCGGTCCTGTTCACATGGCTCGGATCGCCGAAATCGGCATCAGGCAGCGTCCAGATATCGTTGATCGCCACGACGCCCATCGAGGCGAGCCCGGCGTGGAATTCTTCCGACAGCCTGAAGATGCGCGGTTCGAGTCCCGCCTTCGCCGTTTCGCTGACCGGAAGCGTGTAGAACAGCACGTCGAAGCCGTACTCCTGGCTGAGCGCCTGGATCGCCTTTGTCGCATCGACGTTCATCGGGGCGATGAACCCGTCATGGAAATCGCGCTCGTCCGGCAGGGCGCTCGTGCCGTTGGCCTGCCCATAGTAGCGATCGCCGCCCGAGGCGAAGAACTCCGAGCGCTCCTGCTGGTTGATGCGGTTGTTCTGCAGCGCCACCGGCGGGCGCTCCAGAACGTTGCGCAGGCCCGGCCGCATCATCACGAAGTCGAGCAGGGTCGCCTCGGTGCCAAGGATCGAGGCCGCCTTGTAGGCCATCTTGCGGGGCGTGCGGTGCTCCCACTCCGAGGCCATGCTGTAGATGTGCGAGCCACGCTCGCCCTTGACCAGGTCGTAGTTGACCGTGCGCTCCATCAGCGCGCCGGTCTCTAGCATGTGCAGCGTGCCGTACGCCATCACCACGGTTGCCGGCCGCACGCCGCACGCCATAAGGCGATCAAGCGTCTCCCATCCGGCGAAGATGCCGGCGCCGCCGAGCGCAAACTTCTCGGCGTCGATGCCCGCCGCCCGCACATCCTTCACCGAGACGCCGGCAACCGCGCGGCTGTCGCCCACAATCAGCAGGTCCGGCGTGATCCTGTTGCGGCAGGCGCTGGTGATGCGGTCCTCGAAAGCCTGGGCCATGCCGTATTCGGGCGCCGTGTGGATGAAGCTTTCCGGCGCGAACGAGAAGGCCGCGACGGTCAGCACCGCGCTCCCGGCCATGGCGGCAAGGAAGAAGGGGGCATGTCCCCTGGGGCCAGCGCCGAGCCCTTTTGGCTCAGAACTGGAAGTAGAGGAACTCATTCTGCGCTCCGATGAAGACGATGGCGATGACGCCGGCGAGGCCCGCCAGCGCGCCGGCGCCGATGGCCACGATCCTGCGGTTGTTGGTCAGCATGCGTTCTGCGCGCGCGACCAGCCACATCGAGTTTGGCGCCGCGACCGCAACGAGGGCGACAAGGATCGGCGATCCAACGCCCCACAGTCGCGGATCGGCCAGGAAGCTCGCAAGGACGTTTCCGTCGAAGCCATTTGCGCCCATCATGCCCGCCAGCATGGCGCCTGCGCCCTCGATGGTGTGCGCCCGGAAGAACACCCAGGCGAAGATCACCGCCAGCAGCGTCACGGCCCAGCCGGCGAACGGCGCCGCGACCGCGCCGGTGAAACGCTCGATCTTCAGCCCCGCAGCGCTCCAAAGGTGAGCGATGATGAGGTAGAGGCCATGCAGCGCGCCCCACACGACAAACAGCCAGCTCGCGCCATGCCACAGCCCGCCGAGCAGCATGGTAAGGAACAGGTTGCGATAGCGCTCCACGTCGCCATGCCGGTTCCCGCCGAGCGGGATATAGAGATAGTCCCGCAGGAAGCGCGACAGCGTCATGTGCCAGCGCCGCCAGAACTCGACGATCGATGTCGAGCGATAGGGCGAGTCGAAGTTGATCGGCAGCTGTATGCCGAACATCAGCCCCAGCCCCACCGCCATGTCGGAATAGCCCGAGAAATCGAAATAGATCTGCAACGTGTAGGCGAGCGCGCCGCCCCATGACGTCCAGCCTTCTGTGATCGCGCCGGCATCCGCTGCGCCGAACGCCTCGTTCGCCCATGGCGCCATGGTGTCGGCGAACACGACCTTCTTCCACAGTCCGATCGCGAACAGGAGCGCGCCGAGCGTGATCTTCATCCAGTTGAACTTGTAGGTCGCCGGGTCCGCAAACTGCGGCATCATCTCCTTGTGGTGCAGCACCGGACCCGCGATCAGGTGCGGGAAGAAGGTGACGAAGAGGACGTAGCTCGAGAACGACCGCTCCCGCACTTCGCCCTTGTAGCTGTCCACCAGGTAGGCGATCTGAGTGAAGGTATAGAACGAGATGCCGATCGGCAGGAGGATGTCGAACGTGACCCTCGGCAGTCCGCCGATCGCCTCCACGGTGCCGACGAAGAAGTTCGCATACTTGAAGAAAGCGAGCAGCGAGAGGTTGATCGCTATCGCCGCGATGATGCCCTTGCGCCGGATGTCCTTCGGCCGGTCGCTCTGCAGGAACGCCCCGGCCGCATAGTTGAACAGGATCGAGCCGATCAGCAGCAGCGTCACCGCCGGCATCCAGTAGGCGTAGAACACCAGCGAGGCCGCGATCAGCACGAAGATCGGCAGGCGATGGTTGATCCTCGCCGCGACAAAGAACGCGATCAGCGTCGCCGGCAGAAATCCAAAGATGAAAAGGTAGGTGTGGAACAGCATCGCTCTTCAAGCACGCTAGGACGTCCCGGCGGCGCTCGCCCGGGCATTGAACCGCAAGGTCTGCAATCGATGTGCCATTGCGGGCGCGCAGCCTCGCCCGCGGCGACGAGGAGTTCGTGGTTAAGCGAGATCGTCTTCGCCACCCTCATTACCGTGGGAGTCACAGGGTTAATAGGGCCGATGGCGAAATCTGCCGTACGCGGACGATCGCCGGGCGCGAAACGTGCGCCGCGCCTTGTCGATGTGCACTTCCGCGGCGTTTCGCGGGGCGGCCCGAAGCAAGACTCGCGCGCAGGGACGCCGGAATGCTCGCAATTCCCCCGGCGCGCGAAAATCTCCTGGACCACCTCACGAAAGCTTGCCCACGCACGGGCCGTTTTCGTGCGCAACCCCGCGGGAAAAGTCGCGAGTCTGGCGCGGCTTTCGACCCGCGAATCCTTGCAGACAAAGCACAACCTTCACCTCGCCGCTGTTGGGGAAGATTTTTTCTCCGCCCCATGCCTCCCGGCGGCCGCATACTCGAAGGCATGAAGCTTCGCGGACTGCCTCTCTGGCTGGTCTGCGACGTGATCTGCTGGCTGGGCGTGATGTTCACCTTCACGGGGTTCGCACGCCACCTTCATGATGCGGTCGCCCGCATGCTGGCAGAGAAGCGCCGCAGCCTCGAGCCGACCGACTTCAGCTTCCTCGCCACGCTGCTGGCAGGGGCGGAAGCCTGGCGCGTCTATGCCTGCCAGCGGCGCGCCTTCCGGCTGGCCGGACTGGCCGCATCCTGCGTCGAGTTTCCCGCATTCACTGTCCCGACCCGGCGGAGCTTCTCCGCCCGCGTCCGGGCCAACCTGCGCGACACCGACACCATGGATGCGCTGGCCCGGCGCATGGCCCAGCGCATTCTCCAGCTCCTGCCTCGCGACGCCCTCGGTCGCGAGGCCTCGCGTCCCTCATCATCGCCGGGCGTCGATCCCACGGTCATTCAGGCCGTGGATGCAAGGCGCGCCAGGTCCGACGAGCGCAGGACGTGTCTCCACCATCCGAAACGTGCGGCAGATGGCGCAAGGCCGCCAGGCCGAGCGACCGGCTGCGCCTTCCTGCGCCCCGGAACTCTCGCCTTCGCACGCGGCCCGCCACGCCAGCCTGTCGACCAACCCACCCGCCCGCGCCTCGCAGCCCTGCTGCCGAGGTCGCGGGCGGGTGTGCGTCAGGCCGCCACCCAATTGCCGTGGAAGCCCGCCGGCGCCCGGCGCGGCAGTTCCAGCATCGCGGCCGGTTCGCCCGCAATGTCCTGCGCATGAAGGATCATCAGGGCGCTCGTGTTGCTGGCCGCCCGATGAACCAGCGCCAGCACATGGCCGTCGCCCTCTTCCGCCGAGGCCGTTCGCGGCACGAAGATCGGCTCGCCCACGGAATCACCGGCCTCAAGCGTGCGAACGGTGCGCTTGCCGGTCCTGAGGTCGATGTGCGCCACCGCGTTGAACACCAGCGCGTTCTTGTTCCCGACATTGGCGGCATACCAGCCATGGCGGTAGGGCAGGCCGGCGCGCCGCTCGTCCAGGCGCGGGAACTCGCCGCTGAGATCATCGATCTGCTCGTGCTTCACCGTGTTCGAGCCGCCTTCCAGGTCGATCGTCCAGCGCGTCAGCTTCGCCTCGGCGTTTTGCGGCGGCGAGCCATCGGCCATCGGGAACAGGGGCGCCACCGGATATTGCATCACCTCGGCATGGATCCTCGAGCCATCCTCCCACGCATTCATGGGATGGAAGACGTAGTTGGGCTCCATCTCGAACCAGCGGATCGAGTCCACCGACGCATTGCGCTTCATCACGCCCAGATACGCGCCTTTGCCTGGCTCCCACGCCAGCGCAGGAAGCCCCTTCATGGCGCGCTGCATGTCTCCCGTCAGCGGCAGGATCGGGAACAGCACGTAGTTCCGCGTCACCAGGAAGTCGTGGATCATCGAGGCGAAGGGCGCCGCAAACCGATCGCGCCGCAGCACCTTTCCGGACGCATCCGTCACGCCATAGTCGATGAGGTTGGTCAGCGGCTGCGGACCGGCGGAATACGCGAACCACACCATCTCTCCGGTCTCGGGATCCATCTTCGGGTGCGCCGTGAACTTGCCGCCGGTGTTCATGAACCCGCCGCGCTCGAGGCCCTGCGGGTCCACCTCGAACGGCTCGCTCTGCTCCTGCAGCGCCATCAGCTTGCCGGCATGGTGAACGATGTTGGTGTTGGCGCCGCCTGGATTGATGTGGGCGACGGAGGGATCGCTCGGCATGCCCATGCCGCCGAACAGCGAGCGGCCGGCCTCGTGCTCGGCCTGCCAGCGCGGCGTCCGCACCCAGCGGTTGCGGTAGCGGGCGCGGCCCCCATCTCTACCGGGCTCCAGGAAGAAGCCGTGGATCATCCCGTCGCCGATGAAGGCGTGGTAAGGGCCTTTGGGATCGAATTGAGGATTGGGTCCGTTGCGGTAGTAGGCGCCACGCAATCCATCCGGGATCGTCCCGCGCACGACACAGTCGAAGTCGTCTTCGCTGCGGACAGGCGCTAGATTTCCGGATAGATGCGGATGCAACATTTGCTGCGTGTCGGCCATGGCGGGCTCCACTTATGTTTACGAGGTAAATTTATACCGCACTGGCCACCTTGGCGCAAGGCCGACTGGGCTAGGTCAAAAGAGACGGAGATTCAGGGGCGTGCCAAAGATCCTGACCGATATCGACATCGAGACCTTTCGCGAGCGCCTGTGCGATGTCGCCGAGCAGATGTTCGCCAGCCACGGCCCGGAAGGCGTCACCATGCGCCAGCTCGCCGCTGAACTCGGCGTCTCCTCGATGACGCCCTACCGCTATTTCAAGGACAAGGACGCAATTCTCGCCGCTGTCCGCCGCCGCGCCTTCACCCGCTTCGCCGAGACCATGGAAGAAACCACGCGCGCCGCCGGAGGAGCGCAGCCAGGCGAAGCCTACATGCAGTTCGCGCTCTCCAATCCGTCCGCCTACCGAATGATGTTCGACACCCACCAGCCGACTTTCCACGAATATCCCGACTTGCTCGCCGCGATGGAGCGCGCCCGCGCGACCATGACAGCCGGCTGGAAGCATCTGGAGAAGCAGGGAAAGATCGAAGGCGACGTCAACCTGATCGGCCACCTGCACTGGTCGGCGATGCACGGAGCGGTGATGCTCGAACTCGCCGGCCTGCTTCGCCCGCCGCTCGACGCCCGCAAGATCGCCGCCCCGACCATCGAGGCCTTAGCCAAGAGCTTCAACGTCAAGCGGCCATAGCGCGTCTCACCAGACGCCCGGAATCCAGCGCCGTTTCACCCGTCGGGCATAGTCCAAATAGCCAGGCAGCTCCGCCTTCAGCGTCGCGTCCTCCCCCAGCGTGCGGACGAGCACGAGGGCCACGAGCATGGCGGCAGGGACCAGCCCGTAGAGCGATCCCAGCGTCAGCGGCATGCCGATCACCATGGCGATCCCGAAGGCGTAGCCGGGATGGCGCACCACCGCGTAGGGCCCGGTCGAGATCACCTGGTGCCCGCGGTCGGTCTGGATGCGGACCGTCGCTTCGAAATGCCGGTTGACCGACGTTGCCCAGGTGAGGCCCATGAAGCCCGGAGCGAAGAGCAGATAGCCCAGCCATGTCACGCTGTCCGGCTGCGGCGCCCAGTGGAAGCGCCCGTCATCCAGCGCCGGAACAATCAGGAGGCCGATGAAAGCGACGATGATCACGAGGGTGAGGGCGACATCCCAGCCCTTCGTGCCCTTCTGGATCTTTCGCCGCGCCGCAAATATTTCCGGGTTCACGATCCAGAGCCAAGTGCAGGCAATCGCGGTCAGCAGGCAGTAGGCGCCAAAGAACATCCACCCGCGCGGCCAGTGCCAGGTTCCCGCAGCGCCGAACAACGCCGCAAACATGAGGGCGAACCAGATCACGAGGCTGAACAGCGCCTGCGCCAGCGCGGCAGGCGATCCATGTCCGGTGTCAGTTTCTGACTTGGCCATCAAGACCTCCGGGATGCTGTTACCCGAGCGTCTTCAGACTCGAGCGCCAGACCATAGACGGGCAAACCTACTGCAGCCCGCTTGGCCCCGCGCTCACGGCGACCATCGCGGCGCGCAGGGTGCGGTCGCCGATGCGCCAGCCGGCCTGGAAGAGTTCGGCGACGGAGCCGGCCGGCTGGGTGCTCGGAATCTGCGTCACCGCCTGATGCAGGGCAGGGTCGAAGGCGGCGCCCGGCGAAGCGTCGATGGCGGTGACGCCATGCTTGGCCAGGATCGATACCAGCTCCTTCTGCGTCAGCTCGACGCCGTCGAGGGCATTGCGCGGGCCCTCCGGCAGCAGCGCCCGCTCGCCCGGCGCAATCGCGCTGACCGCGCGCGAGAGGTTGTCGGACACGTTCAGCAGGTCGCGGGCGAACTTTTCCACGGCGTAGACCCGCTCTTCGGCAATCTGCCGGTTGGCGCGCTTGCGCACATTGTCGGTCTCGGCGAGCGCGCGGAGGATCTGGTCCTTGAGCTCATCGCGCTCCTTCTCGAGCGCGGCCACCAGCTCGGCCAGCGGGTTCTGCTCCGGCCGGGGCGGCTCGGGCCTTTGCTGCGCGAAAATCGCGTCGTCGTCGGGAACATCAGGGTTCGAAACGTCGCTCATCATTACTCTCTTTTGGTCCCGCGCGGATCGCCCAGAAGGCGGCCCACGACCTGCGCGGTATAGTCCACCATCGGGATAACGCGAGCATAATTGAGCCGCGTCGGGCCGATGACTCCGAGGGCCCCTACGATCTTTCGTTCGGCATTCATATAGGGTGCGACAATCATGGCCGAACCCGACAGCGAAAACAGCGGATTCTCCGAACCGATGAACAGCCGCACGCCCTCGGCCTCGCTGGCCGTGTCGAGCACGTTGAGCAGGTTCTCGGAGCGTTCAAGCTCCGCAAAAAGATCGCGCACCCGGTCGAGGTCATCGCCCGCGCTGGCGTCTTCCAGCAGGTTGGCGCGCCCCCGCACGATGAGGGACCGTCCCCGCCCGCCATCCTCGCCTGACCATTGCGCAAGGCCGTCCTCGATCAGCCTCGCCGCCGTCTGGTCCAGCAGCGCCTTACGCGAGCGGACCTCGCCCAGCACCGTCTCGCGCGCCTCCCCCAGCGTGCGGCCCTTCATGCGGGCGTTGAGATAATTGCCCGCCTCGATCAGGGAGGACGCCGGCAGGCCGGGGGGCAGGGCGAGCACGCGGTTCTCGACATCGCCGGATTCTGCGACAATCACGGCCAGCGCCTGCTCGGAAGAAATCCGCACGAACTCGATATGCCGGATCGGCGCATCCTGTGCGGGCGTCGACACCAGCCCCGCGCCGCCGACGACGCCCGACAGGATTTCGGAAGCCTCCGCGAGCACATTCTCCATCCGGCGGCCCGAGCCAGCCAGCCGCGCCTCGATGGCGCGCTTGTCCGTCTCGGCCGGCTCGCCAAGCTGCATCAGGCTGTCGACGAAGATGCGCAGACCGGCATGGGTCGGTATGCGCCCCGCGGAGGTGTGGGGCGAGTCGATCAGCCCCATCTCGGCCAGATCCGACATGATGTTGCGGATGGAGGCGGGCGATAGATTGACGCCTCGCCGCGAGATCGTCCGCGAGCCCACCGGCTCGCCGGTGTCGAGATAGGACTGCACGATTTCCCGGAATATGTCGCGGCTGCGCCGGTCCATCGCCGCAAACGCGGTCGAGGACGGTCCGCGTCCTTTGGGGGGCCCTCCAATGGGGCGCTGGCTGGCGGTCATGACGCGGGGAAGTTATGGGTGAAGTGTCCGGGTTTCAACAACTTGCCGAATCCCGTCCACACATGGAAAGCCCCGTTTCATGAGACCTTCCGGCCGAAAGCCTACCCAGCTGCGCGCCATTTCGCTTGAGCCGGGGGTAACCCGCTATGCCGAAGGCTCCTGCATGGCGAGGTTCGGGCATACCCATGTGCTGTGCACGGCGTCCTGGGCAGGCGAGGTTCCGCGCTGGAAGAAGGGCAAGGGCGAGGGCTGGGTTACCGGTGAATACGGCATGCTGCCGCGCGCCACCCACACGCGAGGACGCCGTGAAGCGTCCGAGGGCAAGCAGTCCGGCCGCACCCAGGAAATCCAGCGCCTGATCGGCCGCGCGCTGCGCTCTGTCACCGACATGAAGGCTCTCGGCGAAAACACGATCACGCTCGACTGCGACGTGCTCCAGGCCGACGGCGGCACGCGCACCGCCGCGATCACCGGCGCCTATGTGGCGCTCGCGCTCGCCTGCAAATACCTCAAGGACGAAGGCGTCATTGCGGCCAACCCGTTGAAGGCGCAGGTCGCCGCGATCTCGTGCGGCATCTTCGAGAACGCGCCCGTGCTCGACCTCGACTATCCCGAAGACTCCGCCGCCCAGGTCGACGCCAACTTCGTGATGGCCAGCGACAACCGTCTCATCGAAATCCAGGGCACAGGCGAACAGCGCGCCTTCACGCGGGATGAATTCAACGCGCTGATGGACCTCGCCGAAGCCGGTTGCGCGGACCTGTTCGCGGCGCAGAGGAAGGCGCTGGGACTTTAATGGCGGCGAAGAAGCCTCCCGAAGGCAAGCGCCCCGCAAGCAAACGAAACGTCGACATCAAGTCGCGGCGGGTCGTGTTCAACGGGCGCTACAGGATCAAGGAGTTCGTCTTCGATTTCGATCGCGTGTCAGGCAAGGGCCGCATCACCGGGGTGAAGCGCGAGATCTTCGACCGCGGCGACAGCGTTGCGGGGCTTGTCCACGATGTCGAGCGCGACGTGGTGATCCTCACCGAACAGTTCCGGGCGGCGACCTACGACAAGGGCCCCGGCTACATCATCGAGGCGATGGCGGGCTCGGTGGAGGAGGGCGAGGCGCCCGAGGACTGCTTGCGCCGCGAGATGATGGAGGAGATCGGCTATCGCGCCGGCAAGCTGGTCCCCGTCAGCGAAGGCTATGCCTCGCCCGGCTCATCGTCGGAGCGCATCTTCTTGTTTTATGCGCCGGTCAGGACTGCGGACCTTGTCGATCCCAAGGCCTCGGGCGTCGCCGCCGAAAAGGAAGACATTGGCCGGGTCGAGCTGACACGCCCGGCGTTCCTGAAGCGGCTCGACCGGCGCGATTTCCACGACGCCAAACTGGTCGCTCTTGGCTTCTGGCTGAAATCACAGCCCGACCGAGGCAAGCCCAAAACGTTGAAAGCCCGCAAGCGCTGATCACTTGGCTGCGCGGATAGGGGTGACGGCCTTGAGCTGCTTTGCCAGCACGAGTTCCGCCTTCGACAGGTCATGCTCTGCCTGCAGCGTCATCCACATCTGCGCGGACGTTCCGAAGACGCGGCCAAGGCGCAGCGCCAGTTCAGCCGTCACGCCTGAGCGTTCTTCAAGGACATTCTGCAGCGTCGACCGCGGCACGCCGAGCCGCTTGGCCAGCGTCGGCGCCTTGATGTCGAAATCCGGCATCCAGTCCTCGAGGAGATGCTCGCCGGGATGCGGATGCGGGGATGCAAGTTTTGCGGCCATGTCATTTGACCTCAATGGTAGTCGATGAATTCGACGTCGAACGCATCGCCATTCTCCCATCGGAAGCAGATGCGCCACTGGTCGTTGACGCGAATGGAATGCTGTCCCGTGCGATCGCGGGATAGCGCCTCCAGTCTGTTGCCGGGAGGGTTCCGCAAATCGTCCAGTGACGTTGCCGCGTTGATCTGCTGGATTTTGCGGCGCGCCCTAGACAATACATCCGCGGGGATACGCCGGGGCGCTCGACCGTTCGCCACATCTTCGGTTGCACGATCAGCATAACTTCGGATCACCCGGCGCCCCCAACCCCGGTTAAAGTACGCACTTTAAGTACATATGGGCAAGCACGGAGAAGGAGAACGGCGGGTCTGCGGGAATCGGTGGATGAATTACAGCAGAAGCAGATCGAATGTCGCGGCAGGCCGCTATTCCGCGGCGACGGCCTGCTCACCCTCATCGTCTTCCGCCGAAGCTTCGTCCGGATCCCAGACGAGGATGTCTCCAGGCTGGCAGCCAAGTTCGCGGCACAGCGCCTCCAGCGTCGAGAAGCGGATCGCCTTGGCCTTGCCGGTCTTGAGGATCGACAGGTTCGCCAGCGTGATGCCGACGCGGTCGCCCAGCTCGGTGAGCGACATCCGTCTGTCCAGCAGGACGCGATCGAGGGTGACGCGGATGGCCATCTAGATCGTCATCTTCTGTTCTTCACGCATCGCCGCGCCTTCGCGGAATACCTGCGCGAGAACCATCAAGGTCAGAACCGCGAACCATACCGGCCAGTTGATCTTCGGGATCAGCGAGGCTTCGGTCGCGCCTGCGAGCCCGAACAGGCTGAGCAGCAGGCGCACCAGCGTGGTGACGAACATGCTCGCCCCTTCCATCGCCGCCAGCACGATGGCGATTGAGCGGAAGCGCCGCGCATTGCCTGGCACGAACGGATCGCCATCGACCAGCGTCTCGAACACGCCGCGTAGATAGGCGCAGACGATCATCGCTCCCACGCACAGGATCGAGCCGTTGAGCGTCCACACGGCGAGGTCGCGCGGATTGCCGTAGGCGATGCTTTCGAAGGCGGGGATCGAGGCCCCGCCATTCATCATCGAGACGACGGAAATGGCGGTGATGATCCAGATGAAGCCGAGGAGGGCGCACGCGACCACCCAGGCGATGTCCACCGCCAGCTTCAGGAATGACGAGATCGACCCGCGGCCGGTCGCACGCATCAGCATGGATTAACGTCTCTCTCCGCTACCGCGCGCCTTGCCAGATACCGAGATGTGGCCAAGTTGTCTGGCGGACTGGATTCTAACCATATCGAAAATCAATATGACCGTCTATCGCCCCGGATAAAAGGACGCAGCTGCACACCATGCAGGACGCAAGCCTCCCCCGCCGAAAGCTCCCGCCCGGCCGCCTGATCGCGGCGACGCACAATCCCGGCAAGGTGAAGGAGCTGGCGGACCTGCTGGGCGCTGCGGGATTCACCATGATCTCCGCCAAGGAACTCGGTCTCGCCGAGCCTGAGGAGACCGAGGACACCTTCCGCGGCAATGCGGAGCTCAAGGCCCTCGCGGCGGCGAAAACCGCCGGCCAGCCGGCGCTGGCGGATGATTCGGGCCTGACGTGCGACGGCCTTTCCGGCGCTCCCGGCATCTATTCTGCGCGCTGGGCCGGACCAGGCGGGGATTTTCGCGCCGCGATGCAGAAGGTCGAGGATGGCCTCAAGGCGGAAACATCGTCCGACGGCGAGGTCGATCGCCGCGCCAGTTTCGTCAGCGTGCTCTCGCTTGCCTGGCCCGATGGCCATGTCGAAAGTTTTGAGGGCCTTGTTCGCGGCCAGCTTGTCTTCCCGCCGCGTGGCGCGAACGGCTTTGGCTACGATCCGATCTTTGTGCCCGAGGGTGAAACCGAAACCTTCGGCGAAATGGATCCTGCGAAGAAACACGCAATGAGCCATCGCGCTGTCGCCTTCGCGAAGCTGAAGGCGTTCCTGCAGGAGTAAGCCGGCCCAAGCTTCTTCTCTGGCCAGGGAACTCATCCCCTCCGACGCGAGACCGAAGGTTGACGCAGCGCCGGTTTTGACGGCGTTGCTTCCTGCATGAGCGGGCCCACCCCAGCCTTCGATCCGGCGCGCGGTTTCGGCGTCTATATCCATTGGCCCTACTGCGCCCGCATCTGCCCGTATTGCGACTTCAACGTCTACGCCGCCAAGGCGCGCGACACCGCGCCGCTGATGGATGCAATGCTCAGGGATCTCGAAGGCTGGCGGGTTCGGACAGGACCGCGCGCGGCGGACACAATCTTCTTCGGCGGCGGCACGCCCTCGCTCCTGAGCGGCGCCGCGGTCGCAGGCTTGGTCGGCAAGGTCGATGCGCTCTGGGGGCTGAAGCCCGGCGCCGAGGTGACGCTGGAAGCCAATCCGGACGATGCGTCTCGTTTTGCGGATTTTGCCGCGGCGGGCGTCAATCGCCTGTCGCTGGGCGTGCAGTCGCTCGACGACGCGCAGCTCCAATTCCTCGGGCGAACTCATTCAGCGGCCGACGCCGTCGCGGCTTTCGCGGCGGCCAGCGGAAAATTCCGCTCGGTCTCGATCGACATGATCTACGCGCTCCCCAATCAATCTCTGGACGATTGGCGCGCCGAACTGCCGAAAGCCCTGGCGCTCGGCGCGGACCATCTCTCGCTCTACGAGCTCTCCATCGAACCGGGCGCTGCATTCGCGCAGGCGGTCAGGCGCAAGGCCTGGTCGCCGGCGGACGATGATCGAGCCGCCGATCTCTATGAGGCGACACAGGAGATGACCGCGCGCTCTGGCTATCCGGCCTATGAGATTTCCAACCACGCGCGTGGACCCGAACACGAGTCCGTCCACAATCGAATCTACTGGGCCTTCGGCGACTGGGCAGGCGTTGGTCCCGGCGCGCACGGACGCCTGACCACCGGCGCGGCCGAGACCGCCGAGCGCCGGGCGACCGAAGCCGCCGACAAGCCGGGCGAGTATCTTCAGCAGGTCCGCGCCAACGCGATCGGCTGGTCGGCCAGCGACCGGCTCGATCCACTGGCCCAGGCGCGGGAGCGCGTCTCGATGGGCCTGCGCGTGGCGGAAGGCCTCGCGACCCGCGACATCGCGGAGCTCGGCCTCGCCCTCAGCGCGGAGCGCGTCGCCGACTACGTGGAGCTCGGCTTGCTGACGCAGCAGGATGGGCGCATCGCGCTGACCCTCAAGGGCCGGCTCGCCGCCGATCACATCGCCGCGGAAATCTCGCCTTAGCTGCCTGTCCTCGGCTGCCTGTCCTAGCTGCCAGGGCCGAACGTCTGCAGCGGGGCGACGATCACCTTGGCGCCGACGCGGTCCTGCAACTGCACCACGGCGAGTGCGCGCTCCACGCTGCCATCCGGCAGGAAGCGGAACAGGCCATTGACCCCGCCCCATCCCTGCGCGCGCTGGATCATCGCGGCGTCGAGACGCTCATCGCTTGCCAGCCGGGCCACCATCGCCCCGGCGTCATAGCCGAAGCTGGCAATCTTCGGCGGCGCCTCGCCATAGAAAGCCTGGTAGCGCTGTTCGAAATTCGCGACGGCCGCCGGATCGGGCGCCGGGAAGGAGCCGCCATAGAGCGCCGCCTCGCGCCAGACTTCCGGATCGTTCCACAGTCCGGTGCCGAGGAAGCGCACCTCGCGCGGGTTTGTGCCCGACATGGCGCGTAGCAGCGGTGCGACCGAGCGAAGCTGCACGCCCGATTCCGGGATCAGCACCGCGACCTTGTTGGGATGCGCCCTGTTCTCCGCCTGGATCAAGGCGGACATCCGCCGTGCATTGTCGGCGGGCGTCTGGTTGCCAGGCGTATAATATTCGACGCCCGCGACGGTCGCGCCGCGCTCCGCGGCTTCCTCGCGCAGGGCCTGCTCCACGGTGCGGCCATAGGGCGTATCCGGCCCGAACATCACGAAGCGCGTGACGCCGTCGCGGCTGGCCCACTCGACGATGCGCTCCACTTCGCTCTTCGGCGTCAGCGAGACGAGGTAGGCGCCTTGGCCGATGACCGACATGTCGGTCGAAAACGAAAACACAGGCGCATGGACCTCCGCCGCCTGGCTCGCCACGGCAGAGACCTGCTGCGAAAACAGCGGGCCGATCACGGCGATCGCGCCGTCCTTCACCGCTTCGTCGGCGACTTCCGCGGTCTGGCGCGTATCGTTGCTGGAGGTGTCGCGCGGCATCAGTACGACGCCCTGCGCGCCTGCGGCGGCGGCTTCGAACAGCGCCATCTGGATCGCGTTGTAGATGCCCTTGGCGTATCTCTGCACGGTCGGGTCGGTGGAATTGAACGGCAGCAGCACCGCGATGCGCTTGATCGTCTGCGCCTGTTCACGCGGGATGTGCCGGGGCAGATAGGCGTTGCGACTGTCGGCATACTTCTCCGACACCGGCACGGAGGGCAGGGGATCGCCTGGCCGCGGTGGACGGCTTGGATCAGGGCGCGCGGCGCCGCTATAAGTCGGGGTGGTCGGACGCGGCGGCCCGCCGACGCAGGCGGCCAGCGCAGCCAGCGCCAGCACGGACACGGCCGCGAGCCGGGCAAGAGCCGAACCAGACCGAGGTTGAGATGGCATGCGCGACCCCTCCTGAGGATGCGTCTTCAGACCCGGCCCAGATAGCAGCCGATGTTACGGGCGAGGCGGATTCCCTGCAAGAACAGGCAAGAAGCCCGCATCGCCTCTTCCGGACCGACCCGGACCTTGCTCCGGGGCTCTACGTTGTTTCGACTCCCATAGGCAACCTTCGCGACATCACCCTGCGCGCCCTCGACATTCTTGCGTCTGCCGACGTGGTGTGCGCCGAAGATACGAGGGTCGGGGCCAAGCTGTTGTCAGCCTTTGGAGTCTCCGCGCGACTGCGGCCATATCATGACCACAACGGAGCGCAGGCGCGGCCCGGTCTGCTTGACCAATTGCAAAAGGGCGGCCGCATCGCCCTGATCTCGGATGCGGGGACGCCGCTGGTCTCCGATCCAGGCTACAAGCTGGTGCGCGAGGCGGCGCAGCTGGGGATCAGCGTCTTCGCAGTTCCCGGCGCCTCCGCCCCGATGGCGGCGCTGGCCTCCTCGGGCCTGCCGACCGACCGGTTCATGTTCGCCGGCTTCCCGCCGCCGAAATCCGCGGCGCGCCGGCGTTTCCTTGCCGAAATCAAAGCCGTCGATTCGACGCTGATCTTCTTCGAAGGCCCCTCGCGCCTGGTCGCGAGCCTTGCCGACATGGCCGAGGTCCTGGGCGCCCGCGAGGCCGTCGTGGCGCGCGAGCTGACCAAGAAGTTCGAGGAGTCGCGGCGAGCGCCCCTTGCCGACCTTGCCGCGCACTATGCCGTCGCGGGGCCGCCGCGCGGCGAGATCGTCGTCCTTGTGGGTCCGCCATCGGCGCGCGAGGCGCCGGATGAAGCAGCGCTTGATGCGGCGATTCTTGCTGCGGACGACACGCGGCCGCTGAAGGAGATCGCCGCAGAGATTTCGGAGAAATTCGGGCTGAAGCGGCGCGATGTTTATGAACGCGCGCTGCAGCTGCGCGAGACGCAAGAGCCGGAAGATGGCGACGCCTGACGCCACGCGCATCCGCCAGGGCCGAGAGAGGCGCGGCCGGCAAGCCGAGACGGCGGCGGCGCTGTGGCTGCAGCTCAAGGGCTATCGCATCCTCGACCGCAGGGTGAAGACGCCGAAGGGCGAGATCGACCTGATCGCAGCGAAGGGCCGCATGCTGGTCTTCGTCGAGGTGAAGCAGCGGCAGAAACTGGCGACGGCGCTCGATGCCGTGACGCCCGACCTGCAGCGCCGGGTGCAGGACGCGGCGCGATTGTGGGTCGGACGGCATCGCAGGCATGCCGACTGGCTGTGGCGCTTCGACATCGTGCTGCTGGCGCCGGGGCGTTTTCCACGGCACATGCCAGATGCGTGGCGGGCGGATGCGCCGCGCACATGAGCTTGCTGCAATTCATGGCGGGTTCAGCACAGGCGCCCGAGCCTCTCCCGTGCCCGAAAATCGCCTTATGGCGCCGGTATGCAGCCCATCGCGGGACGGTAGGGAGATCGCTAGCGACATGAATTCGCGTCTGATTGCGTGTGCTTTTGCATTGCTTGCGTCGGCGAGCCTGTCGGGCTGCCTTGCCTTCCAGGACAAGACGCTCGGCGAAAGCCTCGACGAGACCACGTCGGGGACCGAGATCAAGACCATCCTGTTCAGCAAGGGCGCGAGCCGTTTCGGCGAGGTCGATGTCGAGATCGCCGACCGCTTCGTGCTGCTCTCGGGCCGCGTGCCGAGCGAAGCCGACAGGGCCGAGGCCGAACGCGTGGCGTGGTCGGTGAAGTCGGTGGACGAGGTCGCCAACGAGCTGGTGATCGACAGGTTCAATCTCGGCCGGGACGTCAATGACCGCTGGATCACCGAGCAGGTGCGCGCGCGCATCATCGCCGACAAGCAGGTCAAGGGGGTCAACTACAACATCCAGGTCTATAATGGCGTGGTCTACATGCTTGGCCTCGCCCAGAGCGAGGACGAGCTGCGCCGGGCGGCAGAGCACGCATCCAAGGTGAAGGGCGTCGAGAAGGTCGTCTCCTACGTGAAGATGCGCGAACGCGGCGCGTCGCCTGAAGCCCCGGCGCCGATCGAGGCGCGCGAGGCCGGGCAGCGCCCGGTCGACATCGCGCCGGCCGCCGAACAGTCTGCGCCGATCGTCTCGCCGGATCGCCCGCCGACGACGCGCGGCCAGTATGTCGATCCCTATGGCCCGGGCGCACCGCCGCCGCCGGGCGCCAGCCGCAACAATTCCGGACTGCAAAGCTCGCCCCTTCCGCCGGTGCAGTGACGACGCTAGCCTCTCGCGATGAGCATCATCCCGACCGTGCGATGCAGGTCGTTGAAGGACGCTGTGGCGTTCTACACGCAGGTGCTGGACTTCACGGTTGCAACCAGCGGCCCGCTCGATGATCCGGGTTATTGTCAGCTCCGGCGTGATGGCGGCGAGCTTCATCTTTCCAGCCATGCTGGCGACGGGGCGTTCGGGCAGGCCGTTGTTGTGCTCGCGCCGGACGTGGACCGGCTGTTCCGGAAATTCGTGAGCCGCGGCCTCGACGCGTCGGCGAAGCCGCAATCGCCCGTGCATCAGGGGCCCGTCGATCAGACATGGGGAACGCGCGAATTCTATGTCGACGACCCCAGCGGCAACACGGTGCGGTTCATCCAGCGATCGGGCGGTGGTCGTGCGCGCGCTCCGTGGGGCGTGAGGGGTGCGCGGGGCGGTAGCGGTAGGTGAGGGCTTCGGCGGCGTGCACGCGCGCGACGTGCGCCGCGCCATCAAGGTCGGCGATGGTGCGGGCGACTTTCAGGACGCGATGGTAGGCGCGGGCGGAAAGAGACATCTGCTCGGCGGCCTTGGCGAGGAGGGCTTTTGCGCCGGCGTCGGGGGCGCAGAGGGCTTCGATGTCGGCGCCGGGGGCGTCGGCGTTGATCGCGCGGCGGCTGGCGGGAGCGTCGCCATAGCGGGCGGACTGTTTCTCGCGGGCGCGCAGGACGCGGGCGGCGGCCTCGGCGGTGCCCTCGGCCGGCGGGGGCAGGGAGAGATCGGTGGCGGTGACGGCGGCGACATCGACGAAGAGGTCGATGCGGTCGAGGAAGGGACCAGAGATGCGGGAGAAATAGCTGGCCTGGCAGGCCGGCCCCTTGCGACAGGCGAAAGCTCCCGGACCGCCGCCGCACTTGCAGGGGTTGGCCGCTGCGATGAGCTGGAAGCGGCTCGGATAGCGCACATGGCGGTTGGCGCGCGAGATCACGGCCTCGCCATTCTCAAGCGGCGTGCGGAGTGAATCGAGGACCTGCGCGTGGAATTCGGGGAGTTCGTCGAGGAAGAGGACGCCGTGGTGCGCCATCGAGACTTCGCCCGGCCTGGCCTTGACGCCGCCGCCGACCATGGCGGCCATCGAGGCGGAGTGGTGCGGGGCCCGGAAGGGACGGGTGCGAGACAGACGGCCGCGTTCGAGAAGGCCGGCGATGGAGTGGACCTGGCTCACTTCCAGAAGTTCGCGCGCCGAGAGCGGCGGCAGCAACCCGGGCAGGCGCTGGGCCAGCATCGACTTGCCGGAGCCAGGAGGTCCGATCATCAGGAGGTTGTGGCCGCCCGCGGCGGCGATTTCGAGGGCGCGCTTTGCGCCGTCCTGGCCCTTGACGTCGCGTAGGTCTGCGACGGGCGCAGCATCGGCAAGCGGCCCGGATTTCGCCGGCATGATCTGGCGCGTGCCGTTGAAATGGTTGACCAGCGCAATGAGGCTCGGCGCGGCGAGAACCGTGCCGCCTGACCATGCAGCTTCAGGTCCGCACGAGGCAGGACAGGCCAGCGCCATCTCCAGCGCCTCGGCGGCCATGGCGGCAGGCAGTGCGCCCGCGGTGTCGGCAAGGCCGCCGTCGAGCGCGAGTTCGCCCATCGCCGCGACGCCTTCGAGGCTGTCGCGCGGGATGGCGCCGATCGAGGCGAGGATCGCGAGCGCGATGGCGAGATCGTAATGGCTGCCTTCCTTGGGCAGGTCGGCGGGCGCGAGGTTGACGATCACACGCTCGGGCGGGAGCGACAGGCCGAGCGACTGGAAGGCGGCGCGCACCCGGTCCTGGCTTTCGCGCACCGCCTTGTCCGGCAGGCCGACGATGGCGAAGTAGTTCGAGCCGCCCGAAAGCTGCACCTGCACGTCGACGGGTCGAGCCTCCACACCCTCGAATGCGAATGTCGTGATGCGGCTGATCATGCCCGTCCCACGCCTGATGTGTGTTCAGATCCAACGGGAAATATCGTTATCACGCGGCCCGGAACATTTCAAGAACAAAAATTGTGGATAGCGGCCCGGGTCACACCCTCTCGATCAGGCCGGCGGAGCCGTCCGGGATGCGAGTGCGCGTCCTTGTTGGGAGGGCCTGGGGACGCGGGGATGCCCCGCGTGGATTGGCGTCTCCGCTTGCCCGCATCTGCCGGCAGTGGATGCTTACCGCACCTTGTTCTCGATCACGTCCCACAACTTCGCGACGGCATCGATGCCGGAGAGGTTCTTCAGGGCGCGGGCGCCGGTGGGAGAGGTGACGTTGATCTCGGTCATCATGCCGCCGATGACGTCGATGCCGACGAACAGCAGGCCGCGCTTCTTCAGCTCGGGCCCGATGGCGGCGCATATGTCCTTTTCGCGTGCGGAAAGCTCGGTGGCTTCCGCCGTGCCGCCGACGACGAGGTTGGAGCGGATGGCGCCCTCAGGCGGGCGGCGGTTGATCGCGCCGACGGCTTCACCGTTCACCAGAAGGATGCGCTTGTCGCCTTCGGCGACGGCCGGAAGGAAGGCCTGCGCGATGAAGGGCGCGGGATCCATCTTGAGGAAGAGATCGACGATCGCTTCGAGATTGCCGTCATCGCGCGAGAGTTTGAGCACGCCCGCGCCGCCATGGCCGTGCAGCGGCTTCACGACGATGTCGCCATGCCTTTCGCGAAAGGCGCGGACCTCGGCGATGTCGCGCGTGATCAGCGTCGGAGGCTGCAGGTGCGGGAAGAGCAGCGGCAGGACTTTTTCAGGCGAGGAGCGCACGCCGGCAGGATCGTTGACGACCAGCGTGTCGGGCGTGACGAGTTCGAGCAGGTGGGCGGCGGTGACATAGCCCATGTGGAAGGGCGGGTCCTGGCGCATCAGGACGACGTCGGCATCCTTCCTGAGATCGAGCATCACCGGGCCTTCGAATGTCGCATGCGGCGTCTGGCCGGGGAAGACCTTTGCGGGACGGGCCTTCACGCGGACATCGCCGGCTTCGTAGACGAGCTGGGGCGCGCCGTAGACAAAGACCCGGTGGCCGCGCGCCTGCGCTTGCTCGATCATCATGAAACTGGTGTCGCCGGCCGGGTTGATGGTCTCAAGCGGGTCCATCTGGACGGCGATGCGAAGGGACATGGAGAGCTCCGGCAGGGCCTGTCCCACATAGGGGGGCGCGGCAGGCGCGTCGAGGGGCGAGGCGCTCCAGCCGGGCCAATTCCGCCTGCAAAAGCGCGCCTGGCGGGCCAGCGTTAATTCAATGGTCAGGGAAGCGGCCTCAGGGTTTGCGGCCATGAGCGAACCCGCCCTCAGCCGCGTGATCCCGAGCGACGCCGTCATTTCCGAAAAGGATGCGGCCGAGATCCTGTCTGCCGCCGCAAGGGGCTGGCCGGGCGCCGCGCTGGTCGTGGGGCCGCGCGGCAAGGTCTTGTCGGCGAGCCCGCTGTCGGGGCTGACCGACGGAATGCGCGCGCCCTTCGACTTGCCCGCAGCGCCGGTCGCCTCGCAGATCACCGATCCGGCAGGGCGAAGGTGGCGCGTATCGGCGCCGATCGCCGGCGTGCGGCTGGCGACGGCGGACCTCAAGGAGGAGCCGGACGCGGCGCACCGGTTCACGGCGGCGGTGAGCCATGAGATCCGCACGCCGCTCAATGGCATTCTCGGCATGGCGGCGTTGCTGGAGGAGGGCGAGCTTTCGCCGGCGCAGCGCGACTATGCGTCGGCGATCCGCAAGTCGGGCGCGCGGCTGCTCGACCTGCTCAACAACGTGCTCGACTATTCGCGCATGGAGGCGGGAGACATTCCGCTCGACCTGGCGCCGTTCGATCCCGCCGACCTGGTGCAGGACGTCGCCGAACTGCTGGCGCCGCGGGCGCATGCGGCCGGGCTGGACATTGCGGCGATCGTCGATCCGGCGCTGTCGCCTCGGCTCATCGGGGATGCAGGCAGGCTGCGGCAGATCCTGTTCAACCTGGCCGGCAACGCCATCAAGTTCACCGAGACCGGCGCCGTGCTGATCGAGGCGCGCGTGGGCGGCAACGGACGGCATCTCGCGCTGGTGGTGCGCGATACCGGCGCGGGCGTGCCCGAGCATGCGCGCGCGCGGCTGTTCGACGCCTTCAGCCAGGTGCGCGCGGCGGATGCGCGGCGCGACGGCGGCGTGGGCCTGGGTCTCGCCATTGTCGCCCGGCTGGTCGAGGCGATGAAGGGCAGGGTCGATGTCGTCTCGACCGGGGGACAGGGGGCGATGTTCATCGTCGAGCTGCCGCTTGAGACGGGCCTGTCCGCTCCGGCGTTTCGCAGGGCCGTGCGACGCCCCATGAAAGTGGCGATGGACCTGCCGCCGGCTTCGGGACTGGCCTGCGTTGCGGCGCTGGCGAGCGAAGGCGCGAAGCTGGTCCGCGCCGAGGATGCGCCGGACCTGGTGATCCTCGATGCGGCGCTGCCGCCGGCGCGGATCGAGGCGATGGCCGGGCGGCATCGCACGCTCGTCGTGCTGCGCCCCGGCGACCGGTCACGCATCGAGCAGTTTCGCGAGATGGGCTGCGCGGGCTACCTGATCCGGCCGCTGCGTGCGGCGTCGATCGTCGAGCGCGTGGGGCTGACATTCGCGGGGGCGATCCAGTCCGCGCCTGCCAACGACACGGTGCGGCCAGGCGAGGCAGGGTCGGTGCTGATCGCCGACGACAATGCGGTTAACGCGCTGCTGGCGCGCAGCGCCCTCACGGCGGCGGGCTATCGGGTCGACACGGCGGGCACAGGCGCCGAGGCGCTGGAAAGGGCAGGCGAAACGCTCTACTCACTCGTCTTCATGGACATTCGCATGCCGGTGATGGACGGGCTCGAGGCGACGCGCCGCATCCGCCGGCTAAAAGGCCCGGCCGGCCAGGTGCCGATCGTGGCGCTTACCGCCGACGTGAACCCCGAACTCGAGGATCTCGCGCGTGAGGCGGGCATTTCGCAGCTCGCCGCCAAGCCGATTGATCCGCCGCGGCTGAGAGAGCTTGCGGCGCGCTGGGCGATCAGGCCGGCTGCTCGGCGGGACGCGCCTGCCGCATGACGCAGGAAGCCGCCCCCGCGACCGAGACGGCGCCCCGCCAGAAGCGCGCCGAATGGATCGCGCTGGCCTTCGGCTTCGCCAGCGGCCTGCCCAATTCGCTGCTGATCGGTTCGCTCGGCGTCTGGTTCACCAATGCCGGGCTGAGCTTCAGCGCCATCGGCGCGCTGTCGTGGATCGGCCTGTTCTACGCATTCAAGTTCATCTGGGCGCCGGCGGCCGACTGGCTCGTGCCGCCCTTCGCCAACACCATCGGGCGCAGGCGAGCCTGGATGGCGATCTGCCAGGCCGTGGTCGCGATCTGCCTCTTCGGCATGGCGCTGATCGATCCGCGAGAGAACATCCTGCTGTTCGCGCTGTTCGCCGTGCTCGCGGGCTTCGCCTCTGCCAGCCAGGACATCGTCATCGACGCCTGGCGCATCGAGACCGCGAACACGCCGCGCTCGCTCGACCGCATCACGGTGCAATACCAGTTCGGCTATCGCCTCGCGGCGCTGATCGCCGGCGCCATCGCGCTCCTCCTCGCCGACGTCTGGCGCACCATTGCCGATCCGGCCGCGGGCTGGCCGCCGATTTTCATGGGGCTGGCCGTGGTGATGGCCGGCGCGATCCTGGCGACCCTCGCCGCGCCTGAGCCGCTGCTGGCCAAGCGCGAGGCGGCGCAGAGCGCGCCTGATCCCGAAACGTCCAGGCTGCGCCGCCGCACGGCCGTGCCGGTGGCGATCGGCTGGGCGGTTTCAGGGCTCTCGCTGCTCGGTTTCATGTTCTTTACCCTCGCCAATCCGGGCGCGAGCGCCGCGGCCTTCCGCGACGCGGCGACACCGTGGATCCTGGCGCTCACCATCGGCGCGCCGCTCGCGGTATCCTTCTGGCTGGCGCGCAAGCCCGGCGTCATCGATGCGCCCCTGCAACCGAACTCCTTCGTCGACACGCTGTTCGAGCGCGTCCTCGCGCCCATGGCGGAGCTGGTGCAACGTTACTGGATCTGGGCGCTTCCGGTGCTTGCCCTGGCGATGACCTACCGGATCGCCGATTCGATCTGGGGCTCGTTCGCGCAGCCCTTCTACCTGCTGATCGGCAACTCGAACTCGGACCTTGCGATCGCCCAGAAGATGGTCGGCGTGCTGATGACCATGGGCGGCATCGCGCTCGGCGGCATTGGCGTTGCGCTGCTTGGCCGGGTGAATGCGCTGATCGTCGGCGCGGTGCTCGCCGCGGTCACCAACCTGCTCTATGTCGATCTTGCCCATGGCGGCGCGTGGATGGACGGCTTCCTGCGCGCCTCCGGCCTCGGCGCGGTGTTCGACTGGGCGTTTGGCGGCCTCATCGGCGGCGTCCAGGGCGCCGGCGCGACGATTTTCGACGGCGTGACGCTGGGGCCCAAGCTCAACCGGCTGACGGGCGTCATTGCGATGGAAAACCTCGCCGGCGGTTTCGCCAGTGCGGTCCACCTGGTCTGGCTGTCCTCGATCGTGAACAAGCGCTATGCGGCCGTGCAGTACGCGCTGTTCTCCTCGCTCGCCCTGTTGATCGGCGTGATCTTCCGCCCGCGGATCGGCGAATATGTCGACGCGGTGAAGGAGATGGGGGCGGTGGCGCAGGCTGACCGCTTCGCCGACGTGTTCACCTTCGCGATGTGGGCCGGCTTCCTCGCCGTCGCGCTGTGTTTCGTCGAACTCTACCGCCAGCGCCGCGACAAGGCTGTCCTCAACCCGGCGCCGCAGTCGGCGGAGTAAGCCGGCCGCGCATCACCAGTTCGGGTTGTAGGCCGCGAAGGCTGCGAGGTTGACGATGTCCTGGGCGGTGGCGTCGAGCTGGGCGATCTGCACCGAGGACCTGAGGCCGACCAGCAGCGGGCCGATCACCGTCGCGCCGCCGAGCGCCGCGGCCATCTTGGTCGAGATCGAGGCGGAGTGGATCGCCGGCATCACCAGAACGTTGGCGGGGCCAGAGAGGCGCGCGAAGGGATAGAGGCGGCGCGCGTCCGGGTTCAGGGCGACATCGACGGCCATCTCGCCGTCGTATTCGAAGCCGACATTGCCTTTCGCATCGAGGATGGCGACGGCGTCGCGGACCTTCTCCATCCGCTCGCCGGGAGGATTGCCGAAGGTGGAATAGGAGAGGAAGGCGAGTTTTGGGGCGAAGCCGAGGCGCTGGGCGGCCTTTGCGGCCGAGATCGCGATCTCGGACAGGTCCTGCGCGCCAGGCATTTCGGTGACGCTGGTGTCGGCGATGAGCATCGGGCCGGCCTTGCCGATCACGATGGAGACGCCGATCGGGCGAACGTCCGTGCGGCGGTCGATGGCGAGCTGGATGTCATCGAGCGAGGTTGCGTAATTGCGCGTGACGCCCGTGACCATGCCATCGGCGTGGCCCATCGCCACCATGCAGGCGGCGAAGACGTTGCGGTCCTGGTTGATCAGGCGCTGGGCGTCACGCAGCAGGTAGCCTTTGCGCTGCAGCCGCTTGTAGAGGAATTCGACATAGTCGGCGTTGCTGGCCGAGGTGCGCGCGTTGGTGACGGTGATGTCCGAGGCGGAAAGCCCCAGGAGCTGCATGTTACGCGCGACCTGTTCGTCGCGCCCGACGAGGATGGCCTCGCCGAGCTCCTGCGTCTTGAACTGCCAGGCGGCGCGGATCACGGCTGGCTCCTCGCCCTCGGCGAAGACGATCTTCTTGCGCTGGGGTTCGCGGCGCACCGTGCCATAGATGCGCTGCAGGAAGCTCGCGGCGGGATCGAGACGCTGGGCGAGCGAATCGCGATAGGCGTCCATGTCGGCGATCGGCTTGCGCGCGACGCCGGTGTCCATCGCCGCCTGCGCCACGAAGGGCGGCACATACCAGATGAGGCGCGGATCGAACGGGGCCGGGATGATATAGTCGGACCCGAAGGTCGGGCGCGCGCCGGCATAGGCGGCGGCGACTTCATCAGGCACGTCCTCGCGGGCAAGCTGGGCAAGCGCCTTGGCCGCCGCGACCTTCATCTCCTCGTTGATGGTGCGGGCGCGCACGTCGAGCGCGCCGCGGAAGATGTAGGGGAAGCCGAGCACATTGTTGATCTGGTTGGGATAGTCCGACCGGCCTGTCGCGATGATGGCGTCGGAGCGGACTTCGCGGACCTCTTCCGGCGTGATCTCCGGATCGGGGTTCGCCATCGGGAAGATCATCGGGTTCTTGGCCATGCGGGCGACCATGTCCTTGGTCACCATGCCCTTGGCCGATAGGCCCATGAACACGTCGGCGCCTTCGAACGCCTCCATCAGCGTGCGCTTCTTGGTCTTCACCGCGAAGGCGGACTTGAACTGGTCCATGCCGTCGGTGCGGCCCTCGTAGATGACGCCCTTGCGATCGACCATCAGGATGTTGTCGCGCTTGACGCCGAGGTGGCGGATGAGGCCCGCAACAGAGAGGCCGGCGGCGCCCGCGCCGGTGATCACGACCTTGCAATCGGAGAGTTTCCGGCCGGTGATCTCGCAGGAATTGATCAGGCCGGCGGTGGCGATGATCGCCGTGCCGTGCTGGTCGTCGTGGAACACCGGGATGTCGAGCTTCGAGCGCAGCTCGCTCTCGATGATGAAGCACTCAGGCGCCTTGATGTCTTCGAGGTTGATGCCGCCGAAGGTCGCGCCGATGGCGCGGACGCAGTCGATGAATTTCTGCGGGTCCTTTTCGTCGACCTCGATGTCGATGGAGTCGACGTCGGCGAAGCGCTTGAAGAGGACGGACTTGCCTTCCATCACCGGCTTGGAGGCCAGCGGCCCGAGATCGCCAAGGCCGAGGATGGCGGTGCCGTTGGAGATCACGGCCACGAGATTGCCCTTGGAGGTGTAGTCGTAGGCGAGGTCGGGATCCTTCGCGATCGCCAGCACCGGCACGGCCACGCCTGGCGAATAGGCCAGCGACAGGTCCTTCTGCGTCGCCATGGGCTTGGTCGGCGTCACCGACAGCTTCCCCGGCCGGGGATAGCGGTGGAAGGCGAGCGCTTCTTCGTCGGTGAAGTTGGGGCGTTTGGAGGTCATCGGACTTTGGGCTTGAGGGCGGGGACGCAGGTCACTAGGCAGTCACGACAGTGTCCCGGAAGGCGGGGCCGGAAGGCTGGCGGGCATTCAGCCGCAAACGGGGTTCGAATCAAGCGTGAAGGCGGGCGAATCCTCCTCGGCAGGGCAAGATATGTCCACGGCCGCATCCCCCGCGCCCTCAGCCGAGGGCGCGACGCCCTTCATGGCGCAGTATCTGGAGATGAAGCGGCTGCATCCGGATGCGCTGCTGTTCTTCCGCATGGGCGATTTCTACGAGCTGTTCTTCGACGATGCGATCCTTGCCGGGCAGGCGCTGGGCATCACGCAGACATTCCGCGGTAATCACAACGGCCAGCCCATCCCGATGGCGGGCGTGCCCTATCATGCGGCGGAGGGCTATCTCGCACGGCTGATCAAGGCCGGGCACCGCGTGGCGGTGTGCGAACAGACGGAAGATCCGGCCGAGGCGAAGAAGCGCGGCGCCAAGGCGGTGGTGCGGCGCGAGATCGTTCGGGTGGTGACGCCAGGCACGATCACGGAAGAGGCGCTGCTGGAGGCGCGGTCGGCGAATTGCCTGGCGGCGATCGGCATCGCCGGCGGCGGGCGCGAGGCGGCGCTGGCGCTGGCCGACGTGTCGACCGGCCGGTTCGAAGTGTTCACCCTCGGCGTCGAGGCGCTGGACGACGTGCTGTCGGCGACGGCGCCGCGCGAAGTTCTGGTGGCGGATGCGGCGCTGGCGCAGGCGGATGTGGCGCGCGCGACGCACGGCCTGACGGTGACGCCGCGCCCGGATGTGCGCGCCGATCCGAAGCTGGGCGAGCGGCTGGTGAAGTCGGCCTATGGCGTCTCGACGCTGGACGGGTTCGGGGCGTTCTCGCGCGCCGAGCTGATCGCGTGCGCGCTGTTGTTCGACTATCTGGCGCTGACGCAGGCGGGCGGCGCGGCGCGGCTGGACCCGCCGCTGCGCTCGGCGCCGGATGCCTTCCTCGCCATCGATCCGGCGACGCGGGCGAGCCTTGAGATCGAGAGATCGTCGCGCGGACAGCGGCAGGGCTCGCTGGTGGCTTCCGTCGACCGGACAGTGACAGCGGCGGGGGCGCGGCTGCTGGCGCAGCGGCTGGGACGGCCCTCGCGCGACAGGGCGGAGATCACGCACCGGCTCGATGCGGTGGCGTTCTTCCTCGATGCGTCGGAGCGGCGGGAGTTCGCGCGCGAGGCGCTGAAGCGGGCGGGGGATATCGAGCGGGCGCGGATGCGTTTGTCGCTGCGCCGCGGGGGCCCGCGTGACCTTGCGGCGTTGGCGGCGTGCCTCGGCGTCGGCGAGCAGATCCGTGCGGACCTGTCGAGCCAGGAGACGCCGCCGGCAGAGATTGCGCGGGCCTGCGCGGCGCTGTCGCTGGCGGGCAAGCCGAAGCTCGCGGCATTTGCGCAGCAGGTTTCCTCGGCGCTGGCTCGGGAGCTGCCGGTTCAGGCGCGCGAGGGCGGGTTCGTGGCGGCGGGCTATGATCCCGGGCTCGATGAGACGCGGGCGCTGAAAGAGGATGCGCGCGGGATCATTGCGCGGCTGGAGGCGGACTACGCGAGGGAGACCGGCGTTTCGGGCCTGCGCATCAAACACAACAATGTGCTGGGCTATTTCATCGAGGTGAACGCCCGGCACGGCGAGGCGATGACGAAGCCGCCGCTGGCGGCGATTTTCATCCACCGCCAGACCATGGCGAATGCGATGCGGTTCTCGACGCCACAGTTGAATGAACTCGAAGCAAGGATTTCGCGGGCGGACGACGAAGCGCTGGGACGGGAGATGGAGATCTTCAACCGCTTCGTGGCGGAGGCGGATGAGCTTGGGCCGGTGCTGGCGTCGGTGGCGGATGGCCTTGCGCGGCTGGATGTGGCGGCGGCGAATGCGGAATGGGCGGCGGAGGCGGCGGCGGTGCGGCCGGAGCTGGCGGATGCTCCGGTGTTCGAGGTGGAGGGCGCGCGGCATCCTGTGGTGGAGGCGGCGCTGCGCGCCGGCGGGCAGGGCTTCACGGCGAATGACTGCACGCTGGATGCGCGGGGGCAGGCGGGGCCGCGGCTGGTGCTGGTGACCGGGCCGAACATGGCGGGCAAGTCGACCTTCCTGCGGCAGAACGTGCTGCTCGCGATTCTGGCGCAGGCGGGGTGCTATGTGCCGGCGCGGAGGTTCAGGCTGGGGCTGGCCGACCGCATCTTCAGCCGCGTCGGGGCGTCGGACGATCTCAGCCGGGGGCGCTCGACCTTCATGGTCGAGATGATCGAGACGGCGGCGATCCTCAACCAGGCGACCCAGGATTCGATCGTGATCCTGGACGAGGTCGGGCGCGGAACGTCGACCTATGACGGGCTCGCCATCGCGTGGGCAGCGGTCGAGCACCTGCACGAGATCAACAAGTGCCGCGCGCTGTTCGCGACGCACTATCATGAGCTGACCGGGCTAGCGGAGACGCTGTCGGCCTGCGCCAACTTCTCCCTGCGGGCGCAGGAGTGGGGCGGGGACCTGGTCTTCCTGCACGAGGTGAAGCCGGGGCCAGCGGACAGGTCCTATGGCGTGCAGGTGGCGAAGCTGGCGGGGCTGCCGGCGGCGGCCGTGCGCCGGGCCGAGGCGGTCCTCAAGAAGCTTGAGGCCAAGGAAGGCTCGGCCAGGCGGCTGGAGGAGCTGCCGCTGTTCGCGGCGTTCGCGCCGACGCCAAAGGAAGTCCGGGAGCCTTCGGAAGCGGACAGGCTTCTGGCCGGTCTCGACCCGGATGCGCTGACCCCCAAGGAAGCGCTGGAGCTGGTCTACCGGCTCAAAAAAGCCTCGGGCCCTGGCGCCGGATAGGGCGCCTGAACTGGCGCCCTATCCGCGCGCCAAAGACGGCGCCACGCGCTTAGCGCTATTCGCCATGTCTGCGGTGGTATTCGCCAAATCTCTGGCGCGTCCCGCCTCTGACGCCTGAAGGCTCCGGCGATGAGAATTGGAAAAGTGATTAAAGACAACATCTTGTACGGTTAAGAAAGTCTGGCACGGGGGTTGCAGACAAGCCTGTATCCCGGCGACGTCCCACAGAGGGCGCAGCCACAGAGACAAGAAACGGAGCAAGAAAATGAACGGTCTGATCCAAACCTCGAAGCTCGGCGCCTTCGGTTCCTTCGGCGCCCTGGCTGTGGCCTTCGCCAGCCTGACGGGCGTCCTCTACGTGATGTTCGCCGGTTCGGGCATCGCCTAACTCGCGCCTTCCCCCTGCATGGCCAGCCCGCAGAAGGCCGGCCGAAACAAGAAACGGAGACCTCCCATGAACGCTCACATCAACACCTCGAAGCTCGGCAATTTCGGCTCCTTCGGCGCGCTTGCCGTCGCCTTCGCCAGCCTCTCGGCGGTTGTCTACGTGATGCTCTCGGGCATCGGCGTCGCCTGACACCCAAACCGGACGAACGGCGGTCCCGCAGAGGACGCAGCCGAACAAGAAACGGAGACTTGCCATGAACGGTCTGAACAAGCCCTCGAAGTTCACCCCCTCTTTCTCCCCCAGCGACATCGGCTCCATCGGCGCCCTGGCCGTCGCCTTCGCGAGTGTTTCAGCGGTGTTCTATGTGATCGCGACGGCGTTCACCGGCGGCGGCATGGCCTGATCCCTGCTGACGACGACCAGACTGCCGCAAATGACCGCCCAGGCGCTCCCCCGCCTGGGCGGTTTGCGTTTCAGCGCAGCAGCTTCTCGACCGCTTCGATCGCCCTGGCGCGGCGCTGTTCCGGCGGACCGGAGATGCGCACGAAATTCACGCTGCGCGAGACCAGTTCGCGCTCGCAGGCTTCGTGGAAGCGACGGCGGTCATCCGGGTCCGAGAAATAGCGCACGTCGTCGCGCACCCAGGGCAGGTCGATGTCGCAGAAGAGATAGAGGTCGGGATAGTCGCGATAGGCGTCGAACCAGCGGTCGCGGTCGCCGGCGAGCGTGTCCGACCAGATCGCGGTGAGGACGGGGTCCGTATCCTCGATCAGGACGCGGTTGGCGCGCAGCGAGGCGGCGGCGACGCCTGCGAGATGCCCCATCACGATCTGGCGCATGTCTTCGGGTGTCGAGGCGTTGGCGCCGAATGCTTCGGTGTGGAAGCGGCCGTATTCGGGCGCCACCACCGTGTCGAAATGCCGGGCAAGCTGGGCGGAAAGCGTGGTCTTGCCGGTTGATTCGGCGCCAAACAGCGTGACGCGCTTGAGGTAGTAGGGCCGCACCGGGGCGGGCAGGAACCGCCAGTTGGCGAAGGGGTCGCCGCGGATGGCGCTGGCTGTCACGGGGAAGGCGGTGCGGGCCTCGTCGACCGGCACGAAGCGAGCGCCAACTTCGCTGGCCAGCCGCTGGCCATAGGGTTCGGAGGCGAAGACCACGTCGATAGGTTCGGGGTGATAGCGCGCGATCACCGCGCGCCAGACCGGCCAGAAATTGACGGGGTCATCCTCGGGGAGCTGCGGCAGGATTTCCTCGCAATGGAGGACGCGGGCCGAGGGGAAGAGTTCCTTCATCCACCGGAAGCGCAGCGCGCCGGGAATGGGATCATCCGGAAGCGAGCAGACAAGGATGGTGAGCTGGTCGACATAGGCGCGGCCGAAGTCGCAGAGGTACACATGGCCCGCGTGCGGCGGCATGAACTTGCCGAGCACGAAGCCGCGCGCAGGCTTGGCAAGGTAGGGCAGGATCATGCGGCGGCTGCTCCCGCGCCCTCTTTCCGCATCGCGCGGCGCCACTCCCACCAGCCCCAGAACGCGTTGAAGAAGAAGAAGACGTAGAGACCGGTGAAAATCCAGAGGCCTTGCGTCGCATAAAGCCAGACCGACAGCACGTTGACGATGGTCCAGACCGGCCAGGTCTCGAGGCGCTTCCGGTCGAGCAGGATCTGCGCCACCACGCTGAACGTGAAGGTGCAGGCATCGACCAGCGGCGTGCCGGACTCGGTATACCTTGCCAGCACAGGCGTCAGCGCGCCCGCGACCACGAGCGCGCCGCCGCAGGCCCCCAGCACCAGCCAGGGATTGGTGGTGCGGATGGGAGGCCGATTGCCGTTCGCGCCCTTCAGCCAGTACCACCAGCCATAGACCTGCACGCCGACGAAGAAGATCTGCAGCGCCGCGTTGGCGTAGATTCGGTTCTGCACCACCACGATGAAGAACAGCGCCGTGCCGACGATGCCGACGGGAAACTGCCACAGCGAGCGCTTGACCCCGAGCACCACGCAGGCAAGCGTCACGAGCGTCGCGGCAAGTTCAAGTGTCATTGTCGCGCCCCGGGACTTCCCGGTGCGAACCTGCCAAGCGACGGGCAACTCGGCAATGGCAGACGGAGTCATCGCCCTGCGCCTGTCCACGCAGACGCCCTGCAGCGGGCCAGCCGCTGCCCGCCTCGAGACCGAGCGCCACGACGTGGCGCAGGCAAAGAAGGATCGGGTTCGCCATCTGATCGCCGACGACGCAAGTCAGGGCGCGAGTCCGGCCCCGCCATCCCCGCCGCAGCCCTCGGACCTCCTATTCACCAAGTCTTTCCGGGTGTTTGGCTTGAGTGGCGGGTCCTTGCCGCCCTGACTGTCGCGGCGGCCAAAACAGGTCTAGACAAGCCCGCATGACGGACGCCTCCCCGGACACCCCAGAGGACGACCTGCCGGCCCCGCGCTTTCCGGCGCAGATCAAGCCGGGTCCGTGGCGCATTCCCGACATCGTCGATGGCCGCAAGCTGCGCATCCAGCTGACTGCGGCGGCGCTGGACAACGGGTCCGACCCCGTGGCGCAACGCAAGCGGGCGCTCGACCTGATCCACGCCGCCCTGTTCCGCGGGCGCATCCTGGCGCAGGAGCGGCTGGAGGGAGGGGCGGACGGCCTCGACACGGCGGGCCTCCTGTCGGCGGTGATGGATGAGGCGCTGTCGGCGCTCTATGATTTCACCGTCGTCCACATCTTCCGCGCCCACAATCCGACCGAAGCCGAGCGCATGGCCGTGATCGCGGTCGGCGGCTATGGCCGCTCGGTGCTAGCGCCATCATCCGACGTCGATCTTCTCTTCGTGCGCAACTACAAGCAGACCGCCTGGGCCGAGAGCGTCATAGAGTATATGCTCTATGCGCTGTGGGACATGGGGCTGAAGGTCGGCCATTCCTTCCGCACGATCGACGAGTGCGTGAAGCTGTCGCGCGAGGACGTGACCATCCGCACCGCCATCCTCGACCAGCGCTTCCTGTTCGGCGATCGCGGCGTAGCCGACAAGCTGGCCGAACGGTTCCAGAAGGATGTGGTGGCGGGACGCGGCGCGGAGTTCGTGGCGGCCAAGCTGCAGGAGCGCGACGAGCGCCATGAGCGCGAAGGCGGCTCGCGCTATCGCGTCGAGCCCAACGTCAAGGATGGCAAGGGCGGATTGCGCGACCTGCAGACGCTGTTCTGGCTGGCGAAGTACATCCATGGCGGCGCGAAGCTCGCCGAGGTTCTCGACAACGCGGCGTTCACGCCGGCGGACAAGGCGGTGTTCCTGCGCGAGGCGCGCTTCCTGTGGACGGTGCGCTGCCATCTCCACTATCTGACCGGCCGTGCGGAAGAGCGCCTGTCGTTCGACCTGCAGCCCGAGATGGCGACGCGCCTGGGATATACGGCGCGCTCCAACGTCACTGCGGTCGAGCGCTTCATGAAGCGCTATTTCCTGGCGGCGAAGGAAGTGGGCGCGCTGACGCGCATCCTCTGCGCCAAGCTGGAGGTCGATGAGAAGAAGCGTCCGGGCGGGCGTCCGCGCCTGATCCCGGCGGCGGCCGCCAAGCCGCTGAAGGAAGAAGGCTTCGCCACCGACCAGGGCCGCATCACCATCACCGACCCTGACATGTTCGTGGAGAGCACGGCCAAGCTGATGCGCCTGTTCTGGCTCGCCAACGAACGCCACCTCGACATCCATCCGGAGGCGATGACGGCGGCGAGGCGCTCGCTGTGGGCGCTGACCCGGCAGGCGCGCGCCGACCAGGAGTCGCGGACCATGTTCCTCGACATCGTCACCGGCAAGAACCACGACAACCGCGTGCTGCCGCTGATGAACGAATCCGGCGTGCTCGGTCGCTTCCTGCCGGAATTCGGCCGCATCGTCGGCCAGACGCAGTTCAACATGTACCACCACTTTACCGTGGACGAACACACGCTGAAGGCGGTCGAGACGATCCACGACATCGAGAAGGGACTGATGCAGAAGGAGCATCCGCTCTCGACCGAACTCTTCCCCAAGATCCAGAACCGGCGCGCGCTGTATCTCGCCATGCTTCTGCACGACACAGGCAAGGGCAAGGGCGACCAGCAGATCGAGGGCGCCAAGCAGGCGCGTTCGGCCTCGCTGCGCCTGGGCCTCGCAGAGGACGAGGCCGAGCTGGTCGCCTGGCTGGTCGGCAACCATCTCGAGATGAGCGACACGGCGCAGCGGCGCGACATTTCCGATTCGCAGACGATCGCGAAATTCGCCGACCGGGTCGGCAACCTCGAACGCCTGCGGCTGCTGCTGATCCTCACCGTCGCCGATATCCGCGCCGTTGGGCCAGGCGTATGGAATGGCTGGAAGGGGCAGCTCCTGCGCGATCTCTACTACGCCACCGAAGCCGCGCTGCGCGGCGGGCGCACGGACGAACAGGGCGTGCGCGCTCAACTGGCGGAACGCGCAGAGGAGGCGCGCGGCGCCCTGGCGAAGCGGGCGGGGGGAAGTCCCGCGCTTTCCGGTGTCGAGGATGCCTACTGGACCGGGTTCAACACCGACGCCCATGCCCGCCATGCCGTGTCCCTGGTGGGCGCCGAGAGCCAGCCGATCACGATTGCCGCCAACATCGACACGGGACGGTCGGCCACCGAACTCCTGGTCACTGCGCCAGACAGGCCGGGTCTCTTTGCGGACCTTTGCGGCGCGCTCAGCGCGGCCAACGCCAACATCGTGGCGGCGCACCTTTATGAAAGCGGCGACCGGCGCGTGCTCGATGTGTTCGACGTGCAGGACAGCCGCGGCCAGCCGGTCGGGCTCGATCATCCACACGCGCTGAGCCGGCTGATCGACGATCTGCGGGTCGCGGCCGCAGGGGGCGAGGGGGCCAAGCGGCCGGGCAAGCCGCCCGCGCCCAGCCGCAAGCTCGCCGCCTTCATCATCTCGCCGCTGGTGCGGATCGACCGCACGGCGTCGCTCGATTCGACCGTCATCGAGGTGTCGGGCCGCGACCGGCCGGGGCTGCTCTACGACATCGCGCGCGAGCTGGCGGACGCCAATCTCTCGATCCGCTCGGCGCATGTCGGCGCCTATGGCGAGCGGGTGCACGACGTCTTCTATGTCGAGATGCTGACCGGCGGTCCGATGCCGGCGGAGATGGACGACAAGCTGGTCACGCGCCTGGTGGAGGTGCTGCGCAGCCACGCGCCCAACGCGCCACGCATTCCCGCCCATACGCTGGCGCGCGCGCCGGCCTCCTTCGACCGATAGGCGCGAACAGATGTCGCTTGCGCGCAACGTCATCGTGCAGACCACGTTCACGCTTGGCAGCCGCCTCCTCGGCTTCGCGCGCGACCTCGCCCTCAATGCGCGCTTCGGCGGGCAGGGGCCGCTGATGGACGCCTGGACCAAGGCGCTGTGGCTGCCCAACCTGTTCCGCCGGCTGTTCGCGGAGGGCGCGTTCGCCCAGGCCTTCGTGCCGGTGTTCGCCAAGACGCTGCAGCAGGACGGACAGGTCGAGGCCGAGAAGGCCGCCAGCCAGGCCCTCGCCTATCATCATGATGGTCGTCGTGGTGGTCTCGATCGTGCTCGAACTGGCGATGCCGTGGCTGATGCCGGTCATTCTCAACACCTATGTCGACGATCCCGACGTGATGCGCATCGCCGTGCTGATGACGCAGCTGACGACGCCCTACCTTGCCTGCATGACGCTGGCCTCGCTGCTGTCGGGCGTCCTGAACACCAAGGAGAAGTTCGCCCTGTCGGCCGGCGCGCCCATCCTGCTCAACGTGACGACGCTGCTGCCGCTGCTGGTGGTGCAGGACCCGACGCAGGCGGCCTACTGGGCGTCCGGCGCGGTGACGGTGGCGGGCGTGCTGCAGGGGGCGCTGCTGTGGTGGGGCGTCAAGCGGCTGGGGTTCAACGTCAAGGTCGACGCGCCACGGCTCACCGGCACGGTGAAGCGCGTGCTGGCCCTGGCCATTCCGGGGGCCATTGCCGGCGGGGCGGTGCAGCTCAACAGTGCGGTCTCGAACGTGCTGACCGGCACCGACAAGGGCGCGTCCTCCGTGCTCTACAATTCCGAGCGGCTCTACCAGCTTCCGATCGGGTTGATCGGCGTGGCGGTCGGGATGGCGCTGGTGCCGCGGCTGTCGCGGCATTTTGCCGACACGGACCATGCCTCCGCCGACAAGGCGATGGATGACGGCATCACCCTGTCGATGGCGTTGACGCTGCCGGCGGCGCTGGCGCTGCTGATCATGCCGTTCTTCATCATCGACGGCATCGTCACGCGCGGGGCGTTTTCCTCTGAAGACGCGCGCCGCACCGCCGAGGTGCTGCGCCAGTTCTCGTGGGGCGTCCCGGCCTTCGTTCTGGCGAAGGTGTTCACGCCGCCCTTCTTCGCGCGTCAGCGCTACGAAGCAGCCGGCGCAGTTCGCGATGATCTCGGTGGTGATCAACACGGCGCTGGCGACAGGGCTGTGGTTCTGGTCTGCCCTCGCAGGGGATCGACGGAGCGGTCGGCATCGCCATCGCCACCTCGACGTCCGGCTGGATCAACGTCCTGATGCTGGCAGGCGCTCTCTACCGCGAGAAGGTCTACCGCATCAGCGCGCGGGCCTGGTCGCGCCTGGCCCGCCTTGTCCTGGCCTGTGTCGCCATGGGAGCGTTCGTCACAGTGTGCGCGTTCAACTATCCGCTGCTGCAGCAGCGTGTTGCTGCGCAAGGAAATCGCGGCCGTCATGGTCTCGGCAGCGGGCTTTGCGATCTTCCTCGGCTGTGCGCTGCTGTTCCGCGCCGTGACCCTGGCCGAGATCCGGGGCTCGCTGCGGCGGGAGAAGGGCGCGCCCGGAGTTGCCTTGCCCGGGGCAGGCGAGGGCTGATAAAGCGCCGCAATGACTGAACAAGCACCTCCAGCCTACACCGGCCCGCAGCGCGTGTTCTCGGGCGTGCAGCCTTCCGGCAGCCTGCACCTTGGCAATTATCTCGGCGCGCTGGTGAAGTTCGTGGCGATGCAGGACCAGTACCCCTGCATCTTCTGCGTGGTCGACCTGCACGCCATCACCGTGCCGCAGGACCCGAAGCTGCTGGCGGCGCAGACGCGCGAGATCGCTTCCGCCTACCTCGCCTCGGGGATCGACCCGATGAAATCCATCGTGTTCGCGCAGTCGTCGGTGAGCGCGCATGCCGAGCTTGGCTGGATCTTCAACTGTGTCGCCCGCATGGGCTGGCTCGAGCGCATGACGCAGTACAAGGACAAGTCGTCGGGCAAGGACGCAGAGAACATCTCGGTCGGGCTGTTCGACTATCCCGTGCTGCAGGCCGCCGATATTCTTGCCTATAAGGCGACGCACGTGCCGACAGGCGAAGACCAGAAGCAGCATCTTGAGCTGTCACGCGACATTGCGGGCAAGTTCAACCGCGAGTTCAACGCTCCGGGATTCTTCCCGCTGCCGGAGCCTCTGACCACGGGACCAGGCGCGCGGATCATGTCGCTGAAGGACGGGTCGAAGAAGATGTCGAAGTCGGACCCTTCCGACGCCTCGCGCATCAACCTGCTCGATACGGCCGACGACATTGCGAAAAAGTTCAAGCGCGCCACCAGTGATTCTGATGCACTGCCGTCCGAGCCGAAAGGCCTCGAAGGCCGCAACGAGGCAGGCAATCTCGTGGGCATCTATGCGGTGCTGGCGGGCAGGTCGGAAGCCGACGTGCTGAAGGAATTCGGCGGCAAGGGGTTCGGCGTGTTCAAGCCGGCGCTCGCCGATCTGGCTGTCGCCAAGCTCGGCCCCGTGGCCGACACCATGCGGCGGCTGATGAACGATCCCGCCGAAGTCGACCGCGTGCTGAAAGACGGCGGTGACCGGGCCAACGCCATCGCGCAGCCGGTCATGGAAGGCGTGCGCAAAGTCGTCGGCTTCTGGCGGCCCTAGCGGCTGAACGTCTCACGCCCGCGCACTTCCGGACGAGGCGAACCAGCTTATCTAGCCTTTGGATAGTGGGAGGCTCGCCTGACTCGATTTCTCATAATGGCGTCGCTGGCGCTTGGACTCGCCGCCTGTACGCCTGCAGGCCCGCTGGTGCAGCGACCGCAATTCCAGCCGCCCTTGGGATCGAGCGGAATCGGCGCCGCCTATTTCACCATCCGCGCGCCAAAGGCCGACCGCATCATGTCGGTTTCGTCACCTGAGGCTGACGCAGTCGAGATTCACGCATCTGTGACCCGTGACGGCCGCGTCTCGATGGAGCGCCTTGAAACGGTGGAGCTTCCGGCCGGCAAGACCGTGGCCTTTGCGCCAGGCGGCATGCACCTGATGGTTTTTTCCCCGAAGGACCAGACTGGAAAAACCAGCTTCCCGATCACAATTGAGCTGCAATCCGGGACAACCCTCACGGTGCCGTTCGCAGAAACAACCGGCGGCGCGGGAGGTCAGAGTTAACCGCGCGTAAGGGAATGTTGGGTTGAGGTTAACTTCCGACGCCTGCAACTGTCGGGGTCACTAGAGCCGGGGCTGGGCATGTCAGTCTTGCAACTCCGCCGCGACATGGTCGTGGTTGAAGATGAAGCGGTGGTCGAGATCGATTCGCCGTTTCCGCTTCGCACCATCGACGCCGAAGAAGTCGCCGAGGTCCGCGAGATCGAAGACGACGATCATGGCGGCCATGTGCACGCCGGCAAGTCGTTCTTCCAGGTCGTGCGCTGGTGGTTCAACGCCGCCATCGTGGCGGCCGCCGTGCTCGCCTATCCCTTCCTGATGATCACCTCGAGCGACGTCGGCGACCGCAACATCGCCAGCTCCGTCGATCGCACACGCTGGACCGCGCCCTGGGCCGGCGGCGCGGCGGGCCTGATGGAAAAGCATTTCAATGACCTCGGCTGGGCGTCCGATGCGCCGGGCTGGTCGCCGATGGCGCGCCTCACCGCCAAGCCCGCCTACCAGGCGGCGATGGCCGGAGCACTGGGTGAGTTCATCACGCTCGCCCACAATCAGGTCGCCCTAGCCGGACAGGACGATCCCGACCTCACCGCCGCTGCGCGCCTTGTGACGCCAGCCTCGACAGGCGTGCAACTCCGCGCCGCCCGCGATGCGCTGGTCAGCTACGACCGCCGCCTCAAGCGCCGCGCTTCTGCCGTGGCGACGACATCCGCGCAGATCGTCGAACAGCTTAACCTCGTCAGCACCTGGACCGCCAAGAGCCAAGCCACGATTGCAGCGACTTCATCCTCGCGCGGCGGCAGTCCGCTGGACGATGCCGCGACCCGCGCGGTCTCCGAAGCCAAGGGGAGGGCGATGGCGGCCTTCACCGTGCTCGACACCATGCACTGGCCGGACGCCGTCAAGGCCGCGCCGCAGCGCGCAGCAGCCCTTGCCGCCTGGAAGGACGCCGCTGAATTCCATCCGCTGATCATCCTGAACGGCTCTCCTGATGGATCGCTGTTCGGCAACCACCCCGCGACCATGGGATTCCTGCTCGTCCAGGCCCAGAAGGCGACCGACGAATTCATCGCCGTTGTGCAGGCAAGCGCCGCGCCGGCGCCGGTTATCGCCAGCGCCGTCGCAGAAATCGCTCCGGTTGAAGCTGCGCCCGTGGAGTCGCCTGCGCCTGCCAAGGCGAAAGGCAAGGGTCGGTCCACGCCCAAGGCTGCCGCGCCCAAGTCCTCTGCGAAGTAAGCCGCGCACGGCCAGGGCGAACGCCCTCCCTCGCGTGATCTTGACCCCATCTCCATCCCAGCGCCTCATGTCGACATGACCGACCGGTCACGAAAATTTCTCGCGATCTCGGACGAGACCGACGAGTGCCTCTCGGCGCTGTGCTTTGCCGGCATGCGTGCGAAGGCCGTCGGCGCCGGCCTGGTGATCCTGCGCTGCGCCAAGGTGCCGGGCACGGGCGGGTGGCTGGGGCTCGACAAGGACATAACGCAGGACGCTATCGACTCTGCCCGCCTCAAGGCCACCCGGCATGCTGAACAGGTCGAGCAGCGCACGGGGCTGAAGGCCGAGCTGGTGATCAGCGACGATGAGTCGATTGACGCGATCCGCAAGCTGGTGGACGGCGATCCCTCGATCAAATCCCTGGTCCTGGCCGCTGGCGCCGGGCGGGCGGGCCCAGGTCCGCTGGTTTCGCGGCTGGCCAAGGGCAAGCCGATCGCGGCGCGTCCGATCGCCGTGACCGTGATCCCGGGCGGCCTCACCGACGCCCAGCTCGATGAAATGGGCGGGCTGGCAGGCTGAACGGGCAGCCAAGGCGCCGATACTCAACATACGGGTGAGGCGAAGCGGATTGCGCCCGACGCGGCTTGGGCCCATCTAGCAGGCAGAGGATCGTCCCCATGTTCATCCAGACCCAGCCGACGCCCAATCCGGCGACCCTGAAATTCCTGCCCGGCCGCGATGTCTCTCCCGCAACGCCTTACGAGTTCATCTCGCTGGAGGAGGCCGCCGCCTCGCCCCTGGCCGCAGCCCTGTTCGGGCTGACGGGCGTGCGGAACGTGTTCCTGGGGACAGACTTCGTCGCCATCACCAAGGACGAGGACGCCGACTGGTCGCATCTCAAGCCGCAGGCGTTGGCCGCGATCATGGACCATTTCGTCTCCGGCGCGCCGGTGATCGCGGACGCCTCGAAGTCCGCCGCCAACAATGATGAGGGTGACGACACGATCTATGAAGGCGAGACCGCCGAGATCGTCGCCGAGATCAAGGAACTCATTGCAACCCGGGTGCGCCCCGCCGTCGCCAATGACGGCGGCGACATCGTCTTCAAGCGGTTCGACGCGGAGACCGGCATTGTTCACCTCTCGATGCGCGGCGCCTGCTCGGGCTGCCCGTCCTCGGCGCTGACGCTGAAGCAGGGCGTCGAGAATCTCATCCGCCACTACGTGCCGGAGGTTACCGCGGTCGAGGCGGCCTGAGAGGGGCGGGACCATGGGAAAGCCGCTCGACGACGCATCTCTCGACCAGCTCTTCCGCACCGCGCGCACGCGCCGCGGCTGGACGGACGAGGAAACGCCGGAAGTCCTGATCCGCGCGACCTATGACCTGCTGAAGCTCGGGCCTACTGCGTCTAACATCACGCCGGGCAGGTTTCTCTTCGTGCGGTCGAAGGAAGCCAAGGCGCGGCTGGCGCCGCATCTCGACGAAGGGAACCGGAAGCAAACCATGGCCGCGCCGTGGACGGCGATTGTCGCCTACGACCTTGCTTTCGCGGACCATCTCGGCAAGCTGATCCCGCACGCGCCCAACGCGAAGGAATGGTTCGCCGAGCCGAAGAATGCCGAGTGGAACGCGATCCAGTGCGGCACGCTGCAGGGCGCCTATCTCATCATCGCGGCCCGCTCGCTCGGGCTCGACTGTGGGCCGATGAACGGTTTCCGCCGCGAGGGCGTGGACCAGGAGTTCTTCGCCAGCTGACCCGCAGATGAAGACCTGGCGGTCCAGCTTCCTCGTCAATATCGGCCATGGCGATGACACGCGGGTGCGCCCGCGTGCGCCGAGGCTCGATTTCGAGGAAGCGGCGCGGATTCTTTGACGCCGGCCAGGTCATGCGCGTAAGAGCCCGGCCATGCTGATCCTCCAATGCTGATCCTGGGCATCAACACATCGGGAGACGCCTGCGAGGCGGCCCTCGCGCGCGATGGTAAGGTCGTCGCAGCGCACTCCGAACCGATGACGCAGGGCCATGACGCGCGGCTGGCGCCGCTGGTTGAGGGCCTGATGCGCGAGGCCGCAGTGGAGTTCTCTGCGCTGGGCCGGATCGCGGTCGTCGTCGGCCCCGGATCATTTACCGGCGTGCGCGTCGGCGTTGCATTTGCGCGTGGACTGGCGCTGGCGCTCGACATTCCGGCGGCGGGCGTCACCAGTCTCGAGGCGCTGGAGGGGCTGCCGCTGCAGAGCTATGTGCTGGGACTGCTCCCCGCCAAGCGCCGGCCGCCGGAGCGGACATGGTGGGCGCAGCTCATCGACCAGGGCAGGGGCGGGGCGGACGCGTTCGAGGCGCGCGAGGAGGACCTGAAATCGCTCGCTGCCGGGACCGATGCCGTGTGTGGAGGTCTGTCGGACATTCCCGATCTCGGCTCCCCGCGCATCATCGCAAAGCCGACGGCGGCCGCTGCCGCGCTGTTCGCCGGCCGGTTGGCGGGCGAGTTGCCGCCGCCGCGCCCGGTCTATGTTCGCGAACCGGACGCCACGCCGATGAGGCGGCCATGAGTGGGTCCCGGACGCCACGCATCCGCCTCGCCACACCCGCCGACGCCGCCGACCTGTCGCGGCTGCACCGCGCCTCGTTCGACGATGGTTGGAGCGAGCCGGATTTTGTCACGTGGCTGTCTCGCGCCCAGGGCTTTGCCGCCATCGCCCACGGAGAACGCGAGGCGGTCGCATTCGGGCTGGCGCTGGCGGCCGGCGACGACGCCGAATTGCTGTCCATCGCCGTGGCGCAGGATCGCCGGGAGCAGGGTCTGGGCCGGGGGATTTTCGCTGCGCTCGACGCCGAGGCCCGGAACCGCCGGCTTGTGCGCTGGGTGCTGGAGGCGGCGCGCAACAATCTTCCCGCGCTCGCACTCTACAAATCGGCGGGATTCGTGGAAATCGGCATGCGGAAAGACTATTATCGGACGCGAGAGGGCAGGGTTGATGCTCTCGTGATGTCGCGGGCGGTAGGCGGTCCGGGTGGACATCAGGGCTCTTGAGACGCATATGTGCCCGGCATTCCGGGGTCGCCCGGAGGGCTCCACGGAGGAGGTCCGATGATCGAGCAGCGCTGTATCGACAAAGGCCTGCGCATGACCGAGCAGCGCCGCGTGATCGCGCGCGTGCTCAGCCAGGCCGCGGACCATCCCGACGCCGAGGAGCTGCACCGCCGCGCCGCGGCGGTCGATTCCAACATCTCGCTCGCCACGGTCTATCGCACCGTGAAGCTGTTCGAGGATTCCGGCATCATCGAGCGCCACGATTTTCGCGATGGCCGCTCGCGCTACGAGGAATCCCCCGACGAGCACCACGATCACCTGATCGACGCCAAGAGCGGCCGGGTGGTGGAGTTCAAGTCGGACGAGATCGAGAAGTTGCAGATCGAGATCGCGCGCAAGCTGGGCTATCGTCTGGTCGACCACCGCCTCGAACTCTATGGCGTGCCGCTGGACGAGGACAAGAAGTAGCCGTGGCAGACACGCCGGCAAAAGGGCTCTTCATCAAGACCTATGGCTGTCAGATGAACGTCTACGATTCCGAAAGGATGAGGGACGTCCTGAAGCCTTTGGGCTACGCCGTGGTGGATTCTGCCGAAGCGGCCGATCTCGTTGTGCTCAACACCTGCCACATCCGCGAGAAGGCGACGGAGAAAGTCTTTTCCGAGCTGGGGCGCCTCAAGGAACTCAAGGAAGAAACCGGCGGCAGGCTGCGCATTGCGGTCGCCGGATGTGTCGCGCAGGCCGAGGGCGCGGAGATCATGCGCCGCCAGCCGGCGGTCGATCTCGTGGTGGGGCCGCAATCCTATCACCGCCTGCCCGAGATGATCGCGCGCATGGCGCGGCAGACGGGCGACCGGCTCGAGACAGACTTCGCCGCCGAGGAAAAGTTCGACGCCCTGCCCAAGACCCGCGAGATCGACGGGCCATCGGCATTCCTTTCGGTGCAGGAGGGGTGCGACAAGTTCTGCACGTTCTGCGTGGTGCCGTACACGCGCGGCGCCGAATACTCGCGCGGGGCGGATGCGATCGTCGCCGAAGCGCGCGAACTGGCGCGGCTGGGCGCGAAGGAGATCGTGCTGATCGGCCAGAACGTGAACGCCTGGCATGGCTCGGCGCTGGCGCACGATGCGCGCGGGGGCGAATGGAGGCTGGGCGACCTGATCCGGCATGTCGCAAAGATCGGCGGGATCGAGCGCATCCGCTACACCACCTCTCATCCGCGCGACATGAGCGATGACCTGATCGCGGCGCATGCCGAGGTCGGCCAGCTTGCGCCGTTCTTCCACCTGCCGGTGCAGTCGGGATCGGATCGGGTTCTCAAGGCGATGAACCGGCAGCACGCGGCGGAGGACTATCTGCGTATCATCGAGCGCATGCGGGCCGCGCGGCCCGACATTGCCGTGGCGTCCGACTTCATCGTCGGCTTTCCGGGCGAGAGCGAGAAGGATTTCGAAGAGACCCTGCAGCTCGTTCGCGAGGTCCGCTTTGCGCAGGCCTATTCGTTCAAATTCTCCGCGCGTCCAGGCACGCCCGCTGCGGGCATGAGCCTGCAGGTTTCGGAAGACGTGAAGGACGAGCGCCTTGCGCGGCTGCAGACCCTGCTCGGCGAGCAGGCAGGCGCCTTCAATTCGGCCACGATCGGGCGACGGCTTCCGGTGCTGTTCACTCGCGAGGGCAAGCTTGCCGGGCAGGCGCTCGGCTATTCGCCCTACATGCAGCCGGTTCATGTCGTCGATGGATGGCGCCTGATGGGACGCATCGCCGAAGTCGAGATCGCCGGCGCCACCATGTCCAGCCTCACAGGCAGGCTCGTCGAGGCGCGCGCGCCGACGGGAGTTCCGGCGTGACCACGAAACCCAAGACGATCCGCGCGCATCGCTTCGTCATCCCTATCGCCAGCCCGCAAGTGCTGCGCGACATCTGTGGGCCGGCGCATTCCCATCTCCAGCTTCTCGAACAGGCGTTCGCCGATGACGGCGTGCGCGCTGAAAGCCAGGGCGGCGAGATCGTCGTCAGCGGCAATGGCGACGGCGCGCGGCTGGCGGCGGACGCCCTTCAGGCCTTTCTGAGACGCATTGAAAACGGCGCGGACGCCAGCAGCGCCGAACTCGAAGCGGCGATCAAGCTTACCGTGGCGCATGGCTCGGCGGCGGGATCCGGCGACGTGATCGCGGGACTGCGCAAGCCGATCATGGCGCAGTCGCCCGGGCAGAAGGCCTATCTGGAAAAGCTGCGGCGCGATGATCTGGGGCTCGTATTCGGCGTGGGTCCGGCGGGCACGGGCAAGACCTATCTAGCAGTCGCGATGGGCGCCGCGGAACTCAAGGCCGGCAAGCGCGAGCGGCTGGTGGTCGCCCGGCCGGCCGTCGAGGCGGGCGAGAAGCTCGGCTTCCTCCCCGGCACGCAGGAAGAAAAAGTTGACCCGTACATGCTGCCGATCTGGGATGCGCTCAACGACTGCCTCGGCGCGCAGGAAGTCGACCGGCGGAAGGAACGCCGAGAGATTGAGGTGGCGCCGCTTGCCTTCATGCGCGGCCGCACGCTGAAGAACGCCTTCGTCATCATCGATGAATCGCAGAACGCCACCGTGCCGCAGATGAAGATGGTGCTGACGCGCCTCGGCAAGGGCTCGCGCATGATCGTCACCGGCGATCCCTCGCAGACCGACTTGCCTGGCGGCATACGCTCGGGCCTCGCCCATGCGCTCGGCATCCTGAAAGACGTCAAGGGCGTGGCGATCGAGACGCTGACGGTTGCAGATGTCGTGCGCCACGAACTCGTCGGGCGCATCATCGAGGCCTATGATCGGGACGCGCAGCCGCCGCGGGGCGAGGGCTCTTCCAGCACGGGCGCGCCCAGGACGTGAGCGCCGACCTGTCGATCGATTTGCGCATCGCCGACCCGCGCTGGGAACTCGCTCGGCGACATCGAGGCGCTCGCAGCGCATGTGCTGGGCCTTGCCGCGCGCGAGACCGGAGAGGGTGGGGTGATCTCGATCCTGCTCACCGCCGATGCCGAAATGCAGGACCTCAACCGGCGCTGGCGCGGGCTCGACAAGCCGACCGACGTGCTGTCCTTCCCTTCGGACGGACCCGTGATTCCCGGCGAGCGGCCGCATCTGGGCGATATCGCCATGGGGTACGAGACCTCGATGCGGGACGCCGAGGCCATGAAACGCCCTTTTGACGGGCATTTCAGTCATCTTCTGATTCATGGCTTCCTGCATCTCCTCGGATACGATCATATCACCCCGGAAGACGCCGCGATCATGGAACCCCTCGAAACAAGCCTCCTCGCCGGCCTCGGCTGGCCTGACCCCTACGCCACCGGCCCCTATGCCGGTGAAGGCGCGGAAGGCTGACGCGCATGCCCAATGACGGCCCCAGTAGCAAAGACTCGCCGCAGCGCGTGACGCTGAGAGAGCGCCTGGTGCGCCTGATCTCCGGAGAGGCTCTTCCTCCGCCGCAGAACCAGGCGCATCCGCCCGGCGCGCCGAGCGCGCTGCGCTCGCGCGTCAAGCTGTTCGAGACCGCCAGCGTGCGCGACGTGATGACCTCGCGCGTCGATATCGCGGGCGTCGATGTGTCGTCGACCTTGAAGGACGTGCTCAATCTCTTCGCGGTCGAGGCGCATTCGCGCATGCCGGTCTATCGCGAATCGCTCGACGAGCCGCTGGGCTTCGTCCACATCAAGGACGTCGTCGCCGAAGTCGTGCGCGCCGGCTGGTCGGAAGAGACGCTGGCTTCGCAGCCGCTCGAACGCCTGGTGCGCGACATCATGTTCGTGCCGGAATCGACACGCCTGCCGGATCTGCTGGTCCAGATGCAGGCGACCCGCATCCATATCGCGCTGGTGGTGGACGAATATGGCGGCACCGGCGGCATGGTGTGCCTTGAAGACCTGGTCGAACAGATCGTCGGCGACATCGAGGACGAGCATGACGAGACCAAGCCCCTGGTCATGCGCCGCGGGCGTCATCTGTGGGAGGTCGATGGCCTTGCCGGCATCGCCGAGACCGAGCGCGAAACCGGGCTGCCGCTGAGCCTCGAGGACTTCGAGGACGAGATCGACACCATTGGCGGCCTCGTGGCGGCGCTGGCGGGGCGCGTGCTGTCGGCGGGCGATGCGGTCGAGCACCCGCGCGGACCGCATATCGAGGTGATCGCCGCCGATCCGCGGCGCGTCATACGTGTCCGGCTGAGGTCGCCCAAGCCGCAGCCCCTTCCGCTTGCCGGGGACAAGACCGGCGCTATAGACCGGTAGCCGCCGGCAAGGCGGCCGACTCCCGTGGCGATGAGAGGGGCAATGAACGACATCCGCACCACCGCCGAAGCCCACGGGCTGACGCCGGCCATGCGCGGCAATTTCCTCGCGCCGGTCTATCTCTGGGTTGCGGGCCAGAAGGGTCCGCGCGCGCTGATGTTTGCGGCGGCGCTGGGGGCGATCGCCAACCTGGCGTTCCCGCCGATCTTCTTCTGGCCGGCGTTTGCGGTGGCGCTCACCGGCCTGGTCTGGTCGCTCGATTCGGCGAAGCTGGCGCCGCGGCCGAACCGCGCCGCGTTCTGGCGCATCGCGGCGTTCGGCTACACCTACTTTCTGGTCGGCATGCACTGGATCGCGGCCGCCTTCCTGGTCGATCCCGGGGATATCATCTTCATCTGGATGCCGCTGATTGCGTTGCCGGGCGGGCTCGCTTTCCTGCTTGCGATCGCGATGAGCGTTGCCTTTCGCTTCTGGTGTGCAGGGCCGGCGCGCCTGGTCATCTTTTCCGTCGTCTTCATGCTCTCGGAGTGGTTCCGCGGATCGCTGTTCGGCCTTGGCGGTCTTCCGTGGGATCTTCCCGGCATGATCTGGGCGCCGGGCGGGGCAATTTCCCAGTCGGCTTCGATCTGGGGCATCTATGGTCTTTCGGCGCTGACGGTCATCGCCATGGCGGCGCCGGCGACGTTGGCCGATGCGCGGGCGAGGGGAACCACCGGAACGCGCGCGGCGCCGATCATCGCTTCGGCCATCGTGTTCGGCGCTATCTGGGGCTGGGGCGCGCAGCGTCTCGCTTCGATCAAGGAACAGCCCGCGGGGCCCATGGTGCGCCTCGTCGTGTCCGGCGTGCCGGAGGCCCAGAAGTACAAGCAGGGCGTCGCCGAGAAAGTCGTTCTGCGCTTTCGCGACCTGACCGGGCCGGACGAGCCGGGCACGCCCTCCATCGTCATCTGGCCGGAAGGCGCCTTGCCTTACCCCCTGTTCGAATGGCCCGAGGCGCTGGATCTCGTTGCCGAATCCATCGGCAATCGCCGTCTGATCGTCGGCACGGCGCGGCGCGAGAACGCCGGAACGGACGATGAGCTCGCCTATAACAGCCTCGCCGTGCTCACGGGCGATGCGCCGACGCGCGGGGCGAGCGTCTTCTACGACAAGCACATGCTGGTGCCGTTCGGCGAGTTCCTGCCCTTCTCCAACGTGCTCAACGCCATCGGCCTCAAGAAGACGATGCAGCACCTTGCCCCCGGCGGCTTCACGCCTGGGCCGATGCCATCCTCGATACGCGTGCTGGGCGTTCCCGATTTCGCGCCGCTGATCTGTTATGAGGCGGTCTTCCCGGGTCTTTCGCCGCGCGGGCTCGACCGGCCGAGATGGCTGGTCACCATCTCCGACGACTCCTGGTTTGGCTTTCTGACAGGTCCGCACCAGCACGCCGCGCAGGCGCGTTACCGCGCGATCGAGGAAGGCCTGCCGATGGCGCGCGTCGCTGCGGGAGGTCTTACGGGAATGATCGACGCCTATGGTCGCTGGACAGCGCGCGGGCACTCGCCCGACTTCGCGGTCTACGGTCCCGATCCGGAGGGCTGGCGGTCTTCTGTCCTCGATGCGCCGATCCCGCCTGTAGCCGAGGCAACGCCCTACAGCCAGTGGCGCGATGGGATGTTCTGGCTCATCCTCCTGGCACTCAACCTTGGGTTGATGGTCCTGCCGCGGCGCTGAAGCTGGGGCATCCAGCTTCTGGGTGCATTTCGCGCCTGCGGAACGGGACGCGCGTGGCCTGGGGCGGCAAGAACTCCAGCGCCATCGATCGCGATGTCGGCCACCGCAATCTGAACCTGTCGCAGGCGGTGCTGGCCGAGCGGCTGGGCGTCACCTTCCAGCGAGTCCAGAAATATGAGCGTAAGCAGGCCGCCGCCTTACCGCAGACCGCCAAAAAGCGGCGCTGAATCGACGGTAAAGCAAAGCTCTGCCGCCGGACCGTGACTCGCGCTCCGGCAATCATATAAAGCTTTCTTTATATGGCTGGCCAACCTGACCCGGGCGGGGTAAGGGGCTGCCGGATTTCTTCGGGAGAACCTGCGTGGCGCGTTCAAGCTATATATTCACCAGCGAAAGCGTGTCGGAGGGCCATCCGGACAAGGTCTGCGACCGTATCTCCGACGAGGTGGTCGACCTCTATTACCGCACCACGATCGAGCAGGGGCTCGACGTTTGGTCGCTGCGCTGCGCGGCCGAGACGATGGCGACGACCAACAGGGTGGTGATCGCCGGCGAATTCCGCGGCACCGACAAGGTCACCAAGGACCTGATCGCGCACCACACCCGCATGGCCATCCGCGACATCGGCTATGCGCAGGACGGCTTCCACTGGGAGACGGCCGGCATTGAGGTGCTGCTGCACGGCCAGTCCGAGCACATCGCGCAGGGCGTCGACGCCTCGGGCAACAAGGAAGAGGGCGCGGGCGACCAGGGCATCATGTTCGGCTATGCGTCGAATGAGACGCCGGAACTGATGCCGGCGCCGATCCAGTACTCGCACCGCATCCTGAAGCTGCTCGCTGACGCGCGACATTCCGGCAAGGAGAAGACGCTCGCCCCCGACGCCAAGAGCCAGGTGACGGTGCGCTACGAGAACGGCAAGCCGGTCGAGGCCGTCTCGATCGTGCTCTCGACCCAGCACACCGATCCGAAACAGACTTCCGACGACATCCGCAAGATCGTCGAGCCCTATATCCGCAAGGCCCTGGGCGACTCGCTGCCGATCGCCAAGACCTGCAAATGGTGGATCAATCCGACGGGCAAGTTCGTCATCGGCGGACCCGACGGCGATTGCGGCCTCACTGGCCGCAAGATCATCGTCGACACCTATGGCGGGGCTGCGCCGCATGGCGGCGGCGCGTTCTCGGGCAAGGACCCCACCAAGGTCGACCGCTCGGCCGCGTACGCCGCCCGCTATCTCGCCAAGAACGTCGTCGCGGCCGGCCTTGCCGATCGCTGCACCATCCAGCTCTCCTACGCCATCGGCGTGCCTGAGCCGCTGTCGATCTACGCCAATTGCGACGGCACCGAAAAGTGCGACCTCGCCAAGCTGGAAAAACGCCTCAGCGAAGTGATGGACCTGCGCCCGCGTGGGATCAGAACGCACCTCGGCCTCAACAAGCCGATCTACGCCCGAACCTCGGCCTACGGCCATTTTGGCCGCGAGCCGGACAAGGATGGCGGCTTCTCCTGGGAGAAGACGGACATCGCCAAGGACCTGAAAGGCCTAGCCTAAAGCAGCGCTGGGCGCGCTGACGAAGCCGGCGATCCGGGGGCGACACGATAGGCCCCTGCGCCGCCTCCGCCGGGCAGGCGCCCGGCGCTGCCGCATGCTACAGCCCCGTCCATGTCTGACGCGCACCCGAAACACCGCCTCTATGGCCGCGCCGCGGGCAAGCCGCTGTCGAAGACGCAGGCCGGGCGCATCGAGACGTTGTTGCCGCGGCTTGCGGTCCCGGAAACCGCGCCGGGCGCGCTGCAACCGCTGTCTCTGTTTCCGGGCGCCCGCAAGGCCTGGCTCGAGATCGGCTTTGGCGGCGGCGAGCATCTGGCAGGGCAGGCAGCGGCGCACGCCGATGTGGGGATCATCGGCGCCGAGCCATTCCTTGAGGGCGTCGCAAAGCTGCTCTCCGAAGTGGAGGCGCGCAACCTTGCCAATGTGCGCATCCGCAAGGGCGATGCGCGCGATCTCGTGGCGCAGATCGCACCGGCGTCCATCGACCGCGCCTTCATTCTCTTTCCCGATCCCTGGCCCAAGACGCGCCACCGCAAGCGGCGGCTGGTGCAGCCGGACTTCATCGCCGAGCTTGCGCGCGTGATGAAACCGGGCGCGCGGCTGCGCTTCGCCACCGACTGGGCCGACTATGCCGACCGGGCGCTGGCCGACATGCTGTGCGATGGCCGCTTCACCTGGACCGCCGAACGGGCCGACGACTGGCGCAAGCCTCCCGCCGACCACGTGACGACGCGCTATCAGGAAAAGCGGCTAGGCGACTGCGCGCCGGTGTTCCTGGATTTTGTGCGCATCTAGCGCCGCGGCTTTCCATCTGCGGGTTTCTCGAACACGGCGATGAACCGATCCGTCCGTCCCCGCACGCCGGGGCGAAAGACGTTGAAGCGGCGGTCATCGTAGCTGGAGTCCATCAGGACCATACCGGTGTGGGCAAAGCCGGCGCGCAGCATCAGGCCGGTGACGTCGCCATGCGAGATGCGGTGCAGGTTGACCTGCTGGGCGAGAGGCATGGTCTCGATGGCGTCATGGTCCTCGATCACCACGCGGCCGCCCGGCTTCAGCAAGCCGAAGAAGGTGTTGCACATCAGCCCGTAGTCGCCAGCCTCCAGTCCGACATCGTGGAACACCTGACCGAGCACGATGATGTCGTAGCTGTCCTTTGGTTCGGACGGGATGTTGTTCCAGGCCTCGGTGATCCACCCGATATTGGCGTGCTTCATCCGCGCCTTCTGGAACTCGGGATCCATTGACGGGAACTGGTTGATCCAGCCCGGCGTGTTGTGGATGTCGACATGGCCCCCCGCGCCCAAAGAGCCGCCGACCAGCTTCGCGAAGAGCAGGGCCAGATAGCCGCCGCCAGAACCGACATCGAGCACACGCATGCCGGGCTTGGGGCCGGCCTCTTTCAGGATCAGCGCCGTCATGCGTGGTTCGTCGCGCAGCCGGGCCTCCATCGCGCGCGCCGTGTCGGCCAGCACGGCCTTGATGGCGGGATCGGCCGCCGCCTGCTTCTGCAGCTCGGCGAAATTTGTGCGCGGCTCGGGAACGGCTTGCGCGGATGCGGGAAGGGCGAGCGCGAGCGCCAGGACTGCGAGGGTGAACCTCATTGCCTGATCACCCAGTTGAACGGGCGGATGTCGGCCTTCGCCCACAGTCCGGCGGCGCTATAGGGATCGCGCGCATATTCAGCCCTGGCCGCTTCCAGGCTGTCGGCCTCGATCACCATCACCGATCCGACCGGCGTTGCGCCATCGTCGGCATACATCGGTCCCGCGATCTTAACCCGCGGCGCCAGTCCGGCGATCCAGTCGAGGTGCGACTGGCGGGTGGCTTTCCTCACCTCGATCCCGCCGGGCTTGTCGAGGCCATAGAGCACGAACAGCGGCATCTTTAGTTCTCTTCCTTCATCGGGCGGTTGAGCAGGTTTCCGACGGCAGCGCGCGCATCCATGCGGCCTTCGACCATTTCGAGCACGATCTCGCAGATCGGCATGTCGACGCCGAGCTTGCGCGCGAGCTGGTCCAGCGCCGGGGCGGTCTCGGCGCCTTCGGTGACGGCCTTGCGGACGGAGAGGATTTCGGCGGCGAGTTTGCCGCGGCCCAGCTCCATGCCGAAGCTCATATTGCGCGACTGGGGCGAGGAGCAGGTGAGGACGAGGTCGCCGAGGCCGCAGAGGCCCGCGAGGGTTTCGGTGCGGCCGCCGAGAGCAACGCCCAGCCGCGTCATCTCGGCAAAGCCGCGCGCGATCAGGGCGGCGTGGGCCGAGCGGCCAAGGCCCATGCCCTCGCAGACGCCGCAGGCGATGGCGAGCACGTTCTTGACGGCGCCGCCGGCCTCCGCGCCGATCATGTCGTCGCTCCAGTAGGTGCGGAAGTGCGGGCGGCCGATCGAGCGCATCCAGGTGTCGCCAACCGCGCGGTCGGGGCAGGCGAGGGTGACGGCGGTGGGAAGCCCCGCGGCGACGTCGGCGGCGAAGGACGGTCCAGAGAGCACGGCGGGCGAGGCGGCGGGCGCTTCCTCGGCCAGGACCTGCGTCATCAGCTTGAGGGAGCCGCGCTCGATGCCCTTCGAGCACAGCGCGATGGCGACGCCGGGGCGCAGGCGAGGGGCGAGGTCGCGCAGCGTGGAGCGCAGGTGCTGGGCGGGGGCGACGGCGAGGATGGCGTCGCAGTCGGCGAGGTCGCCCATGTCGGTGGAGGCGGACATGCGGGGGAGTTTGGCGTCGGGCAGGAAGACGGGGTTGCCACGGCCCTGCGCCAAGGCGTCGGCGATGTCGGCTTCGCGCGCCCAGAGTCTGACGTCGCGGCCGGCGGCGATCGCGCACACGGCGAGGGCCGTCCCCCAGGCGCCGGCGCCCACAACGCCAATCCGCTGGAAAACCTCGCCGGTTTGAGCTATGTCCACTGACGATTTCATTGAACGTTCAGTGTTCCTAGGCTAGAATGGCCCATGACGATTGCCACCACCGTGACTGACACCCCTTCAGGCGCCCCCACGGCCAAGGCCGACCCCCGCGAGACCATCCTCAAGGCCGCGGCGGAGCGTATCCTCCACTATGGATACAACAAGACCACCATGACCGAGATCGCCGCCGATTGCGGCATGTCGGCGGGCAACATCTACCGCTTCTACCCGTCGAAAATCGACATTGCCGAGGCGATGACGCGGAATTTCTCCCGGGAATCCCTCGTCGCCTACGCCAACATCATCCGGGATTCGGCCAAGTCGCCGTCGCGAAAGCTGGTGGAATTCTTCCAGTACCGGCTGGATCGCACTTTCCGCATGTTCGAGCGCAATCCCAAGCTGATGGAGCTGGCCGAGATCATGGGCCGGGAAAGGCCGGACTATCTGGCCGAGGAACGGGCCCAGGAACGCAAGCAGATCGAGAAGATCCTCGAAGAAGGCCGCGAGTCCCGGGATTTCGCCCTGGTCCACGACCTCACCATCACGGCCGACCTTGTTCAGTGCGCCATGATGAAGTTCCGCTTCCCCCAGCTCTGGACCACGGAACAGCTCGACTCACTGAAAGTTGAGCTGGATGGCGTTCTTGGCCTTGTATTTACGGGCCTTTCGGCGCGCCGTTGACCTCGGGTGGTCATCCTTCCTTAGCGCTTGCAGTATAGGATCGCGGGTAAGTGATCGTCCTGCAGCAAAAATATTGAACGTTGTAGGATTTATTCATTGCAAAGCGCCCAGGGTTCGTCTAGATAGGTTGCATGGACGGGAAACAAACAAACCCGCCGCAACCACGAGGCCGATAGAGACCTCGAACAAGAAGAAAGAGCTGCACATGACCTTCCTCCCCAAGACTGCCGAGGCCCGCCAGGAACTCCTGACCCTCCTCATCGCCATCCCGCTGTCGCTCGTCGGCACGGGGTTCCTCTTCTACCTGCTCGACTCCGGCAGCCGTCTGACCGGCGTCTGAGCAAACCCTCCGGGAGGCCGGCGGCCCGATCGACTTCGTGCTGAAACGCGCGAACCACCGGGCGCCGCCTCCCGCCGATTTCTCTCGACGCCGCAAGGCGTCCCGCGCGGAACGATCTCTCTCCTCCCCAATCGTTCTCGACGCTGCCTGGCGCCGGTCTCCAAAGAGGCCGGCGCTTTTTTGTCTGTCGGAGCGGCGGCCAGCATGACGGCGACACACGGTCCGCCAACTGGACCGACCCGATTGCCGAGAGTGTCGTGATCGTTGAGGAGAAGCCGTCCGGTGCGACGGCCTTCAGAAATCCACCGCCAGGCCCTTCTTCTCCCAGTCGCCATAGCGCGTCGGTTCCTCGCCTTCGCGCCGGCCGCCGATCTCGGTAGGCAAATCCTGCCGGGTCGCAGCCAGGCGCCGCGCTTCGGCTTCCTGCAGCGCGCGGATCGCCTCCGGCGCCAGCGTTTTCCCAGGGGCGCCGCCTGGCGCCGCCACGGTTTCTGCGTCGGCAGGGCCTTGGACGGTGGACGTTTCGGATGCGGAAGCGGTTGAGTCTTTGACGCCACGCTCCTCAACAGGCGGATCGGTTTCGGTCATCATGGCGCTCACGTTCACCAATTTTCAGCGATTTGGGAAGGATGCTTTCACCAAGACTTACGATCCCTTGCGTGTCATCCGAGAGAGCCACGATGAGCTACCTGAAAGCCGCTGGACTGATGCTGCTGATCCACCTCGCCTTCGCCGGCGTGGGCTGGTTCATCGCGCAGCGCGAAGGCGCCCTGATCGGCACCGTGATCGCGCTGTCCTTCCACCTCATCGTCTTCTGGTACGCCGAGAAGATCGTGCTCCGGCTGCACAACGCCCGCGAGGTCGGCTCCGACGATCCCTCGCCGATGATCCGCGCCTTCGTCGCCGACTGCGACAAGCTGGCGATGCGCGCGAACATGCCGCGCCCGCGCACCTACATCGTCGACGCCTTCCAGCCCAACGCCTTCGTCGCCGGCCGCGACACCAACCATGCCTCGATCGCCGTCACCGACGGCCTGCTCAAGACGCTGACCCGCCAGGAAGTCTCGGCTGTGGTTGCGCACGAACTCGCCCACGTGAAGCGCGGCGATGCGCTGGCCATGGGCGTGTGCTCGGCGCTGGCCGCCCTGCTCACCACCATCTTCGGCTCGCTCGCCTATCCGCTCGGACAGCGCAAACGCGTCTCGCGGATTGTCTCCGGCCTCGTGGCCCGCGTCGGCCAGAGCCATGCCCGCGAATACGCCGCCGACAAGGCCGCCGGCGAGATCTGCGGCGCGCCGATCAACCTCGCGCACGCGCTGCTCAAGCTCGAGCGCCACACCATGTCGCTGCTGAACCCGCTGGCCGAGCGCTCGCCCGCGACCGCGCACATGTTCGTCATCGATCCGCTGCACGGCAAGCGCCGCACCGCCTCGGCGACCCACCCGCCGACTGAACGCCGTATCGCCCGCCTGCACCGCCAGGCCGCCGAGATGGACGGGACGGAATAGGCCGGGCCGGCAGTCAGCGTACGACTGGCCTCCAGCCGCCCAGCACGAAGTCCGGCTTGCTGTAGTCGGCGATCGTCTGCGCGTCCTTCGGCAGCGTCAGCTCCCGGACGATGCGATGGCGCTTCGACATGTCAGCCGGACGGCCGTCCATGTCCCGCGTGTTGAACTCCCAGAAGCGTACGTTCGAGGAATCGAATGCGGGCGCGTCTTCCACCGGTCCCCAGCCTTCCAGCGGCACGCCCTTGGTCCGCGAATTGATCAGCACCATTTCCGCATGGGGGAAGTTCGCGCCCACGGCGCCGGCGGGGCCATTGTTGGGCAGGCGCGCGAGCACGCCGGACGATTTCCGTCCCGTGTCCGTCGCCGTCACCGTCCAGGGCAGGGGGATGTCGAGATAGACGAAGGTCGAGTCGACGAACACATTGCCATGGCCGCCCTGCGGCGTGCGCGTCCAGGTGAACGGACCGGCCGACCGGATTTCACAGCGCAGGCAAAACAGCGCAGCATAGCCGAGGATGGTGTCGCCGTGGCCTATGAGCTTGCTGTCCGCCATGTAGATCGTCCCATAGGTCGTCAGCGCATCGCCCGAGCCGTTCAGCGTCATGTGGTCGATGACGATCCGCTCGCCGCGCACCAGCAGCGCCTCCGCCTGCCCGATGAAGCTGTTGCTGATGGTGAAATTGCTGAGCTGGATATCGGCGGAGTTCTGGATCGAGAAGGCCGGCCGGCGCGACGGGCCGCCTCGCGACGGGTTGAACACGCTGTTGTTGGGGTAGCTGACCTGCACCTTGTCGCGGCTCTCGCCGCGAAGGGTGATGTCGGCCTTGCCCGACATGAAGACGAGTTCCTCGTAGACGCCGTTGCGGATGAGGATGTTGGCGCGCCTTGCCGGCTTGGCGGCGATGAAGTCGATCGCGCCCTGCACGGTGTTGAAGTCGCCGCTGCCGTCCGCTGCAACGACGACCCGCGCCGCATCCGCCCGCGGCGGCGCGGCCTTGGTGCTGAACGTCCACGCCGCCCCGTTGACCGAGCCTGCGCCCGCGCCCGAGCCTGCGCCTGAGCCTGAGCCGAAGCCTGCGAACATCCCTCCCGCCGGCTTGAGCACGGCAGCGTCCATCTTCACGACATAGGTCCGCCCATAGGCCAGCTTGTTGTGATGCGGATAGATCCTCGCCTTGTTCCCGCGCACGATGATGGGGAAGAAGTGGAACTGCGTGCCGCCGATCGTGTCGACCTGATAGTCCTCCATCTTCGTCGAGGCGGCGAGCGCCCGGCGCTGCGCCTCCGTCGTCTCCTGCGACCGGCCCGTCGGCCGCGGCGAGGGCGGAAGGCTCATGTCGAGCGTGTCGACGAGGCTGTTGTCCGCCGCATCGAAGATCTGGATTTTCCCCGACGCGCCGATCTCCGGCGGCGCCGCGAAGCTCAGCACGAGATGCGTGTCGGGATTGACGTTCCTGGCCCCGTTCGCCGGGAACAGCCGGACGCCCTCCGCCTGCGGGGCGCTCACCTGCACACACGACGCAACCGGCAGCACGGCCGCCATGAGCACAAGAAAAAGACCCCGGCGCAGCCGGCCAAACATCCTCATCAGGCGAACTCCGTCCGTTGCCGCCAGCAATCCGGCGCTGCGAGGCTAAACGGTGTCGTCGCGACCGCAAGCCGGGTTGGCGCTCCTCGCCAACAGGCCGTACCCGGAGACCGAGGAGCACTTTGGCGGTTTCTGTGTGCTGGAGGCGCTGGCGTGGATCGCCTGCCGCCGAGCAGGTTCGCCCGCCGCCGCTGCAAAGGAGGTCCAGCATTCTCTGGCATTGGGGCAAGGCGAGTCTCTCTCAACAGTCATCCTCGGCCTTGAGCCGAGGATCTTTGGGCCCAGAGCGGGCTATTGGGGCATCGGCGCTTGCGGCCCGGAGATCCTCGGCTCAAGGCCGAGGATGACTCTGACAGTGGCAGCATCCCAGATGACACCTCCCGCCTGAGCAGCTAGTGACCCGCCCATGGCGCGTCCTCCCAGGGAACAACGACACGAGGTGGCTGGCTGGCAGAGCCGGCTGGCGGCGGCGGAGATCCTGCACCTGACGCTCGATGGCGGCGCGGACCTCGAGACCGCGCTCGACAGGTCGCGCACCTTCCGGCGGCTGGAGGGCCCGGACCGGGGCTTTGCGCGGGCGATCGCCGGGGCGGGACTGCGCGGCGTCGGCCGGATCGGCTGGGCGCTGGGCGGCATGCTCGACCGGCCGATCACCGGCATCGAGCCGCCGGTGCGGGCGCTCCTGTTTGCCGGTGCGGCGCAACTCTGGATCATGGGCGTGCCGGATCACGCTGCCGTCTCGGCCACGGTCGAGGCGGCGGGTCGGTGGGACGAGGCGCGGCGGGGCGGCGGGCTGGTCAACGCCGTGTTGCGCCGGGCGAGCCGCGAGCGCGAGGCGTTCGCGGCCTCGCCCGTGACTGCGGTCTGGCCGGACTGGCTGGCGGCGAAACTCAAATCGGCGCTGGGGGTCGAGACGGCCGAGGCGCTGGCGCTGCTGCAGCTCGAAGAGCCGCCGACGGATGTGACGCTCAAATCCGGCCTCGATCCGGCGGAGTGGGCGGGGAGGCTGGGCGGGGTCGCCCTGGCCAACGGCTCGGTGCGGCTGCCGTCAGGCGTGCGGCTGGTGGAGCTGCCCGGCTATGCTGCGGGTGAGTGGTGGGTGCAGGACGCGGCGGCGAGTGTGGCGGCGAAGCTGGTGGGCGATGTGCGCGGCGCCCGGGTGGCGGATCTGTGCGCGGCGCCGGGGGGCAAGGCGATGCAGCTCGCGGCGATGGGCGCGCAGGTGAGTGCGGTGGAGATCTCGGCGCAGCGCGCGGTGCGGCTGCGCGAGAATGTGGCGCGGGTGGGCGGCGCGATCGAGGTGGTGGAGGCGGATGCGCGCGTGTGGCGTCCGGAGGGGCAGGTGGATGCAGTGCTGCTGGATGCGCCGTGCTCGGCGTTGGGGGTGATGCGGCGGCATCCGGAGGGGGTGTGGCGGCGCGATGCGAAGGAGATGGCGCGGTTCCCGGTGGTGCAGGCGGCGCTGGTGCATGCGGCAGGCGAGATGCTGAAGCCAGGCGGCGTCATGGTCTATTGTGTGTGTACGCCCGTGGTGGAGGAGGGGCGTGATGTCATCTCCCAAGCCCTCCGCACAGGCAGTTGGCGGCAGGTCAAAATCGCGCCGGAGGAAGTCCCGGGCTTTGCTCAATCGTTAACGGATGACGGGGCTGTAATCACCGCTCCGCTAATCCGTGACCTGAACGCAGGCGCGGCGCGAGAAAACGTCGCAGACGCCATGAAAACCGATGTTTTCTACATCGCGCGTCTTGAACGAACCTGATCGTAACCCCATTCCGGTATGAACTTGATCCGGTCTCGTGGGCGGCAGGAGTCGACACAATTCTGCCGCCGATAAGCGACGAAACCGAACGATTGGGTTCAACGCCGGTTCAGCCGGGTTGCGTACAACTGGTGTGTGTAGGGACGGCCTCCTCATAACTCGTCCCACATGGAGTCTGCACAGATGGACACGTCCTTTTCCCAATACTCGGTTTCGCACAGCCTGAAGCCGTCGAAACCTTTCGCCGCTGCTTTCGCGGCCCTCGCCCTTGCCCTGGCCGGATGCGCCACGGGCCTCGGCGCCAACTCCTATGAACGTAGCCAGGTCGGCATGGTCTCGCGCGTCGAGGAAGGCACGGTCGTGGCTTCCCGTTCGATCGTCATCGAAGGCTCGCGGTCGGGTGCGTCGGTCGGCACGCTGACCGGCGCGGCTCTCGGCGGTCTTGCCGGCGGCCAGGTCGGCGGCGGACGCGCGGCCAACACGGCGGGCGCCATCGTCGGCGCGGTGGCCGGCGGCGCGATCGGCAATGCGGTCGGCAATTCGGCTACGCAGAAATCGGGCTTCGCCTACACGGTTCGCCTGCGCTCGGGCGAACTCGTCACCATCACCCAGGGCGGCGACCTCGCCATCGCCAACGGCACGCCAGTGCTGGTGGAGTATGGCGAGCGCGCCCGCGTGATCCCGCAGAACGCCTCGATCGCTTACTGATCGGGATCGACTACCTGGATCATCGCAACACGAATTCGAACCGCCCGGACCAGAAGTCCGGGCGGTTTAGTTTTGGGCGCCTTCCGGTTCGCTTGCTTCGGTCTGGCCCCGCTGCTAGCGCAGGCGCGAGATTGCCGGGGCGCTATGCGATACACAAGTCCACTCGAAGCGCCGCCGGGCCGGTTTGCCGGCTTCGCCACGCGCGCCAGTGCGCCGTACTGGGCGGCTCTGATTGGCGGCATCCTGCCCGCCATGATCTGGTCGACGGCCAACGCGTTCTTCCTGGGGTGCCGCGATGCGCGCCGACAGGCAGTGATCGCGGTGATTGGCTACAGCCTTGTCCTCGCCATCGGCGGGCTGCGCAGCGCCTTTCTCTGGACCGGCGATCTTGAAATCTGGTTCGGCCGGGAAGGGCTGCTGGCCAACCGCATCCTGATGGTGGTGCAGCTGGTCGCGGGGCTCGGCCTGCTGCGCTATCTCGTCGGACGCCAGGTCAACCTAGCCTCTTATCGGGCCAGCCTGCCGGGAGGCCTTCCGTGGGGAATGTGGCTGATCGCCGGAATGGCGGCGGTCGACTATTTCGTCATTCCCGAAATCTACGACCGCTTCACACGCGACATCGTCTGGATCTGGTTGCCGAGCCCGCTGCTATGACAGACGCGTTCGACAGTGCGATGCAGGCGGCCGCGGCCGCCATGGCCCGCGGCGACTGGTTCGCCGCCTTGCGCCACCATGAGGATGCTCTGACCGCCGATCCGGGCTCGGTCCATGCACATGCAGGTCTCAGCTTCTGCCTCAGCCGGCTCAATCGCCGCTTCGGGGCCGAGGCGGAGGCCAGGCTTGCGCTGTCACTCGATCCCGAACTGCCGTTGGCGCATCTCGCACTCGGCTATGCGGCTCTGGATATGGGCGATCCCAAGGGCGCTCGGGCGGCAGCTCGCAAAGTCCTCTCCTTCGACCCCGACGACACTCGGGCATTTGCGCTCGAATGCGCGATCTGCCTGTGGGAGCGCGAAGGCGGACGGCTGGGTCGGGCGGCGCTCGATCTCCTGCAGCGCGCGCCAGAGGACGTGTTCGGCCAGGTGATGCTATCGCGCGCCGCCTCGATGGAGGGGAAGGGCGCCGAGGGGGAACGACTGGCTCGTGAGGCGCTGCGCGAATCGCCTGAGGACGCTTCGGCCCACGAAGCCATCGGCTGGGCCTTCCTGGCGCGGGGAAAGCACAGGGCCGCCCGGGATGCTGCGCGCAGCGCCTTGGCCATTGAGCCCGAGAACGAGGGCGGTTTCGCGCTTCTCGCCGCCGCGACGCTCCGGATGAGGCCCCTGACGGGCTGGATGTTCCAGGGCGCGCTGTGGTCGATGCAGAATTCCGAGCGCGCCTTCATGACCTTCGCGCTGGCCTTCATGGCAATCACCAGCCTCGCCGGCGAGATCCTCCACTTCTATGGCTACCGGCAGGCTGTGGACTATCTCAACATCGGCTGCTGGATTTTCAGCTTCGTCTGGCTCGCCTCCTTCATCATGCTTGGCCGGATGCTGGAAAAGGAAAGGCGCGGCGTGCGTCTGACCACCGATTATTGACGCTACGGATCAACGCGGGCGGTCCTGCCCCGTCGTCCGCCTTGCATGGCCGTTGGGCCGCTGCTAGGCCGAGTCCCATGCCGGATGTCCTCATCTCGCCCTCGATTCTGGCGGCCGATTTCGCCCGGCTGGGGGAGGAAATCCGCGCGGTCGACGAGGCCGGTTGCGACATGATCCATGTCGACGTTATGGACGGGCACTTTGTTCCGAACATCAGCATCGGACCGGCCGTGATCGAGAAGCTGCGGCCCCATACCCGCAAGCCCTTCGACGTCCACCTGATGATCTCGCCGGTGGACGCCTATCTCGAAGCCTTCGCGGCGGCGGGGTCCGACATCATCACCGCGCACCCGGAAGCGGGACCGCATTTTCATCGTACGCTGCAGGTGATCAAGAAGCTGGGCAAGAAGGCGGGCGCCGCGCTCAATCCCTCGACGCCCGCCGACGTGCTCGATCCGGTTCTCGAAGAGCTCGACCTGATCCTGGTGATGAGCGTCAATCCGGGTTTCGGCGGGCAGAAATTCATCGACAGCCAGCTCCGCAAGATCGAGGCGATCCGCAAGAAGCTCGACGCCGCGAATCTCAAGACCATTCTCGAAGTCGATGGCGGGGTGATCCCGGAGAATGCCGGCGCCGTGATTTCGGCCGGCGCCACGGCGCTGGTCGCGGGCTCTGCCGTGTTCGGCAAGGGACCGCAGAACTATCGCGAGGCGATCGGCGCTCTGAGAAATGCGCCGCGCGCCGCGCGCCGGTCGCGCGGGTAGCGGCGACATGGCCGCCCCCGTCACCGGCGCCAGCGGGCGCGAAGCCGAGGATGCGGCCTGGCTGGAACTCGCCGGAAGGTCGGGCGCCGCACCGCAGGCATCACCCGTCTACCGCATGCGCATTTCGGGTACGCCGCCGTCAGGGCTGACCGCCACCCCGAAGGATTCGCGGCCGGTCAATCGTCAGCGCGGGCAGGCGATCCTGCAGGGCAGGTGGAGGTTCGGCGCCTCGCAGGTCGAAACTCCGCCCGGCCATGCGCCGTGGGGCCCGCCCTTTCCTTCCCTGCACTTCGCCGACCGGATCCATCGCTTCCACTGGCTGAGGGATGTCGCGTCCTTCGGGCCGGAGGGCGAGGCGCACGCGCGGTCACTGGCGGTCGGCTGGTGCGAGGCGTTCGGCAAGTGGGAGAATTTCGCCTGGCGCCTCGGCGTCACGGCGGACCGGGTGGTGAATCTCCTGTCTGCGGGGCCGTGGCTATTCGGCGAGCTTCAAGGAGATGCGCGCGTGCAACTCCTGGATTCGCTGGGCCGCCAGATGCGCCACCTACAGGCTTCGGCGATCGACGAGTGTGATCCGCAGGCGCGTTTCCGCATCGGCGTGGCGCTGGCGCTGGGCGGCGCTGCGATCGAAGACATGCGCCGCGCGCTCGAAGCCGGACTGCAGATGCTGGAGATCGAGTGCGGCGCGCAGATCCTGGCCGATGGCGGCCACGCCAGCCGCAGTCCTGAAATGCTGGCCGAGGCGTTGATCGACATCCAGTCGATCGAGGAGCTTCTGTTGCGCCTCGGTCTGCCGGCGCCGGCGTTTCTCTCGCGGCTACAGCCGCGGATGGCGGCGATGCTGAGCTTTTTCAATGTCGGCGACGGCGGCGTTCTGGCGGCCAATGGCGGCGGCGATGGCGCCCACGGCTTGGCGCAAGCGGCGCTGCGCCCGCATGGCGGGCTCAACTCCAAATTCTCCTTCGCACGCCTGTCCGCCTGGCAACGCGTGCAAGCGGAAGATCTCACCGTCTATGTCGATGCCGGTCCCGGGCCGGACCGCCCGCACGGGGGAAGGGCGCACGCCGGCGCGCTATCGATCTCGATCGACGACGGACCGGAGCGGATCATCACGTCGCTGGGCTCGAACCCTGATCTCGAACCCGCGCTCAGGGATGCGGCGCGGCGCACGGCCGCCCATTCCGTCCTGTCGCTGAGCGGTGAGGATTCGGCGGTCTTCACGCCTGACCCGTCAACGGGACTGCGGGCGCCGGAAGGTCCAGCGCAACTGTCAGTGCGCAGGCTGGAGGAGGGCGACCAGTACCTGCTGGAGGGCCAGCACGGGGGATGGCGCGTGCGGCACGGCGTGATCTATCGGCGGCGGCTCTACGTGGCCAAGAACGGCGCCCGGATGACAGGCGAGGACAGTCTGTCGAGGCCTATGTCCGATGCTGCGACCGCCGCCTCTTCGAGGCTGATTCCCTTTGAAATCCGCTTTCACCTTCATCCCGACGTGCAGGTTGTCGATGGCCCGGACGATAGGACGATCTTCCTAGGGCTGCCTCGCCGGCAACGGGTCTGGAGATTTCGCAGTGAGACTTTGCTATCGGTGGAGAATTCGCGCTATTGGGGAAGCGAGGCTGCGCGCAAGACGCAGCAACTTGTGATCCGGGGAGTTGCAAACCCTGCTGCGGATGGTTCCCAGGCGCCCAACCGGGTGCGATGGGGGCTGACCCGGATTGAGCCTGCGGAGCATGGGGAAGCTCAGTGAGACCAGTCGAAAGTTCGGTAGCCCGTCGTCATGCGATCGAGGCAAAGGCGATCTGTTTCGCTTTTGACACTGTCGCCGCCATCGTGGCGATGTATGTGGCGCCGCAGATCGTCTACTATTTCTCGGGCCGCGGTGCGCCGTCCTGGCTCGATTTCTTCGTCGCGATCGCATTCGGCGTCGCTGCGGGCTTCGGCTTATGGTTCCGCGGCATCCACCGGCAGGTCTGGCGCCACACCTCGCTGCGGGATGTGGTGCGCGTCTTCCAGGGCGTGGCGATCGCCAACCTGATCTCGCTGCCGATCCTGATCCTGGCCAAGACCACTTCCGGCTACCCGCTTGCCAGCATCTATCTCGAGATTCCGATCTGGTTCGGGCTGATGATGACCGTGCGCTTGTGGTCGCGGGGAGACGCCACGGGCGATCTCGGCGCCATCCTGCGCCGCGAGCCGCCATTTGCGCCCAAGGCGCTTGTTGTCGGCCCGGCCCACTACATCGCCGAGGCGCTGCGGGCCGCGCGCAAGGCGCCTTCGGGCTCTCCGATCCGTGCCATCGGCCTGGTCGAGACGACCGGTTCGGACGTCGGCCGCGACATCGAGGGCGTGCAGGTGATGGGCGGTCTCGACCAGCTCGCCACCCTGTTCGATCACTATACAGCCCGCTTCGGCGAGCTGCCCTGGATCGCCATCGCCGCCCCGCCGGAAGACCGCGCCACGATGGAGGCGGCCCTCGCCGTCGCCTCGGCGCGCAAGGCGACGCTGCTGCGCATCGGCGCAACAGCTCTGCTGGAGCCGATCCGGCCATCGGACCTTCTTGCCCGGCCCGAGCGCAAGCTCGACCCGGCGCCCGTGACCGAGCTGATTTCGGGTGCGCGCGTGTTTATCACCGGCGGCGGCGGCACCATCGGCGGCGAGCTGGCGCGACAGTGCGCGGCGCTGGGGCCGTCCGAGCTTACGATCTATGACTGCTCGGAATACAACGTCTTCGAGATCGACCAGGATCTCTCGCGCTCTTTTCCGAACGTGGTGCGGCGCACCATCATCGGCGACGTGCGCGACGAGGTGCGGCTCGAGCAGGCGATCCGCGAGGCTGAGCCCGACATCGTGATCCACGCCGCGGCGCTGAAGCACGTGCCGCTGATGGAGCTCAATCCCAACGAGGCCATCCTCACCAACGTGCTGGGCGCGCGCCGCTGCGCCACGATCGCGGCGAATCTCGGGGTCAAGTCGTTCACGTTCATCTCCACCGACAAGGCGGTGAACCCGCAGAACGTGATGGGCGCGACCAAGCGCGCCGCCGAGCTGTTCATCCAGGCCTTCGCGCCGACGGCGCCGGGCACGCGCTTCTCGCTGGTGCGCTTCGGCAACGTGCTAGGGTCGAAGGGTTCGGTCTCTCCCCTGTTCGAAAAGCAGATCGCGGACGGCGGACCGGTCACAGTTACGCATGCCGACATGACACGCTACTTCATGAGCGTCGAGGAGGCTTCGGCCCTCGTGCTGCAGGCGGCGGCGCTGTCTGCGCGCTCGGACAGCATGGACGCCACGCTTTATGTGCTCGACATGGGCGAGCCGGTCCGGATCATGGACCTCGCCGAAAAGATGATCCGCATGAAGGGCCTCACGCCGGGCCAGGACATCATCATCCGCATCACCGGCCCGCGTCCTGGCGAGAAGCTCACCGAAACGGTGTTCTACGACCGCGAGCAGGTGCAGGACACTGTGGTCGATGGCGTTCTCGAAGTGGCGCGGTCAAAATCTCCGCCGATCGGGGAAGTGCAGGCGCGGCTGGATGCGATCATCACCTATGCATCGCGGCGCGATCCACATGCCTCGCTCAGCATCATGCAGGCCCTGGCCCCGGAGCTATTCTCGGACGGCCCTTGGGGCGAGCCGGCGCCGCACGTTCACTAGAGCGGGATCGCCGCTTTGGCTCGCGAACAACGAAATTGAGAGCCGCGAACTGGGGCAGTCCACAGGTCGCTGCTTTCCGTTCGCTATTGGCTATTCGCGCCTCGCTTTTCCAGTGCTATCGCGCCCGCATCCGCCATGAGGATGCCGCCATGTCGCCGCCCCAGACAGCCCCAAAGAACGCGCCCGACAGGATCAAGGTCGCCCGCGCGCTGATCTCCGTCTCGGACAAGACCGGCCTCGTCGAGCGAGCGAAGAAGCTGGCGGCGGCAGGCGTCGATCTGGTATCGACCGGCGGCACATCGAAGGCGCTTAAGGATGCGGGCCTCAAGGTGCGCGACGTCGCCGACCTCACAGGCTTTCCAGAGATGATGGACGGGCGCGTGAAGACGCTGCATCCGAAAGTGCATGGCGGCCTGCTGTTCCGGCGCGATTTGGCCGAGCATCGCGAGGCGGCGGCCCAGCACGGCATCGAGCCGATCGATCTGGTCTGGATCAACCTCTATCCATTCGAGGCCACCGTTCAGGCGGGCAAGCCGTTCGACGACTGCATCGAGAACATCGACATTGGCGGCCCGGCCATGCTGCGTGCGGCGTCGAAGAATGCCGATTTCGTGGCGGTGTGCACCGACGGCGCGGACGTCGATGCGGCGCTGGCGGAGATGACTGACGGCGGCGTCACCCTGAGTCTGCGCCGACGCCTCGCCGCCAAGACCTATGCGCGCACCGCCGCGTACGACGCCGCGATCTCGGAATGGTACTGGCGCGAACTGGGAGAGGAGGCGGGCCAGTGGCGCGCCTTCGGCGGCGAGCTGCAGCAGACGCTGCGCTATGGCGAGAACATGCACCAGACGGCCGCGGTCTATGCCGGACCGGAGAAGCGCGCCGGCGTGCTGACTTCGCGCCAGATGCAAGGCAAGGAGCTTTCCTACAACAACATCAACGACACCGATGCGGCGTATGAACTCGTCGCCGAGTTCGATCCCGAAGTCTCCGCCGCTGTCGCCATCATCAAGCACGCCAATCCGTGCGGCGTGGCGACGGGCAGGACGGTGATCGAGGCCTACCGCTTGGCCCTTGCGTGCGATTCCGTTTCGGCCTTTGGCGGGATCATCGCCGTCAACAAGCCGCTCGACGGCCCGACGGCGGAGGCGATGACGGAAATCCTCACCGAAGTCGTCATTGCGCCGGGGGCGGACGAGGCGGCGCTGGCCGTGTTCGCGAAGAAGAAGAACCTTCGCCTCCTGCTCACCGACGGCCTGCCGGATCCGGTGGCGCGCGGCATCACGTTCAAGAGCGTCGCCGGCGGCCTTCTGGTGCAGGACCGCGATTTCGGCCGCGTCGGCGCCGCCGACCTCAAAGTGGTCACGCGGCGCAAGCCTTCGCCGCGCGAGATCGAGGACATGCTGTTCGCTTTCAAGGTCTGCAAGCACACCAAGTCGAACGCGATCATCTACGCCAAGGACGGCGCGACCGTGGGCATCGGGGCCGGGCAGATGAGCCGCGTGGATTCAGCCCGCATCGCGCGCCGCAAGGCGGAAGACGCGGCGGCGGCCGAAGGCGGCAAGGCCGAGCCCAAGACGATCGGATCGGTGTGCGCCTCGGACGCCTTCTTCCCGTTCGCGGACGGGCTGCTGCAGGCGGCCCAGGCCGGCGCCACGGCGGTGATCCAGCCAGGCGGGTCCGTGCGCGACGCTGAAGTCATCGAGGCCGCCGACAAGGCTGACCTCGCCATGGTGTTCACCGGCATGAGGCATTTCCGGCACTGAGCCCTGCAAACAAATGGCGAGCGGTTTCCCGCTCGCCATTCGCGACGTCTGGAGCGCAGAGCGTCAGTTCTTGGTCTTGTCGCCCTTCACCTTCGATTCCTGCGCAACCTCACGGTCGGCGTCCTCGAAGACGTGGTTTTCGCCGCGCGCGAAGTAGGCGCGGGACTTCTTCGCCATGCGAGCCATCGACTCGTTCATCGTGCCCGGCGCCATCGACATCTGCTGGCCGGCGAAGACGCCGACCGAACCTGCATCCGCGATGTTGTCGAAATTCGCGCCGAGGAAGACGACGTCCCAGCCCTTGGCCTTCGCCCGGTCGAGTGCAGTCTTGGCGCCTTCGCGGGTCACTTCCTTCGAGGCGTTTTCCTGGCCGTCGGTCATCACCACGATGACGGCCTTGTCCGGATTGTCCGTCTCGGCCAGCGCGATGATGCGGCCGAGGGCGTCCAGCAGGGGCGTCATTCCGCGCGGGGTGGCGTCTGTGTCGCTTACCTTTTCCCAGTGCAGCGCAGGCTGTTTCCGGCGGAGGACGTCAAACTGCAGGCCGGCCTGGTCGTCGAAGACGGCGAGCGTGATGTGGCTGTCGACGGCATCGCCGTCTTTCTTGTTCGCGAGTTCCTTTGCGTAGGCGTTGACGGAGGACAGGGCCTCGACCCAGAGCGATTGCATGGAGCCGGAACGGTCGAGGAGGATATAGGCGTGCATGTGGCGCGCCTCCTTGTGTGCTGGCGTGACCCCCCGGCCCCCAGCGTGGCGGAGATGGGGAGGCTGCGACATTCTGACCAGAGGGGCGCTGCGAATATTCTGCAGGAGCGTATGCGGCCCTTTGCAGACATCCGGCCAACGGAAGGTAGGGTCCTGATCTCGCGGATAGACTTGGACGCGGTTCGACGGCATTTGTTTCCGGTTGCGAAGCGCCTGGGAAGGGCGTGACATGTCCACGCTGTACCGCGCATTCATCAGCTACTCCCAGCAGGACAATGTGTGGGGCAGGCGCATCCACACATGGCTGGAAACCTACCGTGTTCCGCCCGGTGTTTCGATTGATGGCGACCTGCCTGACCGCCGCCTCGGACGGTTCTTTTTCGACGAGGAGGAGATGCCGGCGGCCTCCGACATCGCGGTCAAGGTGCGCACCGCAATCGAGAACGCCGAAGCCTTGATCGTCCTGTGCTCGCCACGTTCGGCGCAGTCCAAATGGGTGAATGCGGAAATTCAGTACTTTCGGCGGACCGGCCGCAGCCACAAGATTTTCGCAGTCATCATCGACGGCGTCCCCAATTCTGGCGATCCGGCGACAGAGTGTTTCCCTCCTGCGCTGCGGGCCGCCGGCGATCCAAGCGATCCAGACGCCTTGCCGATCGAGCCGCTCGGTCTCGACATTCGCAAGGATGGGCGCCAGCGGCTTTGCTCGCGACTGGCGGCGGGCTTGCTGGACGTCGACGTCGACTCCCTGCTGCAGCGCGATCGACGGCGGGCGGAAATACGACAGAGGCTTGTGCTGATTGGCGTTGCCTCACTCAGCATGACGATTGCGCTCAGCAGCCTGGGATATGCCTTCAGGTTTCAGATCAACCGGGAGTGGGTGATGCAGACACAGGTCCGTCCTCATGCGCTTTCCGTCCAGCAACTGGAAAAGTTGAATGCGGGCGACACGTTTCGCGAATGCAGTCCGACATTCGCGTGCCCTGATCTTGCGGTGATCCCCGGGGGTGACTTCGTCATGGGGTCGCCAGCGGATGAGCCCGGGCGGCTCGACCGCGAGGGGCCGCAGCAGAGGGTTGCCGTCGCGGCGTTCGCCATTGGCCGGTTCGAGATCACGCATCAGGAATGGGAGGAATGCGTCAGATACACCGAGGTCGCGAGCTTTCGCGCCGCCGAGGAGAGGGATCCGCTCGGCAAGGTTGGGTGCGACCGGTTGGGCGATCAGGGCTACGGCCGCGGCCGAAAGCCGGTCATCAATGCGAGCTGGGAGGATGCGCAGGGCTATGTCCGCTGGCTCAATCTGATGACAAGCGGAAACCGGCTGGAGCCGTATCGGCTGCTGTCCGAGGCCGAATGGGAATATGCTGCCCGGGCCGGCGCGAGCACGGCATACCCTTGGGGGAAGGACTCACGCCGTACCTGCGAGTTCGCCAACGTCATGACCGCCAAGACAAACGAAACCTACAGCAGTTTTGAAGGCGAAATCCCGGCGACCTGCGAAGACGGCCATGTCGAGACGGCGCCGGCAGGCTCCTTCCTGCCCAACGCGTTCGGCGTTTCCGACATGCACGGCAATGTCTGGGAATGGGTCGAGGATTGCTATCGTCAAACACTGCTCGATCAGCCCGCGACCGGTGCGCCCTACCTTTCCGGTGACTGCACGAAGCGCGTCCTGCGCGGCGGTTCATGGTATGTGGGGCCGTCGGCGCTCCGTTCGGCATTCCGCCTGAACTACGTGACCTCGGGTCGGCATATCGATTTCGGGTTTCGCATCGCGAGGACGCTGGCGCCTGCGCGATAGGTCATTCGCGCGCCAACCGGCTATCGCACCGCAATCTCGACCATCACCTCGTTGCGACGCAGGAAGGGCAGGGTCCATGGCGGATCGTAGAAGGCGAACGCCGGATCGCCGAGCGCCGACAAGCCCGCTTTCGCGATCCTGTCCATCAATTCGCGCTGCTTGGCCTGCATCCGCTCCTCGCCGGCAAGGCCGGAGAACTTCACCACGGCCATGCGGCGAGCAGGATACTCGACCAGGCGAACCGCGGGATCGGCCGGCGGCGGCAGGCTGGCCATTGTGTAGCCTACCGGCATCGTGAAGGAGATCGTCCAGCCGGCAGACGATGACGTCTGGCCAACCGGCGCTGTCATGGCGATCTTCTCGCGGGGCGCCTGGGTGACCGGCGCCGTCATCGCAATCTTGTCTCCCTTGCGGTCGTTTGCGAAGATGTAGTCCGCGAGAGGCATGAAGCCAGAATTGCGGGCCTTCACCGCCTCGCCCGAGACGGTCGTCTCGGCCACGATCACAGGCGCATAATCGCGCACCTCGAAGCTTGCGTCGGCCCGGACGATGTTGAAGGCAGGTTCTTCAACGCCCACAGTCGCGCATGCCTCCATCGACAGAAACGCCAGCGATAAAACCAGTCTTCTCATGCACAACTCCTGTGCGCGTTGTTACGCACGGGATTGCGGCTGGATCAGTCGTTTGCTGGTCGTTGCAAGGGGTCACGCGGCAGAGCGGGGTGACTGAACGAGTTGATCCGGGGCTTCCCGGCCGCCGACGGCCCGTCGCGCCAGCCCTCAAAAACGCTGCATTGCGCTCGCCTTGCTTGCCGCCCGGCGGCTGGAAGCTATAAGCCGCCTGTCCGCCCGGAGATGCCCCATGGCCGCAGCCAAACCTGCCCCGAAGAAAGTCGTGCTCGCCTATTCTGGCGGTCTCGACACCTCGATCATCCTGAAATGGCTGCAGACCGAGTATGGCTGCGAGGTGGTGACGTTCACCGCCGACCTCGGACAGGGTGAAGAGCTGTCGCCGGCCCGCAAGAAGGCCGAGCTGATGGGCGTCAAACCCGAGAACATCTTCATCGAGGACCTGCGCGAGGAGTTCGTGAGGGACTTCGTGTTCCCGATGTTCCGCGCCAACGCCGTCTATGAAGGCCAGTACCTGCTCGGCACCTCGATCGCGCGGCCGCTGATCGCGAAGTATCTCGTCGATATCGCGAAGAAGACCGGCGCCGATGCGGTGGCCCACGGCGCCACGGGCAAGGGCAATGACCAGGTGCGGTTCGAATTGTCGGCCTATGCGCTGAACCCGTCCATTCGCGTGATCGCGCCGTGGCGGACGTGGGAGTTCAAATCGCGCACCGACCTGATCGAGTTCGCTGAAAAGCACCAGATCCCGGTCGCGAAGGACAAGCGCGGCGAGGCGCCGTTCTCGATCGACGCCAACCTGTTGCACTCGTCCTCGGAAGGCAAGGTGCTGGAAGACCCCGCGGTCGAGCCGCCGCCCTATGTCTACCAGCGCACGGTTTCTCCCATGGAAGCGCCGGACAAGGTGACGGAAATCCAGATCGGCTTCGAGAAGGGCGACGCGGTCTCGCTCAACGGCAAGAAACTGTCGCCGGCGACGCTGCTGGCGCAGCTCAATGATCTCGGCCGCGACAACGGCATCGGCCGTCTCGATCTGGTCGAGAACCGGTTCGTCGGCATGAAATCGCGTGGCGTGTACGAAACCCCGGGCGGCACGATCCTGTTGCAGGCTCACCGCTCGATGGAATCGATCACGCTGGATAGAGGGGCAGGCCACCTGAAGGACGAGCTGATGCCGCGCTATGCCGAGCTGATCTATAACGGCTTCTGGTTCGCGCCTGAGCGCGAGATGCTGCAGGCCGCGATTGACGCCAGCCAGTCGAATGTCGCCGGCACAGTCACGCTGAAGCTCTACAAGGGCAATGTGATCACGACGGGACGGTCCTCGCCGCATTCGCTCTACTCGGCCGCGCATGTGACGTTCGAGGACGACGCGGGCGCCTACGACCAGAAGGACGCCGAAGGCTTCATCCGTCTCAATGCGCTCCGGCTGCGCCTGCTTGGGCTGAGCCGGAAACGTTAACGGCGGCCGGAATTCGCCAGACAGGCGAACCGGCCGACCCTGGGTAAACCCGGAGATTTTTGGGCGACTTCCCCGGAAAGTGACGTGTCCGAGGCCTTTTCGCGGTTGCAACGATCCCAAAATGGTTAAGAATGCTATCGGCACATCTGTGCTAGTGATTCGCTGTTGGGGCGAATTCTGGTCTCGCAAGGGCAAAGGGCTGCGGCGATGCAATCGCCCCCGCTCCCTCGAGAAAGCTGCACCGACTCTGCTCGCGCAGGCGCCGCACAGGAAGCCGTTTCCGAAGGCCTCGACGCGCGCCCACGCGGCAGGCCGGCGGCCGACTGGATCTGCGTGGCGGCGGCGCGCAACATCCTCGTGGTCGACGACAATGACCGCCACCTCGACATCCTGAATACCATCCTCGCCAGCGTCGGCCACGATGTGGAGACGTGCGGGTCGGGGTCCGAGGCGATCCGCAGGCTGGACTCGCGGCGGTTCGATGTCGTGGTGCTGGACATCGTGATGCCGGAGGTTTCCGGGGTGCTGGTCGCGCAGCAGATGCGGGCAGGACATCTCAACGGCAGGACGCCGATCATCGCCTGCACGGCCAACATGGCGATGGCCCGCCGGCAGCTTGCGGACGTGGCCGGCGTCACGGCGATCATCGGCAAGCCGATCGATACCGCCAACCTCATCCTCGCAGTCGCCCGCGCCCCCGTCCGCGACCGCCGCGCCGACGCGATCCGGCTGTAGACAGGCTGGTCGTGTCTTGCCGCGCAGCGCCTTAACCAGGCGACGTAGGAAAATGGGCTGCCCGAGACGCTTGCCGTAGCGGTGGGGCGCCGATATTGCACCGCGCGCGTCCGTTGCGGAGCTGCCTTATGGACCTTTCGAAGATACCGACCGGACCCAATCCGCCGGACGACGTCAATGTCGTGATCGAGGTGCCGCTGGGCGGCGAGCCGATCAAGTACGAGATCGACAAGGCGTCGGGAGCGATGTTCGTCGACCGCTTCCTCTACACATCCATGCGCTATCCGTGCAATTACGGGTTCGTGCCGCACACTCTGTCGCTTGATGGCGATCCGATCGACGTGATGGTGGTGGGCAACCGGGCGCTGGTTCCGGGCTGCGTCGTGCGCGTCCGGCCGGTTGGAGTCCTGATGATGACCGACGACAAGGGCCAGGACGAGAAGATCCTCGCCGTGCCGCATCCCAAGCTCACGCGCTATTACGAGAAGATCAATCACTACAACGACCTTCCCGACATCCTGGTCGAGCGGATCGTGCACTTCTTCGAGCACTACAAGGACCTCGAGCCCGGCAAGTGGGTGAAGATCGAGGGCCTGCATGGGCCCGAGCGTGCGCGCGAGCTGATCGCCGAGTCCGTGCTGCGGGCCAGGGACGCCGGCGCGGGGAAATAGGCGCAGGTTTTGCTGCGCCGGCAGCCCAGGCGGAAGGCCGTTCGCGTGGACCAGCTGTCCTTGAGCAAGGCTGCCCATGCGGGGGTGGCCGGGCGCGTGGCGCGCGCCGAAATAAAAAACGTCGATGCCAACAACACTACTAACTGCGGGCGGCCGGGGGCTCTCGCGCAGCGCCGCGCACGGCGGCGTTTCCAGCGAGGGCTGGCGTGGCGGATGGGTTCGCACCCGGTTTGCGCGCAGGTGTGCCTGTCTCATGGACAGCAGTGTAAGGCCGTTCTGGCGTCCCACAGAAAACTTGTCCGAAACAGGCCGGCATTTTTCTGCAAGCTTCTGAATCTGTTGAGGGCCGTTCAGTGAAAGGTGTTGGGCAAGCCGGGCGGCGTCCCCTAGCGATTTTCGATTTCCGGTCGACGCGCTGCAGGTCCGTGACTTGCGGGCGTGGCGCGGCTACATCACCGCGCCATGGAGTTCGGGGTCTGGTTTGCGTTCTTTGCGCTGTTCCTGGCAGGCGGGCTGACGCCTGGGCCGGCGGTGATGCTCGTGACCACGTCCTCGATCCGCTACGGGTTCTGGCCGTCGATGGCGCCGGCCGTGGGGATATGCGTCGGCAATATCGTGTGGGTGACGCTGGCGGCCTCGGGCGCGTCCGCGCTGGCGCATGCGTTTCCGCAGGCCTTTATGGTGCTGAGGGTGGCGGGGATCGCCTTCATCCTGTGGCTGGCGTGGCGGACGGCGTTCGGCGCGCCAGTCGACCTGCTGCGGCGAGAGCCGCCGCCGCGCGCGCGGCTGTTCGCGCATGGCGTGGGGCTGCAGATCGCCAACCCCAATGCGCTGGTCTATTTCGGCGGGCTGATGCCGGCCTATCTCGATCCCGGGAAAGACCTCGCGACCCAGGTGATCATTGTCATGATCACCGTAACGCTGACCGAGATGGGCGGGCTGGCGGTCTATGCGCTGGGCGCGGATGCGCTGGCGCGGCGATTCCAGTCAGCGGCGTTCGCGACGGGATTCTTCCGCATCGCGGCGCTCGCCATGGCGGCGTCGGCAAGCTTCGCGGTCTATGCGACGTGGGCGGCGGGCCGGTAGGCGCTGCGCGTGGCGCCTAATCGCTAAGGCCGCCTGAGCGCACCGGCAGGTCCTGCGGGCGCATGTCGGGCACGGTGTCGCTGCGGGTAGCGGCAGGCTGGCGGCAGCGGTCGCGCTCGACAGGATCGTTCTCGTTGTGCTGGAGGCAGACGACTTCCTGCGACAATTCCTCGGCGGGGTTGCCGGAGAGACAGGCGGATGCCGACAGCGCGAGCGCCAGGGCGGGGAGGGCGAGGATGAGACGCATGTCGGAACTCCTTCACTTCGGACAGCAGGCACTTCGGACAACGCACGGAATAGGCTAGTGGGCGCCGCCCCTGAGCGGGCGGTCGATCAGGACGGCGAGAAGCAGGGCCGGGCCGCCCTGCGCTTCCCAGCCATGGGACGTGCCGCGCTGGATGACGATCTGGCCTGGCTTGATGCGGGTGCGCGTCTTGTCGAGGATCAGGTCGACCTCGCCCTGCAGCAAGCAGATGACGTCGAGGGTCGCCGTCCGGTGCATGGCCGGGCTTTTCGACTGGTCGGTGAGATGGTCCTCGGCGTCGAAGGAGGCGAAGCGCTCGCGGGCGAGGGCGTTGAGGGTTTCGGCTGGCACGCCCGGCGGCTGGGGCGGGACAACGAACCAGCGCACTTTCACATTGCCGGACGACGGTGAGAGCACGTTGCGCGTGGGGCCGAGGTCGGCATGGGCCTTGGGGTCGAGCATGCCGGAGGCGACCTCGTGCCAGATGTCGAACAGGCCGCCGATATTGGGATCGCCATTGATCGCCGAGGGCGGGCCATCGAGGATGACCAGGCTTTCGCCGTGGGCATCATCGCCGGTGATGACGCGGCGCATGGCGGAAGAGAAATCAGTCATGTGTGTCTCCCGGAATGGACGCTAGCATCGGGGCCGGACACATTCGACGGAATTATCCGCACCGGGGCCGGCCCATCCGGGATGGCCTGCACAGGACGGCGTTGACGTCGTTTCGGGGGCCGAATAGGCGACGCTGATGTGGCGTTTCACGGTCGGACAGGCGGCATGAGCGAGGTCCGGCAGAACATCACGGCGGGCTGGGCGTTCATGCGGGCGGGCAATGCCCGCGGGGCGCTGCGTGAGTTTCGTGCGGCGCTCGGCATCGATCCGGAGAGTATCGAGGCGCTGACCGGCCTGTGCCAGAGCCATCTCGACCTCAACGAGCTGCGCGAAGCCGGCAAGACCGCGGACGATCTCCTGCGCCTGTCGCCGGAGACGGCGGCGGCGCACCGGCTGAAGGCCGAGACGCTGCGGCGCGGCCGATCGCGAGGCAAGGCGCTGGCGTTCGCACAGGCGGCCGTCAAGCTCGAACCAGAGGAGGCGATCGGCTACCACATCCTCGCTGTGGTCCATTCCGACCTCGGGCAACACCGCAAGGCGCTGGAGGCGGTGGCCGAGGGACGCAAGGTGGCGCCCTGGTATGGCGTGCTTGCGGCGCAGGAGGCGAGCATTCTCCTGCAGACGAAGGGGCCGCGTGCGGCCGAGCCGGTCGTGCGGGAGGCGCTGCGCCTGGCGCCGGACGACACCTATGTGATGACCAATGCGGCGCGCGTGTTCCTGATGGCCGGCAAGCTTGAGGAGGCGCGCGAACTTGCGGCCCACGTGCTGCAGCGCGACGCCAACCATGAGTCCGCGGTCTCGATCTATCTGCTGACGGATCCGCGCCGCTACCGGATGCTGCGCCGGAGCGTGCGATTTCCGTACTGGTCGCGAGACAATCGCGTGGCCGGCGCCCTGGTCTGGTGCCTGGCCTGGGGCGCGGCGCTGCTGGTCTTCGCTTTTCTGGTGGTGGTCACGCACGTGCCAGGGATCGTGGTCGGTCTGGCCTATCGCGGCTTCTGGCAGCTGCAGTACAACGCGCACCGCAACGAGGTGAAGAAGCACTTCGCGCAGACGCGGCTGAAGACGGATTTCTAGGCGCGGCGCGCCTTTTCGAGCTTCTGGATTTCCTTGTGGCGCGGGCAGCGCGTCTCGTGGTCATTGACCATGCCCATCGCCTGCATCACCGCGTAGACGATGACGGGCCCGCAGAACTTGAAGCCGCGCTTGCCCATGTCCTTGGCGATCTGTTCGGAGAGCGCGGTCCTGGCCTCGACCTTCTTCCAGTGCTCGAGTCGGTTGACGATCGGCGTGTTGTTCACGAAGCCCCAGACATAGCCGGAGAAGTCTTCGCCCCTGTCGGCCATGTCGAGATAGACCCGCGCGTTGTTGATGGTCGCGGCGATCTTGATGGGGCTGCGGATGATGCCGGGGTTCTTCAGCGCGCGATCGATGCGCTTCTGGTTCCAGCGTGCGACCTTCTGGGGGTCGAAACCGTCGAACTCCTCGCGCATGGTGGCGCGCTTGCGCAGGATGGTGATCCAGGAGAGGCCGGCCTGGTGGCCGTCGAGCTGGAATTTCTCCCACAGGGCCCGGCTGTCGCGCTCGGGCACGCCCCATTCGGTGTCGTGATAGCCGCGATAGAGGTCGTCGTGAGCGGGCGCCCAGCCGCAGGGGATGTCGTCCAGCTTCTTCATGCCTTTGCCTCTGCGAGGGCCGCGAGTTCCTCGGCGAGCCAGGGCGGGGCGTCGAACGCCACGGGCTGGCCATTCGCCGTGATGGCCTCGTTCCTTGCTTGCGCCTCGGCGAGGCGGTCGATGCGCACGCGGGCGAGGGCGGCGCCTCCGGAAACCGACGTCAGCAGTCCGATCTCGAACCCGTTTGCGAGGATGGGCGAGTGCGTCGGCGTTCCGGGGGTGATGCTTGCCTTCAGTGTGCGGCGGCGGGCGATGCCGCGGCGCTTCATGCGCGAGACGACTTCCTGGCCGACGAAACAGCCTTTCTGGAAGTCGACGCCGCCGGTGAGGTCCATGTTGATGTCGGCGGGGAAGACCTCTTCCGAGGCGAAGTCGCATCCCTGCTCGGCGAGTCCGGCGGCGATGCGGGCGGCCTGGTACTGCGCAGCGTCGCCGGCGGGGGCGGCAGCGCGCGGAGCGATGCGGCGATGCGGGGCCGAGGGATGGCGCGGGTCGGCTGCGCCATCGAATGCGATCACGCCAAGGTCGGGACGTTCTTCGATCGCAACGAGCGCGCGCAGGCGGAACATGCTGAGCCGCTTCATGAGATGCGGCGCGACCCCGCTGTCGCAGTCGATGAGGATGGCGCCAGCGTCTGCGACCAGCATCATGTCGGCGATGATCTTTCCCTGGGGCGTCAGCAGCGCGCCATAGCGGATTTCGCCCTCGCCGATCCCGAGAGTGGACGCGGTCAGGAGACCGTTCAGGAACGGTCGCGGTCGGCGCCGCTAACCGAGAGGATGCTGCGGCTCGTGAGAAGCTGGGGTTGGGACATGGTCCTCAGTTAGCCATGGTCGCGCCGCGGAAGAACAGCCCGCGCGGCCGGCGCCGGCTCGCGAGGCGCCTAAACTCTATGTCACCCGCAGGAGGCCAGCTTTTCAAGGAGGCCCGGGTGTGCAATAGGTTCCGCCGTCGAATTTTTGAAGGTTCGGTTGCTCTCCTTGCTCGGACGAATGGGTTGATCACCCACCTGGATCGAGCTCCGGATCTAGCCTTCCGAACAATCTGGTTTGACGGCCCCCCGGGCGCGGCTGCAAGCGCCCCCTAATCGTTCGTGGGCCCCCCGGTCCACGGACAACTATCGAAAGACTAGTGCTACATGGCTACCGGCACCGTAAAGTGGTTCAACGAGCAAAAGGGCTACGGCTTCATCCAACCTGAAGCCGGCGGCAGCGATGTGTTCGTTCACATCTCCGCCGTTCAGCGCGCGGGCCTCGCAGGTCTCAATGAAGGCCAGCGGGTCAGCTTCGAACTCGAGAAGGACAAGCGTTCAGGCAAAATGGCCGCGACGCAGCTTCAGAGCCTCTAAGCAGGTGACGGCGGCGACCTCTCTGGCGCCACCTCACACGCATCAAACTTCTGGAACGGGTCGGCCTGAGGCCGGCCCGTTTTCATGTCGGGAGTTGGGCGCTGCGCCCCGCAGACCGATCCTCGTCCACCAGCCCGCGCGCCGTGAGCTCCGCGGCGAGCGGCGTGCCGGGGAGCACGTGCAGACGGGTGAGGCCCTGGCCGCCGAGGCGATCAAGCGCCGCCTCGTGAGTTTCGGTCCCGGCCAGGGCGAACGCGCCATCATAGGTCGATGCATCCGCGTCGATCGCGAGCCAGGGGTGGCCGGTGGCGATGAGTTTGAAGAAGCCGCAGTTCAGAGCCGTCGCTTCCTCGCGCATGACGCCGAGCAGGACTTCGATGCCTGAGGCGCCGAGGCGCGAGATGCCATGGGCCGCGAGCGTGTGCGGATCCTCGCAGGCGACGACGACGCGCGCGACGCGGGCCTCGACCAGGAGCTGCGAGCAGGAGAGCGCGCCAGAGCTGCGGGCGCTGCACGGCTCGAGGCTGACATAGGCGGTGGCGTCCTCGGCGGCGTCACCCGCTGCGCGTATCGCGATTTCCTCGGCATGCGGCCTGCCGCCAGTTCCAGTGGCGGCTTCGCCGACGATCTTGCCATCGCGCACGATCACGCACCCGACGGTCGGGTTGGGCGCCGTCTTGCCGAGCTGCCCCCGCGCGAGCTCCAGCGCGCGGGCCATGAAGCGCTCATCGCTCTGTCCAGGAGGGTGAGCGCTGGCGGTCATGACGGCGGCAGAGCCCTGGCGCGCCGGGGATCGAGATAGCGCGCCGACTTCACCTTCAGCGCCCCGTCGAGGTCGATCAGCAGCGGGTTGCCGGTGGGAATCTCGACCTCTGTGATCTCGCTGTCAGGCACTTCAAAGAGGTGTTTCACGATCGCGCGCAGCGAATTGCCGTGAGCGGCAATCAGAATGTTCTCGCCGGCCTTGAGCTTCGGCGCGATTTCGGAAGACCAGTAGGGCAGGACGCGGGCGAGGGTCGTTTGAGGCTCTCGGTCTTCGGAATGCTGACGCCGCGATAGCGCGCGTCCTTCGCGAGATCGAATTCCGAGCCGGGTTCGAGATCGGGCGGCGGCACGTCGTAGGAACGGCGCCAGACCTTCACCTGGTTATCGCCGTGCTTCGCCGCAGTCTCCTTCTTGTTGAGCCCGGTGAGCCCGCCATAGTGGCGCTCATTGAGGCGGTAGTCCTTGGTCACCGGCAGCCACGTGCGGTCCATCTGCTCCAAGGCAAGATTGAGCGTGCGGATGGCTCGCTTCTGGACGCTGGCGTAGCAGCGGTTGAACTCGATGCCGGATTCCTTCAGCAGGCGGCCGGAGGCGCGGGCTTCGTCTTCGCCTGCGGGCGTGAGATCGACGTCCCACCAGCCGGTGAACCGGTCCTCCAGGTTCCACTGGCTTTGCCCGTGCCGCACCAGCGCAAGCTGCGCCATCAACGTCTCCCGATCTGCTCCTGCGGCGCTTCCAAGCACGTTCAGAGCTAATGGGGAAGCGCGCGGCCCAAAGACGCTGGGGCAGCGCGACACGTTGCGACAATTGGCCTTGGATCGGGGATAGTTGCGGCGCCCCTTCTGGTACAATCCCGATTCGACGCCCAGCGATAAGGGCGAGGGATGAAACGTCTCCGAGGGGGAGATCGCATGAGAGTCGAACTTACCGCCAGCACGCGTGGGCTGGGCGCAGCCGTTCTGGCGCTCGCCATCGGAGCATGTGGCGGCGGCGGAGGCGGGACGACGGCAGGAGGCGCGGGCGGCGGCGCTGTCGTCACCACCACGGCGCCCGGCGCTCCAACCGGCGTCTTGGCGACCCCCGGCAACGGCAGCGCGTCGATTGCATTCACTGCGCCAGCCTCCAATGGCGGCAGTACGATCACCGGGTTCACCGCCTCGTGCACGACGACAACGTCCGTGACGAACGCGACGGGGACGGCAAGCCCGATCACGGTGTCGGGCCTGATCAACGGTCTCATCTATTCCTGCGTCGTGACGGCGTCGAACGCTGTCGGCACAAGCGCGCCTTCGACTGCGGCCACTGTCACGCCGTCAACCGGGGCGCCAGGCGCTCCGACCCTGCAGAGCGCAACACCGGCGAACGCCAGCGTCGTCATGGCTTTCCTTGCGCCGGCGTCGGCGGGCACGTCGGCCATAAGCGGCTACACGGCTTCCTGCGCGGCGGGAGCGACCGCGATCAGCCGCTCCGGGACAGCAAGCCCCATCCTTGTGCTCGGCCTCGCCAATGGAACAGGTTACTCCTGCGCGGTGACGGCGACGAATGCAGAGGGCAGCGGGCCGGCGTCGGCCAGCCTCAGCGTCGTTCCTGCGCCGTCCTCGGCGACGCCCGCTGGAGTTGCGGAGTTCACCAAGGTCGATTTCGCGGCGGTCGCCGCCTACGCCAACCCGGTCCTGCCCGCCTATTACGACCAGACGGTCAGCGGGCTCGACAACACGCCGCCTGGCAATGCGATCAACGACCGGCAGGCGACGCTCGGGCGCGTGCTGTTCCACGACAAGCGGCTCAGCATCAATGACGCGATCTCGTGCGCATCCTGCCACCAGCAGGCCAGCGGGTTTTCCGACCCGCGCCAGTTCAGCACCGGATTTTCAGGCGTGGCGTTCACGTCGGCGCATTCGATGCGGCTGGGCAATGTTCGCTACTATGCGCCGGCCTCGATGTTCTGGGACAAGCGGGCGGCGTCGCTGGAAGCGCAGGCGAGCCAGCCGATCCAGAACGCCGTGGAGATGGGATGGACTGCGGCCGCGGGCGGCATGGCGGCGCTGACCGCCAAGATGGATGCAACCACCTACTACCGCGACCTGTTCAACTTCGCGTTCGGCAGCCCGGCCATCACCGAGGCGCGCATCCAGCAGGCTATCGCGCAGTTCGAGCGGGCCATGACCGCGACGTCGAGCCGGTGGGATCAGGGCTATGCCGTGACGTTCAACGCCGGCGCGCCCAATCGCGGGCTCAATATCGACCTGCCGAACTTCACGGCGCAGGAAAACCGCGGGCGGCAGATCTTCATGACCGGGCAGAATGCGGGCGGCGGCGGGTGCAATGCCTGCCACCAGGCGCCAACCTTCTCGCTTGCGGCCAACTCGCAGAGCAACGGGCTGGATGTGGGCGAGACGCGCATCTTCAAGTCGCCCTCGCTCAAGAACATCGGCGTCGGTGGCCCCTACATGCACGATGGACGCTTCACGACGCTGGAGCAGGTCGTGGAGTTCTACGATCATGGCGTGCAGGTGGGGCCGGCGCTCGACAACCGGCTGCGCCAAGGGCCGGGGGCCGCGGTTCAGCTCAATCTCAGCGTGGCGGACAAGGCGGCGCTGGTGGCGTTCCTGCGGACGCTGGATGACGCCAGCCTCAACACCGATCCGCGGTTCGCGAATCCGATGAACAAGTAGGCGCTAGAGATCGCCGTCGGCGAAAACCTCGCCTTCGAGATCGTCGAGCCTGGACTGCAGGTTGGCGCGCACGTCCTGGACGGCCTGATTATAGACGGCGGGGCCAAGTGTGCGCAGCATCAGGTCGATGATGTCGTTGGCGTGGAATTCGCTGAGTTTCTCGTCGAACTCTTTCGCGAACAGCGTCTGCAGGTGTGCGGCAAGGCGTGTGCGGCGGTCGGCGGCGAGCGTGATCTTCATGAGGCGTCCCCGCTGACTTGGGCGAGCGTAGAGATTAGGGCAAATGGCCCGCGGGAGCCAGCCACGCGCCGTCAGCGGGGAAAGCAGATCTGGCTTTCGAGGAGCCGTGCGGCGGTCCGGCGGCCCGTGCTATCTCGGCGCCACAGCGACGACGAAGTTGTCGGCGACCATTTCGCCGGAATTGTCTTCGCGGCGCTTATAGGCCTCCAGCAGCGAGGTGTAGGGCGGGGCGTACTGCCAGCCATTCTCGGCCGTGTTGAGCCGGATCTCGAAATGCAGATGCAGGGTCGTCGGCGTGCCGCCGAAATCGTTGGAGACGTAGCCGACCACATCGCCCTTCTTCACTGTTTGGCCGGTGGCGACTTTCAGCTTGGCCATGTTGAGGTGGAGATAGCGATAGATCCGGCCGCCGGAGTCGGCGCGTAGGCTGATCGAGTAGCTGCCGACATTGGAGATGACGCCGTCCTCGACGGCTACGACCTCGTAGCGCGCGCGGTCGACGGCCTTGGTCTTGACCTCGGCCTTGCAGCCGTCCGGCGTGCCGACGCGGATGTCCTGGCCGAGATGGACGCCGGTCTTGGCGCACCAGGGTGTGGTGGCGTCGCTGGTGCGGGTTTCGCAATAGTTGTCGCGCCACGGCGCCGAGAAGTTGCGGACATCGCACTGATCGCCGCCCTTTATGCCGCCGCCATAGCGATAGACCTGGGTCTGTGCGACGGCAGGCGCGCTCTTGATCGGGAACATCATGTCGGGAACGAGCACGGCGGCTTCGAGCGAACCCGTGCCGCTGCTCGGGGCGAGATTGCCGGTGCGGAAGAAGTAGAACGACGCGGGCGCTGGCGCCGGGGTCGAGGGCGGAGTCGAAGGTTCCGGCGTCGATGGCGCCGGCGTGGCGGGCGGCGGAGTGGCCTCGGCCGTTTCCGTCGGCGGAGGAAGCTCGGGGACGGGCTCGCCTGTCTCGGCGCTGACCGGAGGCGCGCTGTCGCCGACGGGAATTTTGGGGTCCTCGGGTTTTTCGACGAAGGGCGTGCCGGCGTCCGGCGCGCCAGTGTTGGCGACCGGGTTGGGGACGGCGCCATCGGGGTTGACGCTGTCGGGATCGAGCGGATCGACCGGCGAGAGCGGCGGGGGCGGAGGCGGCGGCGCGTTGGCGTCGTCCTTGGGGGCGACCTCGACCCACGGCCAGAGCATGATGTTGCCCGCATCGCACGCCGCCAGCGCGACCGCCGCGGCGATCGCGACTGCGCCGAAGCGCAGGTTGGTCCTGTTCCCGGAAGACGAGTTCATCCCGACTCTCCCCACTTACACCACACCTGACTGCGACAAGGCGCAGCCGATCCAATCCGTTCAGTCCAGGCCGTTCAGTCCAGGCCGTTCATCTCAGGTCGTTGAGGCCAGTTCCGTCACTGAGTCTGCGCCACGAACAGGCTGTCGGCGAATTCCTTCGCCTCGGCCTCGGTGATGCAGCTGTCGCCGCCATCGACCTGGCGGCATTCGAAATCGATCGTGTAGTTTGCGCCATAGCGCGAGAAGGTGAGGGAGGCCGTGGCCTCGCCCTTGGTAAACTTCATCACGGTCTTGTCGCCCGCCGCCTGGCCGGGGATCTGATAGGCCTTGTTCGAGCCGTTCACGATCGCATCGTACTTGGGCAGGTGGTAGGTGGCGAAATAGCCGTCGCCCGTGATCACCGGAGCTGTGGGGCGGTCGCCGGCGCCCTGGGCAGTGACGACGCCGGAGGGCAGCAGCATCGGCACGGGCGGGGGTCCGTCCTTACCGACGGCCTGGACCTGGAAGCCCTCGGTTCCGGCTGGCCGCTTGGACAGGTCAGCGCGCGCCGCGTCCCAGTTGATTGTCGATTCGACCGACGGCGGACCGGCAGGGGCGACCTGCGCGGTCTGTCCATCGGCAGGCGGGGCGCCCGGCGTAGCGGCAGCCTGCGCAGGATCAGTCGGGCCGGCGCCTTCGTCGGTGCAGGCGCCAGCGACAGCAAGGCCGATCGCGATGACGCTGGCCAGAGCTAAGAGTCTCATCACTGTCCTCCGGGGTGAGCCGTCATATTCGGCTCGGCATAGGAAATGTCGGCGACGTTCTTCAGTTTGACCGCGATGGCGCGCATCGCGGTGAGGCGCTGGCCCGCCGGCGCGCTGCCGTCGTGCACCAGCACCAGCTCGTTGGAATAGGTGACGCGGTCAAGCTTGAGGTTGGCGAATTCCGGACGGCGCGACTTCAGCGCATCGAACTTGGCGGCGGCGGACGGCCGGTCCTTCCAGAACGTATCGATGATGTCCTTGATCTTGTCGTCGTCCTTGAACTTGACGACGATCTCCATGCCCTGCACCGCGCCGCCCGTTCCGGGGGCCTGGTCGAAGGCGACGCCCGGGATCGCGCCGCCGGGCCCAGGCGCAGCCGCTGCGGGGTTGGCTGCGGGATCAATGGGGAGCGGCGGGGCCGCAGGATCCGAGGACGGCTCGTTGGCGGCGAGCGTGGTCTCGGCCGGTGGTGGGGCCGAGCCGTTGGAGGCAAGCAGCGACCCCCCCACGACGGCGGCGACCACAGCCAGCGCCGCGGCGGCGACGGGCGCCGCCTGCCTGAATCTCGAGCCTGCGCTTGCGCCTGATCCCGCCGTCGGGCCAGGGCTCCCCTGGACATCTGCCACGGCCATTCTCCTGCTCCACGGACGAGGCTGCCCTTGCATACGCGCCAGCGGGGCCGGCGCGTCCGTCAGGCAGCTCTGTCCCCCTCGGTTGGGCCCCTTTGACCTATAACGCCTACTGGACCGCTGCGTTCGCGAGATTCAGCATCTTGCTTCCGCAGGGCCGCAAACACATGCCATCCGACCCCGGGATCGGCGTGGTTCCTGGATAGTTCGAGCATTTGCCGGAACATTGCAACGCGTCCCGGGGCGTCGACGCTGACAACAGCCTGGTCTTGAGGTCCGACGGCACGGCTGACGGGAACTTCGCCTTGAGCAGCGCCAGGGCCGCCGACACGTGCGGCGCGGCCATCGATGTGCCGTTCTCGTAGGAATAGTAGCACTGCGCCAGCTTGGTCGTCGGCTGGGCCGGGTCATAGCAATCCTTCGAAAACTTGGTCGAGAGGATGCCGTCCGGGCGGCCATCGCCATCATCGTCGCGGGTCATGTCGCCGCCAGGCGCCATGATGGCGACCTTGTCGCCGAAGTTGGAATAGGGCGTCAGCATGCCGCGCGCATCGCCCGCGGCCACCGAGATCACATTGTCGCATCCGCCCGGCGCGAAGTATTTCGCGTCAATGCGAGCGTTGCCTGCAGCTGCGACGACGATGGCGCCGCGCGCGACGGCGTCGTTGATCGCCGCCTGCATCGAGGCAGGGCAGGGTTCAAAGAGGCCGATCGACAGGTTGATGATATCGGCGGGGTGCGAGTTCCAGATCTCGTTGCCGTTGGTGTCGCGCGCCGGGACCTTTCCTGCGGCCCAGCGGATCGCGTCGTTGATGTCGGAGAGCTTGCCGCCGCAGCGGCCGAGCGCGCGCACGGGCACGATGGTGACGTCCCATGCTCCGCCTGCAACGCCGTTGGCGTTGTTGGTCGAGGCGACGCCGATCGTTCCTGAGACGTGTGTGCCATGGAACGTGTCCGCGGTCGTGGCGTCGTTCGGATCGCACTTGTCGCCTGGATCGTTGGGATCATTGTCGCGGCCGTCGCCGTCATTGCCCATCATCGGGTCGGAGACCATGTCGTAGCCCGGCGCCAGGTTGGCCGAGCCCTTGATGTCTGGATGGTTCATCTGGAGGCCGGTGTCGACAACGGCGACCGTCACGCTGCGCGAGCCGGTGAGCTTCGCGCGCGTCCAGAAATCACTGAAGCTGGCGCCGCCGGCGGACTTGCCCGCCCCTGTGCCGTTCGTCTTGAGGTCCCACTGCAGGCCGTAGAGCGGATCGTTCGGCGTGACGCCCAGCGCCGTCACCGGCTTGCTCTTGGGCTTCTTCATGAACTGGTTGGTGAAGATGAAGTCCTTCTCGACATACTCGTAGTCGCCGGACTCGCGCATCACCTTCACATAGCACTCGGTTGCCAGCACCAGGTCGGCCTGCACCTGTTGCGCGGTGACGTTGCCGGCGCACTCCTTCTGCGGGTTGTCCTTTGCCCTGGCGAACAGGGACCGCATTGCGTCGATCTTGGTGGGATCGACCTTTGCGCCGAGCTGGGTGGGCTTGACGCCGATGATGATCCGCATCGCGCCGCCTTCCTCGGGCGTGACGATGCCGGAGAGGCCGAGCTGCTGCAGCTTGGTCTCCGCCCTCTGGCGCTGGGCGATGGCGACATCGACCTTGAGCTTGGAGCGGACGGCGAGCGCCCGGGGCATGGGCGCGGCGGCGTCCGCAGTCTTGCGTGAAATCTCGTCGCCGATGCCCTGCGCGCTTTCACTGGTCGCGTCGATGGTCTTCTCGGCGCTCTGGCGCGCCGTGCGCAGGGATTCCTGGTTGATGGCGATGCCGGAATCCTTGACCGCGCGCTCCAGCGCGCGGGGCGCCACGATCTGCGCATTGTCGCGGATTTCCTTGGAGGTCACGGACTTGTACGAGCGCTGGGCGAGCTTGGGCGCTGGCGCGCCGGCGGAAGGAGCAGGAGGCGGCACGGGTGACGCGGTCTGTGGCGGCGCGATCTGCGGCGGCGCTGTCGCCGCAGGCGCTTCGATCACCGGCGGGCCAGCGGGCTTCTCGGCGGACTCAGGCGGCGGCGAGTCCTGGGTGTTGAGGGCGTCGGCGGCGGCGCCGGCAGGCGTGTCCGGCGCGCTGGGCTGGGCGGCGGCGAGGTCGAAACTGTCCGGCTCGACGACCGGCTCGATCATCTCTTCCTTCGGCATGGCGATGACGGAGCCGACGGCGAAGAAGCTCTGCGTCTGGAGCATCTCTTCGAGCGTGACGGGCGTGGGATCGATTGCAACCTGCTGCACGCCGAAGACGGCGCGCTGTTCCGGCGTGGCGGCAAGCAGCGGATCCGGGGCCGCCTGGTCTTCTTCACCGCCATTGATCTGATTGAGGACGTCGCCGGTCATCTTGCCGAACTTGTCGAGGCGGTCGCCAACCTGGTCGCATGCAGCGAGCGCGCTAACCATCGCGCCGGCGGCCAGCCAACGCATGACCTGTCTTGTCGGCATCACCCCACCTCTACTGTTCTGGCTCGACTGTTCTGGACCCGTGAGAGAGGGCTTTTTACCATGTCGCGCGATCCTGGCGAATGCTTTGAATACAGACGTTAACCCACAAAAAGACAGGGTGTTGAGCGGTTGGGCGAGGATCGGGACCTGGCGCAGGGGCATTTCCGCACCCGGCAAAGCCAGGCCGATTGAGGCCTTCGCGCCGCTTTTGTCCCCCAAACCGCCGCCAGTCCGCCGAACAACGCGCAACCCGAAGCGATTTCCTGCGTTGACCGGACAGGTTCACCAGAGAAACGGCGTTGATCCGGTTCGGGCGGGCCAGCGTAAACCGGCACGAAGAATGCAGAGTTGCTGAAATGATCGATGGCGGCGCCAAGGGAAAGTTCTTCTCGCGCATGATGGTCGTGGGCCTCCTGGCCCTAGCCTTCGCGGGCTGCGCCGCCATGTTCACCCAGGGGCATTCCTCGCTGTTCGCCGACCAGACCTATTCTCCTGTCTCTGACTACGCGGCACGCTAACCACACCTCCTGTCGAAAATCAGACTGTTGCAGCGCCGCGATTCGCATGCGGCATTGCGGGTGCATCCAACGCTCTGTATGCCGCCAGCGCGGAGAGGCTGGATGACCTTCAAGCGGATCGTCGTGCTGACGGGGGCGGGCGTCTCGGCCGAGAGCGGGATGGGCACGTTCCGCGACAAGGACGGGATCTGGACGCGCCACCGTCTCGAGGACGTGGTGACGCCCGAAGGCTTCATGCGCAATCCGCGTCTCGTCCATGATTTCTACAATGCGCGGCGGCGCTCCCTGCGCGAGGCCCAGCCCAACCTGGCGCACCACGCCCTCGCCCGGCTGGAGCGCGCCGTGGGGGCGGCCGGCGGCGAAATCCTGCTGGTGACCCAGAATGTCGACAACCTGCATGAGAAGGCCGGCTCGCGCGCGCTGCTGCACATGCATGGCGAGCTTTCGCGCGTGATGTGTTCATCGTGCGGGATCAGGGGCGCATGGGACGAGGACCTGTTCACCGACACGGAATGCTGGCGCTGCGGCAAGATTGGCGGGCTGAGGCCGGATGTCGTGTGGTTCGGCGAGGCGCCCTATGGCATGAACGACATCCATGCCCGCCTGTCGGCGTGCGACCTGTTCGTGTCGATCGGGACGTCGGGCGAGGTCTATCCCGCCGCCGGCTTTGTGCACGAGGCGCGCGGGGCGGGAGCGCACACGGTCGAGCTTAACCTCGAACCCTCCTTCAACCGCCGCGAATTCAACGAAGGCCGCTACGGCCCGGCGACGCAGGTGGTCGATGCGTGGGTCAGCGACCTGATGGCGAAGATCGAAATCTAGTCCTCGACGGCCTCGTCCATCTCCGCGTCCGACCAGCCGAAATGGTGGCCGAGTTCGTGGACGACGACGTGGGCGACGAGTTCCTCCAGGGTGATGTCGCCGGCGGCCGCCCATTCATCGAGGATCGGCATCCGGTAGAGCCAGACCATGGGCGGGATCTGCGACGGGCTGGAGTGCAGCTCCAGGGTGAGGGCTACGCCGGAATAGAGTCCGGTGAGGTCGTAAGGGCTCTCGATCTTCATGGCGTCGAGCGTTTCCTCGTCGGCGAAGTCCTCGACCTTGATGGCAACGGCCTTCGCATGGGTGCGGAAAGGCTCGTCGAGCGCATCGAGCGCGACGCGGGCCATTGCGGCAATGTCGTCGAGGGAAGGGGCGGGGCCCCATGTCTTCACGCCGGTCATGGCGCGCTTGTAATCCACCTGGCGCTGCGGCGGAACCGCGCTGATGCGCCTCTTGTGACGCATAGGGCTTCACTTTTCCCCCGTTACGCGCTTTCTACCGGCCAATCCGACCACCGGGAGCTTGTTCGACCGATGACCTTCGAAGGCCTGCGCAACCTCGCGACCACGATGCGCGTCTACCAGCGCAACATCCAGAACCGGAAATGGGAGCCCGAGGCGCCCTACATGAAGGAGGTGGTGAAGCCGGGCGACATCTGCCTGCACTTCGGCGGTTCGGACGGACGGCACTCCTACCTGCTGTCCCAGCAGATCGGGCCCGAGGGCAAGGTGCACGTCTACGAGCCCTCCAACTATTCCTACGCCATCATGACCCGGCTGATCCGCTGGCACGGCCTCAAGAACGTGACGCCGCACAACGCCGCCATCGGCTCGGCCGAAGGCTCGATGCTGCTGTCCGTGCCCCGCAAGATGTCGGGCCATATCGGTCGCGCCTATGGCGTGGTGACCGACAAGGGCGGCTCGGCCTCGGACGAGAAGCTCGCCACCGGCAACAAGACCGAATTCATCGACCAGCCGACGGCAGTCGTCTCCCTCGACGGGCTGATGGCGGCGGAGAAGCTGCCGCGCGTCGATTTCATCCGCTGCGATGTCGAAGGCGCCGAAATCCGCTTCATTGAGGGCGGCCGCGCCACCATCGAGCGCGACCTGCCCAGCCTGCTGATCGAGATCCACCCGTTCTCGCTGGAGCGGAATTTCTCGTCCAGCGCGGACACGGTGCGGGACTATTTCACCAGTCTCGGCTACCGCATGTGGCAGCTCAACGACGACAACAGCCACATGTTCGAATCGACCCGCATCGATCCCAAGCGGCGCTGGAAGGACTATTTCCTGATCCACCCCAAGCGGGGCCCGGGCCTGCCGGACGGCATGTTCAGGAAGGCGTTCGCCAACTAGGGGCAATCGACGTCGTATTGCGGGTCATGTAGATGTTCGCCAGCGCGCTGCTTGCGCGCCGGGGAACGCCGTGACGGACATCTTCCTTTCCTACAATCGGGAGGACCAGGCGCGCGCCAAGGTCTTTGCCGAAGCTTTCGAGCGCCAGGGCTTCCAGGTCTGGTGGGATGTCGGGCTGCGCAGCGGCGAGGCTTATGACGAAGTGACGGAAACGGCGCTGCGGACAGCGAAGGCTGTCGTTGTGCTGTGGTCGAAGAAATCGGCTGTCTCGCGCTGGGTAAGGGCCGAAGCCACCCTGGCGGATCGCAACAAGACGCTCGTCCCGTGCATGATCGAGCCTTGCGAACGGCCCATCATGTTCGAGCTGACCCAGACGGCCGAGCTGGCCCATTGGTCTGGGGATGCACAGGACGGAGCCTGGCTCGCCTTCCTCTCGGATGTGAGGTTGATAATTGCGGCGCGGGAAAAAGCGACCGCGAAGAAGGCGCCGGTCCTCGCGGCGCCAGCCGCGCCAGCCGCGCCGGGCGCGCCGGCGCCAGACCTGCGCGGAGCAAAACCCTCCCTCGCCATAATGCCCTTCACCAACCGCTCTGGTGAACGCGAGGACGATGTGTTCGCCGACGGGATGGTTGAGGATCTGATTTCAGCACTATCGCTCGGCCGTTCGGCGAAGATCATCGCCGCCAGCGCCACACGTGCATTCCGCAATCAGGCGGCGGACCTGCGCCTGATCGGGCGCGAGCTGGGCGCACGCTACATCCTGGAAGGCAATGTCCGCCGCATCGGGTCCAACCTGCGGGTTACTGCTCAGGTGGTGGAAGCCGAGAGCGGAAAGATTCTCTGGACCGACCGGTTTGATCGTCCGCTGTCGGAACTGGCCCTGCTTCAGGAAAACCTGATCACCGACGTCGCTGCCCAGATCGGCGCACAGGTCAATCGCCTGGAGATGGACCGCGCCCTGAAAAAGCCCAGCGACCTGACGGCATGGGAAGCCGTGATGCGTTCCTTCTCCGCTTACGGAAGAATGGGCCCGGCGACGCTGCCCGTCGCCATCGCCGAAGCCCGTCGCGCAACCGAACTGGCCCCCGATTGGGGCGTTGGCTACGGCTGCCTCGCGCTCGCGCTCGGCTCGGCATTCGTCTTCACCTACAATCAGCATCAGGAACTTAAGCAGGAAGCGCGCGTCCAGGCTGCGCGAGCGCTTTCCCTGGGCGGGCACGATCACAACGTGTTGTGGACGGTCGCCTGGGCGCAGTCCTGCATCGGGCCGGTCGAAGACGGCGTGACCAACGGCGCTCGCGCTGTGGACGTCAACCCCAACAATGCGAATGCACGCAATGCCTATGCGCAGGCGCTGCTCGCCGCAAACAGACCTGAAGAAGCGCTGGTGCAGCTGGATGAAGCCGACCGGCTCGCCCCGCGCGGCTTTATCCACTACATCTCCCTCGCCAATCGCGGCTGGGCCCATGTCCACGCTGGCCGGCTGGATGAAGCCCTGGCGACCTACGATCGAGCCCTGCAGATCAACCCCACCAATCCGGGCGCTCTCCAACCCAAGATGTGCATCCTGGCGAAGCTCGGGCGCATGCCGGAGGCCGTCGCGGTCCTGCGCCATACGCTCTCGGTCTACACGGATGCGACGCGCGACTTGCTGGTTGGATCCACGCTGCGAGGCATTCCTCTCGGGAAGATGGCGGTTGAGTACGCCGAACTGACCGCACAGGTCTGGGACGCCATGGAGAAGGATGGAGCGTCGACGTGACCACTCCCCCCGACATCTTCCTCTCTTACAATCGGGAGGACCAGGCGCGGGCGAAGCTGTTCGCGGAAGCGTTCGAGGCGCAGGGTTTCAAGGTCTGGTGGGATGTCGGACTGAAGACGGGCGAGGCCTATGACGAGGTGACGGAAACCGCGCTGCGGACGGCGAAGGCCGTCGTGGTGCTGTGGTCGAAGAAGTCGGTCGCATCGCGCTGGGTTCGCGCCGAGGCGACGCTGGCGGATCGCAACAAGACGCTGGTGCCCTGCATGATCGAGCCCTGCGAGCGGCCGATCATGTTCGAGCTGACGCAGACGGCGGAGCTGGGGCACTGGCAGGGGGATGCGGGTGACAGCGCGTGGCGGTCTTTCCTGTCGGACGTGTTCAGGTTTGTTGCGAAGGGTGGACCGGTTCCGGTGAGCGCGGCTCCGGCTGCGGCGGCGCCTGCAGCCGCCTCGGCTCGACGGTTGTGCCGGCCGCCGCTCAGGGCGGGAAGCGGCATGGCGCGCGTCCTTCCGTCGCCATCCTGCCGTTCACCAACCGGTCAACCGAACGCGCCGACGAGGTCTTCGCCGGCGGTATGGGCGAGGATATTGCGGTCGCCCTGTCGCTGGGGCGCGGACTGAAAGTGATTTCGCAGGGCGCGACGGCGGCCTATCGCAAGAACACGTCGGACCTGCGGGCGATCGGGCAGGAGCTAGGCGCGAAATACATGCTGGAGGGCAATGTCCGCCGGGTTGGCGCGAACCTGCGCGTCACCGCGCAACTTGTGGAAGCCGACAACGGCGCGATCCTGTGGACGCAGAAGTTCGACCGGCCGCTGTCGGAGTTGGCCGAGCTGCAGGAAGAGCTGGTCGAAGACCTTGCCGCGCATCTCGGCGTGCAGATCCAGAAGGTCGAGATGGAGCGGGCGCTGAGGAAGCCCGGCGACATCACGGCGTGGGAAGCGGTCATGCGGTCATGGGCGGCCTATGCGCGGTTGACGCCTGAAAGCGTGACGGTCGCCGTGGCCGAGGCGCGACGGGCGGTGTCGCTTGCGCCTGACTATGCGGTGGCGCGCGCAACGCTTTCGATGGGCCTCGCCGTTCTGCACCAGCAGACGGGGTATCGGGACAAGGCGATGATCGATGAGGCAATCGAACATGCCGAGGTCGCGCTGAGGCTGAACCCGAACCACGCAACCGTGCTGTTCCAGGTCGTGAATACACTTGGCAACGCAAAGCGATTTGCGGAGGCCTTGCCGCTGGCTGAGCGTGCGGTGGAACTCAACCCCAGCCTGATCGATGCGCGGCAAGTGCTCGCCCTGTGCCTTAGTCACTTTGAGCGCTACGAGGAGGCGCTCGTCCAACTCGCGGAGGGCGACCGCCTTTCGCCGCGTGCGTTTCAACAAGTCCTCAGCCTGGGGCACCGATGCTGGGCGCTCTATGGAATGGGCCGCGTGGACGAGGCGCTCGGCGTCGTCACCGAGTATCTGCGGCTCGATCCGATGGGGCGCTTCCCGCTGATGACACGCACGGTCTTCCTGCAGGCGCTCGGCCGCACAGCGGAGGCGCAGGAGGCGGTTCGCAGGGCGCGCAAGGCTGAGCCGCGCGAAGGGCTGGACTTCTGGGTCGGCCTCGCCCGCGGCTGCTACATGTCCGAGACGATGTTCAAGTCTTACTCCCAACACTTCATCGACGCCTGGAACGCGACTCCGGCGGAGCCGGTCTGACCCCGCGCGGTGCTCGGTGAGATTGAATTTCGAATGACCCCACTACCCTGGAAGGGCGGCGGTTGCCCTCTGATCCATCCCGCGCGATAAGGAGAACCTAACAGGAACTCTCCGCTTGGCGATGCTTAACACCTCTCCCGTTTCGCAGGTTTTTGGCGATCCTGTCCCGAACGGGAGGGCCGCGGAGATCGTGCGCGGTGTGCAGCGCATGTTCGCCGAGCTGGGCCTGGCTTCGCTGACCGAGGTCACGCTGGCCAATGGCCGCCGCGCCGACGTGATGGCGGTCGGCCCCAAGGGCGAGGTCGTGATCGTGGAAGTAAAATCCTGCCTGCAGGACTTCACGACCGACCAGAAATGGCCGGAGTACGCGCCCTACTGCGACCGGTTCTATTTTGCCGTCGACTGCGATTTCCCGAAGGAGCGCATTCCGGAGGAGGCCGCCCTCATGGTGTGCGACGGCTTTGGCGGGGCGATCCTGCGCGAGGCGGCGCCTGCGCCGCTGGTTGCTGCGCGGCGAAAGGCGGTGACGCTGTCCTTCGCACGGCTGGCTGCGGCCCGATTGATGCGTGTGGCCGAGGGGGCCGGGGCCGCTGCCTCCGAACCCACGATCGAATAGTCCGCGGGCCGTCAGCGCCCGGTCAAGTAACCAAGTCCGAGACGAATGCCGTTGCAATATCCCATCGCCTCCACCGCCCGCGCCGCGCTCGATGCCGAAGGCGGCGCGCGCACCATCGCCGAGGCGCGGGAGCTGGCCAGGGGTCCGGTGACCCTGGTGTCGGAGTGGTTGCGCCCCGCGCCCGCCGAGCGCGAGGAAATCCAGGGCAAGGCGCAGGCGGCGTCGGCGCGCGGCTTCGTCCAGTTCTACGAGGACGCCAAGGGCCGACCCGTCATCGCCGTGTCGTTCTGGAAGCCGGCCTCCGGCGTCAAGCCCAAGACCAGGAAGGGGAAGGGCGCCGCCAGGACAGAAGAGGCCGAGGCGCCTGCCGCCCCCAGCCTGGCCGATGATCACACCGACGATCTCTATTTCGCCAAGGCGGGGTCAAAAGCGAAGCGCAGGAAGAAGGCTGCTGATCCCAACCAGCTCGACCTGTTCACCGGTCCGGACCAGCAGGGCGAGGAAACCCGCGATCCCCACAACCCGCTTGTGGTGATTGTCGAGGAAGAGGGCTCCGGCTCGGCCTTTGGGCTGGGTGAGGAAGAAGAAGGCTGATCCAAACGCCGCCCGGGCGCGTAACGGCGGCATGGTTTCCCTCGAATGAAGGGTGGGCGTATGGTCGACGCGCCTTGTGGGCAAATCGGCGTACGCATGCGATCGGATGGGATGGGAGCCAAGGGAGCCAGCCAGGCGCGGCCCGCGGGCGAGACGCTGGCGGACGCCGACCGCGAGCATTTCGCCGACCTGCTCGTGTCCGTTGCGACGCGACAGGACCGCACCGCCTATGCCGAACTCTTCGGCTATTACGCCCCGCGCGTGAAAAGCTACCTGCTGCGGCTTGGCGCAGACAATGGACAGGCCGAGGAGATCGCACAGGACGTCATGGTCACGGTCTGGCGCAAGGCCGCGCTGTTCGACCGCCGCCAGGCATCCGTCTCGACCTGGATTTTCCGCGTCGCCCGCAACCGACGCATCGACGTCTTCCGCCGCAACAAGCGCCCGGATCTCGACCCGGAAGAAACCATGATCCTGCCGGCAGGCGTGGAGGCGCCCGACGCCCGGGTCGAGGCCATGGAAACCGAGACGCGGGTGCGCGAGGCGATGAAGGACCTTCCCGAAGAGCAGTTGGCGCTCCTGCGTCTCGCCTTCTACGAGGGCCTCTCCCACCGGGAGATTGCCGACAGGCTGGATGTGCCGCTCGGAACGGTAAAGAGCCGCATCCGGCTGGCGTTCGGAAAGATGAAGGCAAAACTCAGCGATGAGTGAGCAGCAGCTTCATGGCGCGCGCGGCGAACGTCGGCAGGACTTCGCGGGATAAACCAGCATCCCGGCCTTGATTTGCGCCGCAGCCACGGCGCCTGCGCGAACCTGCGCTGTCTCGGCAGTCCGGCGGCGCTGCAGGCGCCCTGGCGCCGCGCTAGCTGGCTGGCGACGCCGCCATAGGACGTGACGCCCACGTGACGAATGCCGCCACGGCGAGAAACGCCAGCGCCATCACGAACAGAACCGGGCTGCTTTCGGCGCCTGGCGCATTCGACATCGGCGTCGAGACGCCAAGAACGGTGAGATGCGCAACCACGGCGCCGACGAGAACCAACAACGCCAGGCCGCCACCAACAAAGCGCCGTCCGATCACGAGAAGCAGGGCGGCAACCAGCTCCAAACCGCCGGTCAGGTATTTGAACCAGGGCTCGATCCAAGGGGCGCTGACATTCCACCGGGCGGCGAGATTGTCCTCGATGATCTGAAAGATCGGAACGGCGCCAAAGAATTTCTGCGCGCCCATCAAAGCCAGGAACGCGGCCAGCACATAACCCGCGATTCTCGCCGCAAGCGTCACAGAGGCATCCTTCGCCTAGCTGCATGTGAAGATCTCATTGCGCGGCTGCAGCGGTCTGCTTCGTCGCGGCGTCGACGGTCTTCAGCACGAGGTCCGTCGGAGGCCGCTTCGTGTAGCTTTCCTCGTAGAGTTTCTGCAGGACAACGCCATCGGCCCCGATGATGAAGATGGCTGGATGCGGGATGCCATCGAAGCGCTTGCTGCCGGCGACGTCGAGGTTGCGAACGCCGAAAGCGTCAATGACGGTGGAATGAGGGTCCGACACCAGAGAGAAGGCGATCTTGTTGGCCTTCGCGAACTTCGCGAGCGTGTCGACGCTATCGTAGGACAGCGCCGCGAGCTTGAAGCCGCGGGCATCGAGATCGTCCGCGATCGTGTTGAGGTCCTTGAGCTGCTGCTTGCAGAACGGGCACCAGTCAGCCGAACGGAAGAAGGCCAGCACCAGACCCTTCTCCCCGCGTAAGCTGGCAAAGTCGGCGGGCTGGCCGGTCTGCATGGTCCCGGAGATCGCAGGGGCGGGCTTGCCGGTGGCGATGCCGATCTCCCTGACCGGCTGATCGGCGCTGGAGGGCAGGGCGAGCGCCCCCGCAACCAGCGCAACAATCGCGGCCATGGCTGCAAACCAAGATTTCATTTGAGCACCCTTGTTCCCAATTCGCTGCGAGTCGACGGAAAGCGGCCTTCGACCCTGGGCCTATGCCAGGCCGTATGTCTGGCTTCGACGGCATGGGCCGGTCGGTTACCTTGTCCCGGCAGATTTTCCCTGTCGGGCTAGCCGGGACCGCACGAGGCTTGTGGCTACGGTGAATTGCCGGCGCCACATGGGTCGCGGCGCTTTCCGCCGCGGTGTCCTTGGCTGCGCCGAGGCGGCTGATGGGCCATGGGCTTTGGATGTTTGGGCTTCATTGTCCTGGATTTCAGGCCGAGTATGAAAGTGAGCCAGTTGAGCTCGACCTGCGTATCAGAGGGACGGTGGGTGGACGGTCCACCTTCGGAAGGGTCGCAAGATGAAGGTTTCCACGGGTCAGCTTGATGAAGCTACCCGCGCCGCTCTGGCGTCGGGCCGGGCGGAGCCTGCGCTCGGCCTGTTCGTCGATAGCCTTATGCAGATGAGGGGTATAGCCGACGCCGTCGCCGAGACGATCGCCGGCGCAGCCCTCGAAACAGAACAGCCGGCGCAGATGTCGCCCAGCGCCCTCGACATGGCCTTCGCCGCGATCGAGAGGGGCGAGTCGAAATCGATTCGCCGCCGGCACGCCGAACTGTCCTATCCCGAACTCGGCGTCGTTCCGGATATTCTGAAGGATGCAATCCTCGATGCCGAATCGCGCCGCGGCTGGAGCCATGCAGGCCCGGGCATCCGCAGCCTGCCGCTTGGCGTCGGCGGAACGGCGAAAGCCGAGATCATCCGCATCGGCCCAGGCGTTGTCGTGCCTTGGCACACGCACAAGGGGCAGGAACTGACGCTCTGCATCTATGGCGAATTCTCCGACAGCTATGGCGTCTATGGCCCGGGCGACTTCTCCGTGTTCGACGGGACGGTCCGCCACCAGCCGAAGGCGCATGCCGAACGGCCCGGTCTATGCGCTGGCCGTTACGGATGCTGGACTGAAGTTCGAAGGCCTGCTCGGCGCCCTGCAGAAGCTGTTCGGCCTCTGAGCCCTGACTTCGTTCGAAAAGCGGCGCTACGCTGGCAGGCCGAGCAGCGGGTACTCCGCTTCGATCTCGTAGCGGGACCCCTGCTTCGACCGCCGGGAAGAATACAGGAAGAAGCGATCGATCCAGAAGGGATCGGTGCGGAAGCCTCCCGCGAACTCCTGGAAGTCAGCGGCGTCGCGATCGCTCGTGCCGTAGCAATAGGCGAGCGTGACGTGCGGCCTGAATTTGCGCCCCTCGGGCTCGAGGCCGACACGCCGGGCCGCCCGCTCGCATCCCGCTGAGAGGCGCGCGAGGGCAGGCGGGGCCTCGACGCCGGCCCACAGCGCCGTCGGGTTGCGACCGCCGAAACTGCCAGCGCCCGCAAGGCGGATCTCGAATGGACTTTCGACGATGGCGGCCAGTTCCTGGTCGAGGTCGCGCGCCAGCGCCTCGTCGATCTCGCCGAAGAAGCGCAGCGTCAGGTGGAACTGCTCCGCCTCGCGCCAGGACGCGCCTGGAACTTCGGCCTGGAGCGCCAGCAGCCGGTCGGCGATCTCCTCGGGAAGGGGCGCTGCGGCGAAGAGGCGAAGGCTCATTCGCTCATGACTATCAGGTGAGGCGCGGCCGGCGGAACAAGGAGATGCAACTGCTGTAATTGCCGCTACAGCGCCGTTGCGGGAGATTCGTGATGAATCACAGTGGTTAGCGATTGATTCACGCTCTTCACATCCGCGCAAGCAATCGCAGACGGAACCCGGTTTTACTTGCAATCAGGCGTTCGAATGCCCATTCTTTCAGGCAATTGGCTGCGGATTTGCGGCCTCTGACAGAGGGTTCAAACAGACCATGGCTGACTTCCAATTTGCACAGGGTCCGGGGACTGCCCGTGCTGGCGACATGGCCGTCGATGTCGGCCTGCGCAAGTTCATGCTCGGCGTCTACAACAAGCTGATGCTCGGCATCCTGCTTGCCGCCGGCTTGGCCTATGCCGCCGGCACCTACGCGCCGCTGTCGCAGCTCATCTTCGGCACTCCGCTGGTCTACGTGATCATGTGGGGCCCGCCCGTGTTGCTGCTCGGCTCGATGTTCCTGATGAAGAACCCGTCGCCGCTGGCTTCCGGCATCCTCTACTGGGCGGTTGTCGGGATGATCGGCCTCAGCATGGGCGTCTACGTGCTCATGGCGCAGTCGGGCATCACCAGTACGTCGCGCGGCGGCATCACGTCGACGATGAGTTATGTGACCATCGCCAAGGCCTTCCTGATCACCGCCTCGTCCTTTGGCGCGCTGTCGCTGTGGGGCTACACCACCAAGAAGGATCTTTCGGGCATTGGCTCGTTCGCCGTCATGGCGCTGTGGGGCGTGATCGCCCTGTCGCTGGTCAACCTGATCCTGCCCGCCAACTCGATGATCGAATGGATCATCATGGGCGCGGTGCTGGCGCTGTCGGCGGTGTTGGTTGCGACCAACACGCAGCAGCTCAAGCAGAGCTACTACGCCTTCAACCAGGACACCCGCAGTCTCGCGGTGATGACCAACTACGGGGCGCTGAACTTCTTCATCTCGTTCGTGAACATGTTCCGCATCATCCTCGCCCTCCTGTCCTCGCGTAACTAGGCAGGATCGAGATCGATCTAATGAGAGCCCCGGCCCTGCGGCCGGGGCTTTTCATTTCAGGCGCGCATTGATCTGGGTCATGTCGCGCCGGATCACTCGACGACGCCGAATCGCTTCTTGTCGAAGACCTTCAGCACCTGCGCCAGCTCGTGTCCGCGCCTCAGCACCAGGCCTGCCGAATTGAAGACAGAGAACGCGCCCTGCTTGCGCGCCAGCTCCGGCCGCTTTTCCACGGTCCACGTCGGACCTTCGGATGCGTGGCGGTGCATGCAGAAGGCGGCATGGTCGACAAAAGCGCCAATCGCATAGTCGCGGCACTCGCCGTCTGCGACCAGACGCCCGTAAACACGCAGGATCGCTTCCAGTTCGCGGCGATCGAACCAGATGCGCTGGGGGGCAGACGCGGCGGACGCGCTTGACGGAGACTGCATAACCGCCCGCGTCTGATCCGTCATGTGCACTCCGGCAGGCAGGAAGAGCCCTGTGCACAGAGTGGGATCATTACGGATAATTCGCAATCCAGCCGCATTTCGGGCTTGGCACAGCCTTCAATCCGGGTGAGATTGAACACGTCGGGCGGATGGTTAAGACGCCGACCTTGGACCCAACAGCCCCCCAGCCCCCCAGGGTTGCGACTGACAGGTCCGCCCGACACCTCACTCCCCAGAAATCAAAAGGCTTTTGAATCAGCGGTCGTGCGCGTGTTGCGCACACATCGCGGTCATTGGCGTTTGGCAGTTAGGCCCTTTACGCAGGCGAATCACCCAGCGCGTTGGGCGATTTTTCACCAGGCTTTGCTTCCCTCGGGCAGGCTGGAGGACTAGCAAGGGGCGTCCTTCACCCAGGAAACGGCGAGCCCGCGATGGAAGTGCTGAAGGTCGATCAGCTATCCAAGACATTTGGGTCGAAGCAGGCGGTGCGCGGCGTCACTTTCACCGTCGAGCGCGGCGAGACCGTCGCCTTCATGGGCCCGAACGGCGCCGGCAAGTCGACCACGCTGCGCATGATTGCCGGATTTCTCGAGCCCGACGCCGGAGAGGCGTGGATCAACGGCGCATCCATCATCGCGGAGCGGACAAAAGCGCAGCTTTCGCTTGGCTATCTCGCGGAAGGCGCGCCGCTCTATCTCGACCTGCAGGTGAGGGACTTTCTCGGCTTCCTCGCGCGCACGCACGGAATGGAGCGCAAGGCGGCGCGCGAGGCGATCCTGCGCGTGGCGCACGACGCCGCCATCACCGACGTGCTGCACCAGCCGATCGAGACGCTCTCCAAGGGCTATCGCCGCCGCGTGGCGCTGGCCGGCGCCATCGTGCACGATCCCGCCGTGCTGATCCTCGACGAGCCGACCGATGGGCTCGACCCCAACCAGAAACAGGCCATGCGCGCGCTGATCTCGCGCATGGCGGCGGAGAAGGCGATCCTGATCTCGACGCACCAGCTCGACGAGGTCGAGGCGATGTGTTCGCGCGCCGTGCTGATCGACCGTGGAGAGATCAAGGCCGACGCCGCGCCCGCCGAGCTGGCCAAGCGCGCGCCTTCGGGACGGCTGGAGGACGCCTTCCACGCGCTGACCCGGCCGGCGCCCGCGAGCCCGGGGAAGGCCGCGTGAGACAGGCGATCAACGCATTGCGCGCGGTCTATCTGCGCGAACTTTCGGCCTACTTCCTGACGCCTTTGGCTTATGTGTTCATCGCGATCTTCCTGATTGCGTTGGGCGCCTTCACCTTTCAGATCGGCCGCTTTTTCGATACCAACCAGGCGGATCTCGCGCCATTCTTCCTCTTTCATCCCTGGCTCTATCTCGTCTTCCTGCCGGCCGTCGCCATGCGCCTGTGGGCCGACGAGACGCGTGGCGGCACGCTGGAACTGCTGCTGACCCTGCCGGCGCCGACCTGGTCGCTGGTCTTGGGCAAGTTCCTCGCCGCATGGACCGTGGCCGCGGCGGCGCTGCTGCTGACCACGCCGATGTGGATGTCGGTCGCGTGGCTTGGCCATCCCGACCATGCCGCCATCGCGCTCGGCTACGCCATGAGCCTCCTGATGGCCGGCGGCTATCTCGCCATCGGCTGCGCGCTATCGGCGGCCGCGGGCAACCAGGTGGTGGCGTTCGTGCTGTCGGTCGCGGTGGGCTTCCTGTTCACGGCGGCGGGGCTGCCGCTGGTCTCCTCGGCGTTCGGGCCGCGCGCTGCAGAGGCGCTGGCGTCGTTCTCGCTGCTCACGCATTTCGAGGCGGCCCAGCATGGCGTGCTCGAGGCGCGGGCGCTGATCTATTATGTCGGCTTCATCGTGCTCTGGCTGTCGCTCAACGCCGTCTGGGTCAGCGCAAGGAAGGGCGGCTGATGAAGCGCAGGGAATTCGCCCTCGTCGCCAGCCTGCTTGCCGCGATCATGTTCGTGGGCGCCAACCTCGCTTCGTGGAAATGGCTGGCCCCGGCGCGGCTCGATTTCACCGAGAACGGTCTTTACACGCTCTCTGTCTCGGCGCGCCGCGTGGTCGAGCGGTTGGTCGAGCCGGTGGAGCTGGAGCTGGTGTATTCGCGCGGCGTGGGCGCGGACTTCCCGGCGGTGCGGGCGCATGCCGAGCGGGTGCGCGAGCTGGTGAAGGAGATTGCGGCGCGCTCGAACGGCAAGGTGAAGGTGCGCGAGACCGATCCGGAACCCTTCTCCGACGACGAGGACCGCATCACGGCGGCCGGCCTGCAGCCGGCGCCGACGCCGACGCAGGGCGGCGATCCGATCTATTTCGGCGTCATCGGGACCAACTCCGTCGATGACCGGATCGCCATTCCCTATCTCGCGCCCGAACGCGACGCGATGCTCGAATACGAGCTGGTGCGCCTGATCGCGCAGCTCGACGATCCGGCGCCGCCGAGGGTGGCGGTGATCTCGTCGCTCCCGTCCTTCCAGGGCGACGGCACGGGCGAGCGTGACGCCTTCGTGCTGCGCGAGATGCGGCGAGCCTTCGATGTGGTCCCGGTCGATGCCGGTTTCCGCGCCCTGCCGGCCGGGACGGACATGCTGATGATCGTCCATCCCGCACCGATGGATGACTGGCAGAGCTATGTGATCGACCAGTTCCTGCTGCGCCGGGGCCGGGCGCTGATTGCGCTCGACCCGGTGTCGCGCGTGTCGCTGGCGAGCGAGGGCAGGCGAGCTGCGCCATCGTCGAACCTCGGCGTGCTCGATGCGTCGCTCGGAGTGAGCGTGAGCGCGGATGCCGTGGCGGACCGCGCGCTCGCCCTGCCCATCGAGATCGATGCCGGCGGCGGCCGGCGGACCGTCGAGGGCCAGCCTCTGTTCCCTGCGCCGCCGCACGCGCTGATGTCGACCAGCGATCCGGTGACGGCCGACCTCTCTCGCGCCGTCAATTTCGGGGCGCCAGGGCAGCTCATCGCCAGGTCCGGAACACAGGCGACTTTCACCTCGCTGATCGAGACGACGCCGCAGGCGGCGCTGATCCCGGCGGCCATCGCCATGGAGAACCCGCCGCCGCGCGAGGTGATGCAGGCCTACAGGCCCGGGGGGCAGGCGCTGATCCTGGCCGGGCGGCTGTCCGGCCAGCTCAAGACCGCTTTCCCGATGGGCCCGCCGCAACTGATGCTCAACGAGGATCCCGTTCTGGCGGCGCAGGAAGAGGACGAGACGAAGAAGGTCGAGCCTTACGTCTCGCTCTCCCAGACAAAGGCCGAGATCATCTTCGTGGCCGATGCGGATGCGTTCGATGACGCTTTCTACGTCAATCCCCAGACACGCGCGCCGATCGCCGACAACGCCGCCTTCATTCTCAACGCGCTCGACAATCTCGGCGGCGACGAGGCGCTGATGGCGCTGCGCTCGCGCGCCCCGGCGGCGCGGCCGATGGAGCGGGTGGATGCGCTGCGCCAGACCGCTCGCGACCGGCTCTACAAGGAACAGCAGAGGCTCGAGGCGCTGCTGGCCGATGCCGAGGGCCGGGTGAAGGAGGTCGAGCAGGCAAGCGCGGGCGGCGCAGCGCGCACGGCCGAGCAACTGGTCGAGATCGCGCAGTTCCAGAACCAGGCGTCCGGCATCCGCCGCCAGTTGCGCGGCGTCGAGCGCGAGTTCCGGCGCGACATCGATGCGCTGAGCCGGCGCCTGGAGCTGATCAATATCTGGCTGCCGCCCCTGTTCGTGACCGTGCTCGGCGTTGGCGTCTTCCTCTGGCGCAGCCGCGCGCGGCGCCGGAGGGACGCACAATGAGCGGCGCGGCGGGGCTCAGGCGGCGCAGGACGGTGCTGCAGATGTGCGCCGGCGCGGCGCTGGCGGCGCTGCTTGGATTCGTTTCCTTCCTGCCGCCGAAGGAGGAAATCCCGCGGCCCGAGATCGGCCACAAGGTGCTGCCGGACTTCGCTGCAAACGTGGACAAGGTCGCACTGATCATGGTGACGACGGCGGAGGAATCCTACCACCTCGTGCGCAACGGCAGTGACTGGGTGCTGTCGGAGAAGGGCTCCTATCCCGTGGCGCCCGAGAAGATCGCGCGCCTGACGCGCGCCCTGTCGGCGCTCGACTATTCCGAGGCGATGACCCGGGACGACAAGAAGTTCGACCGCATCGGCCTGGGCGATCCCGCCAGCGGCGGAACCGGCGCGCTGCTGGAAGTGGGCGATGGCAGCGGCAACAGCTTTGCGAAGCTGGTCGTCGGCTATCGCGAGGGCCGCTCCTATGTGCGCGAACCGGACGATCTCCAGGCCTGGGCCGTTGCGGGCGGCGACATGCCGCCGCTGCAGCGCGGCGCGCGCTGGCTCGATCTCGATGTGGTGTCTGTGGCGGCAGGCGACATCGCCGAGGTGAATGTCCGCCCGCAGACAGGCGCGTGGTACACGCTCCTCCCCGCCGACGCGACCGGCCAGCAATTCCGCCTCGCTCAGCCCCACGCCAGCCGCCGTGTGATTGCAGCGTTCGGCCCGGCGATGACGGCGCAGGCGCTGACGCGGTTCTCTCCCATCGACGTGACGCCCGCGAACACCGTCGCCAGCGGCGTTCCGGCCACGCAATACATCGTCCGCCTGCGCTCGGGCGTCACGATCAGCGTGCAGGGCTGGCAGGCCGGCGAGAAGCGCTGGGTGACGATCGGCGCGGCGGTGTCCGAGGGCGCTGCCCCGGAAGCCGTCGCCAGCGCCGGCGCAATCAACGCACGCGCGGCCGGCTGGGCGTTCGGACTGACGGAACTGGACTGGGGCGTCTACGCCACGCCGCTCGCGGCGCTGGTCGAGTAGTTACTTCTTCTGCGCCACGCCGATGACCGCGCCCTCGGCGCCGCCCTTCTGGACGAGCACGGCGCAGCCTGATGCGCACTTCGCCGCGTATTTCTGCGTGCCGCCCTTCCACTCGCCGAGCGTCTCATAGCCGGTGACGAGATTCACATACGTCATCGGCTTGCCCTTGTTCGCGCCGCCGCCGGGCGTGATCTTCGTCACGCCGGACTTGAAGCGCACCAGAACGACGCTGGCCGTGTCCTCGGGCTTCAGCGTCGAGGCCGGCGCGGCGGCCACGACGACGCTGTCCTTGTCGAACGATACGGTGGTCGGATAGGGGGTGATGTCCCGGATCGCGAATTTCTCCTCGATCTTCGCGAGGTTGACGCCCGACCCGTGCATCCGCCCCGAATAGACGACCTGCGGCGTGTAGGGGCCGCGATGCTTCAGCAGGCGGTTGTAGCGCGTCTGGCGCTCGGTGAATTCCGGCTTCGCGAACGTGTCGCTCCAGCCCAGATAATCCCAGTAGCCAACCGGATAGGTGAGCGCGACCACATCCGACCGCTCCGACAGTTTCGCGATATTGGCGTTGGCGGCCGGACAGTTGCCGCAGCCCTGGCTGGAAAACAATTCCATGACCACCGGACGCACGGCGTGCTCGGGCACGTTCATGCCGCCCTTCTGCGCCGAAGCGGCAGGGGCAACCGCCAGGGCAAGGGCGGCGAGAACAAAACGGACAGGAATTGACCTCATTCGGACCCGGATATCTCGCTGGCGCACAAACGCACGAATCAAGACGGCGTGAGCCGACCTCACGAAGCCTTGGCCAATTCTCTCAACACATAGTGGAGAATGCCGCCGTTCCGGTAGTAATCCAGCTCGTTTTCCGTATCGATCCTGACTTTTGCCTCGAAAGAGCGCGTTTCGCCGTTGGGGTAGGTCACATCCACAGAGACAACCTGCCGCGGGAGCAGGCTGGCCACGCCGCGGATGGTGACACTTTCTGCTCCCGTCAATGTGAGCGATCGCCAGCTCACGCCTTCCGCGAACTGCAAGGGAAGCACGCCCATGCCGATCAGGTTGGAGCGATGGATGCGCTCGAAGCTTTCGGCGATGACGGCGCGCACGCCCAGCAGGCGGGTGCCCTTGGCGGCCCAGTCGCGTGACGACCCCGTACCGTATTCCTTGCCGGCGAAGATCACCAGCGGCGTGCCTTCGGCGACATACTTCATCGCCGCGTCGTAGATCGCCTGCTGGGTCCCATCCGGCCAGTGCTTGGTGACGCCGCCTTCGACGCCAGGCACGATATGGTTCTTGATGCGGATGTTGGCGAAGGTGCCGCGCATCATCACTTCATGGTTGCCGCGCCGTGCGCCATAGGAGTTGAACTCCGACACCGGCACCTGGCGCTCGCGCAGGTATTTGCCAGCGGGGCCAGAGACCGCGATGTCGCCGGCCGGAGAGATGTGGTCGGTGGTGATCGAGTCGCCAAAGAGGGCGAGGATGCGCGCCGACGCAACGTCGGTCAGCGGCTCCGGAGTCATCGTCATGCCTTCGAAATAGGGTGGGTTCTGCACATAGGTCGACGTCATCGGCCAGCCATAGGTGGCGCCGCCCTCGACCCTGATGCCCTGCCATTGCGCGTCGCCCTTGAACACGTCGGAATAGCGCGTGGCGAACATCTCGGCGGTCACGACCTGGCGCACCGTCTCGGCGATCTCCTTCGAGGACGGCCAGATCTCCTGGAGATAGACCGGCTCGTTCTCGTCGTCATAGCCGATCGCATCCTCGGTGATGTTGACGTTCATCGAGCCGGCGAGCGCGTAGGCCACGACCAGCGGCGGCGAGGCGAGATAGTTCGCCCGCACGTCCGGATTGACCCGGCCTTCGAAATTGCGATTGCCCGACAGCACCGAGGTCGCGACGAGGTCGCCCTCCGCGATGGCGGTGGAGATCGCCGGGGGCAGGGGACCGGAATTGCCGATGCAGGTGGTGCAGCCATAGCCGACCAGGTTGAAGCCCAGCGCGTCGAGGTCTTCCTGCAGGCCGGACTTGGTGAGGTAGTCGGTGACCACCTGCGAGCCGGGCGCGAGCGAGGTCTTGACCCAGGGCTGCGTCATGATCTTCCGCTTGCGGGCGTTGCGGGCGAGCAGGCCCGCAGCAATGAGAACGCTGGGGTTGGACGTGTTGGTGCAGCTCGTAATGGCTGCAATCACGACGTCGCCATGGCCAATCGAGTATGTCTCGTTCTCGACCTTGGCGCGGATGTGCGCCTTGTCGAGGCGGTTGAATTCCTTGTCGAGCGCGATGGCGAAACTGTCGGCCGCATCGCGCAGCACGATGCGGTCCTGGGGCCGTTTCGGGCCGGCGATCGAAGGCTCGACCATGGCGAGATCGAGCGACAGCGTGTCGGTGAACACCGGGTCCTTCATGTCGGCGCGCCAGAAGCCCTGCGCCTTGGCATAGGCCTCCACGAGCGCCACGCGCTCGGCCAGGCGCCCGGTGGAGGAGAGGAAGTTGATCGTCTCCTTCGAGATCGGGAAGAAGCCGCAGGTCGCGCCGTATTCCGGCGCCATGTTGGCGATGGTGGCCTGGTCTTCGAGCGAGAGGTTGTCGATGCCGGGGCCGTAGAACTCCACGAACTTACCGACCACGCCATGTCTGCGCAGCATCTGGGTGACGGTGAGCACGAGGTCGGTGGCGGTGGCGCCTTCCGGCAGCTTGTTGGTCAGCTTGAAGCCGATGACTTCCGGAATCAGCATCGAGACAGGCTGGCCGAGCATCGCGGCTTCCGCCTCGATCCCGCCCACGCCCCAGCCGAGCACGGAGAGGCCGTTGATCATGGTGGTGTGCGAGTCCGTGCCGACGCACGTGTCCGGGAAGGCGACGAGTTCGCCGTCTTCTTCCTTGGTCCACACGGTCTGGGCGAGATACTCCAGGTTCACCTGGTGGCAGATGCCTGTGCCGGGCGGCACGACGCGGAAATTGTCGAACGCGCCCTGGCCCCATTTCAGGAACTCGTAGCGCTCCATGTTGCGCTCGTATTCGCGCTTGACGTTCTGACCGAACGAGGACGCCTTGCCGAAATAGTCGACCATCACCGAGTGGTCGATCACGAGATCGACCGGCACCAGCGGGTTCACTTTCTTGGGATCGGCGCCGAGCTTGGTGGCGGCGTCGCGCATGGCCGCGAGGTCGACCACGGCCGGAACGCCGGTGAAATCCTGCATGAGGACCCGGGCCGGTCGGTAGGCGATCTCGACCTCGGCCGAGCCCTTGTCCTTGATCCAGGCTGCGAAGGCGCGGATGTCGGCCTGGGTGACCGTCTTGCCGTCCTCGAACCTCAGGAGGTTCTCCAGCAGCACTTTCAGGGACACAGGCAGCTTCGAGATGTCGCCCAGCCCGTTCTTTGCCGCCGCCTCGAGGCTGTAATAGGTGTAGGTCTTGGAGCCTACCGTCAGCGTCTTCTTGGACTTGAAACTGTCGAGCGATGGCATGTCTGGACCACCCTTTCAGGGCATCGGGAATCAGTGTTGGGGAGAGCTGGCGGCCCCCCGCTCTGGCGGCGTTCCTACAGGACGCCGCCATGTCGTGCAATCAAGCGCCCAGACGTGGATAAAGGGGTAACAAGATTGGCTGGCGCGGGTGCCTCATCTCTGGTCCTGAAGGTCGGGAATCTGGCGGCGGCTCGCGGCATGCGGGTGCTGTTTGCCGGGCTTTCGTTCACAGTTTCGGCGGGCGAGGCGCTGGAATTGCGCGGCCCGAATGGCTCGGGCAAATCGACGCTGCTTCGCATTCTCGCCGGCCTGACCCGTCAGCACGCCGGGACTGTCACATTTGAAGGCAGCCAGTCACGGGGCGGCGATGACGTGGCGATTCATTATCTCGGCCATCTCGACGCGGTGAAGCCTACCGAGACCGCCGGCGAGCAGGCGCGGTTCTGGGCGCGTTATTTCGGCCGCAAGGACGACGAGGCATGGCGTGCGCTCGAACGCGTCGGCCTGATGAAACGCATCGAGGTGCCCGGCCGGGGGCTCTCGGCGGGACAGAAGCGACGTCTTGCGCTCGCCCGCCTGCTGATCGATCCGCGTCCCGTCTGGCTCCTGGACGAGCCCACCGCCGCGCTCGACATGGAAGGCCGCGCCGAGATGGACCTCATCGTCACCGAGCACATCGCCGAAGGCGGCATGGTGATCGCCGCCATGCACGGACAGGGCTTCCCCAAAGCCAGGTCTCTCGACCTCGCGACGCTGACCACCGGAGCGGTCGCTTGACTTGCCGCGAACTCCCTTCACGAAAGTTCATCGCACACCCCTCCCCCTTGTGGGAAGGGGAGGGGGTGGGGGGCGGCTCATCTTGTTCCGCAGGTCGATGTGTTCGCCGGCCTTCGCAGCGCGTTCATCACCGCCGCCATCGCGGGCTCGCCCGTCCCGAATACATGCACGTTGGCAATACGAAGGACGCGGAAGCCCTGGCTTTCCGCCCACCCATCCTTCGCGCGATCCCGCTCCTGAACTTCCGGCAGGTCATGGATGCCGCCATCCACCTCGATCAGCAGGCGCGACCCAAAATCGCCGAAGTCGAACACATGCGGTCCGACCGGAACCTGCTTCCGGAAGTGGCCCCCCTCGACCTTCTGCAACAGCTTCCACAATCGCTTCTCGGCGGGCGTCATCACCTTCCGCAAGCGCTTTGCCCGCCGTTGCGCATTCGGGAAGTCTCTCTGCCGGTCCGCCACCTGTGCCGCCCCCCACCCCTACCCCTCCCCACAAGGGGGAGGGGGCGCATGTCGCGCCGGTCAAAATGCTATTCCGCGCTGACGCATGTCCGCAAGATCGCCAACAGGCTCACCGCATGAGCGGGTCTCGCGCGGCGTTCTTTCGGGAACTCAAACTGGCATGGTCGGGCGGAGGCGGGCCGGCGCTGCCGGTCGGCTTCTTCGCGGCGGCATCCAGCCTCACGCCTTTCGCGGTCAGCGCCGACGCCGAGACGCTGAAGATCGCAGGGCCCGGCGTCATGTGGATCGCCCTGGCGCTGGCGAGCCTGTTGCCGATGGAGCGCCTCTTCCAGGCCGACCTCGAGGACGGGACGCTGGACGCCTATGCCGGCTCCGGCGTCGGCATGGGCGGCATCGCCGCCGCCAAGACGCTGGCGCACTGGATTGCGACCGGAATCCCCCTGGCGGTCGTGGCGCCCATCCTCTGGATCATGCTGCAGGGCCCGCCGGAGGTCTCCTGGCTGGTGATTCTGGTTTCGGCCATCGGCGCGGCCGGCTTCTTCTTCATCGGCTCGATCGGTGCTGCGCTTGCGGCGGGCGTGCGGCGCGGCGGGCTCTTGATCGCGCTGGTGGCGTTGCCGCTATATACCCCCCTGATGATATTCGGCGCCGCAACACTCAATCTGGCGGCCGGAGGAGGCGAGTGGGGGCCGCCGCTGATGCTGACTGCGGCGTCCGCGCTGTTCGGAGCGGCGATCTCGCCCTTCGCATCGGCGATGGCGCTGCGCGCGGCGATAGACTGAAGGACATGCCCATGGACGCCCTCTCCGTCTTCTCCAACCCGCACAGGTTCATGGCGGCGTCCAAGCCCTTCGCCTGGGGCTTCACGGCGCTAGGTGCGGTGATTGTGGCCTGGGGCGTCTATCAGGGCCTCTATGTCGTGCCGGCGGATTTCCGCCAGGGCGACGCCGCCAAGATCCTCTTCGTGCACGTGCCGTCGAGCTGGCTGGCGCTCTTCGTCTACGCCTTCATGGCGGGGGCGAGCTTCATCTCGATCGTCTGGCGCTCGCCGCTCGCCGACATCTGCGCCAAGTCCTGCGCGCCCATCGGCGCCGTGTTCACCGCGCTCTGCCTCATCACCGGGTCGATCTGGGGCCGGCCGATGTGGGGCACATGGTGGGAGTGGGGCGATCCGCGCATCGCCTCGGTGGTCGTCCTGTTCTTCTTCTATCTCGGCTACATCGCGATCTGGCAGGCGATGGAGACGCAGCAGAAGGCCGCCCGCGCCGCCGCCATCCTGTGCCTCGTCGGCGCCATCAACCTGCCGATCGTTCACTTCTCGGTCGACTGGTGGAACACGCTGCACCAGCCGACGACCTTCCTCACCGACAAGGCGACCACGACCAGCGAATACAAGTGGCCGATGTACATCACCTTCACCCTCGGCTACCTCGCCCTCTTCGGCGGCCTCACCCTCATCAACATGCGCGCCGAAGTTCACCTGCGCCGCGCCGAACTCCTGATGCAGCGTAAGCTCGCGGCGGCAGGCTGAGCCGATGCCAACCCTGGACAGATACGCTCCCTACATCCTGGCCGCCTACGGCATCGCCATCGCAGCGATCGTCCTCCTGGTCGCCTGGACGCTCTGGCGCTCGGCGCAGGCAAGGAAGAAGCTCGACGCCCTCGAGCGGGAGGACAAGTCGTGAAGCGGCGCGTCGCCTTTCTCGCACTGGTCCCGTTCTCGCTGATCCTCGTCGTGTCGCTGTGGCTGCTGACTCGCCCCGGCGCCGCGCCCGCCAGCTTCACCTCGCCCACGCGCCCGGCGCCCGAGCGCCAGCTCTCCACCCTCGACGGCAAGCCCTTCAGCCTGGCGCAGCTCAAGGGGCGAGCCTATCTCGTCAACATCTGGGCAAGCTGGTGCACGCCGTGCCGGGCCGAGCATCCCTACCTCGTCCAGATGGCCGGGCAGGGCGTCGAGATCATCGGCGTGCTCTACAAGGACGCGACCCCCGAAGCCGCGCAGGAGATCCTCAGGCGCGAAGGCAATCCCTTCGCCCAGATCGTGGTCGACCGCGAAGGCGATCTCGGCCTCGATGTCGGGATCAGCGGCGTGCCGGAGACCTTCCTCGTCGACGCTGGCGGCATGATCGTGAAGACCATGCGCGGCCCCATTGTCGATCCCGCAACCGCCCAGCGTTTCGTCGACGCCTGGAAGGCCGAGGCCGCCAAGGCGACCGCCGCGCCGGTTCCGGCGGCGCCCTTGCCGCCGGCCAGAAACTAGCGTCCTGGGACCCGCCCGCGTCCCTTCCGGGCGCTCTTCCGCAGGCGTCTCAATTTGCTGGCGGCCTTCTGGGCCTTCACCGCCTTCTTGGCCTTCTTCAGTTCGGCGACGTCCAAGTCATGCGCCTCATCGGCTGCCACGGCCAGCGCCGTCAGCGTCGAGCGGAAGGAGTTGCGCTTCTCCTTGGGCAGCGAGCGGATCAGCGCGTCGTCGACCCGCCGCATCGCGGGCAGGGCGGCGAGCAGCTTGGAGCGGCCATCGGCCGTCAGCTTGACCGACTTGGCCCGGCCGTCATCCGCCGCGGCCCGCCGGGCAATCAGGCCCTTGCGCTCCATCCGCGCCATCATCTCCGCGAGCGTCGAGCGATCGACGCCGGTCGCCCGCACCAGGTCCGACTGGCTGGCGCCTTCCGCCTCGGCGATGGCCGCCAGGAGCACTGTCTGGCGCAGGGTGACCCCGTCGCCGCCATTCTTGAGGAAGATCTCCGCCGCGAACTGGTCCGCCCGGCGCAAAAGGTGGGACGGCGATGCGCTCAGCCGAAAGCTGATCGCCTGCCTTGCGCTGTCGCGCAAGACCCTTCGGTCCGCCCGCCTTACGGCATCGGCGAGGGTCTTCATGTCCAGCCCCGTATCAGAATCAGCTCCAGCATATGTAGCGATACGGACAGTTTTCAGCCCTGCAATCACGAAATGTATGCCGCGGACTTCTCCTGTGCACAGCAAAACGCCATTGTAGGCCGGTGAACGCAGCGCGAATTCCCACTTCCTTCTCCGGCGAGATACCTCCAGGCGAGGATCGCGAGCGCCGTGTGTGCCAGACCTGCGGCTTCATCGACTATGTAAATCCAAGGATCGTGGCGGGAGTCGTGGCGCATTCTGGCGGGCGTATCCTGCTTTGCCGGCGGGCGATCGAACCCAGGAAGGGTTTCTGGACGCTGCCGGCAGGATTTCTCGAACTTGGCGAAAGTGTCGAGGAAGGCGCGCTGCGGGAGGCCCGGGAAGAGGCCCGTGCGGAACTCGAAATCGAGACTCTTCTGGGACTCTATTCCATTCCGCGGATCGGCCAGGTGCAGATTTTCTTCCGGGCCAGGCTGTTGAATGACCCGGCGCCGGGCCCGGAAAGCCTGGAAGTCATGCTGGCGGACTGGGACAATATTCCGTGGAAAGACTTGGCTTTTCCGTCCGTCCGCTGGGCCCTCGACCACTATCGCGAAACCCGCGGGCGCACCGGATTTTCGCCATTTGGTAATCCTCCGGGCACGGATCAGCTTACGCGCTAGGCGCCACGCTCGCCCGATACGCGACATACATCGGCAAACCCCGCGGCGTGGCGCTAGGATAGGCCCATGGCTGTTGGAGAAGCTGTCCGAATTGTCAGGGAGACGCGCACCGTCCGGCGCTTGCGCCGCAGGGGCGGTGCGATCCTGCCATTTGTTCCCTATGGCCTGCTGCCGATCCTGGGACTGGCCCTGCTGCTGGGTTTCGGTCTTGTTCCTTTCGCCTTCGCATCGATCCAGCGCGACACGGCCCGCACGGCGAGCCAGGCGCTGGCCGATATCGGTGCGACCTGGGCAACCGCCAGCGCTTCCGGTCAATGGGTCCATATCGGCGGCGCGCCGCCCTCGAAGCAGGCGGCGGACCAGGCTGTCGCCGCCGTGCGCAGCGCCCGGGCGATGACGCTGTTCGGCGCCGCCGTTCCGGCGACGCGGGTGATCACGCATTTTGTTGACGTGAACCCGGCGGCGCCTGCCGCCGTCACGCCAGCGCCGGCCCAGCCTGTTCCGGTCCAGCCCGCGCCGACGACGCCGGCGCCCGTCATTGCGACGCCTGAACCTCCTGCCGCCGCGCCTGCGCCGGCGGCCCCCGCCGCCAGTCCCGCAACGCCGTCCTGCGACCAGACCTTCGCAGCCTTGCTTGCCCGGTCGCGCATCGAATTCTCGACCGGCAGCGCGCTGATCGGGCCAGAGAACAACGCCCTGCTCGACGACATCGCGAAAGCCGCCATCGCCTGCCCCGGCGACCTGGTCATCGCGGGCCATACGGACAATGTCGGCCGCGCCGCCTTCAATACCGGCCTCAGCCGCCGCCGCGCCGAAGCGGTCGGTCTCGCCCTTGCACAAAGAGGCGTCCCGGCCAGTCGCGTCACCGCCGAAGGCGTGGGCGACGGCCGGCCGATCGCCGACAACGTCACCGAAGCGGGCCGCGCCCGCAACCGACGCATCGAGATACGGATGTCCCCGCCAACCTGAACTTCAATTTCCACCGCGATTTCACCGAGACCAAGCCATGTGGTTCCTGCTTCTTCAGATCTCTCTCCTGCTGCTCGTCGCCGCCCTGTTGGGGGCGATGCTTGCCTGGTGGTGGATGAAACGCCGCTATGAGGACGTGACCGAGAGCCATGAGAAGCTGCTGATGGAGTCGAACAGCTCCGACCGCCTGGCCCAGCTCTCGACGCGTGAGGATGTGCGCGAGGGCATCGCTGCGCTCTCGACATCGATGTCGTCCTCCATCGAAGGGATCAAGCCGGTCGACATCGGGCCCGTGCACGAGCGCTTGAACCGTATCGAGCAGTTCCTTACCGGCCTGCGCGCCCACGAGATCGCCCCGATAGGCGAGCGCCTGAAGCCGATCGAGGCGAGGCTGGCTGCGTTCAGCCTTGATCCGGTGAATGCACGGATATCCGAACTCGCCAACGCCGTCTCGCAAAAGCCGATGCCGGATTTCGCGCCGATCGAGCGCCGGCTGGTCGAGCTTGAACAGACCATCCGGTCGATCCGCATTCCCGCGCCGGATCTCGGCCCCGTGCACAGCGGTATCGCCACGCTGCAGCTGGCCGTCGACAAGATGGGCTCGTCTCGCGTGCTTGAACCGGTCGAGGGCCGCATGGCCGCCATCGAAGGCCGCATCACGCTGCTGGGATCGCTGGAAAAGAGGATCGCCGAACTTGGCGACCGCCTGGATGTGGCGCGCCGCACCGACCATGAGAGCGTCGCGAACCGGCTTGCGTCCGTGACGAACGCTGTCGGTTCGCTGCGCAACGCCGACCTTGAGCCGGTTGTCGCGCGACTGGCGTCGGTCGAACAGGCGATCGCCAATTTCCACATTCCGGCGACCGACCTGCGGCCGCTCAACGCCTCGATGATCGATCTCGAACGCGCCGTGATGGCGCTCGACAAGCCCCCCGCTCCGCCTCCGCCGCCTCCACCGCCGGTCGACCTTGCCCCCGTGAACAATCGCCTCGCCGCATTGCAGGCCTCGCTCGCCAGCGTGCAGTCGGAGTTGCGCAACCGTCATGCGCTCGAAGCTATCGAACGGCGCGTCGCATCGCTCCAGGAGGCCGTGCAGGGCATGCCCGAGACCGACCTCGCGCCGGTCATGGGCGCGATGCAGTCGATGGAAAGCCGAATGGATCTCGGCGCACTGGAAAACCGCCTGACGGCGATCGAATATGGGCTTGCCGCCCTGCATCATTCCATGCGCGCGCGTCCGGAAGCGGTCATGACGCGCACCGACACGACCTGGCAGGGGCGGCCGGATGGGCCCATCCAGCGCCTGCGGTCGCCCTCGCCGCAAAGGCCGCCGCGCGAGGCCGATCCGATCAACGCCGTGCGCCGCGAGGAGCAGGCGAACCTCCTGACCGACCCGGCCTTCGGCCCGCCAGACGATCTCGAGCAGATCCATGGCGTGGGGCCCATGCTGCGCGAGCTGCTCAACGAGATCGGGGTCTATTATTTCTGGCAGGTCGCCGAATGGACGCCGGACGAGGCCGCCTTTGTCGACAGCCGCCTCATGCATTTCCGCGGGCGTATCCGGCGCGACGACTGGATCGAGCATGCCCGCGTGCTCGCCGCCGCGCCGAGTTCCGCCCGCCGTCCCGCGGCGTGGGACAATGGCCGCTCTCTCTAGGGGCCGCTCTCTCTCGGGGGCCGCTTGGCTAGGCGGCGTCCTTGGGCGTTTCGGCTTCCGCCGGCTGCGCCGCGGGTTCCTCGATGGCGTGCTTCATCAGGAAGGGCAGGTTCAGCACCATGAAGCCGATCGCCAGCGGGATCGAGAGGAACAGTTTCGAGTTCGACCAGAAATCCTCGCTCTGCGTTCGCCAGATGATTTCGTTGATCACCGCGAGGACGGCGTAGAACCCGGCCCAGCGCAGCGCGAAAACCTTCCACGCGCGGTCAGGCATCTTGAAGGCGTGCTCGAATGCGGTCTTCCAGATGTTGCGACCGATCGCCAGGCTGCCGAGGATCGTCACGCAGAACAGGAGGTTGATGATCGTCGGCTTGTAGTAGGCGAACTTCGGATCCTGCAGGTAGAGCGTGAGGCCGCCGAACACCATCACCACCACGCCTGTGATGATCAGCATGGGCGGCGGCTTGCGGCCCTTGGCGAGGGTATAGCCGATGGCGGCGGCGACGCCGGCCATGAACACGCCGGTCGCCCAGTAGATCGCATTCTCCTTGGACAGCGCGCCGCTGTTCTCCGGAAAGCGCCGCACGACGTTGTAGACGATCACGAACAGGAGGACCGGGCCGATGTCGGTCCAGATGTTTCCCGCGCCCTTGGGCAGCGATTGGGGCCGGGGAGCAGGGGAGGCGTCTGTCATCGGGGGCACTTAGCGGGCTTGGGGCCGCCCGGTCAAACGGTGCGAACACGGCGGGTTGCGAATTGTCGCAGGGCGGCGCGCGCCCCGCCTGCATCTGCGACCAGAACTGCGACTGGGTATGCGACTGCGCCCGCCACTGTCTTCGCGACCAGCTCCGCCACGCCGCCAACGGCAGGCACCGCCGCGACCACGACCGCCATCGCGCCCACCGCCGCCGCGATCCGCGCAAACTCCGCCACCGGCCACGCGAGCGCGACCACGCGCTGCGCCGCCACCGCCAGCACGACCAGCGCCACCGCATAGCTCGCTACCGTCGCCACCACCGCGCCCATCACGCCCATCACCGGCAGCAGCACCACATTCAGCGCCACATTCACCACCACCGGCACAACCATCAGACCCGCACGCAGACCCGTCCGCCGTGCGACCACGAAAGCCTCGCTCACATAGAACATCACGACGCCGCTCATCAGGCCGCTCAGGGCGATCCATGGGATGATCGCCGCAGCCTGGTCGCGCATCGCCTCGCCGATCATCACCTCGCTCAACGGACGCGCCACGAGAGCAAGCCCTGCTGCCGCAGGCGCCGCAACGAGCATCAGGGCGCGCACCACATCGCGCGACACATCGCGCACCGCAGCAGCGCCCCCACGCTCCCACGCGGCCATCATCAAGGGAGCGCCCCCGGCCGCGCACCAGGCGCACACCAGGCCCACCGTCTTGTCCGCCACGCCATACCCTGCGGCATAGACCCCGACCGCCTCCGGCCCCAGGAAATAGGCGATCAGGAAACGGTCGCCCGCGTCGAGCGCGATGTTGAGCCCGAGCGCAATCGCCACGGGAACGCCATAGGCGAAGTAGGGCCGGACGCGCGCCGGCTCGAACCGGCCGTCCTTCGATTCCCGCCACAGCCGCGCGCCCTCGACCATGGCGAGGACTGCCAGGACGCTGGCCAGTCCCGCGAACGGCGCTGCCGGTCCAAGCCCGCTGCGCCACGCCAGAAACGTGCCGATCACGAATGCGCCAACATCCTGACAGACACGCAAGGTCGAATAGCGCGACACGCGCTGCTGCGCCCGGTTCATCTCCTGCGCCGCGTTGACGACGGGAGCGAGGATCATGGTCGAGCCGGCGACGCACAGGGCAAGCTTCAGGGCAGGCGCGCTGGCGATCAGGACCGCGCCGAGCATCGCCGCGATCGCGACTGCGGAAGAGGCGGCCAGAAGCGCCATCACCGTGCGGATGTGATTGGGCATCTGGGCCTTGGCGGCGGCTTCGCCGGCGAAGCGGTAGGCGGCCGCCTCGCCCCAGGTGAGGGTGAGCGTGTAGACGATGCCCAGCGTGGTGAGGGCGAGGGCGTAGAAGCCGTAATCGGCAGGCGAGAGCAGGCGTGTCAGTGCGTAGACCGCGCCAAAGGAGGCGAGGCCGCCGGCAAGGCTTGCCGGGAAGTAGCCAAATAGGCGCCGCCAGATCATGCTTGGGCCAGCAGATGATTCCGCCCCGATTTAACCCGAAGCCCGTTCATGAAGCGTTTCCGGCCCCGAAAGACGCGCCAAAGCACAGGAAACTGGACCCGCCGAAGCGCCCTCGCGGCGGCCGCCGGGCTTGCCGCGGGCGCGGGCGAGGCGTTTGCCCAGGCCGGTCCGGGGGCGGCAGGCATGGCGCTCTGGCCGCGCGAAGGCGCGGCCGTGCTGCGCGGCGCGGTGATCGCACAGCGGCGGCGGCGGCTCTCCGTGGACGGCGAGACGTTCGGCGGAGGCCGCGCGGTGCTGCCGGCCTATGGCGCGGCGGAGTTCGACGCCCTGGCGCGAGCGGGCGCCAATCTCGTCGTCATGTCCTTCCCGGAACTCTGGACCGTGACGCCGCCATGGCAGCCCGACGCGGCGATGGTGGTGGCGCTGCACCGCCAGCTCGAACTGGCGAAGGCGGCGGGGCTCTACACCGTGCTGGCGCTGCGCTCTGGCCCCGGCCGGTCCGACTTCATCTTCCACCGCGAAGCGGCAGGCACGTGGTTTGCGAAGGAGCTGATCGTCGAGTCGATCTGGACCGACCGGCAGGCGCAGGCCGCATGGTCGGACATGTGCGTCGATGCTGCGAAGATCCTGGCCGGATACCCGAATGTGGCGGGACTCAACATCATGGTCGAGCCTGAGCCCAATGTCGGCGGGACCAACCGCCAGGGCCGCCCGCTCGGCGCGTGGTCGCCGGGCGAATACCGGGCGCAGGTCAGCAGCGTGTCCGACTGGAAGCGCATCGCCGGCGACATTGCGCGCGCGGTGCGCAAGGCGGCGCCGCGACCTGCCGATCCTGATCTCGCCGCCGGCCTTCGGCCGCACCGACTTCCTGCCGGTCATGGGCGCGCCCCCGGTCAGCGGAACGGTGTGGTGCGTTCACGACTACGAGCCGCGCGAGTACACGCACATGCCGAAGACGTCGCGCGGCATTCCGGTGTTCAGCGAAGGCGGCGAACGCACATTCGCGAAACGGCTCGATGCGGCGATGAGGCAGGGCGCGCCTGTCTTCCTTGGCGAGTTCGGCGCGGCGCGCTGGGCGCAGGATGTCGGCTCCTATTTCAGGGCGCGCATCGCCGCCTGTGAGGCGCGCGGCGTTGGCTGGGCGGCGTTCCGCTGGCCGACGACGGATGCGACCTACGAAGCCTCGGACGACACGTACAATGTCAGCTGGGGAGGCAGGGCCGGCGAGCCGGAAGGCGCCGCGCTGCCGTCCCTGCAGGAGGCGTGGGCGAGGAACGCGGCGCGCCCGGGCGCGCCGGACCTGCGCGGGCGAGGCGATCTGCGGGGACGGGGGGATTAGAGAGATCGGTGCAGGGCGAAGGACCGGACGCGCCTACCCGAACTGCAGCAGGCCCAGCCCGCCCGCCAGCACCACAGCCGCCAGCGTCCTCCGCGCGCCAAAACCTTCCTTCAGGAACCACCAGCCCATGACTGCGGCGATGACCACGGCCGTCTCGCGCATGGCGGAGATATAGGCGACGGGCGCCACCGAGAATCCGTAGAGCGCCATCGAGAACGAGATCGTCGAGCACACGCCCGCGGCCATGCCGGGCCACAGGGCGCGGCGGGCTGAGGCGGCGAACTCCTTCGGGCCGCGCGTCACCAGCGTGATCGTCGAGATGCCGATCCAGTCGAGCACGAACAGCCAGGCGATGAAGCTCCACTGCGTGCCGCTGGTCTCGAGGCTGGAGCGCACGCCCTGCGCGTCGATGACGTTGTAGATGGCGACGCCCGCGCCTGTCGCCATCGCCCACAGCAGTCGCGGAATTGCGCACGGCGCGCGAGCCGCCGAAATTCTTCTCCGGCAGCGCGAAGGCGATGGTGGCGAGGCTGGCGATCAGGAGGCCGGCGATCGACAGCGGCGAGAGATGCTCCTTGAGAAGGATCGACGCGGAGATGGCGGTGAGCAGCGGCGCCGAGCCGCGCATCACCGGGAAGACCAGAGAGAGGTCGCCGCGCGAGAGGGCGCGGACGAGGGCCGTCTGATAGAGCCAGTGGGCGGGCAGGGAGAGGGCGAGGAAGACCCATGTCTGCGCGCTCGGCAGCGGCGTCAGGAAGATCGCGGGCAGCATCAGGAGGGAGCCCGTGACGGTCATCACCGTGCGCCCGCCGAGTATGTCCCCGGCGGATTTGACGAGGGTGTTGGCGGCCGCAAGCGTGAACGCCGAGCCGAGGCCGAGGAGGAAGGCGAAGAGGGCGGAGTCCATCAGCACTGCGCCTGCTGAGCATGGGAGCGGACGAACGGCCGCGTCCCCGGCGAAGGCCGGGGCCCAGCGCTGACGTAAATGCTTGTTCTGAAGTTGGGCTGCAGCTCCGGGGCAAGGCAAGGTTCAAGTTGCTCGCTAGGCCCCGGCCTTCGCCGGGGACGCGGCGGGGAGAGTCCAGACAATAGAGAGCAGGCAGCCCTGACTGTCGTACTCTCCAGCATGGATCAGTCCAGTCCCACCAGCGCCCTTGCGAAGGTGTCGGCGCTGAAGGGGTGGAGATCCTCCGCCTTTTCGCCGACGCCGACGAAGTGGATGGGGATGTCGTGTTGTTCGGCGATGGCGACGAGGACGCCGCCTTTGGCCGTGCCGTCGAGCTTTGTCATCACCAGGCCGGTGACGCCGGCGGTCGAGCGGAAGGCTTCGACCTGGCCAAGCGCGTTCTGGCCCACCGTGGCGTCGAGCACGAGGATCACGTCGTGCGGGGCGCTGGGATCGACCTTGCGGATGGCGCGGACGACTTTCGAGAGTTCGTCCATCAGCTGCGTCTTGTTCTGCAGGCGCCCGGCGGTGTCGATGAGGACGAGGTCGCGGTTTTCCTTCTTCGCAAGGTCGACGGCTTCGTAGGCGAGGCCGGCGGAATCGGCGCCCTGCGGTCTGGAGACAAAGCGGGCGTTGGCGCGCTCGGCCCAGATTTTCAGTTGTTCGACAGCGGCGGCGCGGAACGTGTCTCCGGCGGCGAGCACGATGTCGGCGCCCTGGGCGGAGAGTTTCGCCGCGATCTTGCCGATGGTGGTGGTCTTGCCCGAGCCGTTGACGCCGACGAAGAGCACGACGCGCGGGCGCGGGCCCTGAGCGAAGTCGACGACCTTTTCGCGCGGGCGGAGGATGGCGGCGATTTCGGAGGCGAGGGCGGCCTTGATCTCGTCGCCGGAAATCTCGCGGTCAAAGCGGTCCTGCGCGAAGGCCTTTGCGATGCGGGCGGCGACTTTCGCGCCCATGTCGGAGGTGATGAGGAGTTCCTCGAGTTCATCGAGTGCGTCGCGGTCGATCTTTCTCTTCGCGAGACCAGCGAGGCCTTCGGCGAGACGAGAGGAAGAGCGCCTGAGGCCCTCGGCGAGCTGGTGGAAGACGGTGGCTTCGCGGGCGGCGGCCTCGGCGGCGCGTTCGGCGGCGATGCGCTCGGCGGCCCGGGCGATGCCGAGCGGGTCGTCGCCAAGGTCGGGCGCGGCGGCGATGGGGGCATTGCCGAAGATCTGCTGGTCGAGACTTGTTCTGGCGTTCAGCGGCTCTGTCGCTGCGCGCGCGGGCGTTTCGCCGGGCTTGAGCGGCTCAATCGGCGTCTCGCCGGTCTTCGGGTCCGGCAGTTTCTTCTTGCCCCACCACAGGATCATGCCGGGTCGCCGGTCAGCTCGCGCGCGGTGCGCGACGTCAGATGGAAGAGGGCGGGGCGGCCGGGTTCGGGGGAGAGGCCCGCGATGCGGACGGGGGCGAAGTCAGGCAGGCGCGCGCGGCCGCCCTGTTCGACGAGGGCGAGCGTGGTGGTTCCGACATGGCGGTCGAGGCGGAGGGCGAGGCGTTCGGCGCCCTTCTGGCGCAGGGTCGCGGCGCGGGCCTTGACCACGTCGCGGGCGACCTGCGGCATTTTCGCGGCGGGCGTCTGCGGGCGCGGGGAGTAGGGGAAGACGTGGAGATAGTCGATGCCGCACTCGTCTACGGACGCGAGCGTGTTTGCGAACATCGCGTCCGTCTCGGTCGGGAAGCCGGCGATGAGGTCGGCGCCGAAGGCCATGGCGGGGCGCGCCTCGCGCAGGCGGTTGCAGAGGCTGATCGCATCGGCGCGTGAATGGCGGCGCTTCATGCGCTTGAGGATCATGTCGTCGCCCGACTGGAAAGAGAGATGCAGGTGCGGCGCGATGCGGGGCTCGTGGGCGAGGGCTTCAAAGAGCGGTTCGTCGATCTCTATGGCGTCGATCGAGGAGAGGCGGAGCTGGCTGAGGTCAGGAACGAGTTTCAGGATGCGCTGGACCAGGTTGCCGAGCCTGGGCGCATTCGGCAGGTCGGCGCCCCAGGAGGTGAGGTCGACGCCGGTGAGGACGATCTCGTAATGGCCGGTGGCGACGAGGCGCTTCACCTGGTCGACCACCTCGCCGGCGGGGACCGAGCGCGAATTGCCCCTGCCAAACGGTATGATGCAGAAGGTGCAGCGGTGGTCGCAGCCGGTCTGCACCTGCACGAAGGCCCGCGCGCGGCCATCGAGGCCGTCGACCAGGTGCGCAGCGGTCTCGCGCACGCTCATGATGTCGTTGACCTGCACGCGGGGAGCATCGATCCCCAGCCCGACGAACGTCTCCGCCTTCATCTTTTCCGCGTTGCCGATGACGCGGGTGACTTCCGGCATGTCGGCGAAGGATATGGGATCGATCTGGGCGGCGCAGCCGGTGACGATGATGGCGGCGTCCGGGCGTTCCCGCCTTGCGCGTCGGATCGCCTGGCGGGCCTGGCGCACGGCTTCGGCGGTGACGGCGCAGGTGTTGACGATCACCGCGCCAGTGAGACCCGCCGCAGCCGCGTGGCCGCGCATCACCTCCGACTCATAGGAATTCAGCCGGCATCCCAGGGTGAGGATGTCCACATCTGGCTTTGAGGTGGGGGCGCCGTCGGCCATGGCCGGGGACATAGGCCGGAAGGCCCGGATTGTCACGCGAGACGGGCGCCGGTCGAGACGATCCTAGTCCTTGCCGGCGCGCTCGACATGCTCGATCCCGCCAAGCTTGTTGAGCAGGGCGGCGAGCTGCAGCGCCTCGGGGTTGGAGATGGACTTCATCGCCTCGTCCATGGCGGGGGCGTAGACGGCCCACATCGCCTTCCTCAGCGCATAGCCCTTGGGCGTGGGCTCCAGCAGGTGGCCGCGCTTGTCCTCCTTGCAGAGGATGCGCTTCACCAGGCCGTCGGCCTCCATCCGGTCGACCAGCCGCGACAATTGGTAGGGCAGGATAAAGAGAGGGATGGCGAGGTCCCTGGGCCGGGTCGGTTTGCCCGCCCGCTCCAGCTCCCACAGCACCGTGTACCAGGAGAGCTCCGGAAAGCCTGCCTTCTGCAGCTCGGTTTCGACCTGGCACTGAACCGCCTGCGAGACGCGTCCCAGGGCGATCCAGGCGCGCTGGATCGCGTCTGTAGGAATCCTCGCCGATGGCTTTAGCCGAGATTGTTGCAAACGCAACTAATCCTCCTACATGTTGCGTATGCAACAAAGAGACGAACCAGCCGTTCGTCAAGAAACCGCCAGACCTTTCTAATCATCCTCAGTCGTCAAAGGCAAAGCCATGTCCCGCAAGATCGCCGTCATCGTCGGCTCCCTCCGCGAGAACTCCAATTCGTTGCGCATCGCGCGCGCCATCGCCGCCGAGGCGCCCTCGACCGTTTCCTTCGAGATCGCGCCCATAGGCGACCTGCCGTTCTATAACCCCGACATCGACAATGGCTCGCCGCCCGCTTCCTGGACGCGATTGCGCTCGGCCTTGAAAGCGGCGGACGCCGTCCTGTTCGTGACGCCGGAATACAACCGCTCGGTCCCTGGCGTCCTCAAGAACGCCATCGACGTCGGCTCGCGCCCCTATGGCGCCAGCGCCTATGCCGGCAAGCCGGCGGCAGTGGTCTCCTCCTCCATCGGGCCGATCTCGGGCTTCGGCGCCAATCACCACCTGCGCCAGTCGCTGGCCTTCCTCGACATGCCGACGCTGCAGCAGCCGGAAATGTATCTCGGCTCGGTCGGCGACTGGTTCGACGCCGAGGGCCACGTGAAGAACGCCGACACCCGCGCCTTCCTGGGATCGTTCGCGAAGAAATTCTCTGACTGGATCGAACTCACAGCGCCGCGCGCGGACCTTTCTCGAGCCGCCTGAGGAGGCGGAGGTCAGACTTGCGGGGTCCGCGGACGGACCCCGCAATTTTTTCGGCGTCTCTATGCGCTGGCTTCCAGGATCTTCTTCGCGGTTTCGTAGTCGGGCTTGCCGTTGGGCGCCCGCGGCGCCTTCTCCACGAACGCAATCATGCGCGGCGCCTTGTAGGCCGCCAGCCGCTCTCGCACATGCGCGATGAGATCCCCTTCGGTTGCCTGTCTGCCCGGTTCGAGCCCGACCACCGCCGCGATCGCCTGGCCGAAGCGCGGATCGGGCCGCCCCAGCACCAGCGCGTCGGCGACCGCCGGATGCGTCTTCAGCGCTTCCTCGACTTCCTCGGGATAGATCTTCTCCCCGCCCGAATTGATGCAGTGATTGCCTCGTCCCAGCAGCCGGATGCGCCCGTCCGCTTCCACGGTGGCGTGATCTCCAGAAAGAAGGTGCCGCACGCCGTTGATGGTCACATAGGTCCGCGCCGTCTTCTCCGGGTCCTTGTAATAGCCCAGCGGCAGGTTGCCCCATTTTGCCACTAGGCCGACTTCCCCCGACCCCGGCGGCACCGGCGAGAAATCGCCCTGCCGCACCACGACCGTGTTCGGCGCATCGAACTTCGCCTCCATCGGCGGCGCATCGCGCGTGGCGATGAAGGCGCCCAGCCCCGTCGCTTCCGACGAACCGAAACTGTCATAGAGCTTCACGTCCGGCATGAAGTCGAACAGACCCATCTTCACTTCGGGGCTCCACATCATGCCGCTCGATGTGATCACCTTGAGGCTGGTGGCGTCGTAGCGCTTCGGCTCCGCCCGCAGCGCATCGAGCAGCGGCTTGGCGAACGCGTCGCCCACAATGGTCAACCCGCCGCACTTCAGCCTGGTGATTGCATCCAGCGCCTGCGAGGCGTCGAAGTGCGGCGAGCGCGTCACCACGATCGGGGCGCCTTTCGTCAGCGCGCTGAACGCCGTGAACATGCCCGTGCCGTGCATCATCGGCGGCGCGACATAGACCGGCGCCCGCCCCGCGCCCGAGCGAATCTGGGCCTTGAGTTCGTCGAGCGTCGCCGGTGGAACGCCGCCCAGCTCCGCCGCGCGCCCCGGGGCCAGAACGTCCCACCAGGTATTGCTCGGCCACATCACGCCCTTGGGCATGCCGGTGGTTCCGCCTGTGTAGAGCAGGAACATGTCCTCGGGCGACCGCGCGATATCGATCCTGCCGCCATCGCCTCTGGCGAGATCGTCGAAGAACTCGAACCCGTCAACGCGCCCGCCGACGCTCGCCCACACCTTCACGCGGGGCAGGCGAGAGCGGATTGCACGAACATTTTCCGCGAACGCCGCATCGAAGAACACGGCCTCCGAGTCGCTGTTGTCGATCAGGTAGAGGAGCTCGTCCGGTCCGTAGCGGTAGTTGATGTTGACCGGCGCCAGCCGCGCCTTGAGCGCCGCGACGAATGCGATCGCATATTCAGGGCTGTTGCGCATGTACTGGCCGGTCTTGGCGCCGGGCTCCAGCCCCGCCGCAATCAGCGCCCGGCCCAGCGCGTTGGCCGACGCCGCGAACTCGCCCCAGGCCTAGCGTCTGGCCGTCGCAATGAATGGCTGGATCGCCAGGCGCAACCGCCTCGTCCGCCGCATCGAACACGTCGCCATAGCCGAACGTCATGAAGCCTCCCGCTCGCGATCTGGCGTCGCGACAGGGCCACCCTACTGCTTCTCTGAAAGCGCGTCCCGTTCACAATTTGTGTGATGGCGCAATCTGCGGAGCCGCACACACGGCGATAGGTCAGGTCACCCGGTCGGCGGCCTCGCGCTTGCCATCATCATCTGCCGTCGTCCTCGTCTTCCTCGCCGGCCTTGTCCTGATGCACTGCGGCGTCGAGATGGCGCATGCCCGGCTCGAACACGTCTGTCCCTGTGAAGACGCCCGCCGCGCTTCCCTTGCGTTTGACCTTCCGGTAGTAGACCCAGCCCTTTTCCTCCATCCAGAGGAAAAGCCGGTCGAGCAGGATCACGCCTGCGAGACCTGCGAGAATCCAGAGGGCGATTTCCAGCAGCGCCGCCTCCCAAGCCCGGTCATCCGGGCGCGTCCACGACGAGGTAGGCAGAGAGTTGGGATTTTGAAGGGTCGGCCCTCCACAAACGGACAGGCGCCCGGTCCCGGATCGCGAGGGCGCAATCATGCCCACGGGAAAATCCATGTCTGCCTGAAAATCAGGTGCGCGCCGCATGGCGCCGGGGCCATGGTGTCGAGGGCCATGATTGCCACTTCGTCGTTTGGGCGTAACCTTGGCAGGCATGCGAACTCGACAATGATCGGGGAGGATCGGCATGGATATCGAGCTCTATTCGCTTATGGCGGCGGTTCTGCTGGGACTGGTCCACCTCTCCGCGGCCTCCTTCTCGTTCCGGGCCCAGGTCGGGAACACATACGCCGTAGGTCCGCGGGATGAAGGCCGTCAGCCAACCGGCGTGGCTGCCCGGCTCGCGCGCGCCAACGCCAATTTTCTCGAGACCTTCCCCTATTTTGCGGTCTGCGTTCTGGTCGTGCACATGACGGGGACAGGCGGCGTCCTGAGCCAGGTCGGAATGGCGCTCTACCTCGGAGGCCGCGTGCTCTTCCTGCCGCTCTATGCGGCCGGTCTTCCATGGGTCAGGACGTTCAGCTGGAATGCGGCGACGCTCGGCCTGGTGCTGGTTGGAGCGCAGTACCTCGTCGCCGACCTGAGTTGAGCCTCCTGCAACGCGGCGGATGATCCCGGGTCGCCTGTCCGCAGTCTGCAGGCAGGAGCCGCGCCAACGCTGCCGCACGCCGCGTTCAGGCGCCGATCCTTGCAAGCCGCGTCGCCCCAGGGCGGGGAAGACAGTCGCCTACGCCTTCAACCCGATCGGCAGTTTCGCATAGGTCTTGCCGGTCGCGGCGAAGAGCGCGTTCGCCACGGCGGGGCCGATGGGCGGCACGCCAGGCTCGCCAACGCCGGTCGGGGCCTCGGCGGACGGCACGATGTAGACTTCCACTTTGGGCATCTGGGCCATGCGCAGCACATTGTAGTCGTAGAAATTGGTCTGCACCGGCGCTCCGTCCTTCAGCGTCAGCGCCTCGCCGAGGATGGCGGAGAGGCCATAGCCGATGCCGCCTTCCATCTGTGAGCGCACGATGTCGGGGTTGATCACCGTGCCGCAGTCCACCGCGCAGACGACGCGGTCGACGTGGAACGTCCCGTCGGCGTTGACGATGACTTCGGCGATCTCGGCCACATAGGAGTTGAAGCTCTTGTGCACCGCTACGCCGCGCGTCTTGCCTGCGGGAAGCGCCGTGCCCCAGCCGGCCTTTTCGGCAGCAAGGTTGAGCACGGCGAGCAGGCGAGGCTCTTTCGAGTTCGCCAGCAGTTCGCGGCGAAGCTCGAGCGGGTCCTTGCCGACCTGCTTCGCGGCGACGTCGAGGAAGTGCTCCTTGGCATAGGCCGTATGGGTGTGGCCGACGGAGCGCCACCACAGCACCGGCACCGGGTTCTTGGCGAAGTGCACATCGACGCTGATGTTGGGGATCGCATAGGGAATGTCGTTCGACCCCTCGATCGACGAGAAGTCCGGCTGGCCGGGAACGGCGAAGGGCGTGCCTTCCATGATCGACTGGATCGCGGTGCGGTCGCCCCAGGCCTCGATCGCGCCCTTGTTGATGCGCGCGGTCATGCGGTGGACGTTCATCGGCCGGTATTTGCCGGTGCGGATGTCGTCCTCGCGGGACCACATCAGTTTCAGCGGGGCCTTGCCGTTGATCGCCTTGGCGATCTGGGCGGCCTCCGAGAGAAGGTCGCCGTCCGCTGTCGCGCGCCGGCCGAACGAGCCGCCGGCGAGATAGGTTTCCACGGTTACCGTCTTGGGGTCGAGGCCGAGGATGGCGGCGGCGACCGCCTGGTCGACAGTCGGCATCTGCGAGCCGGAATGAATGACGCAGCTTTCGCCGGGCTTGTAGATCAGCGTGCAGTTGAGCGCCTCGAGCGGGGCGTGGACCAGGTAGGGAAATTCGAAGTCGGCGGTGACGACCTTGCCCGCGCCCTTGAGGGCGGCGGCGCCTGCGCCTTCCTTGCGGGCTTCGGCGCCGGGCTTGGCGAGCATCGCCTTGTAGTCGGCGACCATCCTGTCGGACGAGCGTTTCTCGGCTTTGGAGTCGTCCCAGGTGATCTTCAGCGCGTCGCGGCCCTTCTTGGCGGACCAGTAGTCGGACGCGACGACGGCGACGCCGTTGGAGATCGGGATCACGTCGGTGACGCCCTTGACGGCCTTCGCCGCGGCGTCATCGACGCTGCCGACCTTGCCGCCGAATTTCGGGCTGCGGGCGACGAGCGCGACCAGCGTGCCTTCCGGGTGGAAGTCCATCGCATACTGCGCCGTGCCATTGAGCTTGGCCGGCGTGTCGGCGCGGGCGGGGATGAGGTCGGCGGATTTTTCCTTGCCGATGAACCGGAACGAGGCCGGATCTTTCAGCTTCAGCGCGTCAGCGGCGGGCGGCGCGACCTTCGCGGCTTCCGCGGCGAGTTCGCCGAAGCTCGCCTTCTTCGAGCCCGACGTGACCACGCCCCTGGCGACAGTGATGCTGGCGGGGTCGACTTTCCACTTGGCGGCGGCGGCCTGAACCAGCATGGCGCGTGCGGCGGCGCCGGCCTGGCGGAGCTGCATCCACGAATTGGCGATGGCGGTCGATCCGCCCGTGCCCTGCACCGCGCTTCCGAACGCGATGTTGCCATAGGTCGGCACTTCCGAGGGCGCGTGTTCGAAACGCATCTGGCTCCAGTCGGCGTCGATTTCCTCGGCGACGATCGTGGTGAGGCCTGTCGAGACGCCCTGGCCGAACTCGATGTGCTTGAGGAGGACGGTGACCGTGTTGTCGGAGCCGACTTTCACGAACGGGCCGAGCGCGGTCTTGGCGACGGGGCCGGTGGCGGCGTCGGCGGCGCGCATGTCAGGCGAACAGCCCACGGCGAAGCCGGCGGCGCCGAAGCCGATGACCTGCAGGAGGAGGCGGCGGGAAGGCGAGAAGGACAGTGTGTCGGCGGCCATGTCGATTACCCCATGATCTCGGACGCGCGCGCGACGGCGCCGCGGATGCGGTGATAGGTGGCGCAGCGGCAGATATTGCCGGTCATGCCTTCGGTGATCTGCGCGTCGGTGGGCTTCGGCGTGGTGGTAAGCAGCGCCGTCGCCGTCAGCATCTGGCCCGACTGGCACCAGCCGCACTGGACGACGTCCAGCTCGGCCCACGCCTTCTGCACCGCCTTGCCGGCCGGCGTGTCGAGGCCTTCGATCGTGGTGATCGCCTTGCCTTCGAGCGAGGCGGCGGGCGTGATGCAGGCGCGCGTCGGCTGGCCGTCGACCAGCACGGTGCACGCCCCGCACGCGGCGACACCGCAGCCGAACTTGGTGCCGGTCAGCTTGAGGTCCTCGCGCAGGTACCAGAGCAGGGGACGGTCGTCCTCGCCCGCATACTCTTCTGTCTTGCCGTTGATGGTCAGCTTCATGGGACCCTCCGCCGAGCGGTTGCTCTTTGCGCCAGTATTCTCGAGCGCCACTGTTTCAGTGCGCGCCGGGCGCGACAAGGCACAGATGTGAGCAATCGCTCACAGGCGCAAGGGCAGGGAAACGCTGCGGAGAGAAGCGCTCGCGAACAAACGCTATACTTGAACAAACATAGCGAGCGTGAAAAATCGCATGGCTACTGCGGCTTCGCGTCGGCGGGGGCGGGCGGCGTCTTGGCGGCGAGATAGTCGGCGATATCTTTTTTCTGTTGCTCGCTTAGGCCCGCCGCCATCGGCTGCATGCTGCCGGTGTCGAGTTTCTCCAGGATGACTTCGACGCTGAGCGTCTTCAGATGGTCGGCCGATGGCGCCGAATCGTCGACATCCATGTGGCAGAGCACGCAGCGCTCCTTGAACAACGCCTCGCCCGGCGGCGGCGTCTTGCGCCAGGGCGGAGGCGCACAGCAGGCTCAAACACAGGATCCCTGGAAGTTTCATGCTGGCTCCGGCAGGCAAACGCCCGTGCTGCCTAGCGGCTCCCTGATGAATGGGAAATGACCTGCGGCAGCGCGGCGCTGCAGCGTTGGGCGCATTACCGGACCGTAACGGCTAGCGGTATTTCACGGCGACGCCCTGGGCGCCCTCCGAGCCATAGCGCAGCATGATCACGGCGTCGGCGCCCAGCGCGCGGGCCTTGGCGCGCAGGTCCTCGTCGAGCGACGCGCGAACCGTCCCGCTCGACACCACCGCGCCAAGGACGGAATAGGTCCGCCCGGTGTTGAGCTCGCCCTCCGAAAGGATGACCATGGCTCCCACTGGAGCCGGCGCTGGAGGCGCGACCGCAACCACGACTGGAGGCGCTGCGACCGGCGCAGAGGCGACAGGCGCAACAAGCACGGGCGGGGCGACGGCCGCCGGCGCAGGCGGCGCAACCGCAACAAGAACAGGCGGCGGCGCTACGGACTGCGCCACAAACCTAACTGCCGTGCCCGTAGCCTTGAAGCCCTTCTTCGACATGATCGGATTGTTGTTCTCGTACTTGATGTCGACCACGGCGTCGGCGCCGAGTTTCGCCGCCGCGTCGCGAAGCTGGCTATTCACCGCGTCGCGGCTCGAAATTTTCGAGAGGATGGTCTTCTGGTGGTATTCGGCGTTGACCGTGCCCAGCACCGTATGCGGCGCGCCGGCCGGGGATTCGGCCAGTGCGATCTGCGCCGGCGCCTTCTGCGCGAGGGCCGGCAGTGCCAGCCACGAAAAGCCAAACGCAAACACGGCTGCAATCGCGACTCGTGCGCGGGACATCGATCTCTCCCCGGTTGTCTTGCCGGGATCATAGCCGCGGACTCGCGATCGGCCAATTGGGGGATGCAGGGGGCTGCGGTCTTCTGCTCCATCCTCTTTGAGATCAAACCTATCGCCGCTCTCCCGACGGAAGTCGGGACCCAGGTCGGAGCTCGAACCTTGTCCCGCATGAAAGCTTGCTGCGTCGGAAAGGCAGCCCGAACGCCACGGCGGGCGGACGGTCAGCCCTGGGTCCCGACTTTCGTCGGGAAGAGCGGTGTTAGGTTTGGGAGGAATCGCGCAAGCCGGAGTGAGGTGGTCTCCATGTCGCACCGGCGCAATGCCCCTCAAACCTCGTTCACATACTCCAGCTCGATCGGGCCGGTCATGATGACGTGGTCGGTTGCTTCGCTCCACTCGATCTCGATGTCGCCGCCGTCATTGTGGACGAGGACTTTGCGGTTGGTGAGGTTGCGGCGTGCGGCGGCGACGATGGCGGCGCAGTTGTTGCTGCCGCAGGCGAGCGTCTGGCCGGCATTGCGCTCCCACGTGCGCAGGCGCGCTTCGGTTCGCGAGATCACCTGGAGGAAGCCGACATTGACGCCCTTGGGAAACAGGGGATGCCATTCGACCAGCGAGCCGACGGCGCGCACGTCGACCTTGTCGAGATCGGGCACGAAGAAGATGCAGTGCGGGTTGCCGAAATTGGCGACGCCGGGGAGCTGCAGGTAGGGCGCATCAATTGGCCCGATCTTGAGATCGATGCCGCGCGTGTCCATGCGCTCGGCCAGCGGTATCTCTTCCCACTTGAGCAGGGGCGAGCCCATGTCGACCGATATGGTGCGGGAGCCGAGGCGCTTGGCCTTGAGGCGGCCGGCGACGGTCTCGATGACGAGACTGTCCTTGCCGGTCTCCTCCATCACCAGCCAGGCGACGCAGCGCGTGGCGTTGCCGCACGCCTCGGCGTCGGAGCCGTCGCGGTTCCAGATGCGCATGAAGACATCTCCCCTGAGAGTCTTCTCCATGGCGATCACCTGGTCGGCGCCGGCGCCGGTGTCGGGATCGGCGATGGCCTTGATCTGCTCCGGCTTGAGGCCAAGGTTTCCCGTCCTGTCGTCAAAAATGACGAAGGCGTTGCCGGCCCCATTCATCTTCCAGAACTTCATGGCAGGGAGATGTAATGGCCGCGCGCCTTCGGCGCTAGGGAGTAGAGACCAGGGAGTGGGGAGTGATTTGCGCGCAGAATGGCGAGGAGCCAGGAATTGCCATTCCCCACTCCCGACTCCCTATTCCCTTTTCGCGACGCGCAGCTAAGCCTCCCCGTAACGGATCGGGCGCAGGGGAGGCCAGCTTGAGGCAGATATGGTTCGCGGCGGCGGTCGGGCTGGCCGTGGCGGCGTGCGGACCCCAGAAGGAGACAAGCAAGGTGGCGGACACGGTCGACCCGGCGAAGCACATGTTCCTCGAAGAGGTCGAGGGGGAGGAAGCGCTCGACTGGGTGAAGGGGCAGAACGACCGCACGCTCGGCATCCTGCAGGCCGACCCGCGCTACCAAGCCTACCACGACGAGGCGCTGAAGATCGCCACATCGAAGGAACGCATCCCCTACGGCGCGATTCGCAACGGCTTCGTCTACAATTTCTGGCAGGACGAGACGCACGAACGCGGCCTGTGGCGACGTACGAAGCTGGCCGACTATGCCAAGGCGCAACCCGCCTGGGAGACGCTGCTCGACATCGACGCGCTGGCGAAGGCCGAGAACGCGAACTGGGTCTACAAGGGCGCATCCTGCCTGCCGCCGGAGAATGCGCGCTGCCTGATCTCGCTGTCGAATGGCGGCAAGGATGCGGTGCGGCTGCGCGAGTTCGACCTTGCGACGAAATCATGGGCCGGCGGCGGGTTCGACCTGCCCGAGGCGAAGTCGGACGCGGTGTGGGTCGACAAGGACACGCTGCTGGTGGCGACGGACTGGGGGCCCGAGGACGGCAAGCCCACGCTGACGGAGTCGGGCTATCCGTTCGTCGTGAAGAAGCTCTACCGCGGACAGAAGATGGCCGACGCCGTCGAGGTCTATCGCGGCAAGGCGACGGATGTTGCGACGTCTCCGTTCAGTTTCGAGGATACGAACGGCAAGCGCTGGTTCGGCGCAGTGCAGGGCGAGACGTTCTTCACGTCGAGTTACTACATGCTTCCCGAGGGCGCCGCACCGGTGAAGCTTCCGATCCCGATGAAGTCGAGCCCGCGCGGCATCTACAATGACCGGCTGCTGCTGACGCTGGAGGAGGACTGGACGCCAGAAGGCCAGGGCTTCTTCAAGTCCGGCGACCTCGTGGCGTTCTCGTGGTCGAAATTCCTTGCCGACGCAAAACTCCCGCCGGTGGAGATCGTGCTGCACCCTTCCGGGCGACAGGCGATCCAGGGCGTCGATGTCGCCAGGGGCGGCGTGCTGCTGAACCTCTCCGACAATGTCGTTCTGAAAGTGCTGCAGCTCAACGAGGCCGGCGGCAAGTGGACGAGGAAGGAACTGGCGCTGCCGCCCAACGGCTCTGCCGGCGTGGCGTTCGCGAGCGAGGAGGAGGGCACGGCGTTCCTGACGTTCGAGGGCTATCTCTCGCCGGATGCGCTCTACCAGTATGACGTTGGCAAGGGCGCGCTGTCGCAGATCAAGTCGCTGCCGGCCTGGTTCGACGCGGCGCCCTACCAGGTCGACCAGTACGAGGCGACGTCGAAGGACGGAACGAAGGTCCCGTACTTCGTCGTGCACAAGAAGGATCTGGCGCTCGATGGCTCCAACCCTGTGCTGCAATACGGCTATGGCGGATTCCAGGTGAGCTATCCGCCATCCTATTCGGGCACGGTCGGCAAGCTGTGGCTGGAGCAGGGCGGCGTCTTCGTGGTCGCCAACATCCGCGGCGGCGGCGAGTTCGGTCCGGCCTGGCACCAGGCAGGACTGAAGCTGAAGCGGCAGGTGGTCTATGACGATTTCATCGCGGTCTCGGAAGACCTGATCGCGAAGAAGATCACGTCGAAGGACAAGCTCGGCATTGTCGGCGGATCGAATGGCGGGCTGCTGATGGGCGTCATGTTCACGCAGCGGCCGGACCTCTACAAGGCGATCGTCTGCCAGGTGCCGCTGCTCGACATGCTGCGCTACAACCAGTTGCTCGCCGGCGCCTCGTGGATGGATGAGTACGGCGATCCCGATGTGCCAGAGGAGCGCGCCTTCCTCGAGAAGCTGTCACCCTATCACAATGTGAAGGCGGACGTGACCTATCCTGAGATCTATTTCGAGACCTCGACCAAGGATGACCGCGTCCATCCCGGGCACGCCCGTAAGATGGCGAGGCGCCTTGAAGACCTCGGCAAGCCCTTCCTCTACTACGAAAACATCGACGGCGGGCATTCGGCGGCGGCCAACCAGCGCGAAGCAGCGCGCCGCTCGGCGCTGGAATACACCTACCTCGCGCGCAAGCTGATCGAGGGGAAGTAAGGCCCGACCTACTGTGGCTGGAAGCGGCAGATACTCGTTGGCGGCGTCACGCGTGCGCTCGGCTACGCGGCCCAATCTCTAGCCAGTCATTCATCGCACCGTCTGCTTTTCTTTAGGAGCGGAGATGCGCCGCGTCTTGGCTTCGAATTTGGGCTTGGGCATCAGCCGGAAGCGAGTCTGGCACCAGGCGAAGTCAACGCCGACGTCCAGCAAGGCATCGGAACGTCCACATGGGCACGCAAATTCCATCACCGCCAGGACACGATAAGTCTCGCCAGCGATGAGGGGTACCGGCTCTCCCGTGACATGGTTCGGCGCGACGTTGACGCATAAAACCAGATCGCCGGGGCCGACAGCATAGCTCATGGCTTCCATCCCTTACGGTGACGGGGAGGATAGACTCGGGACAGCAAGCAGCAAGCGCCATTTGCCCCTCAAGCGTCACGTCGCCGGGCGGATGCCTGCGACGAAGCCTGCTCGCCGCTATTTCCCGTCCGGCGCCGTGATGGGGCGAGCATCTTCCCAGCGATAGGGCAGGATGTCTGGCTTCACATAGACTTCGGTCGTGAACTTGAACGGATATTTCGTCCCGCTCGGATAAGTGAGTTCGACGAAATAGGCGGTGAAGCCGCTGGCGGGCTTTTCGACGTTCGCGAGGTAGGTCCCGTCGGCCTGTGGCTGCAGCTTCGTCGAGGTGAAGGCCTTGGCGCCGATGATGTCGACGCGGAAGTCTCGCTCTTTTGGGTTGGTCCCTTGCCAGAGCAGGACATCGGTGGGCTTGCCGCCGGGCTTGACGACCAGCGCGCCGTCGTCCCGCACCGTCCAGCTATAGGCCGGCACCGGACGGTTGCGAATCACCGCGTCGTACCAGGCCGTCATGCTCTCGCCGATGTCGGTTCCCTCGGTCGAGTGTTTGGAGTTGGGCAGCATGCGCAGCGACTTTTGCGCCGGCAGAAGAGGGTAGGAGAATTTGGTGTTGTCCGGCGGGAAGTATTCGTCGCCCACCGCATTGATGATGAATTTCGGGATCTTCATCCGCGGCCGCCCGCGGTAGTTCAGCGGATCCTCGATGGCGTTGACGGCGTCGAACCTCGGCTTGCCGATCTCGTCCGGGATGAGCTTGTGGTTCACATAATCGCCGAGCGCCGGTGAGAAATAGCCCATCGCCATCCAGTGGTGCTTGGTCGTGCCGTTGACGTCGAGCACATTGATCACGATCGGGATCATGCCGACGACGCGGGTGTCGGTGAGGCCGACCAGCCAGCTCGTCCAGCCGCGCTTCGACCCGCCAGAGACGACGAAACCGTCGATCGCGCGCCGACCGCCTGCTGCGCTCGCCATGTATTGCTGGATCGCCGTCATCGCCGCCGAGCCGCTTTTCACCATCGGCAGACGCACCAGGGCCTCCGGGTCCTTCGTCGCGTCATAGCGCGCCTGCAGGTAGGCGATGATGTCGTCCTCGGTGCGCGGGGTGTCCGGGCTGCTCCCAAGCCGCATCGGCTGGTTGGGCGTCTGGCCGAGCTCGGCGACCACGGAGGAGGTATCGACGGCCATCCGCGCCATGTTCTCGCTCGGCCCGGCCGGCGCCGCCCGGCCGTTCGAGCCGCCGCCGATGAACAGGAACGCCTTGTCGCTGGTGATCTGGTCGGGGACCGTCACCCTCAGCCAGTGTTTCCACACCGAGCGGTCGGTCTTGGCTGAATCGAGCCAGGTCTGCGAGGTGAGTTCGATGACGGCGCCGCGATAGCCGGCGCCGGTGTAGGTCTTCTCTACGCGCCAGGCGAAGCTAGGATCGAACCGGGCGACATAGGCGTCAAGCACGTTGGGCGGATTGGGAGCAACCGACGAGGATGGTCCCGAGGCCGTGACGCAAGCCGTGGCCGCGGCAATCGCAAGAGCAAATGCGCCTGCGATCATCCTGATGGGCTTCATCGTCTCCTCCTGGGTGCGCACTTGCGGCGCCTGAGGCGGCAGTGGAACATGGATCGCCAGCTTTTCAAGCTATGGCAGTCGGGAGATGCGCAAGATGGCTATTGCCGTTGCGGAACATGGGCATCGCAGCGACCGACACTCCACGCACTATCTCGCCTGCGGACCCTCTGATGGCGTTCCCATCATCTTCGTCCATGGCTGGCCGGAGCTGTCGATCTCGTGGCGTCATCAATTGCCGGTATTCGGCGGCCTCGGATTTCGCGCCGTGGCGCCCGACATGCGTGGCTATGGCCGCTCCAGCGTCTATTCCCGGCACGATGATTACGCGCTCGAACACATCGTCGCCGACATGGTCGAGCTGCTCGATCATCTCGGGGCGGAGAAGGCGGTGTGGGTGGGCCATGACTGGGGCGCGCCGGTGGTGTGGTCGATGGCGCAGCAGCATCCCGATCGCTGCCACGGGCTCGCCAACCTCTGCGTCGCCTACCAACCCGAAGGCTTCGCCGCAGAGAATGTGATCCCGTTTGTGGATCGAAGCGTCTATCCGGAAGCGCAGTATCCCGCGGGACAGTGGGACTATCAGCTTCACTACCGCGAGAACTTCGCAGCGGCGCAGGCCGAAATGGAAGCAGATCCGCCCGCCACGGTCCGCGCCCTGTTCCGCGCGGGCAGTCCGAAGAACCGCGGCAAGCCGGCGGTCACGGCGGCAGTTCGCGCCAATGGCGGCTGGTTCGGCCCCGCCAGGCGTGCGCCGGACATGCCGCTTGATACGCGGGTGATCAGCCAGGCCGACGCCGACGTCTTCAGCGAGTCGCTCGCGCGCAACGGCTTCTTCGGGCCCAACTCCTGGTACATGAACGCCGCCAACAATCTGGCGTACGCGCAGAAGGCCAGGGCCAACTGGCGCCTAATGATGCCCGTGCTCTTCCTGCATGCGCGCTACGACTATGTCTGCGCCACGGCTGGTACGCGCCTCTCCGAACCGATGCGCGCGGCTTGCGCCGACTACGCCGACGCCATCGTCGATACCGGCCACTGGATGGCGCAGGAGAAGCCGGCGGAGGTGAATTCCCACCTTGCCCGCTGGCTGGCGTCGCGCTTCCCGCAGCTCTGGTTGCAGCGGACTGTCTAGGCCGCACGTGGCTTCCGCGCAGGCTTCAGGTCCATCGTGTCCTAGTGCGACCTCTCGGATCACCTTGCGCAGCCAGTCGAGGACCGGGTCGGCGGCGCGCACGTGTGACCAGACAGTCACGAGGTCCAGACCGGGGTTGGGAATGGGCGGTTCTTTGAGGACAAGGCCAAATTCGCCGGCGAAGCGCTCGGCGAAGACGCGCGACAGGGTGGTGGCCATGTCGGTGGCGGAGACGGTGGCAAGGGCGGCGATGAAGTGCGGGGTGGTGAGCGCGATGCGGCGGTGCACGCCCGCGGCGGCGAGTTGAGCGTCGAGGTCGGACTGGTTGTCGCCAAGGATGGAGATGCCGACATGGCAGACGCGGGCGTAGTCGGTCATCGTCCACTTGCGCTTGGCGAGCGCGTGGTCGTGGCGCAGGACGAGCGCGAGCCTGTCGTGGGCGTAGAGTTCGCTGCGCGCGCCGGGCGGAAGCGGGGTGGCGGAGGTGGCGAAGGTGAGGTCGAGAGCGCCGGTTTCTATCCGGGCCACGATGTCGGGACTGTAAGGCTCGATGCGGATCGAGATGCCCGGCGCCTCGCGGGAAAGCCGCGACATGAGGGCAGGGGCGAGCAGGATGCTGTGCGTGTCCGCTCCGGCGATGCGGATGGTGCGCTCCACCTGCAAGGGATCAAAGCCCGGCTTTTGGAAGACCGACTTCACATGATCCAGCGTGACGGCGAGGCGGCCTGCAAGCTCCTCGGCGCGTGGGCTTAGCGCATAACCGCCACCTGGCACCCGCACGAGAAGCGGATCGGCGAGCACCTCGCGAAGCCGCGCCAGCGCCCGGCTCATCGCCGGCTGGCTGAGGCCCACATCGGCGGCGGCGAAACTCACATTGCGCCGCCGCAGCAGCGCTTCCAGAGGCGGCAGCAGGTTCAAGTCGAGGCCAGCTAAATTCACATCACGCATGGATGTTATGATAACTATGCATTTCTGATATGGTCAAGCCGCGCCTAGATTGTCCTCGTCGGCAGAGGAGATCGGCGATGACCCGCAAGACAGGACGCGTGACAGTGTTCGGCTATGGCCCCACGGGCGAGGCGACGGTTCGCCTCCTCCGCGCAAGAGGGCAGGCGGTTTGTGTGGTGCAGCGGCGGCGCCCTGCCCATCTCCCTGCCGACGTCGAGTTCTTGCCGTGCGACGTGCTGAAGGCTGATGACGTCCTAGCCGCCATGCGCGGCGCGGAGCAGGCCGTCATCACCGTCGGCTTCGAATATGTTGGCAAGGTCTGGAAGGAGGCGTGGCCGAAGGCGGTGGTGAATTTCGTCGCGGCGGCGGAGACCACGAAGGCCCGCATCGTCTTCATCGACAATCTCTACATGTATGGGCCGCAGGCCGGGCCGCTCACCGAGGAAACGCCGCTCACCCGCTATGGTGTGAAGCCGGCCGTGAGGGCGGAGATCACGCGCATGTGGATGAAGGCCGCCGCAGAGCGCCGCATCCTCTGGACGGCCCTGCGTGCGCCGGACTTCTACGGGCCCGGCGCAGGGCGCTCCCAAATCGGGGATGTCGGGTTCGGCATGATCGCGAGGGGCAAGGCGGCGATGCTGGCGATGGCGCCCGATACGCCGCACGACTTCGCCTATGTCCCCGATATCGGCCGTGCGGCGGTAACGTTGCTCGATGCGCCGGATGACGCCTATGGTCAGGCCTGGCATGTGCCGTGTGCGCCGACGCGAACGGCACGCCAGGTCCTAGAGCTTGGCGCCAAGGCGCTGGGACGGCCTCTCAAGGTGGTCGCTCTGCCCGACGCGTTGCTGCCCGTGATCGGCCTCTTCTCCGGCTTCATGAAGGAGATCGTGGAGATGCGTTTCACCTGGACGAGCCCCTATCGCGTGGACTCATCCAAATTTGCTGCGCGCTTCTGGTCCGACGCGACGCCGTTCGAGGTCGGCGCCCGAGCCACTGCGCTTGCCTTCGCCGCGGAAGCGGCCTCGAAGGCCGCCCCAGCGCGCACTGACCTTAGGCAGAAGCCAGCCTAGTTGGGCGCCTTCGGGGCCGGACGGTCGAGGCGGCCGATGCCGCTGGTGACCACCGGTTGCTTCCGGCCGACGCGCTCGAGTTCACGTGCGCCGCCGAGAATGTTGGGCACCGAATAGTTGCCTTCATGGCAGGCATATTCGTAGATCCGGTCCGGGCTGCGGCGGAAGGTGAGTTCGCCTTTCCAGGGCTGCGTGTAGGCGACCGGGTCCTCGACGGTGAATTGGTAGAAGATCGTGTTCTTGTCCTGCATCGTGAAGCGTTCGGTGACCTTCGAGTCCGGCGAAATGTACACGAACAGGCCGAAGTCGACGCGCACCGCCTCCATCGCCTTGAAGCCGACGGTCTCGGCGACCAGCGTGTCGCCTTCCCAGCGTCCAACCGTAGTGCCGAGATATTGCCGCATGTCTGGCGGGTTGTGCTTGCCGTTCATGCGGATGATGCGTGTGTCGTGCACCATCTCGATGTTGATCGCGATCGCATCCGGCGTCTGGATGAACTGCTGGTGGTTGTTGTAGAGCGCGTTCAGCATGGGCGGTCCGCCGGTCGAGGCGAAGCCGATCAGGCAGCGCTCGATCGGGATGCGCTCTTCCGGATTGTCGAACTTGTTGAAAGTGGCGACCGGCTTCATCATCGCGGTGCGTCCGGCGGGCGTATAGGGCACCTTGCCGTTCGGCGGGTCGGTGATCCAGGACGAGCGGTATGTGCCGTTCACCTTGCCGACCTGCTTGCCCGGGTCGATCCAGAAGAAATTGTAGCCTGCGGGGTCCTCGCCAGCGCCCGGCGCGCCCTTCGACGGGTCGGTGCGGGCAGTATCGGCCGCGCCGACGGCGGCGGCATCCTGCTCCCACTTCTTCGCATCGGCTTCCGAAATCTCAAGGCTGTTGAACTCGGGCACGCGTTCGAGCCGGGTGATGGAGGAGTTGGTCCAAACGCCCTGAAAGTCAGGCTTTCCTTCTTTTGTGCGCGGGATTGTCTGCGCATAGGCGGAAGCGGACGACATCAGGATTGCGACCAGGCAAACGGCAGTTAGGCGCTTCATGATTGCTCCGTGAATACAACAACGCGCGGCAATGCTCGCACATACCTCGCTCCGCGACGAGGCTGGGCGCGGTTAAGTGATGTTCCCTAGCGTCAGCTCCATTTAGCGCGCCGCCGCGCCTGTCAGGGCGCCAGGACCTTGCTTTCTTGCGCCTGCTGCACAATGCGCTCGGCGTCTTCCTTTAACAGGAAGCGCTCGGCGACCATCTGGTCTGCCGCCGCCCGAACCCTCGCGACGAAATTGTCGTGGGTTTGATAGCGTTCCTCAAGCGACGGGCGCGGGTCGCCGGAGGCCGTGCGCTCGGCCTTTGTCGCGGCGAACGGGATGAATCCACCCTGGAAGCCGCATTCGCTCGCCCTTGTAGAAGCCCGAGGATGTCTCGTTCCAGCCGACATAGGTTCCCAGCGGAACTCGGAGTTGAACCGATGGAACGCCTGTCGTCTCGTTTCCGTCTGCATCGACGCGCGGGACGAGCGAAGGCGGCCTTGCCTTGATTGCGGGCGGCGTCTTCTCCATGACGCCGGAGACGTCCGCCTTCACATACCCAGCTCCGAAATCGTAGACCAGCACGGGGTTGAGCTTGCCATCCGGCTTCGGCGCGCCGGGGATCGCCGGATAGCCAAGCGCCTTCGAATTCGCGGCGACCAGGTCGCCCTTTGCGAGCATCGGATAGCGGCTCGGCGGCATCTCCTTGCCATCCGTCACCCATTCGACCAGCGATCGGGTGAGCGCGCGCATGGAATCTGAGACAGGATTAGGGTTGGCGGGGAGGGTGCAATTGGCGACGCCGCCGGAGGTCATGGTCAGGATCGGGAATCCGCCCGGTCCGCCGCCATGCGTGACGCTGGGAAAATAATACCGGCGGACATTCTCAGGCAGCGGAATGTCCGCCTTTGCATCGATGCCGACAAGATCGGGCGACATGCGCAGGCCCCAGAATTCCGCCGAGCCGAACGTCTCCATGATTTTCGGGCAGGTCTTCGTCGCCATGCAGCGGTCGAGCAGGCTGGTCTTGCCGAGGCCCCGCGTCTTGTCCGTGTAGGCGCCCCACCACAGCACGCCTTCGCTGCCAGGCTCGTAGAGGTTGGCCGCGCCGCCTGGCGCGGCAAAGCGCACGTTCAAAGGAACCTGCCGGGCGGCGATTTGCGGGTTCACGCCGTCGAACACGATGCGACCGGCCTCGTCGGCGTTGAAACCGAGATGGATGAAGCTGCGAAGGAAATTGCCGGACTGCGAGACGCCGACGCCGATCGTCCATTTCACCTGGCCCGCGACTGGATTGGGCGTCGCTGGGGCATTGGCCCCATGATGGAAGAAGGAGACGAGGTCGCGCACTGCCGCGAAGCCGATACCCAGCACCGCCGGGTCCTTGCCCGTATAGCTGAGTTCGTAGGCGAATTTCGGATCGAAGCCGTCCTTCAGGCACAGCATGTGCGGGTCGGGCTTGCCCGGGAAGGTCGTCACGCTGCAGTCGGCGAACGCCCAGGCGGAGGCGGGCACGGCCTTGCCTGCATCGGTGTCCGAAGTCTTGCGCACCAGCCTGGCCCTGGATGAATCCAGCGACAGCGGCTCGGGACGCGGCACGCCGGCGCCGATGCCGCCGACGAGCGCCACACTCCTGGCCCCCGCAGGCGGATCGACGATGCGCGCGAAGACGGGGCCTGAAACCGAGGATCCGTCAGGGTTGCGGGCGATGGGAACGGTGGCGGTCTGCCGGCCGGGCGCAGGCGGAATGTCCCCCTGCCAGCCGCTGATCAGATGCATGTGACCGCCTGCATCTCCGACCGCTCGGCCATTGCCACGGTTGGGAACGTCGTAGAACAGGACGCCGCTGGCCTTGGCCGCATCGACCGGCCTCGCGAGGGCGAAGGTGGCCGAGTACTCCACCATCCCGCGCGCATTGCGAGGCGCGAGGGCAAGATCGGTGATGATGGTGTTGCGCTTATCCTTCGGATCGACTTCTCCGAAATAGCGGCCGGTCACCAGTTCGTAAGCGCCGGCGTCTCCAAAACTGCCGGCGACCGGCGTCCGGCTTTCGATCTCGATGCGGGTGACGCCGGCCTCCGCGGCGGCCGCCAGGGCGCCCAGAGCAACCCCTGCTGACAGGGCAAGGCAGGCCCGGCGGAACGCATGTTTCATAGCAATTCCTCTTGATCGGCATGCCGAGCCTATCCCGGAAGCGCGCGCCGCTTCAATGACGTAGCGTCATCCTCGCGGGGGTGTGTAGGCGATGGCAATTGGCGGGACGCGCGGCGACTGGCATTCTCCCCCGGCGTTGGGACGGTTCATTCGGAAGACATTGATGAAAACGAAGCTGATTGCAGGCGTGGCAGGTCTCGCGCTGGCTCTGGGAGCGGCAGGCGCGGCGCTGGCCTACAAGGTCGGCGATACAAGCGCAGTGACGGCGCCCGCGAGCGCGGCGAATTTCCGTCTGGTGGACAACACCGGCTTTGCTCAGGAGATGCGCCGACTGGTCGATGTGAAGGCGATCGTCCTGGTCGCTCAGGTCAATGGCGACAAGGAAGCCCGGCGCGTCGGCGCATCGCTCGAGACGCTGAAAGCGGCCAACCCGGATGTCGCCTTCTTCATGCTGAACTCGGCGCTGGCGGACGAGCGTCCGGCGATCGCGGCTGAGGCGGCGGCGCAGAAATGGACGGCGCCCGTGCTCGACGACGACAACCAGCTCGTCGGCGAACAGCTCGGCGTCACACATGTCGGCGAGACCTATGTGATCGAGCCGAAGACGCTCAAAGTTCTCTATCATGGCGCATTCGACGCGAAGGGCGCCAAGAAGAAGGCCGGCGGCTATCTCGCCGAGGCGCTGTCCGATGTGAAGTCTGGCCGCGCGGTGAAGGTTGCGGCGGTTGCGGGCAAGGGCTCGACCATCGCCTTCCCGGAACGCGCGCGCGGCGCAGAGCACAAGGCGATCTCCTACGCCAAGGACGTGGCGCCGATCCTTGCCGCCAAATGCGTAACCTGCCACCAGACTGGCGGCATCGGCCCGTTCGCGATGACCGACTACAGCATCGTCAAGGGCTTCTCGCCGATGATCCGCGAGGCCCTCCGCACCGATACGATGCCGCCCTGGCATCCCGATCCGCTGGTCGGCAAGTTCAAGCACGAACAGGCGCTGACCAACGACCAGATCAAGACGCTTGTGCACTGGGTCGATGCTGGCGCACCGCGCGGCGAAGGCGATGACCCGCTCGCCGCCATGAAGTTGACTGCGCCGGAATGGCCGCTGGGCAAGCCGGATCTGGTGATCGATGCGCCGGCGTTCAACATCCCGGTGTCGGGCGAAGTCGTCTACCAATACCCGACCGTCGCGAACCCGCTGACGACGGGCCGCTGGGTGAAGGCGGCGACGCTGATGCCGGGCGACCGGCGCGGCGTGCACCACATCCTTGCGGGCTATATCCCCGGCACGCCCAAGCAGGGCCCCGCCTCGGCGGGGCAGTGGGAAGCGAACTACGGCGAATACGCAGTCGGCGGGGAGTCGTTCACCGTGCCTGCGGGCCTTGGCATCTACCTGCCGCCCGGGGGCCATATGGGCTTCCAGATGCATTACACGCCCTATGGAAAAGAGGCGGTCGATAATTCGAAAATGGCGCTCTACTTCTATCCGGAGGGCCAGACGCCCGAAAAGGTCATGCGCCACACCGTGATCGCGGACAATTTCATCGAGCTGCCGCCCAACACCGACATGCACAAGGAAGTCGCCTACCTGAAATTCCCGAAGGAGGCGCTGCTCTATTCGGTATTCCTGCATACGCACTATCGCGGCCAGGCGGGGGCGCTCGATCTTGTCCTGCCGGACGGCACGCGCAAGCAGCTGATCAACCTGCCGCGCTACGACTTCAACTGGCAACGGACCTATGATTTCGCCGAGCCGGTCAGGGTCCCTGCCGGCGCCAAGCTGGTCTCGACCTATCTCTACGACAATTCGGTCCGCAACCTCGTGAACCCCAATCCCAACGAGACGGTGATCTGGGGCGACCAGAGCTGGGAGGAGATGCACTACACTTCGCTCTACTATCAGTGGACCGACGAGACGGTGGCCAAGCAGGCCGACGCCACGCCCCAGATGCGCAACCAGCGCCTGATGGGGTCACTCGACGACAATCTCGACGAGAAGATCCAGCTCTCCGAGGTGAAGGGCCGTATCAAGGCGGCGCTGGCGCCCAAGTTCGCCGAACTCGACGCCAACAAGGATGGCGGACTCGACGCAACGGAACTGAACGCCAGCGGCGTGATGTCCGTGTTCGGTGGCGGGCGGCCCGGCTAACCGGTCAGATGTTCCAGCTTTGCCTGCCCGCAACGGCCAGGCCGAAGCTGGAACCGTCGCCGACGTGTTCGACTTCGGCGATCGACCCCACAAGAATATACACAACGTTCGCAGAGCTGTTGAAGATCTGTTCAAAGTGTAGCCGCATCTCGTTGGCCCTGCGTCCGGCGCGAGAATCCCATCGAAATCAGGATGCTCCGCACGCGGATGAACTCGGTGTAACCGCGAAACGATGACGTGCGTCGCCAGTCGCGCGAAGCACAGGCAGCGCAACATGCTGGTTGCGTGAAGGTTTGCTGCGTTTTCACTTGCCGCTTTGCATGGGCGGTCCATTTTCACCCCCGGTGAATGGAGGCTTTTAGAAATGAACCTGAAAATACTGGCGGCGGCTGCTGTATTCGCGATGGCGGGCGCCGGGTGTCAACAGATCCCCAAAGACATGACTTTGGTCGATTACTGCGCAGACGCGAAACACGCCAACAAGGACGTCTGCAAGGTCAATGTCGAGATCGACGGCCAGAAGCGGGCGCTCGCTTCGACCAACATGACCCTGCAGGAAGCCCGCATGGTCGCCGATGACGCGATGCGCCGGGCCAATGCCGCGCAAGCCTCCGCCGACAAGGCGCAGGCCACCGCCGTCTCCGCGCAGGAAGCCGCAGTGATGAACTGCGAGACCAAGACGATCCAGCGCTCCAAGACCGGCGCATGCGCTCCGGGCTACAAGGTGCAGAGCTGCGTGCAGACCCGCTACACCTTCAGTGCAGGCGCGCCGTCCATCCTTCGTCAGATCGACGATCAGGGCTGCCGCTTCAACGACCGGGTGCTTGAAATGCAGGTCCGTTGCTGCGCCATGGGCAACGTCCCGACCACGACGGAGGCTTCCGTCGCAACGCCTCAGCCGACCGCTCCGAGCACGCCGACTCCGTCGTCGTGATCGGCTGATCCAGGTAAGACCTGAGCAAGAGGCCCGGCAGCATGAAGCTGCCGGGCCTTTTCGTTTGTCTGCAGCGCACCGCTGCGGCCCAAACAAAAAGGCCGGCGGTTTCCCGCCGGCCTTCACTCTCGTCGTCCGCGGTTCCTAATAGCTGACCTTCAGCGAGGCGCCGATGATACGCGGCTCGTTGACGAAGGCCGTGTTGTTGTTGAAGTCGATCGCGCCCTTCACATTGTCCTCGTCCGTGATGTTGCGGGCGAAGATCGCCGCTTCCCACGATCCGTCCGTCCGCGCGTAGCCAAGCTTCAGGCCGCCCTCGAACTGGTTCTCGGTGCGGAATTCTGCCGACTCATAGAGGAACAGGTTGGTGTCGCCCTGGAAGGCCCAGTCGGTGAAGGCAAAGACCTCGCCGTCATTGCCGAATGGCATGGAATAGCGCGCCGTGAAGTTGGCGGTGAATTCCGGGGCGTTGGGGAAGGGGTTGCCATCGACCAGCGCACGTGTCGCCCCGCCGATAACCACTGTCGGGTCGGTCACCGTGCACTGCGCGCAGATGCCGACCGACAGGCCGGGGTCGTTGATCTCGGTGTCGGCATAGGCGAGCCCGCCGGTGAAGACGAGGTTGTCGAGCGGCGCCCATTCGGCGTCGATTTCGGCGCCGACCGCCTCGCCCTTGTCAGCGTTGAGAAGCTGCACGGTGTTGCCCGCGCCGCCCACGGCGGTGAACTGGATGTCGCTGACCTCATAGGTGAACACCGCGCCGTTGAAGCGAAGCGTGTCGCCGACGGTCGACTTCCAGCCGATCTCGTAGGACATCACGGTTTCCGACTGCGCCAGCGACGGCGGCGAGAAGAAGGCGATGTCGCGGCCCTGAATGGTTGGTCCGCGGAAGCCGTCGGCAACGCGTGCATAGAGGCTGAACGCATCCGTCATGTTCCACATGCCGCTGAGATCCCAGCTGACATGGTTGTCCTCGATGTCGCGGTTCAGCGCCGGGTTGGCGTCGACGGTGAGCGTCTTCTCGTCGTCGGTGTAGCGAAGGCCGGCAGTGACAGTGAAGTCGCCGGTGAGATCATAGCTCGCCTGACCGAACACCGCCCACGCGTCGTTTTCGTGCTCAAGGGTTGTCGAGGGCGGGAAGCCGAACGGGCCGACCGTCGTGACGTCGAATCCACTCTTGAAGATGTACGCGCCTGTCTGCCACTTGAACGGCCCGCCAGTGTCGCCGGCAAGGCGGACCTCCTGCGTGATCTGCTCGAGGTCGTCGATCGAGTCCTGCGTATCCGAATCGAACGGAATGAAGCCCGGGCCGGGATTGACGACGCCGACGCCCTGCGCCGTGCCGCCGTCGATGTCGCCGCGGCTGAAGCCGTCGGCGTTCTCGACGGCGGTGATCGACGTCAGCGTCATGCCGCCGAGGTTCCAGGCCACGTTCACCGACGCGCCCCACTGTTCGTAGGACTGCGGGTTGGTCGCGCCCTGGTTGAAGTTGACCGTATCGCGATCGTAGTTGGCGTTGAGGTTGTTGTTGCCCGGCCCGAGCACGTTGGCGCGGAACACTGCGGACGTGCCGTCGAGATCGCGGCCATGGATGTTGAACAGGATATCGAGGTCGTCCGATGGCCGCAGGAGCGCCTGCAGGCGGCCGGAGAAATCGTCAAATCCGCCCAGCTCGTCCTCGCCGGGAATGCGCGTGTTATCAATCCAGTCGTCGCGGTGCTGGTAGAGCATCGAGCCGCGCAGGCTCAGCATGTCATTGATCGGGCCGCCGACCCCTGCGTCCACGGTGAAGGTGTTGTAGGATCCCCAGGAGGCCGACGCCGTCGCGTCGAGCTCGTCGCCCGGCTTCTTCGACGTGAAGCGGATGATGCCAGCCGTGGTGTTGCGGCCGAACAGCGTGCCCTGCGGCCCGCGATAAACCTCGACCCGGTCGAGATCGAAGATCGGCATGGATTTGAGGACGACGTTCTCCATCACCACGTCGTCCATGATCACCGAGACGGGTTGCGACGCCGCGAGGTCGAAGTCCGTGTTGCCAAGGCCGCGGATGTAGAAGCGCGGCGCAACGCGCCCGTTGGAGCTTTCGGCGTAGACGCCGGGCACGCGGGTAGCGAGGGCGAGGACATCCTCGCCGCTGGAGAAGATGGCGTCGAGCGTGTCCTGCGGCACGGAGGCGGCCGAGACCGGCACATCCTGCAGGTTCTCTTCGCGCTGGTTCGCGGTGATGATCACGACGTCGAGGCGCGTGTCAGGCGCTGTCTGCGCGCTGGCGGGCGCTGCGAACATCGCGACCGCCGACACCGCGGCCATCAGGCCCGCAGCGATCGACCGGGTGGTTCTCGGTCCGAGATGAGACGCCATGCTCTTCATCTTTCTTGTCCTCTTCCTGTTCGCGCCGGGAACCTGCACCAGCCGTGCGGTCGAGTCTTGACCGAGAGAGCCCGGAGCCATCCGCACCGGCGCGATTGTTTGGAAACGATGCAGCCTCGCCACGCACCGTATGCGCCGCAGGCGCCGCTCGCGCGTGTGTTCGCCTCGGAGGCGAGTCCAGCAAGCTTCGGCGCTGATGATCGTGGCGCGGCGCGCTATGCGATGATGTCCGGCGTCAGCTTCGAGGACAGCCAGGCAATCTGGTCCTTGAGCCGCAGCTTCTCGCGCTTCAGCGTCATCACCTTGAAGTCCTGGCCGCCTTCGAGGTCGAGCCGTTCGATCGCCAGGTCGAGGTCGCGGTGGCGCGAGCGCAGCACTTCGAGGCGCTCCAGCATCCTGTCGATGTCCCCGGGGTCGAAGACGTCTTCGCTCACCCATGCCCTCCGCCAGCAGCCCCGTCGACCGATGCCAGAATCCGGCTGCGATTCAAAGCATTGCCGCGAGAGAATCGGGAATCGCCCCGGGGTCGGGAGCGGCCCCCGCAGCGGCGCTGGCATATCAAGAATGCGCCCACCTCGGAAAGCGCGCCGAAGGCCGGGTCTATGGGGGCCAAAACCGCCTTCCGCAGCGGCTCCTGCGAGTCCTTCAGGCGCCTGTGACCCGAATCTGTCATTTTTTTCATGAGTAGATATATTTCGCGGGTTTCAAGGCGTGACAGGCGGATTTCTTCGTAGTTCAATTCCTGTCGCGGCTGGTCAGCGAGCCGCATCGGTCCCCTAATTCTCCGCAGGGGCCGTCGCGGATCGCCGGGCTTCCGCACGCGGTCGGGGTGGGCTGCGACCGGTCTGGATCTCCTCCGGACGAGGCGGCTGCAGCCCCTGATAAAGGAGACACACTTCATGAACCTGGAATCACGCATTCGGGAGTTGAGTGAGCGTCACAAGCGTCTCGAAGCGGCTATCCTGGCGGAACAGAAACACCCTGCCGGCGACGACATCAGAATCCACGAACTCAAGCGCAAGAAGCTCCGCATCAAGGACGAGATACAGAGCCTGCGAACCAGTTAGGGCGGCTTTCCTCGCCCATCCCTCCAGTCATTGTCACGATCCCGCCGGATCACGCAGCCGAAGCGCGCAGGCGTGCGTTGTTCAGGGCGCGCGCTGTTTGCCGCTGAGCGGTTGACCTCGGCAAGGGGCGCCGCAAAGGTCCTGCCCGATTGCGATTCGGCGCCGTGAACGTGAAGCCCCAATCTTGAGCCCACAGTCTTGGGCCCTCGATCCTGGACAATGACGAGGACCTGATGCGCGGACCATTCCTGTGAGAGGACTCTGGGATCACGAACAGCCGCTGGCGCCGGCCCTGTTGCGTTCGGCCCTGGCGCTCGTCGGCGGATTTCTCGCGGCGCTCGCCTTGGGACTGGCGCTACAGGGCGTGATGCTCCTCACGCATGGCGACTATCTCGGTGCGCTGGTGATGGTCGCCGGCGGCATCGGCTTTCCCTTCGCGGCCTGGCTCGCCCTCAAGATGCTCGCCGACATTCTCACCGTACTCAATCGCTCCTACGACCGGCTCGACGCTCTCGAAGAGCGCTTCGGCAGCGTGATCCCGCCCTCGCAACGAATCCCCCCGCAGAGCCCAAGGGCGCTGCGGGCAGGGGATGACGGACCGAACTATCCGGAGAAGTAGACCTACTCGCCCGCCGGTTTCTTGCCGAAATTGGCGAAGACCTGCGCCGCCGTGACTTCTCGGCGTGGAGCTTCCTCGCCATCGGCCGAGGCGTCTTCAGTGGCCGCGGCGGCCGGCGGCGGAGTCACCACCTTGCGCAGGGTGGGGCCGGCGAACCGGGCCTCCTTCTCGTCGCGCGCCTGCGATTTCTTGGAGGCGGCTTTCGAGACCAGTTCGTCAAGTTCGATCTGGCTGCAAAGGCCCAGCGTCACCGGATCGACCGGCTTGAGGTTCGGCGCATTCCAGTGCTGTCGCGAGCGCACGCTCTCAATGGTCGACTTGGTGGTCCCGATCAGGCGCGAGATCTGCGCGTCGGTGATCTCCGGATGGTGGCGCAGGAACCAGGCGATCGCATCCGGCCGGTCCTTGCGGCGCGACACCGGGGTGAAGCGGGCGCCCTTCTTCTTGGGCTCCGGCACGTTGGCGTGCTTCAGCGGCGGCATCTTCAGGAGGTAGGTCTTGTCCTTCTCGCCCTTCTCGATCTCCTCGCGGGTGAGTTCGCCCGAGGCCACGGGATCGGCGCCGCGCATGTTCTCTGCGACCTCGCCATCAGCGATGCCCTTCACCTCGAGCGGGTGGAGTTCGCAGAAGTCCGCGATCTGCTCGAAAGTGAGCGTGGTGTTGTCGATCAGCCAGACGGCCGTCGCTTTCGGCATGAGGATCTTGGCCATGGGGGCGCCTCTGCAGTCCTGAAAACGAAAAACCCGGCGCTTAGGGCCGGGCTTTCCGAAACTTGTTACGGAGAAATAGTCCTGAGCGGGGCTGATATAGTTCAGGAATTCAGGGTTGTGAACCTCTGGTGACGGCGTCGAATCGTCCGGAATCAGGGCATTAGCCTGCGACCTGCAGAATTATTTTGCCGGCGTGGTCGCTGGCCTCCATCTGGGCATGCGCCTTGTCGGCCTCCCGCAGCGGAAAGACGTGGCTGATGAGGGGCTTGAACCGGCCATCGGCGATCATCGGCCAGACGGCCCCAACGACGCCTCTGGCCAGCATCGCCTTGTAGTCCTCGGTTCGAATCCGCAGCGTCGAGCCAGTCACCGTCAGCCGCTTCATCATCAGCCGCGTGAGATCGCCTTCGATCTTCGAGCCCTGCAGGAAGGCGATGTAGCAGAGCCGGCCCAGGTCCTTCAGGATCGTCAGGTTCTTGTCAAAGTAAGGCTTGCCAACCATGTCGAGGATCACATCGACCCCGCCGGCGTCGCGCATCACCGCCTCAAAGTCTTCCGTCTTGTAGTTGATGCCGCGCACCGCCCCCAGGCTCTCGCACAGCCTGCACTTCGTCGTCCGTCCCCGCTGTCGCATACACCTTCGCGCCCAACCCCCTCGCCATCTGGATCGCCGTCGTGCCGATCCCGCTCGCCCCGCCATGCACCAGCAGCGTCTCGCCTGGCTTCAGCCTCCCCATCTCGAACACGTTGTTCCACACCGTCAGCACCGTCTCGGGCAGCCCCGCCGCCTCGACCACGCTCAGCGGCTGCGGCACGGGCATCACCGAGCCCTGCGGCGCCACCGCATACTCCGCATACCCGCCGCCCGGCAGCAGCGCGCACACCACATCCCCCACCTTCCACGCGCTCACCCCCGCACCCACGCCCTCCACCACACCCGCCACCTCCAGCCCCAGCGTCTCCGGCGCGCCGGGAGGCGGAGGATAGCGTCCGGCGCGCTGCACCAGGTCGGGGCGATTTACGCCTGCCGCCCCAACCCGGATCAGGACCTGGCCCGGCCCTGCCTCCGGCTTGGGGATTTCGTGCAGCACCAAAGGCTGCCCCACCACGGATTTGACCGCCTGCATCATCGGTTTGGACATTTCGGGCTTCCCGGTCTTTAATCATGTCGAGCTTCGGACTCTTGGGCGCGCCAGCCTTGCCTGGTCAAGCCAGCCTTGACTGGTGAAGGAGGCGGCGAACGGGAGAAGGATGGGGTGGAACGGAGAAACCGAGGAGAGGCGGCCATGACGTTCGACGAAGAGCCGGTAAGGATCGTGAAACGGCATCTGGACGACATGTCGATCCAGGAGCTGAAGGAGCGGATCGAGAGCCTGAAACAGGACATAACGGCCTGCGAGGCGATGATCACCAGGAAGGAAGCGACCCGGAAGGCGGCCGAGGCGGCCTTCTTCAAGAGCTAGCGGACGGCCAGAACAGGGTGAATGACCAAGGCTTCATGCGGCCAAACGGCAGGGGCTCAGTCTCCGGCGCGGGAATTGCCTGATACTGCGCGGGAACACCAAACCGCCGCCGCTAAGGCTTGGGCAAGGTCTCAGGCCGAGACTGCTTCGCCGGGCGGGTGTAATTCGAGGGACTGATGCGCGACGCTATCCACTCTGCCGATCCCGCGCGGGATGACTGGAAGCGCAGGGTGATCGAATTCTCGTCGTCGGAGATGTTCGACCGCCTGTTCAAGGAAGGCATGTCGCTGGTCGAGGAAGCCGCGACCTACCTGGATGGCCCCGGCCGCACCGACAGCCGCAAGCTCAATCGCGAACTGGCGCTCGTCTATGCCGCGGAAAGCATGGAAGTCACCACCCGCCTGATGCAGGCCGCCTCGTGGCTGGTCGTGCAGCGCGCCGTGCGTGAAAAGGACATGGGCGTGGACGAGGCTGGCGACGAGAAATACCGCATCGCCAAGCCCGGCGAGCCTCATCCCTGTGACCGGGCCGTGATGCCGGGTCCGCTTATGGCGCTCGTCGACCGCAGCCGCGCCCTCTATGAACGCGTCTGGCGCTTCGACGCCACGCTCTATTCGGAAACGCCCCAGCCCGCCGAAAACCCCGTGATGCGCCAAATCGATCGCCTTCGCGCCGCCGCCGAAGGCGGCGCGTTCGACCCGCTGGCAGTGTGGAGGCGGGACTAGCTCCTCGGGCTTCTTTGGCCAAGCACGATGCGCTTGGCGTCCCCGGGAACCACCCATCGATAATTTGGCGTGGCAGAGCGCCAAGCAAAAGGCCCGCTGTTTCCAGCGGGCCTTTCCGTGTCCTGCGCAGCTCGAAGCCGCCTATGGCTTCATGAAGCCCTTGAACTTGTCCTTGAAGCGCGAGAGGCGGCCGCCACGGTCGAGCATCTGCGTGCCGCCGCCGGTCCAGGCCGGGTGTGTCTTCGGGTCGATGTCGAGTGCGATCGTGTGGCCCGCTTTGCCTGCGGTCGAGCGGGTCTGGTATTTGGTCCCGTCCGTCATCACCACGGTGACGAAGTGATAATCGGGATGGCCTTCTTTCTTCATGGTTTTCTCCGGCGGCGCCGGCTCGTAGCTGGGGGCCCTCGCGGGCCTTGCTGAATTCGGGAGCGGGGCTCATACCCGAAGCCCGCCTTGCTGGCAAGGCGACAGGCTGGAACCCGTTTAGGACCACCGAATGAGCGACGGCGCCGGCTCAGGAAACCGCCAAATTCGATCGCACCGCCGGCTCCCAGCGCTGGGGCGAGGGCGCTCCGCAGCGCGCCAAGTCGAAGTCCCTGAAGCCGCTCCTGGGTCTCATGCCGTATGTGGCGCGGCAGAAGACGACGGCGATCCTGGCGGTCGTCTTCCTGGTCCTGGCGGCCATTCTCAACCTCGCGATCACGTTTCCAGCGCGATGGCTGGGGGATACCGGCTTTGGCGCAGCGGCGGGCCTCGACCCGGCAGCAGTGAACGCTGGCTTTCTTGCAATCATGGCGATCGCACTTCTGCTCGCAGTCTTTTCTGCAGTCCGGTTCTACTTCTTTTCCCGGTTTGGCGAGCGCCTCGCCGCCGACCTGCGCGGCGACGTCTATGCCCGGCTGATGACGCTTTCGCCGGCTTATTTCTCCCAGCTCCGCACCGGCGAGGCCGTGTCCCGCCTCACCGCCGACATCACGCTGATCGAGACCTTCTTCGGCTCGGCCTTCTCGATGGCGGTGCGCTCGATCGTCACCTCGCTGGGCGCCCTGGTCCTCATGTTCTTCGCAAGCTGGAAGCTGACGGGCCTCCTCATCATCGGCACGCCCCTCCTGATCCTTCCGATCATGGCGGTCGGCCGGCGCGTGCGGAAACTCTCCGTCAACGCGCAGGACCGCATCGCCGACGCCGCATCCGAGGCGACCGAAACCCTCGACGCCATCGACCTCGTCCAGGCCTATGGCATGGAGAAGGAGCGCGAAGGCCGTTTCCGCAACGCGGTCGAAGCCGCCTTCCAGGCAGCGCTCGCCCGCATCCGCGTGCGGGCGCTGCTGACCGCCATTGTCATCGCGCTGATGTTCTGCGGCGTCGCCGGCGTCGTCTGGCTCGGCGCCAACAGCGTCATCTCGGGCGAGATGTCGGTCGGCTCTTTCATCCAGTTCGTGCTGCTCGCCATGTTCGGCGTCGGCGGCTTCGCCACCGTGGCGGAGGTCTTCGGCGACGCCATGCGCGCCTCGGGCGCGGCGGAGCGCTCGATGGAAATCCTCGCCCAGAAGCCCGACATCGCCGCCCCGCCCAACCCGAAGCCCATGCCCGCCACCATCGCCGGTCATGTGAAGCTCGACGCCGTCTCCTTCTCCTACCCCGCCGCGCAAGGCCCCTCCCTCAACGACGTGACCTTCGAGGCGAGGCCCGGCGAACTCGTCGCCCTCGTCGGGCCGTCGGGCGCGGGCAAATCCACCGTCTTCCGCATGCTGCTGCGCTTCTTCGATCCGCAGGCCGGCCATGTCCTGCTCGATGGCGTCGACGCCCGCGAGACCGACCCGGCCGAATGGCGCGCCCGCTTCGCCTACGTGCCCCAGGAAGCGCCGATCTTCTCGGGCGACGCTGCCGGCAATGTCCGCTTCGGCCGCTCCGGCGCCAGCGACGACGAGATCCGCGCCGCCCTCAAGAAGGCCGAGGCCTTCGCCTTCCTCGAAGCCCGCGGCGGCCTCGCAGCCGAAGTCGGCGCCAAGGGCAGGGCGCTGTCGGGCGGCGAGCGCCAGCGCATCGCCATTGCGCGCGCCCTCGTGCGTGGAGCGCCGGTGATGCTGCTCGATGAAGCCACGAGCGCGCTCGACGCCGCCAATGAACGCCTCGTGCAGAAAGCCCTCGACCAGGCGAGCCAGGGCCGGACGACGCTGGTCATCGCCCACCGCCTCGCCACGGTAAGACGCGCTGCAAAGATCATCGTCATGGACCAGGGCCGCGTCGTCGAACAGGGCGACCACGAGAGTCTCGTGAAGGCAGGCGGTCTCTATGCGAAGCTGGCGGAGATGCAGTTCACCGCAGGGTAGCCCTCATCCTCTGCATGGGCTTCGCTTGCCTGAGGATGACGGCTAGCCTGCTTCCTCGCCGTCACATAAGACGTGTATTCTGATCGTTTCCCTGCATGGAGATCCTTCAATGTTCGACGCCAACAAGCTGCTCAACCAGATGCTCGGCGCCGGCGGCGCGAGCCAGGCGCAGGGCGCCATGAACCAGGTCGGCGGACTGCTCGGCAGCCTGCTGAAGGACTCTGTCTCCGGCATGCAGCAAGGCGCCGCCGATATCGAGAAGCGCACCGGGCTCGGCGCCAAGGCCGAGGGCATGGTGAAGGGCGCCACCGGCAATTCGGTCACCGACCTGATCAACCAGGCAAAATCCTTCGCCGGCCAGAACAAGCTCGCGACCGGCGCGGCCCTGGGCGGCCTCGGCGCTCTGCTGCTCGGCACCAAGGGCGGACGTGGCCTTGCCGGCGGCGCGGCGACCCTGGGCGGCCTCGCCATGATCGGCGGCCTCGCCTACAAGGCCTTCCAGAATTACCAGGCCAAGAAGGCGCCCTCGGCGGCGGGCCTGATCGAGGCGCCGCCGGCCGAAAGCCCGTTCGGCGAAACCGGCAACGCCGCACAGGACAATGAAACGTCCATGCTGATCCTGCGCGCCATGATCGCAGCGGCCGCGTGCGACGGCGTCATCGACAACGAGGAGCGCTCGCGCATCGTCGGCGGCCTGCAGAATGCAGGGCTGGATGTGCACGCCGCCAAATTCCTCGACACCGAATTCGCGAAACCCGCCGCCATTGCCGATCTTGTCGCCGCCGCAAAGACCCCCGCGCTCAAGGCGCAGGTCTACACCGCCGCGCGCATCACCATCGAGCCGGATGGCATGAAGGAAAAGGCGTTCCTGATGAACCTCGCAGTTGCGCTCGGTCTGGATGCTGGGCTGGTGGCGCAGATCGATGCGGGGGCGAGCGCAGCGAAGGGGTAGTCGCTACTCCGGCCGCAGCAGACGCCTACCGGTCTTGCCTGCGGCCGCAGTCTTCAGCAGCCTGCCCTCGACGCGTTCGGCCAGTTTCTGCGCCAGCGATGTATTGGCGGCGACGAACGAGCCCTTGGTCGCGTCCTTGCCGTCGAGCCCGATCACCACGCCGCCGGCTTCCTGCACCAGCACGAAGCCGGCCGCGATGTCCCACAGCGACAGACCGCGCTCCCAGAACCCGTCGAACCGCCCGGCCGCCACCCACGCCAGGTCCAGCGCCGCGGAGCCGAACCGGCGCACGGCCGCAACCTCGCTGCGCACGGCGACAAGTTCATCCATGAATTTCTCGAAGCCGTCGACGCCGAGCTGCGGAATGCCGGTCGTCACCACCGCCTCGTTGAGCTTCTTGCGCGAGGCGACGCGCAGCCGCTTGTTCTCCAGCCAGCAGCCCTGGTCTTCCTCGGCCCAGAACATCTCGTTGCGCATCGGATCGAACACGACGCCTGAGCGCAACTTGCCCTCGCGCTCCAGTCCGATGGAGATCGCGAAGTGTGGAATGCCGTGCAGAAAATTCAGCGTCCCATCCAGCGGATCGACGATGAAGCGGTGCGTCTTGTCCGTGCCTTTGACCTCGCCGCCTTCCTCGAGCAGAAAGCCATAGCCGGGCCGCGCCTTGCTCAGCCGGTCGCGCAGGATCTCCTCGGCCTTCCTGTCCGCCGCCGACACGAAATCGGACGGGCCTTTGCGGGCAACCTGCAACTGCTCCACCTCGCCAAAGTCGCGGATCAGCCTCCGGCCCGCGGCGCGCGCGGCGTCCATCATGATGGTGACGGTGGGGGAGGGGCGGGACATCGGGCGGCTTTCGGCTTCGGGCCTCTCCCTTAGTCGTGGATAGCTTGGGTGAGCAAGCAAAACGGGGTTCGCCTACCCCGTGCGGCGGCTTGACGCAGGCGCCGGCGAGGCGTGATCTTTCAGCAGGTTAGGACGTGAAAGGGACGTCGAATGAACATCGTCACGCAGTTCCTGAGTTTCGATAAGCTGATGGGCTCCGGGCTCGTCAAGATCGTCTACTTCCTCGGCCTCATCGGGATCGTGCTGGGGGTGCTGTTCGCCGCCTTCGGCGCCTTCAGCATGATGACGGTGGACTTCATGACCGGCCTTGGCATGCTGGTCTTCGCGCCGATCGGCGGCATCCTCGCGATCTGCTTCCTGCGTTTCGCGTGCGAACTCTACATCGCCATCTTCCGCATCGCCGACGACATCTCCGCCATCCGCGGCGGCGGCGCTCCCATGGCCGCCAAGCCGGTCCCGCCGAGCCCTGCTCCCTAGGATTCCAGTTCGGCGAACAGAGTGTTGAAGGCGAGCACGGCCTGCCGCGGCCCGCGCTCGTGTTTCCAAACGCCGGCCGATACGGCGAGGAAATCCGCACCGGATTCCACCAGCGGACGGGCGTTCGCCGCCGTGATGCCGCCAATGGCGACGCACGGCACCTCGATCATCTCCTGCCACCAGGTTAGCAGATCCGTCTCTGCCCGGGCTGCGGGGTCCTTGGTCTCGGTCGGGAAGAACGCGCCGAACGCGACATAATCCGCGCCGGCTTCCCCAGCCTCCAGCGCGAGATGCCGGGAGTCATGGCAGGTGACGCCGATGATCCCCTCCGGCCCGATGATCTTCCGGGCTTGTGCATACGGCATGTCCGACTGGCCGACATGCGCCCCGTCCGCGCCGAGCTCCACCGCCAGGTCCGGCCGATCATTCACCAGCACGGCGACGCCACGGTCCTGCGCCCTGGGGATGATGTGCCGGCCGAGCGCCAGCACATGACTGTCATGCGCCGGCTCCCCGGCGCGGGACTTGAGGCGGATCTGCAGGCAGGCCACGTCGCCTCCATCCAGCGCTTCGTCGAGTTGATGCGCGAATGCCGCGATGTCCGGAATTTCCGGCGGCGTGACCAGGTAAAGGCGGCAGCGGCGAGCCATCCGCGTTGCGTACGCCTGCGGGAATCGGCGTCAAGCTTTGCGTTTGGCGGCGGTCTTCCTGGCCTGAGAGGCGCGTCTTCCCCTGCCTGCGCGTGCTGAGGGCGGCGGGTCGGCGTGCTCCCAGAGGAATTCGAACTCCTCGACCAGCGTCTCGTGGTAGAAGCTTTCCTTGCGCGCATAGATGTACGGGCTGCGCAGCGTATCGCGCGACGTAAGATAGGGCACGACGATCGCCTCCTTCTCGGAGATCATCATCTGGTAGTTGATCGAGCGCTCGCGATTGATGCGCAGCTCGGGACGGCTGCCTGGCAACTGGTCCAGCATCGCGGTCCACGACTTCTGCGCCTGGTTGGCGGAGTGCTGCGTCGACTCATAGATGTCCTTGGATTTCATGGCCGGCCTGAGTGAGGGGTTGTCCGGCGAGATCAGCATCACGCGGATACCTTCGGTCAGGTGTTCGGTACGGCTTCTCATGGCGGTCACGAAGTCCTGGTTCATGGTCCAGCCCGCCAGCGTATAGCCGGTAAGGTAGACGAATTTCTCGGCGTGGCTGATCAGCCGGACCGTGTCTTCCTCGGCCTCCGAGGAGCGCTGGTAGACGGCCTGCATCGGATCGCCCAGCGGCGCGAGGTCAGGCGCGAACGGAACGACGTGGCGCGATCGGCGACTTTCCAGCGACAGGATCGCGGCGCGCAACTGCTCCACATAGGCGCCCTGGAAGATGCGCTGTGGATCGAAGTCGTAGTAGATAATCCGCTGGTCCTTGATGTCGAACGGCGCATCAAACCCCTTCTCCATCAGCAGGATCACGGGCTTGGCCGCCGACTGCGCGATGGCCAGTTCGTAGTAGACATTGGGATTGCTCCCGGTCAGCACGACGATGATCAGGTCGGCTTCGAGAATGTCCTCGTAGATCTGGTCGGTGATCTTTCCCGGCGCAGACTTGTGGTCGCCGCGCTCGCACTTGTAGGTCGCCCCGCCTCCCGGCCCCAGGCGCGCAGGCCGGCGCGATGATGCAGTGATAGACGGTGTCGGCATGGCGGCGGATGTCGCTGTTCTCCGCGCCGATCGGGCTGATGACGAAGCAGTTCCGCTCCAGTCCTCTTGGTTCGGCCCTGCCTGGATTTCTCATGACTTTCCCCGCCTGCGCGGGCGATCCAACCAGACGGTTGCGGCTTGTCCAGCAATCTCGTGTGGCGCGCGACTAGCGACGGGATCCGATCAGGACGGACAGCCCGCCGGCCTTCACCACGCGCTTGGCCGAGGCCGGAAATCTGGCCAGCTTATCCGGTGCGCGGGCCGGGCGGGGAACCAGCGCGCCGCCGCAGTTCGGGCATCTGCCTTTGAGCGTTGTTTCGGCGCAGGACGCGCAGAACGTGCACTCGAACGAACAGATGCGCGCCTCTGTTCCCGAAGGGTCGAGGTCGGCGTCGCAGCATTCGCAGGAAGGGCGCATCTCCAGCATGGCGCTATGCTAGCGCGGGCGAGGCTCTCCACAAGGCGGGGCCTGGAAAAATCACCCGCAAAAAAGGAAAACGCCGCGATCCAGTGGATCACGGCGCTCCCAATTCACAGCCTGTGGAGATCAGCCGGCCTTCGAGGCGCTGTAGATGTCGTCGATGGCTTTCGCGAGCGCGGCGTCGAACTCCGCGTCGGTCTGCTGGGCCGTGAGGCCTTCCGTCAGCGCGCGCGAGAACGAAGCGATCATGCCCGTGTTCTGGGCCAGGACCCGGTTGGCCTCGTCGCGAGCATAGCCGCCGGACAGCGCCACCACGCGCATGACGCGCGCATGTTCGACCAGCGGCTTGTAGAGGTTCGCCTTGGTCGGCAGCGTCAGCTTCAGCATCACCTGGTTGTCGGCCGGCAGCGCGTTGAGCTGCCTGATGATCTCGGAAAGCAGGATTTCTTCCGCCTGCGCCTTGTCGGCGATCGAGATCGTGACTTCCGGCTCGATGATCGGCATCAGGCCATGGCGGAGGATCTGCTTGCCGACTTCGAACTGCTGGGCCACGACGACCGCGATGCCCTTCGGATTGGCGGCGTTGACGACCGAGCGCATCTTGGTGCCGAAAATGCCGTTGGCGACGGCGCGGGTGAGCAGCGCATCAAGCTCCGGCATGGCTTTCATCAGCTGCACGCCGTCGGCTTCGTTCTCTAGGCCCTTGTCCACTTTCAGGAAGGGCACCACGCGGCGCTGCTTCCAGAGGTATTCGGCAGTCGGCGTGCCATCGATCTCGCCATCCATGGTGCGCTCGAACAGGATGGCGCCCATCACCTTGTCGCCGGTGAAGGCAGGCGACTTGATGATGCGGGCGCGCATCTTGTGGATCAGGCCATACATCTCGGCATCGCCCGAATATGCGCTTTCCTGGATGCCATAGAGGCGAAGCGCCTTGGGGGTCGAGCCGCCCGACTGGTCAAGCGCTGCGATGAAACCGGCCTTGTTGGCCGCCTGAAAAGTCATGTCTGCGTTCGGCATACGTCCCTGTCCCACTTCGAAGTCCCGCTCTTAAAATTCGTCCATAGCCGCTACCGTCCGGACGGCGCGGCGCCCAGTGCGACTTTTTATGCGGCTTTCCCGCACCCCGCCACATGCAAATGCCGCGCCCCCGGTAACCGTGATTGCCGGGCCAGATTCGGGCCGGACTCGCGCCCTGGCGTAAGCTCAATTCTCGTGGGAGGAGCTCGACGCCGCCCGGGGGTCGTTCCAGATCAGGGTTCTTCAAGCCGTTACGGTGAACGGCGCGGCTCGCCACCCGCGGACATTTGCAACGGCTTTACGGGAAGCCGAAAACCACGACGACCAGTGAGGCGCCCGCCGTGACGATGAAACACGCTGGTGGTGGCGACGCCGCTCATCGTCCTGGTCTGGCCGCCCGTGGCCGGATAGGCGTCGCCGTCGTGCCCGACAGCGTCAGACTTTCAGCGCCTCGACCCCTGGCAGGACCTTGCCTTCCATCCACTCCAGGAACGCGCCGCCCGCCGTCGAGACGAAGGTGAGGTCGTTCGCAACCCCCGCATGGTTCATCGCGCTCACCGTGTCGCCGCCGCCGGCGACGGCAACCAGCTTGCCCTCCTTGGCCAGCTTCGCGGCTTCCTTCGCGGCTTCCACCGTGCCCTTGTCGAAGGGCGGGATCTCGAAAACGCCGAGCGGACCATTCCAGATCAGGGTTTTCGAGTTCGCCATCGCGCGTTTCAGGCGCGCGACGGTTTCCGGGCCCGCGTCGAGAATGCGCTCATGGTCGTCGACATTGCCCAGCGCACGCACGCGCGTCGGCACGCCGGCCGCCATCTGTTCGGCCACCACGATGTCGACCGGCAGGAAGAGCTTGCAATTGTTCTGCCCGGCGAGACGGATGATCTCGCGCGCGGTCTCGGCAAGGTCCTTCTCGCAATACGACGCGCCGACATCGTGGCCCTGCGCATAGAGGAACGTGTTCGCCATGCCGCCGCCGATGGCGAGCTTGTCGAGCTTGGTCACGAGGTTCTTCAGCAGGTCGAGCTTGGTTGAGACCTTCGAGCCGCCGACAATGCCCAGCACCGGCCTTTGCGGCGCGCCCAGCGCCGCGTTCAGCGCATTGAGCTCGCGCTCCATGGAGAGGCCGGGATAGGCGGGCAGCAGCTTCGCCACGCCCTCGGTCGAGGCATGCGCGCGGTGGGCGGCGGAGAACGCGTCGTTGACATAGATGTCGCCGAGCCTGGCGAGTTCCGCCGCGAACGCCGGATCATTCTTCTCCTCGCCCGAATGGTAGCGAAGGTTCTCCAGCAGGGCGACGCCGCCCGGCTTGAGGGCGTCGATCACCGACTTCGCCTGTTCGCCGATGCAGTCATCCGCCCAGGCCACCGGCTTGCGGATGAGAGCGGAGAGGGGATCGAGCACGGGCTTGAGGCTCATCTCCGGAACGCGCTTGCCTTTCGGCCGGTCGAAGTGGGCAAGGAGCACGACTTTCGCGCCGGCTTTCGATAGGAGTTCGATGGTCGGCAGCGCCGCACGCAGGCGGGTGTCGTCCTGCACCTGGCCCATCTCCATCGGAACATTGAAGTCGACGCGCACCAGCGCGGTTTTCCCCTTGAGGTCTGCGCCCTGCAGCGAACGGAAGGTCATGTGTCTCAAGTCCCGGCTGGATGAAATCGGAAACGATCAGAGGGGAGGATTTGGCCAAGACTTGCATGCCTTGGGCCGGATTCGAGGGCCGCCCGTTCAACTGACCGGATCCTCCCATGGCAGGTCCTGTTCCTTCACGGTCTTGATCAGTTCGAAGCCGATGCGGCGCGGTTCCGCGCTGATCTTCTTGACCGCGATCATCAACACGCTGACCTGACTGTAGTGCTGGATCAGTTCGAACGTCCGCCCGTCGGGATGCTCGCCCATGAACATGATCATGTCCGGGCCCCAGCTCGCGACATTGGTGATGTGGATCGTCTCGCTGTTGGGCCCTTCGACGAAGCGCCCGCCGATCTCCTGGTCGGGACCCAGATCCTTCTCGAACTCCATGATCCGCCGCACGATCCGCTCATGCATCCAGGCCGCCGGGTCATAGGGCTTGTCGACCGCGCCACCCGGCGTCTCGACGACGCCATGCTTCGCTTCTGCTTTACTGGCCCTGGCCGGAACAGAAGCAGGTGCGGTAGCCTTTCGGGCCGCTTGCACACTGCTTTGGGCTACAGGTTTCGCCGCTTTGGCCACTCGATCTTTCCGCTGCTCTCCCGCCGCTCGTCCCGACGAAAGTCGGGACCCAGGAACACCAGCGCGTCTTGTTCCGGCTTGGAGCTGCAGCCCTAAGCCGGAACAAGCCTCGATGTCAGCCCTAGGTCCCGACTTTACGTCGGGATGAGCGGGGATGAAATCACGCGCCCGCGCGAGAAGTCTAGATCAGTTTCGCCCACGCTACCGCCGTGTCGCTCATGCGGGTCGAAAAGCCCCACTCGTTGTCATACCAGGAGAGGATCGAGACGAACGTGCCGTCCATCACCTTGGTCTGGTCCATGTGGAAGATGGACGAGTGCGGGTTGTGGTTGAAATCCGAGGAAACCAGCTTCTCGTTGGTATAGCCGAGAATGCCTTTGAGCTTGCCGTCCGCTGCCGCCTTGATCGCGTCGTTGATTTCCTTCGCCGTCGTTGCGCGCTTGGCGATGAACTTGAAATCGACCACCGAGACGTTCGGCGTCGGCACGCGGATCGAGATGCCGTCGAGCTTGCCGTTGAGATCCGGCATCACGAGGCCGACGGCCTTGGCCGCGCCGGTCGAGGTCGGGATCATGGAGAGCGCCGCAGCCCTGCCGCGATAAAGATCCTTGTGCATCGTATCCAGCGTCGGCTGGTCGCCGGTATAGGAGTGGATCGTCGTCATCATGCCTTTCTCGATGCCGATGACATCGTGGAGGACGCTCACCACCGGCACGAGGCAGTTCGTCGTGCACGAGGCATTCGAGACGATCATGTGCTCCTTGGTGAGCTTTTGATGGTTGACGCCGTAGACAACGGTCAGGTCGGAGTTCTCGCCCGGGGCCGAGATCAACACCCTCTTTGCTCCAGCGGCCAAATGCGCCGCGGCCTTGTCCTTGGCCGTGAAGATGCCGGTGCACTCGAAGGCGATGTCGACGTTCATGGCCTTGTGCGGCAGTTCCGCCGGGTTCTTGATCGCCGTGACCTTGAAGGACTGCCCGCCGACGAAACCGTGTCGCCCTCGACCTTCACGTCCATGTTCAGGGGGCCGTGCACGCTGTCGTATTTCAGCAGGTGGACGTTGGTCTCCACCGGGCCGAGATCGTTGATGGCGACGACCTGGATGTCCTTGCGCTGATGTTCCAGAATGGAGCGCAGGACCAACCGTCCGATGCGGCCAAAACCATTGATCGCAACACGCACAGCCATGCCAAATCCCTCAATTGTTCAATTGCGGCCCCGGAGGTGCAGGATCGGGGCCGACCGACCTGTTTGGTGGCCCGCGTCATAGACGATTTTGCGCCGATGGCGAATGGATTTGCTGCAACGCGGCGCAGCACTTCGTGATCGCGTCTGCTTTTGGGTCCGGAGTCGTTGTTAAATCCGCTCCTTCGCCGCCTTCACCACGGCCTCCGCCGTGATCCCGAAATGCTTGTACAGCGCCTTGTAGGCGGCAGACGCGCCAAAGCCCGCCATGCCCACGAACGCGCCCTCAGGCCCGATCCAGCGGTCCCAGCCGTCGCGCACGCCGGCTTCGATGGCGACCTTGGGCAGTTTCCCGCCTAGCGTTTCCGTCCGGTACTTCTCTGGCTGCGCGGCGAACAGCGAGAAGCAGGGCAGGGAAACGACGCGCGCGCCGATGCCGTCCGCTTCCAGCTTCGCTTGAGCATCGAGCGCGATCTCGATCTCCGATCCCGTGGCGACCAGCACGACCTTCTCGGGCTTGCTCGCCGGCGAGAGCACATAGCCGCCCTTCGCCACGAGATTCTCCGCCACATGCGTCTTCCGCGCCGGAACGACATTCTGCCGTGTCAGCGCCAGCAGCGACGGCCCCTCCGTCCGCTGCACGGCGATCTCCCACGCCTCCGCCGTCTCGATCCCATCGGCCGGACGGAAGACCAGCAAGGTTCGGGATCATCCGCAGCGAGGCCACATGCTCGACCGGCTGGTGCGTCGGCCCGTCTTCGCCGACGCCGATGGAATCGTGCGTCATCACATGGATCACGCGCTGGCCCATCAGCGCGCCAAGGCGAATGGCCGGCCGCGAATAGTCCGAGAACACGAGGAACGTCCCCGAATACGGAATCACGCCGCCATGCAGCGCCATGCCGTTCATTGCCGCCGCCATCGCATGCTCGCGCACGCCCCAGTGCAGGTAGCGCCCGCCATAATTCTCTGGCGTCAGCGGCGCCTTCGCCGCGGCCGTCCGTGTGTTGTTTGAGCCGGTCAAATCCGCCGACCCGCCGACCATCTCCGGCACAAGCGCTGTCAGCACTTCCAGCGCAGCGCCCGACCATTTGCGCGTGCCGTCCGCCTTGGGCGCCTCGGCCAGCTTCTTCTTGTGAGCGCCGATGGCTTCCGTGATGCCGGACGGAAGCTTGCCTGAAACCGCCGCCTCAAACTCGGCTTTTTTTGGCGACGCCTTCAGCCGGTCTTGCCATGCCGCTCTATGTTTGGTGTTGCGCGTCCCGATCGTGCGCCACTCCTTCAGGATGGCGTCCGGCACGACGAACGGCTCATATGTCCAGTCCAGCGCCTTGCGGATCGTCGCGATCTCCTCGGCGCCGTAGGGCCCGCCATGCGCCGGCCCTGTGCCCGCGATCTTGGCGCCGTATCCGATGATTGTCCGGCAGGCGATCAGCGTGGGCCGGTCGGTGTTCTGCGCCGCCATCAGCGCGCCGCGCACCGCGTCCATATTGTGTCCGTCGACGCGGGCCACGCTCCAGCCCGAGGCCTTGAAGCGCTTGATCTGCTCGGTCGAGTCCGCAAGGTTGGTCGAGCCGTCGATGGTAACGGCGTTATCGTCGAACAGCACGATCAGGTTCTTGAGGCGAAGATGCCCCGCCAGCGTCAGCGCTTCCTGGCTGATGCCTTCCATCAGGCAGCCATCGCCTGCGATCACATAGGTCTTGTGGTTGACGAGATCGTCGCCGAACCGGGCGTTGAGATGCCGCTCGGCGATCGCCATGCCCACGGCGTTGGCGAGGCCCTGGCCCAGCGGGCCGGTTGTCGTCTCCACGCCAACGGTATGCCCGAACTCTGGATGGCCCGGCGTCTTCGATCCAAGCTGCCGGAAATTCTTGATCTCCTCGATCGTCATCCCCGGATAGCCGGTCAGGTAGAGCAGGGAATAGAGCAGCATCGAGCCGTGCCCGGCCGACAGCACCAGCCTGTCCCGGTCCGGCCATTCCGGCGCCGAAGCGTCAAACCGGATGAATTCCTGAAACAGCAGCGTCGCCACGTCGGCGAAGCCCAGCGGCAAGCCGCAATGGCCGCTGGCCGCCTTCTCGACGGCGTCCATGCTGAGGGCCCGGATGGCGTTGGCGAGCGGCGACGGCGTCGGCATGGGAAGCCCCTTGATTTCGCACTGTGCGGGGTTTGCCGCGCTGGTTAACGGATAGCCGGACTGCTTCAAAGAGGTTTCGCAACCGCATCCCGCCATTGCGCCGTTTGTTCACAGGCCCCACACTATCTGGGGATGAGTGTGGGCGCAGAAACACCACCAGAAGCGGCGGAAACGCCGGAAATGGACTCGGCCGTGAAACGGCTCGAGGCCGCCATTGCGCGCCTTGAGGGCCGCCTCGACGGCCTGTTCGAACGCCTCGACGGCCACCGCACCCAGCAGCGCGAAGCCGAGGCCCTGCGCGTCGACCGGGCCCGTCTGGCCGGCGATCTCGACGCTGCTCGCGCCCGCGAACGTGAACTGCAACGACTGGCGGACGAGGCCTCCGAAGCCCTGGGCGCCGCCATCAGCGAGGTGAGGGAAGCCCTCGGGAAAGTCTAACCGGGCGAACCCGTCTGGGAATCGCCCGGATTTGAGCTATGATTGAAGGCGAAAGGCTGAAGCGTCATGGCCAAGGCTGAACTCACCATCTCCGGCAGGCGCTATTCGCTTGCCTGCGCACCCGGCCAGGAGCCGCGGCTGGAAGAACTTGGCGCGCGTTTCGACCAGCGCGTGAAGGAGCTCACCGAAGCCCTGGGCGATCTCGGCGCCGAACGACTCTTCCTCGCCGCCGGACTGTCGCTGCTCGACGAGATCGACGCGCAGGCCTCCGCCACCGGAACGAAGGCGCTCGACGACCGCATCCGCGGCCTCGAAAACCGCGCCGCCACCATGCTCGCCGACGCCGCCGCCCGGATCGAAGCCATCTCTCGCCGGGTCGACGAAGCAAGCTGAACGCCGCCGTCCTTCTTCACTCCTCATTGTCATGCTCGCGCCAGCGAGAACCCAGGGCCCGCTCGCGCCAGTGGCGCATGCGATGAACGCCCGTGAAACCTGTGGGGCTCCGCCCGGCTTCTACAACACCTTTCGATGAACGGCCCTCAACAGATTCAGCGGCTTGCGAGAAATATCGGCCTGTTGCGAACGAGATTTCTGTAGGGCGCCAGAACGGCCTTACACTGCTGCCCATGACACACGCACTCGCGCGCGCAAACTGGATCGAGACTTCCTCACCGCACCAGGCCCCGCTGGAAGCGCCGTTGCGCGCGGCACAGCGTGTAACTCCCCGCACCCCGGTTGTTAGTGTTGTTGGCGTCGATTTTTTGTTTCGGCGCGCGCCTCGCGCCCGGCCCCCCACAGGACCGCGCCCACGGCCGCTCGACACACCTTGCCCCGCTCTTCCCGGCTTTCGCCGGAAGGAGCGGTGTTGAGCGTTTGCGAGACCCCGCGCCTACGCCACCTGCCCGGCGGCCCAGCCCGAACTCCACGCCCACTGGAAGTTGTAGCCGCCCAGCCAGCCTGTCACATCGACGCACTCGCCCACGAAGTAGAGCCCCGGAACCGCCTTCGCCTCCATCGTCTTCGACGACAGCCCGTCGGTGTCGACGCCCCCGATCGTCACCTCCGCCGTCCGCCACCCCTCTGTCCCATCCGGCTTCACGCGCCACGCATTCACCTCGCTCGCCACAGCGCGCAGCTTCGCATCCGAAAGATCCGCCAGCCGCGCACTCTGGTGCGTCCGCGCGGCAATCTGCTCGGCCAGCCGCTTGGGAACAAAGTGAGCCAGCGCCGTGTCGAGCTGCAGCTTTGGCCGCGCCACGCGCTCCTGTCTCAATTCCTCGAACACATCCCGCCCGCGGGCCAGGTCGATCACGATCTCCTCGCCATCGCGCCAGTAACTCGACACCTGCAGGATCGCCGGCCCTGTCAGCCCACGATGCGCAAACAGCAGCCCTGCCTCGAACTGCGCGCCGCCGCAGCTCGCCCGCGCCTCCACCGAAACCCCCGCCAGTTCCGCAATCGGCGCCAGCGCCGGCGGGTGGAATGTCAGCGGAACCAGGGCAGGGCGCGGCTCGACGATCGCCAGCCCGAACACCCGCGCCACCTCATAGGCATATCCGCTCGCTCCCATTTTCGGGATCGACTTGCCGCCTGTTGCGATCACCAGCGAAGAACATCTGATGATCTCGCCATCCGTCGCCACCTCGAATCCATCCGCCGCTTTCGAAACCGCGCCCGGCTCGACGCCCAGCCTCAACTCACCGCCGGCTTCGCGCAGATCGTCCAGCAGCATGTCGATGATCTCTCTGGCCGAGCCATCGCAGAACAGCTGCCCCTTTTCCTTCTCATGATAGGCAATCCCCCGCGCCTCGACCCGCGCAACAAAATCCTTCGCCGAGAACCGCTTCAGCGCCGACACGCAGAAATCAGGATTGCGCGACAGAAACTGCGCCGGCCTGGCCAGTGGGTTCGCGTGGATGTTCGTGAAGTTGCACCGCCCGCCGCCCGAGATGCGGATCTTCTCCGCCGGCTTTTCGGCATGGTCGATCACCAGCACCGACCGGCCCCGCCGCCCCGCCTCGATCCCACACATCAGGCCGGCGGCGCCCGCGCCGATGACCAGGACATCGAACCGGCCGGTCATCTCACCACCCCGTCACAGCGTCAGGCCGCCATCCACGGTGATCGTCTGGCCGATCACGTAGGCGGCAAGGGGTGAGGCGAGGAACAGGACGGCGCCTGCGATGTCCTCCGGCTTCCCAAGCCGATGCAGGGGAATGCTGCTGAGGGCGCCCTCCAGCCGCTCTGGATTGTCGACCGTCACCTTAGTCAGCTTGGTGTCGACCAGCCCCGGGGCAACGCCATTCACCCGTATGCCTTCCTTCGCGAACGCATGCGCGAGGTTCTTCGTCAGCGCCACGCACGCCGCCTTCGACGTGCCATAGGCCGGGTTGCCAATTGTCGTGTGATAGGCCGAGGTCGAAGAAATATTGACGATCGATCCTCTCGAGCTTGCCAGCATCGCCCGGAACTTCATCGCGCACGCCATCACGCTGTTGAGATTGACGTCGATGACACTCTGGAATCCCTCCATCGCGAACTCGCCGCGCTTGTAGAGCACGATGCCCTGGCAGTTCACGAGCACGTCCAGCTTCGCAAAAGGCGGCGTACAGGCGTCCAGTGCGGCAAAATCCGACACGTCCATCTGCGCATAGCGCAGGCCTGTCAGGTTCGAGCCTTCCGCGCCCTCATAGTCGGACGCCTTCGCCCGCGTGCCCCACACATGCACCTCGGCGTCGTTCCGCCGGAACGCCTGCGCAATGCCGTTGCCGATTCCGCTGGACCCGCCAACCACCAGAACCGTCCGGCCGGAAAAATCGAGAGTGTCAGGCAAGCAGCGCTCCGATGGCATGAGAAGGGTGCGCCATCATGCGCCAGTCGCGCCGAAAAGAAAAATGGCCCGTCTGGCGGGTGTGCACGCCGGTTGTCGCCCCTTGATCATGATCAAGTGCGCGGCGCGTGCAGCAGCCTAGCGTGTCTCGGCAAGAGGAGCCGGCCATGACCTACCGAAATCTGCTGGTCCATGTCGACAATTCGACGGCGGCGAAGACCCGTGTCGCCGCTTCCGCGGCCCTGGCGGCGCGCTTCAAGTGCGCGCTCACGGGCTTCTTTCTGAGGTCAGAACTGCTGCCGAGCTATTTTGTCGGCGACGGCATGGTCGCCCTGCCGTCCGAGAACATCGAGCGCTTCTTCGAGGAGCGCATGGAAGAGACCAACAAGGCGTCCGCAGCCGCGAGAGCCATGTTCGACGAAGCCGCGCGCCGGGCAGGCATTCCCTTCTACTGGCTCGACGTCAACGGCGACAGCGACGAGCAGCTGGTCGGATGCGCGCGGCGGCACGATCTCGCCATCCTGCCGGCCGAAATGAAGGCCGTCTTCGGGCAGCACACCATCACAGCCGCCCGGGTCGGCATGGCGTCCGGCGGACCTGTCCTCATCCTGAAGCATGGCGGCTTTCCCATGGACTTCGGACGCAAGATTCTGGTGGCCTGGAATGACTCGCGTGAGTCCGCCCGCGCGTTGCGGGATGCCTGGCCATTCCTCGAGCAGGCCGAGGAGATACATTTTGTCTCGGCTTCCTCCGAGGGCGAACCCGAACTCGACGAGTTGCTGCAGCGTCATCTCCGGAATCATGGCTGCAAGAGCGCGAAGCTTGTCGTCGACCGCAACGACCGGACGCCGATTGCCGACTTGATCCGCCTGCACGTCGGCGCGACGGGCGCCGACCTTGTGGTGCTTGGGCTCTATGGTCACTCGCGCCTTCAGGAAATGGTGCTCGGCGGCGTCAGCCGCGACCTGCTGCAGGACACGCCCATGCCCCTCCTGATGTCTCACTAACTGGTCCGCGTCCCGTGCGGCCAATTCGAGGAAGCTGGATTTGAAACGGCCACACCCGATTCGCTGCTTACCGGCAGGTCTTTGGCTCTCCGCAGCGGCTAGCCTGGCGCTTGCAGCCTGCTCAACCGCACCGGAGACGGCCTATGCCGGCGACCCTGGCGTCGGCCACACTGTCGCGCAGGAGTTCTGCTCGTCCTGCCACGCGATCGAGACGGAAGGCGCCAGCCCGCACCCTGGCGCGCCCCCGCTTCGCCATGTGCTTTCCGGCTATGACCCAGACCGGCTGGTGAAGGATCTCGACAACGCCGTCAGTATCAGCCACCTGCGCATGCCGACCTTCTATTTTGGAGACCATCATCCCGAAGACCTGGTCGCCTACCTGAAACTCATCCAGCAGCCCCCGCCTCGCAGCTAGGCCGGGGCGCTGTCACATGCTCTGGAGAGATGGCTGCGATGGCCTGGGACTAGCTCGCCCGCAGGAGCGGCGCGTCTTCGGCCTCGCCGCCCTGCGCGAGGTCTTCGAGAACGCTGCGGCGCAAGATGCGGCAATGATAGAGCGAGGTCATGTCGATCCAGCCGCGGCGCTGGAATTCGGTCATCTTGCGTGAGACCGTTTCAAGCCGTAGGCCAAGAAACTCGGCCATGTCGCCCCGGCGCATGGGCAGGTCGAATTCGCCATCATGGCCCGCATCGCAGAGGCGGGCGATCGAGAGCAGGAACGTCGCCAGCTTCTGCTCGGCGGATTGCGCGCCCACGGTCGCGAGTTGCGCCTGGGCGGCCCCAAGCTGGCGTCCGACCTGGCGGAGCAGCTGTTCGGCGAGCTTGCCATTGCGCAGGCAGACTTCGGTGATGCGCCCAACCGGGATCGTCCTCAGCGTGACTGGCGTAATGGTCTCGCAGCCATTGACATGTTCCGCGTCCGATTCAAGGCCGAGAATGGATCCTGCATTGGCAAAGCCGACCACCTGGCGCTGGCCGTCGACCAGCGTGCGATACAGCTTCACCCAGCCGCTTTCGACGACGTAGATTGCATCGCGCAGGTCGCCCTCGAAAAAGATGTGGTCATGTGCGTCCACCCTCCGCAGGGCCGGCTGGGCGTGGGCGCTGGCGGAGGCGTCGGTCCGACCGCTCCGCTCGAGGCCAGCAATCTTTCCGCCTGCGATGCACATGTCCGGTATCCCTGTCCGTGTTGAATTGCAGGAATCCTGTGCTCGCAACCTTGCGTAAGTTTGCCGGAGTGTGACGGGCTTTGTGACGAAACATGACATCCGACAGGGAACGCACCGACGCGCACCGATGAGCCCATCTTGGGCGTGACCTGGCGCCTCTGACCTCCGCAAACCGCAACGATCGAGATCATTTTACGACTGGCCGCGCACTCTGGCCGTCTGGGCGGGCCTTCATCAGCAGGGAAACCGCGATCACGACGAGACCCGCACCCGCCAGCACACATCCCACACAGTGCGCGTGGGCCGCCGCTGTCAGGTGCAGGGGCGACGAGACGCCGCACCACGAGCTGGACAGCTCGACGGGGATGGCGGGGCTGCACGAGCGAATGAAGGCGCCTGTGACCGTGGCGGTGAGACCGGACAGGAATACAGCCACTGGCTTCACAAGCGCCTCCACCCTTGCGGTCGCTGTGGTTGGGGGGACATGCGACCAGCCTGCGTCAATTAGGACCGGCGCGAGCCAAATGGTTTGAGCCGGATCAAAGGCCGGGAGGACCGTTGCTGCCAGAGAGGATGCATCAGCGCATCCTTCCGGGGGGCGCGCATCGCGCCTGAGAGGACAGGATCATGGCGGTCAGTGTTTCACGCGCCGGGGGACCGGATGCGAGCACATTTGGCGTCGGTCTTCTGCTTGTGGCCGTTCTCATTCTGGCGCTGACCGGCGCGGCTCGCGCCGTGGACGCCGCCTTCGCCGTCCATGCCTGGATGTTCGCCTTGGCGGCGTTCGCCGGGATTGGCGGCTTGATGGTCTGGCACGAGACGACGGACCCCGGGCAACGTTTCGACCCGACCTTCTATGAGGATGGCGTCGTCAAGGCGGGCGTCGTGGCGACGATGTTCTGGGGTGTCGCAGGTTTCCTCGTCGGACTGATCATCGCCCTGCAGCTTACTTGGCCGAACCTGTTCTACTTCCCGGACTTCGGGTTCACCAATTTCGGCCGCCTGCGTCCGCTGCATACGTCGGCGGTGATCTTCGCGTTCGGCGGAAATGCGCTGATGGCGACATCCTTCTATGTGGTCCAGCGAACCTGCCGCACGCGGTTGGCCGGCGGCATCTGGCCCTGGTTCGTCTTCTGGGGCTACCAGCTCTTCATCGTGATCGCGGCGACCGGCTACACGCTGGGCGTCACGCAGTCCAAGGAATATGCCGAGCCGGAATGGTATGCGGACATCTGGCTGACGATCGTGTGGGTGGCGTACCTCGCCGTCTTTCTCGGCACGATCCTGCGCCGCAGAGAGCCGCACATCTATGTGGCGAACTGGTTCTACCTCGCCTTCATCGTCACGATCGCGCTGCTCCATGTCGTCAACAACCTTTCGCTGCCCGCCAGCCTGTCGGGCGTCAAGTCGTTCTCGGTGTTCAGCGGCGTGCAGAGCGCGCTGATCCAGTGGTGGTATGGCCACAACGCGGTCGGCTTCTTTCTCACGGCCGGGTTCCTGGCGATCGTCTACTACTTCATTCCCAAGCGGGTTGACCGGCCGGTCTGGTCGTATCGCCTGTCGATCGTCCACTTCTGGTCGCTGATCTTCATCTACATCTGGGCGGGTCCGCACCACCTTCACTACACCGCGCTGCCGCAGTGGGCGCAGACGCTGGGCATGACGTTCTCGATCATGCTCTGGATGCCGAGCTGGGGCGGCATGATCAACGGCATGATGACGCTCTCTGGCGCGTGGGACAAGCTTCGCACCGATCCCGTCGTCCGGATGCTGATCGTGTCGGTCGCCTTCTACGGCATGGCGACCTTTGAGGGACCCGTGATGTCGGTGCGCGAGGTCAACGCGCTGTCGCACTACACCGACTGGGGCATCGGCCACGTCCACTCGGGCGCGCTTGGCTGGGTCGGCTTCGTCTCGTTCGGCGCCATGTACTGCCTCACGCAATGGCTGTGGAAGCGCGACAGGCTCTACTCCAACGCCCTCGTCGAATGGCATTTCTGGATCGCGACGATCGGCATCGTCCTCTACATCACCTCGATGTGGGTGTCGGGCATCATGGAAGGCCTGATGTGGCGCGCCTACAACGAGTTCGGCTTCCTCGAATACTCTTTCATCGAGACTGTCAGCGCCAAGCACATCTCGTATGTGATCCGCGCCCTGGGCGGCGGCCTGTATCTCACCGGCGCCCTGATCATGATCTACAACCTTGTGCGCACGGCGCGCGGTGACGTGCCGGCAAGCGAACGCCGCAGCACGCCCGCGTCGCCAGCGCTCCAACCGGCACAGTAGAGGGAAGATCGCCATGGCTGCGCGTCAGAACTCGCTGTTCCGCAATCACAGGCTGTTCGAGAAGAACACGTTCGTCCTGGTCGTCGGCATCCTGGTCGTCGTCGCCATCGGCGGCCTGATCGAGATCGTCCCCCTGTTCTATCTGAAGAACACGATCGAGAAGGTTGATGGCATGCGGCCCTACACTCCGCTCGAACTGGCCGGCCAGCACATCTATGTCCGCGAGGGGTGCCACGTCTGCCATTCGCAGATGATCCGCCCGTTGCGCGACGAGGTGGAGCGCTACGGCCACTATTCGCTCGCCGCGGAGAGCATGTACGACCACCCCTTTCTCTGGGGCTCCAAGCGGACGGGTCCGGATCTCGCGCGCGTGGGCGGCAAGTATTCCGACGAATGGCAGAAGCAGCACCTGATCGATCCGCGCGCTCTGGTGCCTGAATCGATCATGCCGCCCTACGAATTCCTGGACGGCCGCGCGCTCGACCTGTCGACCCTGCGGGGCGAGATGAAAGCTCTCCAGGCGGAAGGCGTGCCCTACACCGACAGGATGATCGCGACGGCGGCCGAGGACGCAGCCCTTCAGCTTGACCCTGAATCCGAATACGAAGCCATGCGCGATGCCTACACAGCGCTCGCCGGCAGGAAGGGCACCGTCCAGATTCGAAATTTCGACGGCGAGCCTGGCCCGCCCTCAGAGCTCGACGCCCTGATCGCCTATCTCCAGATGCTCGGCACGCTGGTCGACTTCTCGACCTATCAGGCCGACGACCTCTCGAACCAGAGGTGAGGTGATGACCTATGAAGACTGGTCGCATTTCGCCCAGACCTGGGGAACCGTCTACTTCACGGTGATCTTCGCGGCCGCACTGATCTATGCGCTGTGGCCGCGCAACGGTCGCGAATTCGGCCGCGCCGCCCACCTCCCGCTCAACGAGAAGGAAACCGGCGATGACCGACCGCTCGCCTGATGTCGATCCGGTCTCAGGCGTCGAGACGACCGGCCATGAATGGGACGGGATTAAGGAGCTGAACAATCCGCTGCCGCGCTGGTGGTTGTTCATCTTCTGGGGATCGGTCGTGTTTGCGATCGTCTACTGGGTGCTGATGCCGGCCTGGCCGGCGCTCCCTGGCTTTCAGGGCAGCACGCCAGGGATTCTCGGGCAGTCCGACCGGGCGGCGGCTGCTGCAACTACTGCGCAGATGAAATCCGAGCGCGCCGACCTCAGCCGAAAGCTGACGACGGTCGATGCCGCCACGATCCTCAAAGACCACGAGCTCAGCCAGCTTGCCCTTGCGCTGGGCGAAAGCGCGTTCGGCGACAACTGCGCCACCTGCCACGGCGCAGGCGGCCGCGGCGCCAGAGGCTATCCGCGTCTTGCCGATGACATCTGGCTGTGGGGCGGTTCGCTCACGGACATCGAACACACAATTCGCCATGGCATCCGCTCGCCTCACAGAGACACCCGTTTCTCCGAGATGCCTGCTTTTGGGCGCGATCAATTCCTTACCTCGGGCCAGATCGACGATCTGGTCGAATTCGTTGCGTCGTTCTCCGGACAGGCCGCGGATCCGGCCGCCGTTGGCCGCGCCAAGCCAGTGTTTGAAGAGCAGTGCTCGAGCTGCCACGGCGCAGATGGCCATGGCGACCGCACCAAGGGTTCAGCCAATCTCACCGACGCCGACTGGCTCTATGGCGGAGACCGGCCGTCGATCCGAGCGACGATCTTCGGTCCGCGCAATGGCGTGATGCCAGCCTGGGGTGAACGGTTCGATCCGGCGACCGTCCGCGCGCTGGCCATCTATGTCCACTCGCTCGGAGGAGGGGAGTAGGTGGGCTCAGCCACGCTCATCGACCTGCGCGGCAGGCGGCCTCCAGGCGGCGCGCCTCCGCCGCCCCCTGAAGATGATGAGCCCATCGAACTCTACGCCAAGCGCAAGCAGATCTACCCGCAACTTGTCTTCGGCCGGTTTCGGACGGTCAAATGGCTCCTCCTGTTCGCAACGCTCGGCGTCTACTACGTCCTGCCCTGGCTGCGCTGGTATCGTGGGCCAGGATCGCCGGACCAGGCGGTCCTCGCCGACTTCGCCGGCGGTCGCTTCTATTTCTTCGGTCTCGAGATCTGGCCGCAGGAAGTCTATTACATCACCGGCCTCCTCATCCTTGCGGCGGTCGGCCTGTTCCTCGTCACGGCGCTCTTCGGCCGCGTGTGGTGCGGCTATTTCTGTCCGCAGACTGTCTGGACGGACCTGTTCCTCGTCGTGGAGCGCTTCTTCGAAGGCGATCGCAACGCTCGCATGAAGCTCGACAAGGCGCCGATGAGCCTCGACAAGGTCGCGCGAAAGGGCGCCAAGCACGTCACATGGCTGGTGGTGTCCTTCGCGACGGGCGGCGCCTTCATTCTCTATTGGCACGATGCGCCCTCTTTGGTCGCAGACGTTCTTCGCTGGCCATGCGCCGATGACGGCCTACGTCTTCGCAGGCCTCCTCACTCTTACGACCTACGCCCTCGCCGGAACGATGCGCGAGCAAGTTTGCACATACATGTGTCCTTGGCCGCGAATCCAGGGCGCCCTCGTCGACAAAGAAACGCTCACCGTCACCTACCGCTCGGAGCGCGGCGACCCTCGCGGCGCTCACAAGAAGGGTGATACTTGGGAAGGCCGGGGCGACTGCATCGACTGCAGGCAGTGCGTTGTCGTCTGCCCGATGGGAATCGACATCCGCAAGGGCGCCCAGCTCGAGTGCATCCAGTGCGGCCTCTGCATCGATGCGTGCGACGCTGTGATGAAGAAGATCAATCGGCCGACGGGTCTCATCGCCTACGACACGGACGAAAATGTCCTTCTGCGCTGGATGAAGCAGGAACCGGCGGCCTTCCGGCCGCTTCGCGCCCGCACGATTCTCTACGGCGCCGTGTTCCTAATCACAGCGGCCGTCATGGGGGCAGGCCTACTCTCGCGCTCCGACATGGAATTCTCCGCGCTCAAGGATCGGACGCTGCCCTATGTGCAGCTTGCTTCGGGCGAGATCCGCAATGCCTACACGATCAAGGTGATCAACAAGCAACGGAAAATGCGCGACATGATGCTCAGCGTCGAAGGACTCGCTGGAGCGCGGGTCGAAGTGATCGGCGAAGGCGAGGAGGCGACGTCTGTGCGCCTGACCGTCCAGCCTGACGGAGTTGACCGCTATCGCCTCCTTGTCACCGCTCCTGCGGATCAGGTCTCGGGCGGCGACATCACCCTGGTCCTGGCTGATCCTGCGTCGGGCAAGCGAGTGGCCGTCTCCACACCCTTCGCTGGACCGGAGCGCTGACATGACTGCTTCCCATGGCATTCGCGGAATTCACGTCTTTTGGATGGTCTTTGCGTTCTTCGCGCTGATTGTGGTGGCGGACACGCTGTTCATCGTCAATGCCGTGGGAAGCTTCCCCGGCGAGCAGGTCAGGAATTCCTACGTCCTCGGTCTCGACTACAATCGCAAGGTAGAGCGCCGTGGCGCCCAGGCGCGGCTTGGCTGGCGCGCTGAGGCCGGTTTCCAGGAAGACGGTCGCCAGATGCTCGTGGTGCGGCTGAGGTCAGCGCAGGACGCCGCAATTGAGGGGCTCGACGTGCACGCTGACCTGCACGCGGCAGGGTTAGGCGGCGAGGCGCAGAGGCTTGAGCTCTTCGAGCGCACGCCAGGGGAATATGCTGCGCCGGTCGACATTGTCGGACCCGCGCGCGTCGATCTGGAAATCGTCGTCCGGCGGCGCGGCGAGGGTGCGGCGGTGTTCGAGGCTTCGAAGTCGCTGGTGATCTCATGAGCTCGGCGGTTGGCGGATGTTCGAGCGGGCTGGCGCCGGCGACGGCGCTGACCATCACCCAAGATCCAACCGCCTTTGTCACCGAGAAGAATGGCAGGCGGTCGCTCGACATCATGGTACGCGGCGCGAGCTGCGGGGGCTGTCTTTCAAAAATCGAGTCGGCGTTGTCGCGGCTGCCTGGTGTTGACCTCGCTCGGTTGAACCTGTCGACGGGACGGTTGCGGGTCGACTGGACCGGGAGCCTCGCGCCACGCAGGATCATCGAAAGCATTACAGGGCTGGGATATGGCGCCTCCGCCTTTGATCCTGGCTCGCAGGACACCCAGCCCGCAGGAACAGAGCGGCGCCTTCTGGTCGCGCTTGTGGTGGCCGGAATCGCATCGGCGGGCGTCATGCTCCTCTCCGAAGCGGTATGGTTCGGCAGCGACATGCCGTCCGACACGCGCACCATGTTGCACTGGGTCTCGGCGCTCATCGCCATCCCGGCGGCCGGCTATTCGGGTCGGCCGTTCTTCGAGTCCGCGCTAGCCTCGATTGGCGCGCGGCGATTGAACATGGATGTGCCCATTTCACTGGCCGTCATGCTCGCGATCGGGCTCAGCCTCTACCAAACGGCGAAAGGCGGGCAGCATGCCTACTTCGATGCGTCGGTCATGTTGCTGTTTTTCCTGCTCATCGGCCGTTTCCTCGACGCCCGGCTGCGCCGTCAGGCCTACGCGGCGGCCAACTCGCTGGCATCCCTGCAGACAGCCAGTGCGACACGGCTCGGGCCCGGAGATGTGCCTGAAGCCGTACGCGCGATCGACATTCGGCCGGGCGACAGGCTGCTTGTCACGGCAGGGGAGCAGCTCGCCGTGGACGCCATCGTTCTCTCCGGCGATAGCGAGATCGATCTGCGCCTCGTTACCGGCGAGGTCGAGCCGTCCCAGACCCATCAGGGCCAGACGCTCTATGCAGGCACGGTAAATCTGTCGGCATCCCTCCACATGCGTGCGCTTGCCCCGGCCAGCCAATCGCTGATGGCCGACATTGCGCGGCTGCTGGAGGCGGGCGAGCAGAAGAAATCCTCCTATCGCCGGATCGCCGACAAGGCAGCCGAAGCCTATGTACCGCAAGTCCACGTCATGGCCGCGCTCGGTTTTGCCGGATGGCTGATCCTGGGCGCGCCGCCAGAGCAGGCCGTGTTCATCGCCATGACGGTGCTGATCATCACCTGCCCATGCGCCATGGCGCTTGCAGCACCGCTCGTCCAGGTTGTCGCGGCGGGACGGCTTTTCCGCGAGGGCGCGTATCTTTCATCAGGCGACGCTCTCGAACGCATCGCGACGGTAGATCATGTCGTGTTCGACAAGACGGGGACGCTCACATTCGGCGAGCCCGTGCTAGCGAACGCCGGGTATTCGAAGGACCAGCTCCGCCAGGCGGCCCAGCTTGCCCGTGCCAGCCGGCATCCTTTCTCTCGCGCGATCGCGCGCGCGGCAGGCATGGGACCGGCGGCGCCCGATGTGCAGGAACGCCCGGGCAGTGGCGTGATGGGAACGGTCGATGGCCGTCCCGCGCGGTTGGGACGGGCGGCTTTCGCCGGTGTTGAGGCAGAGGAAAGTTCAGCGCTGTGGTTTGTCGTCGAAGGATCCGAGCCCGTCGCGTTCCGGTTCGAAGATGTGCTGAGACCCGACGCTCGCGAGGCGATCAACCGCTTGCGTAGCCTCGGGCTCGAGGTCGAACTCCTCTCGGGCGACACAGAGCAGCGGGTTGCCCGGGCGGCAGCGTCTGCGGGGATAGGCCTCTGGACAGCTGGCGCCACGCCGCAATCCAAGGCGAAGCATCTCGACGCGCTGGAGCGTGCGGGCAAAAAGGTGCTGATGGTGGGCGACGGCCTCAACGATGCCGGCGCGCTTGCCAAGGCCCATGCCTCGTTGGCTCCCGGCGGCGCTGTGGACGTCTCGCGCCTCGCCAGCGACTGCGTCTATTCAGGTGAAAGCCTAGGCGCTGTCGTCCGCATCATCGAGATTGCTCGCGCGGCCAAGTCTCGCATGCACGAGAATTTCGGGTTCGCAACGCTCTACAATCTCCTCGCCATCCCGATCGCCCTGGCGGGGTGGGCCACGCCCCTGGTGGCCGCGATCGCCATGTCGGGGTCGTCCGCCATCGTCACCCTGAACGCGCTCCGTCTGGCGAAGCCTGCCGCGGCGAAGGGAAGGGCAGGCGCGTGAATGTCCTGATCTTCATGATCCCGGTCGCCCTCGTGCTGGCAGGTGCAGGGTTTGCAGCCTTCATCTGGAGTCTGCGGTCTGGCCAGTTCGACGATCCCGCAGGGGATGCGGCCCGGATCCTCACCGGCGAAGACCGGCCGAGCTAGGATGGGGAGGGTACGCGATCAACTTGGCATGTTGACAGGCAAGCGCGCCGGTGGACCCTGATGATGTTTTCTGCGCAACATTGTTCATAGCGTGGAGATTGCGGTTAAGGATCGGACGTGTCCGGACAGGCCTCCCAGGGAAGGATTCTGGTCGTCGATGACGATGCAGCGCTTCGCGAGACGTTGGTCGATTTCTTTGAGATCGAAGGATACGACCTGATGCAGGCGGCCAACGTAGCAGAGGCGCGCGCGCACATCGATCGCACAGCCCCCGACCTGATCCTGCTTGACATCAACATGCCTGGCGGCGACGGCCTGACGCTGGCGGCGGAATTGCGCGCCAGGACGAGCACGCCGATCATAATCCTTTCTGGCAAGGGGTCGATGGTCGACCGGGTGGTCGGCCTTGAAGTCGGCGCTGACGACTATCTTGCCAAGCCCTTCGAATTGCGCGAGCTGCTCGCGCGGGTGCGTGCGGTCCTGCGCAGGGTCAGGCCTGCAATGCCCGCCCAGCCGGCCCAAGTTGCGCCGACGCATCGGTTGGCGGCATTCGACGCGTTCGTGCTGATCCCCTCGCGCCGTGAGGTATTGGGCAAGGGCGGCGCGCTCATCGACCTGACCGGCGCCGAATACAACCTGATCGCTGCGTTCGTGGAGCGTCCCAACCGGGTCCTGGCGCGGGACGCCATCGCCGATCTCACCCGAAAGGATGACTGGGACGCATTCGATCGAAGCATCGACACACTGGTCAGCCGCCTGCGCAAGAAACTCGCCGCGCATACCGATGCTGCACATCTGATCCAGACGGTACGCGGGGAAGGCTATGTCCTTGCAACGGATGTTCGCTGGAGCGGCGCCGCCGACAGCTAACGCGCCTCCAAGTGCAGAACGCCGTGGACCGTCAGCGCGAGCTGGGCTCGGCTTGCAGGCTTGGGCAGGAAGGGGCGGCTGCCCCGTCCTGCGTCAGTCGCCATCCGCGGCGAATAGCCGGACGTCAAGACAATGCGCACGTTTGGCCAACGCTTGTTGATTTCGTCGGCAAGCGCATGTCCGTCCATGCCGCCCGGCATCACCACATCGACGAGGGCAAGCTGGACCTCAGGCGCCCGCGCCAGCGCGTCCAGAGCGCTCTTGCCGTCGATGGCGATCCTGACGCGGTAGCCCAGAGATTCCAACCGGGAAACGGTAACCTGACGAACATTGGGGTCGTCCTCGACGACGAGGACAGTCTCGCCGTCGCCGATCGGCGTTGAAGTGTCTACAGTTGGCACGGCGGCCCTGGACGCGGCATCCGTGCGCGGGAAAAGTAAGCTTACGCAGGTACCGTGATCCACCTCGCTGTGAAGTCGCGCCAACCCTCCCAGCTGCTTCATGAAGCCATAGACCATGCTCAGTCCGAGGCCGGTGCCCGCGCCGACTTCCTTGGTCGTGAAGAAGGGTTCGATCGCGCGCGCGCATACTTCCGGCGTCATGCCGACGCCAGTGTCGGACACGGAAACGCGCAGATAGTCGCCTGGCGGCGCTTCGCTTGCCGTGCGGGGGTCGTCGTCAAGGCGAACAGCCTCCGTCTCGATCGTCAGGACGCCGCCGCCGAGCATCGCATCGCGGGCGTTTACCGCAAGGTTCAGGATCGCCGTTTCGAACTGGTCAATGTCGGCCTCCACCACGGCTGGCCCCGGCGCAAGGTGCATGCGCACTTCGACCGTTTCGCCGATCGCCCGCTGCAGCATCTCCGACATGTCCTCGAGCGCATTGTTGAGATCGATGGGTAGGCGCGACAATGGTTGCTTGCGTGCAAACGCCAACAGGCGCTGGGTGATGCGGGCGGCGCGGGTGGCCGCATCCTGGGCTCGCACAACGGCCCTGCGGGCCGCAGGAGGCAGGTCAACCGCCGCGATCATCTCGAGGTTGCCGCTGACGACGCTGAGAATGTTGTTGAAATCGTGGGCGATGCCGCCCGACAGCTGTCCGATCGCGTCCAGTTTCTGGTGATGGAGGATGACTTCTTCGGCGCGCTTTTTCTCTGTCAGGTCATAGATGATGCCCACAAAAATCGTCTCGGCGCCGGTCTGCGCCTCGCCGACCGAGAGATACATTGGAAATACCGTACCATCGGCCTTCAGCCCCTGCAGCTCGCGTCCGATGCCGATAATGCGCTTCACGCGCGTCTCGCGGTGCCGCGCAAGGTAGGCGTCGTGATCCGCGGCCATGGCCTTTGGCATCAACACGGAAACATTCTTGCCGACCAGGTCAGCCGCCGGCGCGAGGAACAACCTCTCGCATCCCGGATTGACGAACCGGATGATCCCGGCTGCATCGATGACGATGAGCCCGTCCACCATGGTTTCGGGGACAATGCGGAACCGGTCGTCGGTGAGCAGCGACTGCAAGTCGACCTCCGGTAGCGTCCAAAGACGAATGGATTCTAGCGGGCTGGGCGGGCTTTCACCAGCCGACGGGGTAGCTGAGAGGTCCGGCGGGGTTTCCTTCATCTGGCTCCCGGCGCAAACGGCATGAGACTGACCATCAAAATCTGCCCGCTTGCTCAACTGTGACCTTGATCCACGTCAGACGGCCGCCCGCCCGCCCTCGGTATCGATACGAGAACAGGAGGCAGCCATGCTGACCCAGGTGGTTCTCAGACTTGCCCGCAACCCCGGCTTTCCTAACGGCGATATCAGCCAGGGCTATGTCATCCAGGCGCCGCTGGATCGCGAAGGTCGGCTGTCGGTCGATGAATGGCGCCAAATGCGAGATAAATGCACCGTCATCCGCTTTGGGCCTGGCGAGGACCGTGACGCCGACGGCCTGCTCACGCACCGCGGCGGACACTGGTATTTCCACTACGACGAAGAGCGCGAGGGCGACGACGAGCCGGTCTATCGGCTCGGCGACCACTCGCTGGCGCTGGGCAGCTACATCACCATCCACGGAAGCGATGACCGCGACCTGACATATCGCGTCGACCATCACATGCAAGCAAAGGAGCATAGAGCATGAGATCCCTGTCCAGGATTGCATTGGCCGCTCTGGCGGGCGCCGCAGCGCTCGCGGCTTGCGGGGCCCCCGTTTCGCCTGAGACCAGGGCGAGAGCAGCGACGGCATCCGCCGTGCCCGGCGTAGAAACGACGGCGATCATCATCTCCGACATCACCACCTTCCCGGGGAAAGTCGTGTGGCGGGCGACCGCCGCAGGAAGAACCTATGCCTGCGACGCGGATGACCGCTTCGCCTTGCCGGATTGCCGGCCCGAAGCCGGATCCCTCGAGCCGATACGAGCAATCTCATGCGGATCGAACAATTCATTGTGCCTGGCGTGGCTTCTGTAATGCTCGTGTTCATGGTCGTTCTCGGCGCCACAGCGTATTTCAGCCGCGACCGATGATTGTGGAAGTCTTTCGCCTCAAGGGCCGGAGGTTTAGAAAGGGACGGGGAGCGCATCGCGCTGCCCCGCCCAGGACCTCCCAGTGCAAGCCGGGCCAAACTTCGCGCCAGCTTGGACTCCTCCTAGCAGGGCTGCGGGAACCACGATTGATTCAGATCAACGACCGTTCGTCTGCCGGGCATCGGCCCGGATATCGCGTCCTTGCCGCGATTGCCTATTTGTTGCTGGGGCGCATGCTGCCAGGAATCATACTCGGTCCTGGCGGAGTGCGAACATGAAAGTGCAAGCAAGGGTCGCGAGGCATATGCGCGCGATAGTGCTGGTCGGCTGGGCTGTGGCCATGGGCGCGTGCTCTTCGTGGGTAGGAGGGAATGCGGCAGGCCGCATGTCCGAGAGCGGGGCGGCCGGTTGGCCGGGCGCTGGCGAAAGAACGCCAGATCCTGCCATGATCGCAGCAGGGCGGGATCTGGCGCGGCGCGAATGTTCGTCCTGCCATGCCATCGACCGCACCTCCGCTAGCCCTCGCAAGGGCGCGCCTCCTCTGCGCGATGTGCTGTCTGTGTATGAGTCTGACAACCTCGCCTACCGCTTCATCGAGGGCATGCGCGTCGGACACGACGAGATGCCTGTGTTCGACTTTGACGTCCGCGGCGCGGATGCCCTCATCGCCTACATCGGCACGATCAGCGGACCCTCGGGCCTAGAATAGCCCAGACCGCTTCCTGCGGAATGTGAGGCCAGCGAAGGATAAAACCGTTGGTCATTCAGGCTTGCCGCACCATCGAAAAAAGTCAGGTCGATGCGCTTGAAGCGTCTTCCTTGTTAACGGTGTGCGTCGATTGGCGAGCCGACTCGCTATGCCTTCGATAACACGATCCGGTAGTAAGACCCTATTTCCCAACCGAAAATTTAACTCCTTCTGTCACCCTCGCGGCATACCGCCGACGTTGAACGCATTGGAAGAGTTTCATGTTGCCGCCCTCGCATGAACATAAGCAATGGCTCGAGGACACCCGCCTCACACTAGCGATCACGCTTTCCCTGTCGATCGTGTCTGGCGTCATGATGAGCCATTACTATGGGGTGGGAGCGGCCATTGTCTGGTCGCTGGTCATGATCGGCCTCGATACCAGCTTGCATGTCTTCATGGCGCGCAACGACGACACGACCTTCCTTTATGACCGGTCCTATCTCGCCAGCGCAGGCGGCGTTGTCGCCGGCTGGCTCGTGGCGGCCATCCTGTTCTGGATCACCGGAGAGCGAGAGGCCTGGGCCTGGGCGATCGCCATCATCTTTGGGCTGATCATCCACATCATATTCAACGTCGCCCGCAGGCCGGAACTACAGGGCGTCTATCTGGCTGGCCCCTTTGCCGTCCTGCTCGGCTGCCTGCTGTGGTCCGCCTGGACGTGTTATCCGCCTTTCGTCGCTGTTGCGTGTACTCTGTCCGCCCTGGGATCATTGCTCGGCATCATCAGCGCTTCGCGCACCGCCAGTCATACATTCAAGCGCTTGCTTGCGGCGCTTAGCCAGGGTCAGGCGGCCCGGGAGCGCCTGGAGTTCGCAATCGAAAGCGCCGGTGATGGATATTTCGAAATCGACTTCGCGACCATGACGTATCGGCCCAACCCAAAGCTCGCGTTGTCGTTGGGTTTCGACCCGACCAACAAGGACATGGCGACGCTACGTGACCGGGTGCATCCCGAAGACGCGCCGGAAGCATTCTCCAAGCTTGAGCAGTGCGTACGCGGCGAGCGCGCCGGCTGGGATCAGGATGTACGCGTCCGCGTCGCCTCGGGCGGCTATCGATGGATGCATCTGCGCGCACGAGTGATTGGCGAGAAGTCTTCGCGCGACTTGGTCGCGACCGTTGTTGACCTATCCATCCGTAAGGCGCTGGAGGCCGATTTGCGGGCCGCCAAGGAAGCCGCTGAAGCAAGCAGCCGCGCCAAGGGTGAGTTCCTCGCCAATATGAGCCACGAAATCCGAACGCCGCTCAACGGCGTCTTGGGCATGGCGCAGGCGCTTGCCAACGAAGTCAGGGAGCCCGCGCAGCGTGAAAAGATCGATGTCATCCTCGATTCGGGCCGGTCCCTGACTCAATTGCTCAACGATGTGCTGGATCTTTCCAAGGTCGAAGCCGGCAAGCTGGAAATTTCAGCGACGCCCGGGGATCTCCTGAACACGATTGCCCGAACCCAGGAGCTCTTTCAGAGCCTCGCGGAAGACAAGGGCTTGGCGTTGCAGCTGCGCGCCGATCCGGATCTCCCACAAAGGCTGACTTTTGATCCCGTGCGCGTCCGTCAGTGCGTCAGCAATCTCCTGTCGAACGCGATCAAGTTCACGGAAACCGGTCGTATCGAGATCGCGGTCTCCTCGCGCGCGGGCATCAATGGCGACATTGTGATTGCAGTTGAAGTGAGCGACACCGGCATCGGAATGGGACCAGAAGCGCAAGCCAAATTGTTCGCAGCGTTCACCCAGGCCGATGGCGCAACAACCCGAAAGTTCGGCGGCACGGGCCTTGGCCTCGCGATTTCACGCCAGCTCGCCCGGTTGATGGGCGGCGATCTGATCGTCCGGAGTGAGGAAGGGCGGGGCTCGACCTTTGTTCTGACGTTCTGCGCTCACGCGGTCGCTTCGACTCTGGACCCGCCCCCGGGCGCCAGGGAAATGACTTCGGCAAGCGACTGGGCCAGCGGCAGCCTAAGCGGGAAACGCATTCTGATCACGGACGACAACGCCATCAATCGTCAAGTCATCAAGCTGTTTCTGGCTCGGTTGGGCCTCGACATTGTTGAAGCAGCCAACGGAAAGGAAGCGCTGGATTGTCTCGGCGTCCAGCCGTTCGATCTGGTGCTGCTGGACGTGCACATGCCGGTGATGGACGGCCGAGAGGCGATTCAACGGATCCGCGCGTCTGGCGAATCCTGGAACGCGGTGCCAGTCATCGCTCTGACGGCCGATGCGATGAATGGCGACCGAGAAAAATACCTTGCTCTTGGCATGACCGACTACGTCTCAAAGCCGGTCGATCAGAACGGCCTGATCGCCAAAATTTATGCGGTGCTGACGCCGCCGCGGCACATGCGGGCGGCGCGCAGAACGTCTGCCTAGTGATCTATCGACCGCGAAAGCAAGGCGGCCGCATGGTCTTCACTTGATGTCTGCTTTGACTGGCCGCCGACGCCGATCGGCGGCTCCTGCCATGCGTCACGCGCGCGTGATAGCTACCGGGGGCAGGGAGCGCATTCGACGCGCACCTGCGCAATCCCCAAGCGGCACAACAGGACAGGTAGACATTTTGCCAGCGCAGCCATTCGCGGCAGTCGCCATGATGTTGCGGTGGGGTAGGCGCTTAGTCCCAAGGGGCCGAGCCGTTCGACGGGCGACGAAACGTCCAGGGTGGACGCCAAGCCGCCTGCATTGCTGACGCGATTGGACCAGCTATCCGGTTGCGGCAAACGCCACGATTAACCGCCCGGCAATACGCACCCGCTAGTTTCCAACTGCCCTGCTGCTGGAAATGCCCGCCATGCGTATCCTGGTTGCCGATGACGATCGTGGCGTACTGGCCGCCTACAAGGCGGCCTTTGCATCGGCCGCATCGACGTCGAAAAATCGTGAACTCTCGGCGTTAGCGGCGTCCCTGTTCTCAGATGCAGGCGACGGGGGCACGGGGACAGTCGATACGCCAGATTTCAATGTCACCTATGTCGATCAGGGCGAAGCGGCGGTCGCTGCTGTCGAGGAAGCCATAGGCGCGAGTGCGCCATTTCAGGTCGTCTTTCTCGACATGCGCATGCCGCCCGGCATCGACGGCAAGGAGACAGCGCGCCTGATCCGGCTGGCGGACCCCGAGGTCCACCTGGTCATGGTGACGGGATATTCCGACAGTTCTCCGCTCGATGTGGCGAAGGTCGCGGGTCCGTTTGAAAAGCTGTACTACGTCGCCAAGCCGTTTGAGATCGAGGAAATTCTCCAGCTGGCGCGCGCGCTGTCCGAAAAATGGCGTATCGAACGCGATCTCCGGCAGGCGCGAGGCAAGCTTGAAGAACAAGTCAACCTGCTTGAGCAGGCCAATTCTCGACTCGCCGCCAGCGAAGCTCGTGCGAGCCATGCCGCCTTTCACGACACTTTGACCGGAGGCCCCAATCGCGCGGCGTTCATTCGCGAGCTTTCCGAACGCGTTCACACGAAATCGGCGAGGTTCTCCGTCGCCATTCTTGATCTCGATCGCTTCAAGTCGGTCAATGATAACCTTGGCCATGTTGCAGGCGACGAATTGATCCGGTCGGTCTGGCGTCGACTGGCCGAGGTTCTGCCTCCCGGCGCAATGGCCGCGCGCATGGGAGGTGATGAATTCGGCATCGTCCTTCCCGTCACATCGCCTCAGGCCGCGCGCGCCATATGCGACCAATTTGTGCACGTCTGCGCCCAGGATCAAGCGATTTTCGGGCAGTCTGTCCAGGTCGGGGCGTCGGTTGGAGTGGCAGTCTCCCTGGAGCATGGAGAGAGGGACGCCAACGAAATTCTGCGGCGGGCCGACCTCGCGCTCTATGCCGCCAAACGGGCGGGTCGCGGACAAGCGTATGTGTTTGACGCGACGCTCGATGAAAGCTCGCGCTTCCGATCCTTGATCGAGACTGGCTTTCGGGAGGCCATCGCCAGCGACGAGCTGGCGCTGGTCTTCCAGCCCATCGTTCGTCAGGACACGCTGGCCGTTGTTGGATTCGAGGCCCTCGTTCGCTGGCATAGCCCGAAGCATGGAATTGTTCCTCCCTCGATCTTTGTACCGATCGCCGAGGAGGGCGGGCTTATCCATGAACTTACCGACTGGGTCTTGCCGCGGGCCCTCGATGCCTGTCGTGCATGGCCCGATCAGTATGTCTCCATCAATTTCTCGCCGCGGCAGTTTCACCGCGCCAAATTTCTGGAGAATCTGTGCGGAGCCGTCGCGGCGGCAGGTCTGCCTTCCTCTCGTGTCCAGATCGAGATTACGGAAACGGCGCTGTTTGACGATGCAGATGTTGCGATGAAGCTCGTCGCCGAGCTTCAGCAGCAAGGGTTTCGCATCGCTCTTGATGATTTTGGAACCGGCTACTCGAGCCTCTTCAATCTCAAGAACTTCAGCATCGACTGCATCAAGATTGATCGCGCCTTTGTCACGTCCCTGGGCAAGGAAGCCAATTCGACGGCGATCGTTAGCTCGGTAGCTCAGCTCGCCCGCTCGATGGGGCTGACGGTAGTCGCCGAAGGCGTCGAGGACCAGTTCCAGGAACAGGCCTTGAGGCTAGCAGGATGCTCGCACATGCAAGGCTACCTCTTCGGCCGACCGGTCACTCAGGCCGGTGCGTTGGAGCGGCTGCACCAATCCGATTCACTTGATCCAATTTCAATCGCTGCGTCTGCCTAGAGGGGGGTCGATTTCCATGAAGATCGCATTCGGATTGCTTTGCGCGGTTGCATGCACCGCGAACGCTGGAGCTCAAGAGGCGGCCAACGACATCAACATTTCCGGAGATGTCGCCGTCGTCTCGGACTATCGCTGGCGCGGCGTCTCGCTGACAGAAAATGGTCCCGCGATCCAGGCGGGCGTCTACGCATCTCACGAGAATGGGCTGTATGCAGGTCTTTGGGCGGCCGCGCCGACCCGGAAGTCCAGCGACCTCGAGGTTGATCTGTCCGTCGGCTACGCCTTCAGTCTCTGGGATGGCGATCTCGACCTCTCGGTCGTTCAGTATCTCTACCCGGATCTCGACAGTACAGACTATGCGACCTTTGCTTCGATCTACGAGCGCTCGATCGGGGAGTGGATCGGACGCGCCCGATTCGAGTATGCCCCCATTCAGCGCAACCTGCCGGATGAATCTGTCTATGCGGCCTTGGAAACGGAACGGCCGATCGGCGATACGGGGTTTGCGCTGCTGGGAAGCGTCGGCTGGGAAAAGGGCGCCTTCACGCTGGATGGAGAGAAATGGGACTATTCGGTCGGCGCGCGCTATCGGTTCGGCCCAGGTTCGCTTGATCTGAGCTATGTCGATACCGACGAGACGGCGCCCGCCAACGAAAAGGACGTCTATGGCGGAACGCTCACGCTTGCAGTGAAAACCGAGTTCTGACGGTGGCGGGACTTCCGGCCATCCTGTCCGGCGCGCCTCGTCTGTGGCGAGGCCTGCGGCTCGCCTCCAAGTTCAACCTGACCCTCGCCCTCGTGGGTATTGTGGGTCTCGCCGCTGCTGCATGGGCGCTCGGTCAGACGATCCGTCCCGCATTCGATGGTCTTGAACGGGCATCTGTCGGACAACAAGTCGATCGCGCCAGAGCGCTGCTGCAAAGCCGGCTGACGTCGATTGAAGATTCGAGCAGGGACTATGCTGTCTGGGATGACAGTTATGACTATGTGGCCACGCGAGACCCCGCCTTCGAGAGCGAAAACCTGACGACGCTGTTGCTTGTGAACGTCAACGCAAATGCGATGGCCTACGCCAGGCTCGACGGCGATCTGTTGCACGCCCGCTATGTGAATCTGGAGGACGAGGTCGATCTTCCCGATCTCGGAGGCCTGTTCGGAAAACTGGTGACGTCCGATCGAATTCTTGCGCTCGCGCGGAGCCATCGCAGTTTTGCCGACTTTGCGGTGATCGACGGCCGCGTCATTGCGCTCGGTGGGGCGCAGGTTGTTCGCAGCGACGAATCTGGCGCCCCGACCGGCTATGTCGTCATGGCGCGAGAACTGGCCAACACCGACATGAGCGCCGCGCTGCAGGTCGCCACCACAGTATCGACCGACATCGCGACCGAATTGATGGTGCGGGGGCCGGACACGTGGAGGATTGCGTTGCCAATCGTGTCACTGGACGGCGCACCGGTGGGCTCAGTCGTCTTTGAGGCGCCGCGAGACACGTCCAAACTGGGCGACGCCACGATCCTTGCTGCGCTCGGCGCGACTGCCCTCGCGATTGCTCTGGCGCTCGCCACGGTCTACTTTATCGTGCGCGGCTTTGTGGTCCGGCGTCTGTCGAGAATCGACGGTCATATGCGAAAGGTGACAGACACAGGTGAACTTGCGCCGCTAGACCCAGATTTGAGCCTCGACGAACTCGGATCGGTCGGCCGAAGCTTCAACGCGATGGTTGCCGAACTCAAGGAACTGCGCGAGCAGATCGAAGTCCAATCCTACCAGTTGGGTCAGAGTGAGTCCGCGGCGGGTGCGATGCACAACGTCCGGAACTCACTTAACCCGGTCACCGTCATTCTGTCGCAGGCGCTGAGCGAGCAGGCAGCAGCAAGCGCTCAGAACGTGACACAAGCTCTTAGTGAACTGTCATCGGATGAGACGGCGCCGGCGCGACGCCAGAGACTGGCGGCCTTCCTTGGCGCCGCGTTTGACGATGTCGACAAACGCGCCGCATCACGGCGGGATGCGTTCATGACGGCCAAGGCGTCCCTTGCGGAAGCTCTGGAAATCCTGCGTTCGCAAAGCGAAAATGCTCACAAGGAAATCCCCATCGAGCGGTTCGACATTCTCGACGTTATTCGGCGAAACGCAGCGCTCACGCGGTTTGCGCCTTGGGGCGAGATTGGCATGGACTTACCCGAGCAGGGCATGATGGTGAAAGCCAACCGGCTGCTGATGTCACAGGTGATCGCAAACCTCATGACCAATGCGGTCGAGTCCATCATTGCCGCTGATCGCAGGCCAGGTCGGCTGGCGATCTCTCTCACGCGAGTCGCAGAGGCTGACGGCGAGATGGCTGCAATCATGATTGCGGATGATGGGCTGGGCTTTGAGCCTGAGATGGCGAAGCAATTGTTCGAACGCGGCCATTCATCAAAAACCCATCGATCCGGCGGCCTTGGACTGCATTGGTGTGCAAACACGATTGGCGCCATGGGCGGCTCCCTCGCACTGGAAAGCACGGGACCGGGCATGGGGGCCCGAGCGATCATCCGGCTGCGCGCCTGCCATGATGTTGCGCCCGGTACGGCTGAGTGGCCGTCGCGGGCGGCGTGACCGGGAGAGTCAATCGACACCGCGTTCCGATCCGCGCGCGAGATCGTTGCTTTTCTCTTGATGATGACCGGCGTCTGAATCACTGGTCCCGCAGCATACATCGACTTTAGAGCTTTTCACGACGCGTTATGCATTTGGGCGCCGACGATCCCGTATGCCTTGGTTGGATGAGGGTGATTTTTCCCCAACGTTAACATTCGAAGTCCATACTATTTCTTCCAAAAGTGAGGGAGGCGTCAGGTGCGGGGGAAGAGCGAGGGCGCGGCCGCCTTCTGGCCTGTCGCGACGACAGCCTTGCTCACGCTTCTGGTGCTCGTGGCCGGCGTGCTGGCTCTATCGCAGCAGTTCGACGAAACCTCGGTTGCGCGCGAGGAGCAGCTTGTCGAGAACGGACTGATCGCCCGCACCAATGAGGTGGTGAATTCCGTAGTCCCCCAGGTTGTCTGGGATGACGCCGTTCGCTACCTCGACAATGAGTTCGACGCCGACTGGGCGCGCGACAATATCGGAACGTTTCTCAACTCGGTTGGAGGCTTCAAGGCCTCATTCGTGCTTGACGCGGACGCACAGCCTATCTTTGCCTCCATCGACGGCGAGCCGGTCAAGATCGATCACTATGCGACCTTCGCGGCGGAGAGCCAGGCGTTGGTCGAGTCGGTGCGGACGAACGAACAAAAGCGCAAGACTGACGCCGTTGTCGATGGAACGTCGAAGGCGCTCACGGATCCGATCCAGTCAGCCACCACCGCAAGCTTCGATGGCGAAACCTACATTCTGGTTGCATCGCTTGTGCAACCGGATTTTGGCACAGCCAAACCACGCGGCGAACGTTCGGCGATCGTCGTCACGGCCATGGCGCTCGATTCTGCCTTCCTCGATTCGTTCGGCAACCGCTACCTGCTTTCGAAATTTCAGTTGCGCCCCGGCGCATGGCAGGCGCCTCCAGATCATGCGTATGTTGTGCTGAGAAACGGGCAGGGCTCGCCCATAGCGGTACTCGACTGGTCGCCCGATCGCGCCGGCGCGGCGCTTCGGCAACGCATTGTCGTGCCGCTCTTCCTGGTTATCACCGTGCTGGTGATCGCCTCGCTGGTCTTGTATGCGCGGAGCGTCAGCACGGCGCGGAAGCTGGCGCATCACCAGTCCGCGCTGGAGCGCTCGCTCGTCGAGCTCACAACCGCCCGCGACACGGCGGATGCCGCCAACCTCTCCAAGTCGCGGTTTCTTGCCTCGATGAGCCATGAGATTCGAACTCCGCTCAACGGCATTCTGGGCATGGCGCAGGCGTTGGCGGCCGGCGAGTTGGCCAGCGAAGACAAGGAAATGGTTGAAACCATTCTGTCGTCCGGGGAAAGTCTGCTGGTGCTGCTCGGCGACATCCTGGATCTATCGAAAATCGAAGCGGGCAAACTCGAGATTGCAGCCGTTGATCGCGACATCCTCGTGTCGCTGGGACAGGTCGAGAAGCTGTTTCGGCCCTTGGCGGAAGCAAAGGGCCTTGTCCTCAACTTTCGACCCGGCCAGATCTCGGCATCCGCTCTTAGGTTCGATCCTGTTCGCCTGAATCAGTGTGTCTCGAATCTGGTTGCGAACGCTATCAAGTTCACATCCAAGGGCTCGGTCGACATCGGGGTAGAAGCCGCCACGACGCGCGATGATCGCGTCGAGGTCTTGATCACGGTCAGCGATACCGGCATCGGCATGTCGCCGGCCACTGTCGCAAAACTGTTCGACGCTTTCAATCAGGCCGATGCTTCCACGACGCGGCTCTATGGCGGCACTGGACTTGGCCTCGCGATATCGCGTCGACTGGCCCGGATGATGGGCGGAGACGTAACGGTCGAAAGCAAGCTTGGCCAGGGTTCGCGTTTCACGCTGCGAATCATGGTCGACCAGGCGCTGACCATTCCTGCGCCGCCCCCCCTGGTCGCAGCCCCGGGGAACCCCAGGCCGAGCGGGGAAGCACGAGACATCACCGGCGCCCGGGTGCTGGTGGTTGACGACAATCCCGTAAATCGCCGAATCGTGAGGCTGTTCCTGGCAGGACAGCGCCTGGACCTGGTCGACGCGGAAAATGGCTTGGCCGCTCTGGATATGCTGGCGCAACAAGCATTCGATCTGGTCCTCCTCGACGCGCACATGCCGGTTATGGACGGTCGCGAGTGCATCCAGCGCATTCGCAGCAGCAACCAGGCCTGGTCCGCTATCCCCGTCATCGCCCTGACGGCAGAGGCAATGGCGGGCGATCGAGAGCGTTTTCTCGCCTTGGGCATGGACGACTATCTTGCAAAACCGGTCAATCGCGAGATGCTGATTGCTGTCGTCAGACGCTTTCTGCAAGCTAGCGATGACAATGCCGCTGCCAATGGCGGCGCTGCACCTGCGATGGAATCGGACGGTCTCAAGGATGCCGACCTGGCATCCATCCTGTCGAGCATTGACGCCGCCGCATAGCTGTCCTCGCCACGCCATGGTTGACGGGACTGCTCAAAGGACGCCCGAAACGGCGGGGCGCCCTGGAGAGTGGCCCGCCGTTCCGTTGTCTCGAGCCGGCGTCACGTCATCTGCCCAACAACAAGACGCATTGGTTGCGTCGTCTCGCCAACGCCGCCAGCACGCGGCGTGCCGACACTGACATCACGTTGTCGTGTCAGCGATCAACCTTTTGCAGGAGACGTACGCGACTTCCATCACGATCGCCGGCGACAAGCTGGGGTTCGCCAAGAACAGCGTTTCTTGGCTTGCCGCTCTGGCATAGTCTCACGCTGCGCTACTGCTTCTTGCGCGGCAGGGACTTGATTTCTGAAGGTGATGTGGATGCGCGGCGGGTTCGGGTCTCGTCTGGCGCGGTGGGCAGTCGGCGTCTGTGCGGTTGCCTTGGCAGGATGCGCCGAGGGGCCAACTGCTTCCCCCGCCCCGTCAGCAACGCGGATGTCCGCCGTGGTAGAGGCGGATCACGGCAAGGCGTTGTACGAAACGCGATGCGCGACATGCCATGACCACGCGACAGATCGCACACCACCGCGCGAAGTCATCGCGAGGAACTCACCGTCCTTTATCCTGGCAGCGATGAAGGGCGTGATGCAGCCGATGGCTGCCGGCCTCTCCGAAAACGACATGAAGGCGGTTGCGCTTTACCTCAACCCGGTTCCCGGCGCGCGCGGCACTGCGGGCGATCCCGACGCCAATGCAATCTGGGGGCCGTCTTCGGCGGCGATGCCGCTCGACGGGCCGAAATGCGCCCAACCCACGCCGCAGGTAAACCTGGCGGCAGAGAACCAGTGGATGGGATGGAGCCCGAAGCCGGACAACGCACGTTACCAGGCCAGACCGGGGCTTGCGGCAGCCGATGCGCCAAGGCTCAAGGTGAAGTGGGCGTTTCACTATCCGGGCTCGAAAAACGGGCAGGCCACAGTGGTCGGCGAGCGCCTGTTCGTTACCTCCATGTCGGGCGCGGTTTATTCGCTCAACGCAAAATCCGGGTGCGTCTACTGGCGGCACGATGCGGAAGCGGCAACACGTTCCAGCGTTTCGCTCGCTGCGATGCCCATCGGCTCAAAGGCGAAAACAGCGCTCTATTTCACCGACTGGACAAAGAGCGCTGTGGCGTTGGATGCCGACACTGGCGAACAGCTCTGGAAGACGCAGATCGAAACCGAGACCGGCGTGCAGATGACTGGCTCGCCGACGCTGTGGAATAACATCCTGCTCGTGCCGATCTCGACAGGCAACGAAGCGTTCGCGACCAACGACAAGTACGAGTGCTGCAAGTTCATCGGCTCGCTGGTGGCGATCGACGCCATCACCGGCAAGATGTTGTGGAAGCGATACACCACGGATCAGAAGAACCAACCCTACCGACTGAACGCCAACGGCCAGCAGATGTGGGGGCCGGCCGGCGGTTCGATCTGGTCTGCGCCCACGATCGATCCACAGCGTGGGCTGGTCTATGTCTCGACGTCGAACTCCCACACCGACATGCCCCACCACGGAGCCAACTCGGTCATCGCCATCGACCTCAAGTCCGGCGACGTGGTCTGGAAGAACCAGGTCTGGCCAGATGACAACTACATCATTGGCTGTCCAAGGGCCGCCAACTGCCCGCAAAAGGTGGGGCCGGACTTTGCGCTTGGCGCCTCGCCGATCCTGCATACCCAGCGCAACGGCAAGCAACTCATCCTTGCGGGGCAGAAGTCCGGCATCCTCTGGGCGCTCGATCCGGCGGACAAGGGCAAGGTTGTCTGGCAGACGCGGCTGTCGCCGGGCAGCGCGCTCGGCGGTGTTGAGTTTGGCCCGGCGGCGGACGAGGACAAGGTCTATGTCGCGATATCGGATGTTATCGTGCGAGGCGATGCGGCCAAGCCTGGGCTCTATGCGCTCGACGTGCGCGACGGCGGCATCGTTTGGAGCGCCCCGGCGCCCCGGACGACGTGCCGCTGGACCAACAACTACTGCAACCCGGCAATGTCCCAGGCCGTCACGGTCATTCCAGGCGTCGTGTTCGCAGCATCGATGGACGGACATTTCCGCGCATATGCAGCGGCCGACGGCATGGTGATCTGGGACTTCGACACGGCCAGCGCGTCCTTGACGTCGGTCCTGGGCAGGCAGGTCCAGGGGGGCGTGATGGACGGCGCCGGGCCGACCGTGGTTGATGGCGTCATCTATGTTCATTCCGGCTATGCCGGGCGACAGACAGCCGACCCGAACGACCTGAGTGGTCGCGAAGGGAATGTGCTTCTGGCGTTCTCGGTCGACGGCAAATAGTGGCCAGCGCCCATGTGCGCCAGCCGGCAACAGGGTAGGTGAGGAACATGCGCCAGGCAGCACTCGGGTTCATCGCGTCTATCGCGTTCGGCGCCTGCGTTTCGCCGGATCAGGAAACGGCGGGGGCTGGAGTCAAATGGCAATGCCCCGTCGGGTTCGAGGTGAAGGAGGGTCTCAACACCCGCTTCCCGAGCGATGGAATGATGCGCGCGTTTGTGGTTGTGCCGGCCAAGGGCCTGTCGGGTCCGGCGCCGGTATGGGCGCCGCTGACCGGAACGGTGGAATCGACCAACGCCAATCTCAACGCGCCCCGCTCCGGCGCGAACGCCTTGATGGCCGAGCAAGGCTTTACCGTGATCGCACCGGTGCGTCAGTGCGCCGAACAGGATCCCAATATCGGTCGCGGGCAGTGCGATGGTCCTGGCTCCAATGGCTGGAACTGGAAGCCCTGGAATGACGGGCGCGCAGGAAATGCGGATGGCGAGAAGTGGAAGAACGACGCCGGTCCGGATTCTCGCTTCTTCGAGGCCATGGTCCGCTGCGTCGGCACGAAGTTTCCACTCGATGCAAAGCGGCTCTTCATCGGCGGCATATCGGCGGGCGGCACCGTCACCAACCGCGTGCTGACTTTCAATTCGGAATTCTGGTCGGGCGGCATGCCGATCTCGGGCGAGTGGTATGTCTCAAACGATGACGGTTCGTTCCTGTCCTTCAACGACTCGCGGCAGTCAGTGATCAAGGCGCCGACCAAGATCCATCAGGGCCGCATCGGCCCCTTTCCACTGCGCACGTCGGTGAGTCCGCTTGTCGTCATCACGGTGTGGGGCGGAGAGAAGGATCTTTGGGATTGCGGCCCACCCACCGGGCTCTGCGCCGACTATCGTCCATCGACGCAGGCGGGCTCCAACTATTTCTCGTCCATGCAAAACGTGGTGCACGTCTCGTGCAGCGCCACACACGGACATATGTGGCCCCAGGTGAACACGCAGGCCTTCAACCTCTGGGCGCTGAAGACGATGTCGTCCCACCCCAAGGGCTCGGACCCCAGACAGTTCAAGCTCACGCCGCCGCCTGAGGGCTATGCCTGCAAGCTTGGACCGTTCGCCGATCACTACTGACAAGCGGGCGCAGGCCTGGAATTCCTTTCGGTCGCGCTCATTCGACGGATGTGACTGGGCCGGCCGCTCTCCCGCGTCACGTAGCCGCCGCCCGAACCATCGGATTTCATGCCGCTCTGGCAAAGCCCTTGCGCTGCATCTCTCCCCATCCGCGGCCTCCGCGGGCCCACTCCCAGCAACCGATCAGACGCCAGACCGAATTGAGTTGGCGGTATCCGAAATTTTCTAGAACGGCCGCGCAGGTGAGCGTGAGCAGATCCTTTGTCCGGTTGGCTCGCCGGAGCTGCTGCTCCTCCAAGACGAGCGACCCCACGCTGATGGCAACCCCGAACACAAAGCTGACCGCTAGGAATGCGAGCAGGAAGTCGATCGATAGCGCGCCCACAAAACAGAGCAGGGGCACGAGCAGGTAGCCAACCACTTCGGCGGCAGGCCCAAGGACGTCGACGAGAAGCATGCCGCCAAGACCGAGCACGCCAACGCGTCCATAGCGCGGATTGAAGAGCATTGCGCGATGAGCGGCAAATGTCTCGAGAGACCCTCGCTGCCAGCGTCGACGTTGCCGCGATAGCGCTTGCAGGCTCTCAGGCGCTTCAGTCCAGCACACAGGTTCGGGAACGAAGGCAACCCGATAGTCGCGGCCTTGCTCGCGGTGAAAGCGATGGAGGCGAACAACCAGTTCCATGTCCTCGCCAACCAGGCCTCGCGTATAGCCGCCGGCGTCGATCACCGCGCTGCGCCTGAACAGGCCAAATGCGCCAGAGATTATCGTCAGCGCATCCACGCGACTCCACGCAAGCCGGGCCATCAGGAATGCGCGCATGTATTCGATGGTTTGCATGAGCGCCAGCGGGTTGCGCGGCAATCGGTATTCGGCAACCCGGCCGCACCGGACCCGACAGCCATTTGCAATACGAACGGTTCCACCCGCTGCGACAACACGTTCGGGATCGGCGACAAATGGCTGCACAACCCTCAGGAGAGCGTCTGGCTCAAGCATCGAGTCTGCGTCTACGGAACAGAAGATCGCGTTGCGCGTGTAGTTGAGACCTGAGTTCAACGCGTCGGCCTTCCCGCCATTCTCTTTATCGATCACCAGCAAATTCGGATGCTGCGCCGATCCGTACGCACTGCGCACCGGCGCGTGACCTAGAATGCCCTCACTCTCTCGCCTGCTGGGTTCCAGCGCGAACGCACGTGTCAGTTCCTTGAGGGTTGCATCGCTGGAGCCGTCGTTGATCACGATGACGTCGAACGCCGGATATCGTTGCGACAGGAGTGAGCGGACGCTGTCGACGATTGTTTCGGCTTCGTTGTAGGCCGGGGCGAGGATGCTGATGGGAGGCGCCTCGTCTGCACTTCGCCGCCAGATCAGATCGGACTGCGGCTCGGGCGGCGCCTCACGAAGCGCGCGCGCGGCCAGCAGCAGCTGAACGATGTGCAGTGCGCATTGCATCGCGCCGACAACAAGCAGGGCAGATGCCACGGCCGTCGCTGCATCCGGCAGAGACTGAAATGCAGTCGTCATGCAGCGCTGACCTTACGCTGGCTTGCGGCAAGCCGCTGCAGGGCCTCGCTCGCTCGAATGCGAACCCACCAGTGGCTGTCGAACAAGAGCAGCCGCAAGAGGGGAGCGCAGGTCATCAGGCGCGCCTTTCCTGCTGAGATGGCTGCGTTCGCTCGAACCATCCAGACGCCGTCATTCAAGCCTTGCACCACGATGGCAAGTCCGATGGGGCCAGGCCAGGCGCCGACGGCGAGGGTGGCGGCGCAGCGCACCAGGGGATCGGGATCCTGCGACGCAGCCGCCAGCGCGTCGATAACTCCAGCATCGGTCGTTGACGCAACTCCTTCGATCAGGGCGATGCGCGTGAAGGCCGGAAGCGAGGATTCGACTATTGCGGCGCATGCCGCGCTGGGAAATTTTGCAGCCATGAGTCGCACCAGGCCAAGTGCTGGCGCATGGTCGCGACGCTGAGCGTGCCTAGCAATCTCTACCACGTCGATGAATGCGGGCGGGGCTTCGATCTCGATCGAGGCCCGGATGGCCGCGAATCGCACGGCAGAATCTGTGTCCCACCAGGCAGCCTGCAAGGCAGCCTGCGATTCAAAGGGGGCAAAGGCGGCCAGCGCCTCAGCCGCGCACCGCCGATCCCTGGATTTTCCACTCGCCAGACACTCGCGCAGAGCCCGGGCCGCCCCCGCCTGCGTCAGTGGATCCAAAAAGCACTTGCGGGCCGGGCCTCGAACAACGGCAAGCGCTTCGAGAATGATCGGGGCGAGAGTCCCGAGGCGTGCCGCGCGCGCGACATGCCGGCGGAGCCTGCTTTCCGGGACGTCGGCATTCACAAGCACCTGGAGAATCACACCTCTTGAAGTGGCGATGCGCCTGGCTCGCAATCCGGCGACAGGTCTGCTTCCCAAAAGCATCGCCATGCCGAGAAACGAGATGGCCGCCAATGACAGCGCAAAACTCCAGACGAAAGTGAGCAGCCCCATGTGATCAGGACCGACGACCGGCGCCAGCGCAAGTCTCGCCCCGGGCCTGCAGTCGGCCGCCGCCTGCGTCAAAACCGCCTCGACCAGCAACGCGTCACCGACATCGCGCCGTACGCTGGCGCTCCAACCGTTCAAACCGGCATCGACTGGCAAGGTCGGTTCAGCCAACGCCGCCCCGGATACGGATTCAATGGCGACGGTCGGCGTCACGAAGCAGGTAGCATTCTTCATGCTGCGTCCCGAGGCACGAGCCTTTCAATTCGCGCGACAAGCTCGCCGGGATTGAAAGGCTTGGTCAGAAAGTCCGATGCACCCAGCTTTAGGGCGCCAACCACGTGCTCCTCATTCTTGAGAGTCGTGAGCATCAACACTTTGAGTTGGCTCAGCTTCTTCTCTGCGGCGAGGTGGCGTAGCACTTCCGCGCCGCTCATCACCGGCATCATCTGGTCAAGCACCAACGCGTCGGGCGACTCCAGCAGAATGATCGACAGCGCGCTCTCGCCGTCCGGAGCCGAGATCACACGGTAGCCCGCCGACATCAGATGATGCTCAAGCAGCATGACGAGTAGCGGATCGTCGTCTGCGACGAGGACGAGTTTCTGTTCATGAGGCAAGCGAACTGGGCATGACGAAGCGCCTTTCGAGCGAGCGGGCAACCTGTCACAGCGGCGTGAAGAAACGTTTGCATGAATCGGCGACTGATTGCGAGCAAACTGCGAGACTCGATCGCTTAACTTTTTCCTTGTCGAAGGGTGGTGAAATCACCGCGGCAATCAGGGAGCGCCCAAGTGAGTCGCGGCTACGTGCTTGTTGTTGACGACGATCCTCTGCTCGCGGAACTCGCAGTCGCGATTCTAGAACACCATGACTACGAGGCCGCCGTCGCGGAGGAGGGCGAGCGCGCGCTGGCGCTGATCCACAAGCGCATCCCTGACGTGATTCTGCTGGACGCCGGCATGCCCGTGCTGGATGGCTTCGAAGTGCTGCAGTCGCTCAACACTCATCCTGCATTGAGGCGGATCCCGGTCATCATGGTGACCGCGCGGCGCGCCCCGAAGGATGTCGAGAAAGCGAGGCAGTTGGGCGTGTTCGGATACATCGCCAAGCCTTTTGCAGCCGACCATCTGCTTCAGCGGATCGCCGCAGCTTTCCAAAGTCCGGGTCGGCTGCGGGGACCCGCATCGCCCGTAAGTATGACGCCCCCGACGGCGCCGAAAGCGGGCGCATCATTGCCGGACATCGAGTTTCTCGACTAGGCGTGGCAAGTATGGATCGGCCAGCGACCGCTTGGCGTAGGCAGTCTCAGCATGTGGAAGTTCTGCGCAAATTGATCCAGGTCTGAGGCGAGGAACGGGACACTGCCATGACACATCGAATCCACGGCGTGAGACCAGCGTCGCCCCGTTGGACGGAGTTGGCCCCTGTCAATGCGCGCCATGTTGTTTGGCTTATCGCCCTGGCGATCGTGGCGGCGACGATCGTCTTTCTCAGTCACCAGTTTTCACGCGATGCTGGCCGCGTAGCGTCGATCTGGCCACTGAACGCCCTGCTTCTGGCAGTGATCCTGCGTTGGCCAACTGCAACGCCCGCCCGCGTCCTCATCGCTAGGGGCAGCGGCAAACGCCGGTGTCGACATGGCCATGGGCGATACGCTGCTCAATGCGGTCGCGCTCACATTGGCCAATGTTCTGGAGATTCTCATTTGTGTTCGGATGTTGCGGCGTCCTGGAACGCAATTTGACATTTCGCGACCGGCTCACCTTGTTCGCTTCATATTTGTCGCAGGCGGGATCGGGCCGTTGGCGTCGGCATTTGTTGCGGCTGTCACGCTGTCCGGGACGGCGCCATTTCACGAAACGCTCGGCGTCTGGTTCGCGGCAGATGCGTTGGGCATGCTCATCTTTGCGCCAGCCTTGCTGTCGATCGGGGCGTTCGGCCAGTCGCACATTTTCGAGCGCCGGACGGCGCTCGAATGGTCGATCGGTGTGGCCATTCTCGGAGCTACGCTGGTTGTCGTCTTTGGGCAGAAGTCGTATCCGCTGCTCTTCCTTGTGCCACCCGCGCTGATCCTTGCCACGTTCCGCGGGGGCATCACGGCGACCGCCGCTTCGATCCTCCTGACGGCGCTGGTCGCTATCGCGTCGTCCGTCGCAGGTTACGGGCCAACGCAACTCATCTCCGCGTCGGAGGCAGATAGGGTTCTGATCCTTCAGTTCTTTCTCGCCATCATGACGTTGACTTCGTTGCCCGTTGCCGTGGCGCTCGCAGAGGGAGCACGCGCCAACGCCGCGTTGCGGGCAGCCCGAGAAAGCGCTGAACGTGCCGAACATGAAGCTCTCGCAAGCGAAGCCAGGTACCGCGTGCTGGCCGACCACTCTACGGATATCGTCGTGCGCTTTGGGCGCGGCGGGATCATTTCGTATGCCTCTCCTGCCTGTCGCATGCTGGGCATTGAGCCGGAGCAGGCCATCGGCCGTTCGACCGGCGACTTCATGGCTCCTGAAGATCGCGCTCTATCCATGAAGCGGATTGACGATCTCCTGGACGACATCGACCCCGATCCATCCCTGCGACGCGAGTTCCGGGCCGTGACGGGTGACGGTTCGGTGCTCTGGCTGGAAGGCAGCCCCAGCGTCGTCAGAGACGCGGCGGGCAATCCCGTCGAAATTGTATCCACCTATCGGGACGTGAGCAGGCGACGGCAGCTTGAAGATGACCTTCGCGCGGCGCGCCAGGAGGCGGAACAAGCGAAGATCTCGGCGCAGGCCAGCGAAGCCTACTACAGAACCCTCGCCGACTACTCGACCGACATTGTTGTCCGAATGGGCAGGGGAGGCATCATTTTGTACATCTCGCCGGCTTGCGGCGTCCTTGGCATCACCCCAAAGCAAGCGATCGGGCGGTCAACCATCGATTTCGTGGCGCCTGAGCACCAGGCGTTTGCGGCCAAGATCGTCGACGACCTGTTCAGCGGGGCCGAGCCTGACCGGTCGATACGCAGGGAGTTTCGCGTGCGCCGCGCGGGCGGCTCCTTCATCTGGCTCGAAGGCAATCCCAGCATCATTCGAAATGCCGACGGAGAGCCGATGGAAGTCGTCTCGACGTTTCGCGACGTAACTGCGCGCCGGCAGCTTGAGGACGAGCTGCGCATTGCGAACAAGGCGGCTCACGACGCCGCCGAAGCGGTAAGGGCAAGCGAGCTGCGGTTCAGGACGATGGCGGACATTTCGCGCGACATGATGGCCCGCATGGACATGAACGGGACAATCCAGTTCGTCAGCCCAAGCTGCGAGTCCGTCATGGGATACAGCCAGCAGGCGATGATCGGGACGACAACGCTGAACCATACGCATCCTGACGACGTGGCCATGGTTACCGCCTACTTTTCGTCCCTCATCGCGGAAGGCCCCGAAGCCCCTCCGCGCCCCTACGCGTTTCGAGCGAAACGCGGCGATGGCCGGGTCATCTGGCTTGAGGGAATTCCACGTGTCCTGTTTGACGAAACCGGCAAGCCAATCGAAATTCAAGACTCGGCGCGGGATGTGACTGCCCGCAAGGAGCTTGAGCAAGCCCTGGTTGAGGCGCGCTCTGCTGCGGACGTCGCTGCAGCCGCCAAGGCAGATTTTCTCGCCAACATGAGTCACGAACTCCGGACGCCGCTCAACAGCATTGTCGGATTTGCCCAGCTGTTGGCGAAAAGTGATTCCCTTCCTCCTGCAGAACGCCGCCATGTCGATCTGGTCGCGATGTCCAGCCGTGGCCTGCTCACGGTCGTCAACGACATACTTGATTTTTCCGGTCTCGATGCCGGCAGCGTTCGGCTCGAGGAGCGACCCTTCTCCGTGGCGGAAGCCGTACAGCGCGCCATCGATTCATTGCTTGTCCAGGCCGACGGCAAGAATCTTCAGCTTGGCATGCGAATCGAAGGCGCGCTTGAGCCGCTGCTGGTCGGTGACGAGTGGCGCCTTCAGCAGATCCTGCTCAATCTGATCGGCAACGCGATCAAATTCACCGATCACGGAAGCATTGACGTCTCAGTTGTGGCTGGGGTTCCGGCCGGCGGACGCCAATCAATCCAGATTGCCGTCAGCGACACCGGCATCGGCATACCGGCAGATCGCCGAGAGCAGTTGTTTGCGCGGTTCTCACAGATGGATTCGTCAATCCGCCGGCGCTTCGGCGGCAGTGGCCTTGGATTGGCGATCGCCAAAAGTCTTGTCGATCTGATGCGTGGGCGGATCGACGTCGACTCGGCGGAGGGGCAGGGAACGACATTCCGGGTCGAGCTGGATTTTCCGGTCGGAGCGGCCGGGTCCGGCGAGTTTGTTCATTCAAGCAACGCTTCGCCGGCAAATCGCGGCGAACAACGAGCAATGCGGGTTCTGGTTGTTGACGACGTCGACATTAACCGCGAACTGGCCGCAGCATTCCTGGCGGGTTCAGCACACGATGTCGATCTGGCCGCCGACGGACATGAAGCGATCGCTCTTGCTGAAGCGCGCAACTATGATCTTGTATTCATGGATGTGCAGATGCCTGGCATGGATGGATTGGAAACGACGCGTGCGATCCGTGCGCTTCCCGCTTGTCGCGATGTTCCCATCATCGCAATGACGGCGCAGGCCTTGCCAGATCAGATAACTGCATGCCGTCAGGCAGGCATGAATGACTACCTGCCAAAGCCAATTGCCGCAGACAGCTTGCCGGCAATGATCGCGAAGTGGTCGCTCCATTCCGACAGGCCGGCGACTAAGTAGGCAGGCGTCGGATGCCTTTGGCGCACTGCGCGAGCGCTTTGTTGAACGCAGCCGCGCAGATTTCCGCCGCATGTCCCAGCTGCTTGCAAGTCACGAGGGCGCCGCCTCGGAGGAACTGTTTGCGCTCGTCCACCGTCTGGCAGGCACCGCCGGCACCTTTGGCTATGAAGAGGCGGGCGACGCCGCGCTTTTGCTCGATCAGGAAATTTCGGAAGGCAAAGTCCCCGCACCGGCTGCATTTGCCCCGCTGCTGAGGGCGGTCGAGCGGGTTGCAAAATCAGCATAGGAGGCAAGTGGGACACGCCGGCCACAACGGGTTGGTGCGGCCGGCGTCGCAGCACTAGAGCTGGCGGTTCTCCCTACGCGACACTCACAACGCCGGATTGGCTGGGGGCTAGGGGCTGGGTGAGCCATTCCGATGTTGTGCAGTCGCAGAATGAGGCCCTATGCTCGCAATATCCTCTCAGACGCCTGGCAGGACCGAATTTCTTGAGCGGATCAGTCCTAGTCGTTGAAGACGACGATCTTCTCCGTGACTTCATCCTGGCCGGGCTGAAGCATGACGGGCTCGTTGCTGTCGGCGTCCGGGACGGGCAAGAGGCATTGATTCTCGGGCGCTCAAGGGAATTCGATCTGCTCATTCTGGATCGCAACCTGCCAAGCCTGGATGGATTGAGTTTGTTGAAGGCTTTTCGCTCTGCCGGCGTTGACGCACCCGCGATGTTTCTGACTGCACTTGGAAACACGGATGACCGCGTCCGCGGCCTGGATTCAGGCGCCGACGACTACATGGCAAAGCCATTTGCGATTGAAGAGCTTCTGGCGCGTGCTCGTGCTCTGTTGCGACGTCCCAAACAGGTCGTGCCGGACATCCTGTCCTTCGGTCGCCTAGTCCTGGATCTTTCGAGTCATGAAGTCAGAATGGACGGACTGAAGGTCGACCTTACGAGCCAGGACGTCGTCCTGCTGTCGGTCTTCCTGCGCCATCCCACCCGCGTTTTCAGCCGCGAGCATCTGCTTGATCAGATGGGTGGGGGAGACAACATCACACCCGCAGCGGTTGAGCACGCCATAAGCAGATTGCGGAGAAAGCTCGACCAGGCGGGAGCCGACGATGTGATCAAGACGGTAAGGGGAGCAGGCTATCGGCTGGACGGATGATGCGTCGAACCGATGGCGGCAAGCTTCCGATTGTGGTCGGTAGACACGCATCCGACGGACGAATCCGAGCAGAGGCCGGGGGCATTCACTTCCCTGGAAGGAGTGGGTTGGAGGGATGCCGGACTTAACCAAGCGTTATGAAGCCCCGCCTTGTCAGTGCAGCGATTTGCGACGTGGCGGAGAAGGGCAAGCCGTCTTTCTCCTTCCCTGAGCCGTCGCTGCGGCTCGCTTACGCAATTCTTAGCGTCTGTGCGACATCTTCGGCGCGCGGTCTGCGCGGTTTGGAGGCGGCGGATCGGGTCTGCCCCAACGCATTGGACGAGGTCGAGGGTCATGCAAGGCGAATCAGACAAGGAAGTCCTTGAAAACCTTGTCGTGATGGATTCCTCGAGCGGCCGGCGGACCGTGATCGCAACGTCCGTCATGGCGGTGTTCGCGGCCGGATTGCTCGCGACCTACGTCAGCGCCATCGTCGGCCTGACCTGGGGCGCCGCTACTGTCGCTTCGCTTTGCGCAGCACATGCCTTTGGCCAGTTGCGCGGCCGCAACATTGCCTGGGCCCGCGCAGCGCACATGGTGAGCTATGCCTGCGTCGCCGGTAGCTGGCAGGTGCTTGCGCTCCTGCTGTGGCGCACCCACGAGCCACTCGCCGAAGCGCTCGCCGCCTTTGCTCTTTGCACGCTGAGCGTCCTCAGCATGTTTCATCATCAGAGAAATCCGCTGGTGATGAAGGCTTATGTCATTTCATGCATGGGCGTTTTGGCATTGCTGTTTGCGTCCTCGGCCTGGCAGCTCAACTCGCCCTGGCGCGCGCTTGCGGTCGCTCTGTTCTGCATTGCGGCGATTGCTGCGCTGCTCAAGACCTCGGCTACGGCGCGGGTGTTCGGCCAGCGTCTCAAGTCAGCGATGGACAGCGACAATGCAAGCCGCAAACGGCTCGCATTCGCCATCGAAAGCGCCGGGGACGGCTATTTCGAGATCGACCTCGGCGACATGATCTATCGGCCCAACCCGAAACTGTCGCGCTCGCTTGGCTTTGACATCGGGCCGAAAGACGTCACGACGTTGCGCGAACGCCTGCACGATGAGGACGCCGAGGAGGTGTTCGCCATGCTGGCGCGTTGCGTCGCTGGCGACCTCTTGGGGTGGGATCAGGATGTCCGAATCCGCGTCGCGGGCGGCGGTTATCGCTGGATGAATCTTCGTGCGCGGTTGCTCGAGCAGGATGATCAGCGCGTGCTGCTGGGCACTGTGGTCGATCTTTCCGCGCGGAAGCAGATGGAAGCCGAGCTGCGCGCAGCGCGCGACGCCGCCGAGGCGTCCAACCGATCCAAGAGCGAATTTCTCGCCAATATGAGCCACGAAATTCGCACGCCGCTCAACGGCGTCCTCGGAATGGCGCAAGCCCTTCAGTCCGACGAGCTGAGCCTAGAGCAATCCGAGAAGGTCGCGATCATTCTGGATTCGGGCAATTCTCTGACGGCGCTGCTCAATGACGTTCTCGACTTGTCCAAGATCGAAGCAGGCAAGCTGGAAGTCTCGGCCATTCCAGGCGACCTCGTCCAGACCATGGAGCGCATTCGGCAACTCTTCGCGCCTCAGGCGGAGGAAAAAGGTCTCGTGCTGTCCATGAGGTTTGAAGCGAACCTCAATCCTCGCCTCATCTACGATCCCCTGCGCGTACGCCAATGTGTGTCCAACCTGATGTCGAACGCCATCAAGTTCACGCCTAGCGGCCAGGTTGGCGTTGCGATCGCCGCGAAGCCTCTGGCCGACGGTGCGCATCTGGTGTCAATTAAGGTGACGGATTCCGGCATCGGCATGAGTCCTCGGACGCTGGACCGCCTGTTCTCGGCCTTTACCCAGGCCGACGGCGGCATCGCGCGCAAATTCGGAGGATCAGGTCTGGGACTGGCGATCTCGCGTCAGCTGGCGCGCCTCATGGGCGGAGACGTCACCGTGACGAGCGTTGAGGGCAAGGGCTCTACCTTCCACCTGACCTTTCGTGCGCAGGAAGCTGTCGCGAGTGAAGGCGCCAATCCCGTCTCGGCGCAACCGGCTGCGCGCCTCGCATCGTCATCCAGCCTGCGCGGCAAACGCGTTCTGCTAACGGACGACAATGCCGTCAATCGCCAGGTCATTAGGCTGTTTCTAGCGCCGCAGGGTTGCGACATTGTCGAGGCGACCAACGGCCAGGAAGCGCTTGACGCTCTTGACGTCGCGCGATTCGACATCGTGTTGCTTGATGTGCACATGCCCGTGATGGACGGGAAAGAGGCGATCCTGCGTTTGCGTGCGGCCAAGAAGGACTGGTGCAACATTCCGGTGATCGCGCTTACGGCCGACGCCATGACTGGAGACCGGGAAAAATACATCGGTTTGGGAATGACGGACTATGTGTCCAAGCCCATCGACCAGCGCGAACTCGTCTTCAAGATGCAGCGGGCCTTGAACCTTGATGTCGGCGCCGCGATAGGCAAGACCGGAACCTAGCCGCTTCACACATGGTCAGTATCGCGCCGGCGCGCCGACCGTCCGGCTCATGGACAGCTGCATCGTCGTGCACGGTTGTCCTATCCAGTTTTCTGCCGCAACGCTTGTGGCGCGGCGCGAGGTTCGACAAGCCTGACGCTGCCTTCAGGAAGCCCAAGAATGCGATCGACGGCGATGCCTTGAAAGAGCAGCCGCTTGCGAAGTATGGCCCGGGCGGCGCGAATTTCGGATGCTTCGGACGCCCCGGCCAGGCTCGCCATAGCGCCACGGTTGGCAGAGCTGATCTGAAGAATGATCTCGGCAGCGGTCAACGGGTCGCCCACTTTGAAGATGCCTTCATGCTTGCCCTGATCGATGATCCGAGCGAGCACCGGCGCCATGACTGCAACCATCGCTGCATAGATGCGGTGGTATAGCAGGGAGTGTTCGGGGTTGAGGAGCGGTTGAAATGTCGCCGAGAGTGAACCGGCGTCTTGGGTCTTGATCTTCCGGCCGCGCGCAAAGAATGCGTTCAGGCGGGCAAGACCATCGAGGCCCGGCTTCTCCAACACATCTCTGAACCGTTCGGTCGATGCCCGGGCGAGACTTGCGGCGAGGGCCTCCAGCAGATCCTCCTTCGCACGGAAGTGGTGGTAGAAGCCGCCTTTCGAGACGCTCGCCTCGTTGATGACGTCATTGATCGTGGTTCGCTCATAGCCTCGCTCCAGGAACAGCTTGTGAGCGCAGTCAAGCAGTTCGCTCCTGCGGACGTCCCTCTGCTTCACGATGCGCTTCATTCGAGCCTCTTCGTCGGGACTATACAGACCGACCGTCGGTCGGTAATAGGTCAAGGCGGCGTTCCTGGCGAGGACCTGATGCGGCAACTGGTTTCATCTACGCTTGTCTCCGCACTGCTTTTCACGGCGCTCATCATGGGCCCCGCCTATGCGTTTACGGGGGCTCTTGATTGGCTGCGGGGTTGGCTGGTCGTGGGGGTTTGCTTGTTCAGCAGCGCGCTGGGCGGCGTCTACTTCCTTGTCACCGACCCTGGGCTCGTGCGTGAGCGCGCCAAGGCGCCGCAAACCAAGACGCTTGCGGATACGCTCGCCACCCTGTTCATCCTGCTGGTCGTGATCGGCTTCTGCGCTGCCGCTGTGTATGACAGCCGCCGGTTGCAGCTGCTGGCGTTGCCGCCGGGCGTATCGCTCGTGGCTGGCGTCCTCGTCTTCGCAATTGGGGTCGCAATTGTCGTGTGGACGTTTCGCGTGAATTCGTTTGCAACGACAGTCGTCGAAGTTCAGGAAGCGCGCAATCAGCGGGTCATCGATACAGGGCCCTACCGGTTTGTCCGACACCCCATGTATTTTGGCGCAATCGGGTATTTCGCCGGAGTCGCCTTGATGCTTGAATCTCCGGCAATGGCGTCGATGGCGATCGCCATTTTCCCGATCGCGTTCCTGCCGCGCATGCTGGTCGAGGAAAGCGTGCTCCGCCGCGACCTCGCAGGATACGCCGCATATCAATCTCGCGTCAGGACACGAATCTTGCCTGGTATTTTCTAAGGCAGAAGGTGCGGGAAGCATCCTCTTCCGACACGGCTCCCTCAGCCAATGGCCCTGCTGGGTACGGCAATCATGCCGATTTCGCTAGATCACCCGCTCGATAATGATGGCTGGCGCCATGCCGCCTGCTGCGCACATAGTAACAAGACCGCGTTTCAGGTCGCGCCGCTCCAGCTCGTCGAGCACGGTGCCGATCAGGATCGATCCGGTGGCGCCGATCGGGTGGCCAAGCGCCATGGCGCCGCCATTCACATTGACCTTGCGCCGGTCGAGCTTCAGATCGCGAATGAATTTTTCGGCAACGACCGCGAACGCCTCGTTGATCTCGAACAGGTCGATGTCATCGAGCGTGAGGCCAGCCTTCTTGAGCACCTTCCTTGCCGCGGGCACAGGCGCATTGAGCATGAGCGTCGGGCTGTCGCCCATGTTGGCCATTGCAAGCACCTTGGCGCGCGGCTTGAGTCCGTGCTTTCTTGCATAGTCGGGGGAGGCGAGCAGGACCGCGGCTGCTCCATCGACAACGCCTGAGGAGTTTCCGGCGTGGTGCACATGCTTGATCTTGAGGTCAGGATAGACTTGCCGGATCAGGGCGCCGTAAGTCTCGCCGCTCTCGTTCAGAGGGACTTCCGCCATCGCTTCGAATGACGGCTTCAAGGCCGCCAGCCCTTCTGCGGTGGTCTGCGGACGCGGGAATTCTTCGCGGTCGAGCGCCAGCGATCCGTCCTCACGATGAACAGGCACAACGCTCCTGGAAAAGCGACCTTCACGGATAGCCGTGTCGGCGCGCACCTGGCTTTCGAGGGCAAGCGCATCAAGATCGCCGCGCGGTATGGCCTCCAACGTTGCAATGGCGTCGGCGCACACACCTTGATGACTTTGCGGGTGGCGAGCGCGGAGCCGGAGATTGCCGGCGTCCAGCATTTGTGGGCTCTTCGGGTCCGCCCGTGATGTCGTGAAACTCATCATCTCCGTTCCGCCGGCGACAACGAGATCCGACATACCGGACATGATGGTGGATGCGGCCAGGTTGACGCTGCTAATGCCCGAGCCGCAGAAGCGATCGATGGTCACGCCCGAAGCACGCACATCATAACCGGCATCGAGCGCGGCCATGCGGCCGAGGTCGAAGCCCTGTTTTCCGGCCTGGGTGGAGGTGCCCCAGATGATGTCGTCGACATCCGCCGTGTTTACGTCATTGCGATCGGCGATCGCGCGCAGCACGGCTGCGCCGAGGTGCTGCGGGTGCATGTCGGCAAGGGCGCCTTTGCCAACACGGCCGATCCCGCGAGGGGTACGGCAGGTGTCGATGATCCAGGCTTCCGTCATTGTGCGTCTCCGAGGTCGGGAATGGGGTCAGGCGCCGGTGAATCGCGCAGGACGTTTCGCAAGAAACGCTGCGACGCCTTCACGATGATCTGCGGTCAGGCCGGCTTCGCGCTGGTTATTTCGCTCCGTCGTCATTGCCTCCTCGAACGAGGCCTCCGAGGCGGACCAGGCCATGCGGCGGATCATGGCGAGCGATTTCGTAGGGCCGGCAGCGAGCGTCTTTGCGAGATCTAACGCGGCGGGAAGAACCTGCTCGTCCGGCCGGATACGATTGACCATGCCCCAGTCGAAGGCCTTCTGGGCCGGAATGCGCTCGCCTAGGAGCATCATCTCCATCGCACGCTGACGACCGACCGCACGGGCAAGCAGCCAGCTCGAACCGCCATCGGGCACAAGCCCGATACGCGCGAATGCCTGAAGAAAGAATGCGCTCTCGCCCGCGACGACGAGGTCGGCCGCAAGTGCAAATGAACACCCAACGCCCGCTGCGCTGCCCTTGACTGCCGACACCCACGGGACCGGCAGGTCGCGCAGGCGCAGCATCAGCGGGTTGATGTGGGTTTCAAGCACCCGCCCAGAATCGTGCGGGCCGTCAGATGGACCTGAACTCAGACCACCTGAAAGATTCGCGCCGGAACAGAACGCACGCCCGGCGCCTGTAAGCACCATGGCGCGGGCCGAGCAGCTGATCTCATCAAGCGCGCGATCCAGTTCCTCGAGTGTCTGCAATGTCACCGCATTCAGCGTCGCGGGGTCGTTGAGCCGAACAATTGCAATCTCGCCATCACGTTCCAGGTCGATCTTGCCATAGGCCATGACGGCTTCCCTTCGGCAGTCTCTTGTCGCCTGGCCGATCTGGGGATCGGGTCAGGCGCAGTACGGTTCGCTCACAAGGCGAGGGAGTGTCCCGCCGGGCGCAAAGCGGGTTGGGGTGGCGACGAACTTGGCCAATTTGGAAGTCGTGTCGGGGCCGATCCGCGGGCGCACGAAAAAATGGCGCCGGCTTCATTGGGTCTGAGCCGAAGCTTGAACACAACGACCTCTTTCACCGCTTCGTCCCAGCGGCCCATTGCAGCGCCGATCACCGCAACACTGCCTATAGCAGGCTCGCTACGGCTCGCGCCTTCGACCTCCAAGAGATAGACGTTGTTGGCATCGGACACAACAATGCCTTTGAAGCGCCCCCAGCTGCGAGGATCTCAAGTTGATGCCGGTTGCGGCGCAGGCTGGCGCGCGGGCTATCAGCGTCGACTATCGCCCGTCGCTGCGTATCCGCAGGCGAGCGCGGATGTCGCGGTTGCATGCAACACCGTTGCAGACATGCTAGGCATGATCCCCGTCCCCAGTTGGGCAAAGGACCGATCGCGCCCGCCTTGTGACTGACAGCAGGCTAGAAGTCTCCTGTAAGCGAGATTGCAGGCCCCATTCGCGCAGCGCTATAGCGCTCGGCGAAGTAGTCCATGAAGCGGGCGACTGCTGCGCTGCTCGGCGGCACATGGCGGCCGACGGCGACATCGTGCTGCGGATCATTCCGCAACGCGCCTGGGGTCATCAGGAAGTTTCGGCCAGCGCCTTCGATGCGCAGCATCGCTTCCGGCGCATCGCGATAAAACTTGCTGTGGAGGCGGAGAATGAAGGCAAGGCTCGCAGGGTCGGGTAGTGCGCCTGCTTCTGCATCTGTCGCCTCTTGGGTGCGAATATGTGAGCGCGCTTCGATCTGGAGATTGCGTCGCCCTTCGTCTTCATCGAGATCGTTGGCGAGCGCGCGTTCGATGTCGCGCGGCCGCGTGTTGTGTCCCTCGATCAGGTTCGAATAGTAGCAGTTCATTACCCGCACGAGGCTGGCGAGGCTGCGAGTGGCGGCCGGTTTGGGATGAAGTCGGGCTCCAAGCTGACCGGCGTCCGCAGGAAGCTCCGCCATCAGGTCCAACAAATGGCCGCCGGCGTTCTCGAGGAAGCAGGGCTCAATCCGGTCTGGGGTTTCGAGGTCAGGCTCCAGCGGCATTTTGCCGATGTTACGCGAGTCTCAATCTGTTGATTATAAATGGGATTTTGTTAGTCATCCGGTCCGATTTGCCGATATGAAAAGACGATCCTCGGAGCTACAAAATGTCGTGGCGGTGCAGAGGTTTAGAACCGTTTCCCGCGCGTTCGTCTGCCGGCAGGCCTGCGGCAGCCTGCCTAACGCCGGACTCTCAATCCGCATCGGCTTTGCATATCAATCCGGGGCGGTGAAACGTTGAACTAGCCTGGCGGCCTGGAAGATTGAACGGCGGAGTGCGCCGTGCGGTAAACAAATAGACTCGACTTTGTTCTTGTTTTGTTCTAGAAACAATTCATCCGCCAATTGGACGACGCCGCATGCTTCTCGATACGAGTAACGACATTCCTTCGCCTGACCAGCCGACAAACACGTTCGTTGCTCTTCGTCCGCCCTGGCCGGTCGCCGAGCAGTTTTATTCAAGGGCGACGCAGCTTTGCACAAGTGCTCGGATTGCCGGTAGCCGGCGGCCATTCTTCATTCTGCATATAACCGTGCTTCCGATCGGCGGATATTTGGGTCGGCTTCCATGCGTGCTTCTCGAAGAAATTGATGCAGCGGTTAGCATGGTGCGATTTCCCGGCATTGAGATCGTGCTCGATGAGGCTGGAAGTTTCGAGACAAGAAAGGACAATGCTCCCTTCGTGTTGGAAGGCGGTGAACTGACGGATGTGTGCGCTCTCCGCCTAGCCACGCTTGATGCGTTGCGCGTCAAAGATTTCAACATTCCCGCGCGCACGACCTACTCGCCGCATATGACGATTGCTTACTCACGTCGCCGCTCTCCGCGCGTGAGGGTTGAACCCTTCAGCTGGCAAGCGCGCGAATTCCAACTCATCGAAAGCTGGGTCGGCAGGACAAAGTATGTCGAATTGGCGCGGTGGACGCTTCGGGACGATGAATCGCCGCACCTGGCAGCACAGCCAGCTTGGTCGGCCATCTAGCGAGGCAGCTAACATGATCTGGAAAGAGCTAGGTGTTCAGTCTCGCCATGAGGTGGGTTGGATCGAGCCTGAAGCGATCCGGCTGTTTCGTCCATGCATTGCAGATAGCCTCGTAGGGCGAGAGGCCGCCTAGGCTCTTAAGCCGTCTGGCGAAGTTGTAGGCGTCGAGGAAGGCTGAGAGGTGGGCGGCCAGCTGAGCTCGCGTGTCGTAGTGATATCGTCGGCTTGCGGAAGGCGACGATGACGGCTGCCTCTTCGGCGGCAAAGACGGTCGAGCGGGGCGACTTCGGGCTCATATGAGCGTCCTGCACGAAGGTGCGCTTGCGCCACTTGGCGGCGGTCTTCGGGTTCAGCCCTGCGCGCGGCGAGGTCTTTGAGCGGAGCCTTCGATCGCTGTATCGCTGCTTGGACGGCGTGCGTGGTCGGGGCGCAGCCGTGAAGTACCTGTCCCATACCATCTCCCGAAATGCAGGATCAGCTTCGCTGATTCCCCCCACACTCCGGGACTGAACACCTAGCCTGGCCGCAGGCATCCGACGCCGATGTCATCCGCTCTTTGTAAAATCGCCTCGAGCGGGACGACTGCGCACGATTCTTCTGGCGCGTAGACGCAGAGGGTTAATCTGCCGTCAACCATCCCGTCGGACAGTGAACACTTAGCGGCGGTATCGGGGTAAAGCGGTCCTCTTTCTTGCCCGCAGGCCCATGATCGTGTCGCGTGTCCGCAGCTTTTTTGCAATCACGTCCAAAGGGCGATGTTCTGGTGAATACCCGGCAGGACTTCCTCGCGCATATTAGGACCCCGTGCAGTCGCGAGGCGATGTCAGAAGTTGTGGCTGCGATCGGTATTGATCGCTTCGCGAGAATTCGCGCAGCGATCGGCTATGATCTCGCCGAAGTGCTGGTTCAGGCGCTGATCGAGCGTCTTCACAGCGTGTTTCCAACTGCATATGCCGCACGCCTGGCGCCAGACACAATCGGGGCTCACCTTCCCTTGGCGGGCGCCGCCGATACGGTTCCTGCCATGCTGGCGGCGCTGCGCAGTGAACTGGAACAGTCCGTGGAACTCCAGGGCCATCGGGTCCACGCCAACATACGGGCAGGCTATGCCTGTTGGAGCGACGCTTCAGCGGGCGGTGCGGACATGTTGCACCAGGCTGAAATGGCCCTGGATCAGACGCGTGAGAACGGACGTGGTTTGCAAGCGTTTTCCGCGGAAGAGTATGGCGACCCGCGAAGCCGTCTGGCCCTGCTGGACGAGATGCGGCTCGGTCTGGATCGAGGGGAGGTCGCGCTTGTCTATCAACCGCAGGTGTGTACGCGCACCGGCAAGGTTGCCAGCGTTGAATTGCTGATGCGCTGGACAAGCCGCACGCGGGGAGTTGTGCCGCCCAGCCAATTCATCGCTACGGCGGAAGAGACTGGCCAGATCCGGTACCTGACCGAGTTCGCGATCCGGCAGGCGCTGGAAGACTCGCGGCGCCTCGAACAGGAGGGTTTCCCGCTCCGGATCGGCGTCAATATTTCCAGCCGGTTGCTGACGGATCGGGGCTTCGTCGATCATGCGCTTGGGCTTCTCGACGGCGCACGGGATCGCATCGCATTCGAGATCACCGAGACGACGGTTATTGATGACTGGAAGATCGCACTCGACAATCTGAAGCTGTTCGCGGAAGCCGGCGTGCGCCTCGCGATTGACGACTATGGCTCGGGTTTGTCGTCGCTGGCGTATGTCCAGCAGCTCCCGATCCAGGAACTGAAGATCGATCGATCTTTCATTACGCAATTGACCAGCACGCATCGCGATCCGTTGCTCGTGCGTTCGACCATTGAATTGGGCCATGCCCTCGATCTTGACGTGGTCGGCGAGGGTGTTGAGGACGCCGAGACGCTGGCGCTGCTTGCCGTGATGGGATGCGACCTCGTGCAAGGCTACTTTATCGGCCGGCCCATGGACCTGACGGAGCTGGTTCACTATTTGCGCAGCGGCGGGGCGGAGGATCTGGTCGCGCGTCCGTTTGCCTTCAGCCTGGTCGCCGGCGTCTAGGGACCGGGCGCGCCAGTGCTGTGAGTCTGGCGGTGAGTCCCTCGACCGCGCGCCATTTCCGCCTGATCAAAGAGCTTGCGGCGCGCTGTTATCGCTTTGGGCGAATTCCGCGAAAAGAAGTTTTGCCAGGCCCTCGCGCCTCCAATCCCTTTCAGGTCGCAATTCACCATAGGTCCTGGCCGCAAGGCCCCGAAAGCTGCCAGTGGCGGGACTGCCGCTGACGACTTGTCCGCGTCATGGTTACCGCCCGGCCGGCAGTTTTGCGCGAGTTTGCAGCCCCTCCGGCACGTGTGAGAAATCCATAGGCGCCATCGTCGAGGCTGGAAAGATTCCTCCAGTTGAGGCTGCTGCCATGCTTCGCCTTCGCCTGCTCGCAACGACTGCTTCGACCCTTCTGGTTGCCGCCGTACTGACAGCGCCGATCGCCGCCGCGCAGACTGCGCCGCCGCCGGCCACGGCCGATCGCCCTCTGACGCCCGAGTGGGGCGACATCGATGCCTTCTGGGGCGATATCGACGCCTTCTGGGGCGACATCGATGCGTTCGAAGGCGATGTGAACCCGTTCTGGGGCGACATTGACGCCTTCTGGGGAGACATCGACGCTTTCTGGGGCGACATTGACGCCTTCAGCGGCAGCCTGTCGCCAAAGTGGGGCGACATCGACGCTTTCTGGGGCGACATTGATGCGTTCGCTGGCGGCGTAGCTCCGCTCTGGGGCGACATCGATGCGTTCTGGGGCAACATCGACGCGCTTGGACCGAAAGATCCCGCCCGCCTTCATCTGCAGACCGACTTCAAGGACCTGGTCACACGCTCGGGCAATTTCTGGGGCGCCGCGGTCAAGGCCAAGACGGGCAAGTCGTTCTGGGACGGATTTGCCGCCGGCGTATTCGCCAAGCACGGCATCGACATCAACAATCCGGCGACGTTCAACGGTTTCTCGGGCGTCGATCGCACCCGTTTCTTCTTCGACTGGTATGATGGCCTGATGGAGTTCTCCGGCCGGGATCATGCCGACTGGTGGATGAAGACCGCCAACTGGACGCCCACGCTCACCAACACGGTCGGCGGCGGCACAGGCACGACCATCGGCCTTATCGATTTCACCTTCAACGGTGCGGACCTCATCGACAACACCAGCACGTGGGCCTGGAAGGGCTACGACAATCCGATGCAGGGCCATGGCGAGGCCGTGGCGAGCCTCCTGGTTTCCGCGCATGACGGCCGCGGTCTCATGGGCATCGCTCCCAACGCGAAGGTGGCGACGTTCAACCCCTTCGACTCCACAGGCACGGCCTCATGGGATGCCGTCGTGATGGGCGTCAGCAACGTGAACTTCCAGGGCGCGCGCGTCGTGAATCTGTCGCTGGGCGTTCCGGGATATGCGCTGCATCCGGACTGGAATGCCTTCTACTCCAATTTCCTGGTCGCGATGCTTTCCAAGCAGACGGTCTTTGTTCATGCCGCCGGCAATGACGGCATTGCTCAGACAGGAAACATGGCGTGGAACTTCGCCACCGATCCGGCCATGCTGGTCGTTGGCTCGGTCGGGCCCTCCGGCCAGATCTCCGCCTTCTCCAACACTCCCGGAACTGCGTGTCTGCTCGACAACGGCAAATGCCTAGAGCAGAACAAGCTGAAGAACCGCTTCCTGGTGGCGCCGGGCGAGTGGATCCTCGTGTCCGACGGCCAGGGCGGCGTGACGCGCCGGTCGGGCACGTCGTTCGCGGCGCCGCAGGTGACCGGCGCCATCGCCCTCCTGCAGGGCCGCTGGTCCTGGCTGAAAGCCAAACCCCGCGAGACCGCGAGCATCATTCTTGGATCCGCCCGCGACCTTGGCGCTCCTGGCGTTGACCCGGTCTATGGTCACGGCCTGCTCGACATCACGGCGTCGCAGTCTCCGCTCGACTATGCGAAGCTGTACCAGAAGACGACCGACAGTCTGGGCGTCGTCACCAAGACCACGATCAAGCTGGTCAATCCGGCGACTGCCGGCATCCTGTTCTCCGCGTCCAGCAGCCCGGTCACCGTGTTCGAAGACGTCGGAACGACCTATCGCGACTTCGTGGTTCCGCTCAGCTCCATCCTGCAGCCGGCGGCAAAGACATCGAAGACGTCCACGACGTCGCTGAAGACGGTCACGTCCACGACCACGACGAGCTCCAGGAGCAGGTACAGCTTCGGCTTTGCCGGGTCTCGCGTCGCCAACCCGTTCGGCTGGGATCTCAGCCTGAGCGTCGCCGAGCTTCCGGTGAGCGAGCAGGAGCAGCGCGACCGTCTGCCCTACGCTTCACGGTTCTCGGTGACCTCGAATGACGGCGCGACGCTGACCTTCGGCGACGGTCTGGGCGCCCAGGCCCTCAATGGCCGCTCAGCCGTTGAGGCTGGCCGCTTCGATGCACAGACCGGCGGGGTCAATCCCGTGCTTGGCCTGGCGTCGGGTGGCGGCTACGCCAATGTCGAAGTCCCGGCTCTGGGCTCGGCGAGGCTCTCGTTCGGCGCCACGTCGCGCCGGGCCGAGGCCGTGTTCGTTGACCCGAATTCAGGCGAGGAGCGCCCCATTGATCAGGCGCTGTCGCCTTACCAGGCGTCCGCCGTTCATATGCAGCTGACCCAGCCGGTCAGCCAGCAGCTCTCGTTCAACGCTGGCTACACCTTCCTGCAAGAATCCGACGGCGTGCTTGGCGTGCAGTCGACCAACCCGCTGGCCTTTGCAGCCGGCGCCCAGACCGATGCCGCAAGCCTCGGCCTGGCCTGGGCGCTGTCCGACGGGCTGACGCTCAGCGGATCGGCGACGCTCGGCCGCACACGCGGTCAATCCGCTGACGAGCAGGCGCTATCCGTCCATGGCGACGGCATCATCACCAGCGCCTTCGAGGCGGCGCTCGATTTCGAGGGCGTGTTCGGCCAAGGCGACCGGGCGCGACTTGCCCTGGTGCAGCCCATGCACGTCGAACACGGCGGACTCGACCTCACCAGCTACGAGGTGCTTGACCGCGAGACCGGCGAACTCGGATCCGTCACCCGCTTCAATGCGGTCGATGGCCAGGCGCGCAGGCTTGGGCTCGACCTGTCCTACGCCACACCGGTCTTCAACGGCCTTGGCGAGGTTGCGGGTTTCGTCCGCGCTGAGGCTGCGACGGCTGACGGCACGCGAGGCGATGTCGTCAACATGGCCGGCGGTCGGTTCTCACTCGGCTTCTAGCCTGGCGCGACCGCCGTCTCAGGCTGCGGTTAACGTGATCGAGGGAGGGCCGTCCGGAGCAACCAGGCGGCCCTTCTGCTTGTCCGTGCAGGGCGAAGCGTTAGCGGGATGGTAGCCAATTTCCGTTACAAGCACGTATCAAGGTCCGGAATCCGACGATGCGTTTCGCAGCACTCTTGCTTCTTGCTTTGACGTTTGCGTCAAGCCCCGCCCTTGCCCAGGCGCCGGCTGCCGAAGCGCAATCGAAGTTCGATCAGGCGATTGCGGCGGCGAAGTCGAAGATGATGGCGGATCCAGCCGCTGCCTATGATCTCGCCGTTGAGGCCGGGAAAATTGCCGAGGCGGACGACGCTGCAGGCGCGGGCCAGGCGGCCGAGACCGCCACGGCGCTCTGGTTGCAGGGCGAGGCCCTGAACCGGCTCAATCGGGCAGGCGAGGCCGTGCCTCTGCTGGAGAGCGGGTCTCGCGATTGCCCGCGAACAGGCGAGTGACAAGAAAGTCTATGGCGACCTCATGGTCGCCCGCGCCGGCGCCGCGCGCGCTGCAGGGGACTATGCCATCGCGCTGACCAACTACCAGGGCGCACAGAAGGTGTTCGCCGCCCTGCACGAAGATCGCAGCCAGGCGCTGGCCCTGCAGCAGGTCGGCTCGATCTACACCGACGCTCACGATTACCCGAAGGCTTTGGAGTTCTACAAACGGGCCGGCGCCACGTTCGCCGGAGATCCATCGGTCAACCTCGCTCGCCTCAACAACATCGCGCATGCCGAGCGCGAGCTGGGCAAACTCCAGGAAGCCGAAGCAGGCTTCAGGCAGGCGCTTGCCATTGCGGTGGAGATGAAGAGCCTGACCTTGCAGGCCCGCATTCTGGCCAATCTTGCTTCCGTGCAGCTCGCCTCTGGTCGCCCGGATGAAGCCGACGCCACCGCTCGCGACGGACTTGCGCTCTCGGCAAACGGGCGCCCGCTCGGCTGGGAGAATTTCCTCTGGGGTGTCCGGGCGCAGGCGGCCTTCGCCAAGGGAGCGACATCACGCGCCGCAGACCTGATCGGCCGTGCCTTCCAGGGGCAGGACGTCGAGCGCACATCGATGCCCTACCGCGAATTTCACGAAAGCGCTCAGGCGATCTATTCCGCCCTCGGCCAGAGTGAACTCGCGCTGAAGCATTTCAAGGCGTTCAAGCGGCTCGACGACGACGCCCGGAGCGTCTCGGCCGCCGCCAACACGGCGCTCATGGGCGCCCAGTTCGATTTCGCGGGCCAGGAACTCAACATCGCCAGGCTGCGGACCGAAACGCTGGAAAAGCAGGTTGCGCTGGCGCAAGCCCAGGCTCGCCAGGTCGCGACGATCTTCTTCGCCTTGCTGGCTTTCGGTCTGATCGCAATGGTCGCCGGCGTCGTGCACTACAATTCGATCCGCAAAAGCCGGAACGCGATCCGCAAGGCTAACGCCGAACTCAGCGAAACCAACACGGCGCTCGGAAAGGCGCTCAAGGCGAAATCGGAATTCCTCGCCACCACGAGCCACGAGATCCGCACGCCGCTCAACGGCATTCTGGGCATGACGCAGCTGCTCATGAGTCGCAGGGATCTGGCCCCCGACGTGCGCGAACGGGTCGAGCTGGTTCATGGTTCGAGCGAAACGATGAAGGCAATCGTCGACGACATTCTTGATCTTGCCAAGCTCGAGACCGGCGTTGTCTCCCTGGAGATTGCCGAGTTCGACCTGCCGAAGACAGCCATCAGCGTCAGCCGGTTCTGGCGCGACAGCGCGGAAGCCAAGGGTCTCGCGCTGCATGCCAGCGTCGAGCCGGATGTCGGTGCCGATCGAGGGCGACGGGCGGCGGATTCGCCAGATCGTCTTCAACCTGCTGTCGAACGCCGTGAAATTTACCGACGCGGGGAGCGTGCGCCTGAATGTGCGCATCGATCGTGGCGCGGGAACAGCGATCCTGGTCGTCGAAGTCACTGACACGGGCTGTGGCATCTCGGCCGATCAACTCGAAACCATCTTCGAACCGTTCCACCAGGTAGATGGCGGCACGACCCGCAAGCATGGCGGGACGGGGCTGGGCCTCTCGATCTGCCGGAAACTCGCGCGCGCCATGGGCGGCGACGTGACGGTAACCAGCACGCCGGGCGCCGGGTCCACCTTTATGCTCCGCCTTCCGGTTGTTGAGGCGCAGATCGACGCCGGTCGGTCCGGCGGCGGAGAAACCGCAGGCGAGGTTCTGGTGATTGACAGCAACCTGCTGCGGCAGGGCATCCTCGAAGGCCTGCTAGCGGGCGCCGCAAGACAGGTCGTGGCGGTCGAGGATTTCGCAACCGGACTGCAGGCCGTGCGGGATGGGCAGATCGAAGCCGTCCTCGTATTCGCAAACGAACTCGGCGACGGCGTAGGCGACGCCATGGACAATGTCATGGAGCTCCGCGAAGCGGCAGGCGACGCGCGGCTTGTCGTCTGCCTCGAGGCGGATTCGAAGATCGAACAGCCGATGCTGCGTCTTGCGGGCGTCGACGAAATTCTGGCGGGTCCGTTTGACCCTCTGGCTACGATGGCGGCGATGGCGCCTTCAGCAACGGAAGCGGCGCCTGCAAGCCTTGTCGACTGTACGGAAACAAACGCGGCATAGCCCGGTCGGGCCTGTCCGTCACGGAGTGGGAAGTCAGATGCGTGTCCTCTTTGTCGATGACGACTCGATGAATCGGCGCGTTGTACGCGACATGCTGCAGCTCGCTGGCGTCGTCATGGAAGAAGCGCCCGATGGCGAGACCGGCCTGAAGATGGTCGAAGCCGGCGAGTATTCGGTGATCCTGATGGACCTCAGGATGCCGGGAATGGATGGCCTGACCGCAATCAAGCACATTCGCGCACGGGGCGATGCTAAGGCCCGGTTGCCGATCATTGTCGTCACCGCTGACACGTCGCTCGATATCCGTGAAACCTGCCTCGCCGGCGGCGCCGACGACGTCATGATGAAACCGGTGGCGATGAAAGCTTTGTTCAAGGCCATGGGCCAGGTGATCGCTATACATGCGAAAAGCCTGGCGACGTCGACCTGAACGGTCAAACACTTCGCTGACGCCTCGTCGATGGCGCCGCTCGATAAGCCCTCGCGCCTCTGGCAGGCGCCTTGATCGATCTCCCGAATGACGAGCCCGAAGGCACGATGCCGCTTCTCCAGAGGCAAGGCAGGGCGAGCAGCAGAACATCGCAGGTCACTTTCAGGTCTGACCGCAATGGTTCGTAGATCCGGTCTATGCGGCGCCAGCAATGGCGTGTCGGAAACGCGGTGGCTGGCCGGTCTACGCCGTAAGACATTGCTGGCATCCGCGCTGCAGCGTCCGGTTCAGCGCCATCACGAAACGGGGAACCCAGCAAAACTTCGTCTTTCTGCACGGCAGCTGACGTCGCGGCGCTGCAATGCGTGCATGCCGACACGAGGTGCGGCAGCGAAAGCCCGGGCCGGGGAGGCCGCCCATGGGCGTTGACGCCACCCTAGGCCGGGCGTTCGCCCTGTTTCCTCCCCCGCCTGCGCTGGACCTCGGAACGTGGATGAGCGCCCATATGCGCCCATCCAGCACATCGGGGAGGCGCGCAAATGGAAGGCCAAGAATCGCGAACGTGACATCGCTCTTCGCCGTCAGCTTTGTGCCGAACGAAAGGCTCGGCAGGCGGGGGCATGGGCCAACCGAACCAGTGGTGCTGCCTAGGTGACTTGAACACCTGACCCCCGCATTACGAATGCGGTGCTCTACCAGCTGAGCTAAGGCAGCCTACTCGTGGCGGGCGCTATAACCCGGAGAGGGTTAACAAGGCAAGGTTCAGCTGCTGCAACCCTGTCGAGGCCGCATTTATTCCGGACTCTTGCAGCAATGCCGGTTCTTAGGCCGGTTTGCGAAATCTCAGCGTGTGCCGGTCGCTCTCGCCCACCGCCTTGTATTTCTCCGGGTTGAAGTCGGTCGGGGTCGCCACGCCGGTCTGCGATGTGCGCGAGTTTGGCGGCAGGGTCCACACGCCGAATGGGTGATCCTTCGTGTCCTTCGGGTTGGCGTTGACGTTGGATTCAGCCTCAAGCACCAGTCCCGCTTTTTGCGCCGCCGCGACGATGGTCGCCTTCGATACGTAGCCATCGCTCGCCGTGCGCCCGTTGGCGACCGTCTCCGCCCGCGGGTCAGCGCGGTGCTCCACCACACCCAGCACGCCGCCAGGCTTCAGTACGGCTGCGAAGTCCACCATCGCCTTATCGACCATGCCCGGCTGCCACAGCCAGTTGTGGATGTTGCGGAAGGTGATCACCATGTCCGCGGATGCAGACGCGCCAAGCGGCCCTGAATCCCGGCTGAACGGCACATAGGTCTGCGGACCCCACGCAGCCTGGTCGGACACGATGGCGATCGGGTTGCCGGTAGCGATGTATCTTCCGCCTCCAGATTTCAGATAGGGCGATAGGATCTCGGCATAGTAGCCCGAGCCCGGTGCGATCTCGATCACGGTCATGTTCGGCTTCACGCCGAAAAAGCCGAGCGTCTCCGCAGGATGACGGTGGATGTCGCGCACCCTGTGCGCTTCCTGCCGCTTCGCATTAGCGATGGCGGACGCAAGTTGCGGATCGCCCACGCTGGCGGCCGCCGGCGCCTGCGCGGCGGCCCTCGGCGCCTCGACCGGCGAAATGCAGGCAGCCAGCGCGGCGACCGCAAGAAGTGAAAGCGAGATACGGATCAAAGGCGTCCTCCAGCAATATGCGACGGACGATAGGGGAAGAGGGTGGCGCGGCAAGACACGTGCGGACACATCCGCGCCAGCGCGATGACGCCAACGTAAGTAATCATGATTTCGTATTGAGCCTAGCTATCCTGGCCGACACGCAACGGCTCGGCCGACGCGCCGACTAGGCGGCGGTTCAGCGTCTCTAACCTTTCGTCGAGTTCGGCCCGGCGCAGAGCCGCGCTGCGCCACTTGCCGAAGGCCCGCGCTGGCGGGCCCGACATGGCGTTGATCGCCTCGACTGCGCCCCGGGCATCGCCCGCATCGAGTGATCGCCGCGCCTCGGCGATGATGTCGGTGGTGGAGTTTACCGGTCCCCGCATACGCTCCGCCGCTTCCGGCCGAAGCCAGTTCCAGCCATCGTCAGAGCGCTCCGCGGAAATGCGCAGGGCATTGCGGGCCGCATCGCTGAAATCATGCTTCAACTCGTCCAGCGCGGGCGCGCCACGCGCGGCAAGGATCGCAAGATCCGCCACCTGATCATCCTGGGGCAGGAGAGAGGCCAGCACCTGCTGCTGAGGCAGAAATGTTCCCCCGCGCTGCGCTGCAGTCTCGAGCGATGACAGCGCTCGGATGGTGCGCGACTCTTCCGCTGCCTTTACGGGCGCAGGGCCCATCGCCGCGATCGTCGCCGAACGCTGCACGATCCCAAGCGCTTCTCCGAGCCGTTGATCCTGCACCACGCGCCCGCGCACCACGTCCATGTCATCAGAAACGGACTTCAGCCCCGCTTCCAGCGCCGCCAGCGCCTGCTGCCGCTTGTCGAGCGCATCGGCCAGCGTAGCGTTCGCCTCCGCGAGCGTGTCCGACTTGGCCGTCAGGTCTTCGATCGCGCGCTGCATCTGCCGCGTCGTCTGCGGCGCGCTGGCGTCATCGGCGATCACGTTCTCGACCCGGTTGAGGCGTGAGAGCAGCACGCCCAGCGGCGAATTGCTGGCGACCGCCCCTTCGATCGGCGCTCCGGTTCCTGGACCAGCGCCTGAGAGCGCCGAAACCTGTCCCGCCACCGCGGCGATCTCGGAGCGCAGCGCCATCTCGTCAGCATTCTGCCGGTCGAGGCGTTCTGCCTGCGCGTCGAGCCGCGCGCGAATTGCGACCACGTCAGCGCCGGCCTGGTCCGTCTTGATCGCAAGGTCGTCATGCGAGCGGTTCAGCGCATCAATCTCGCGCGCCAGCGTTCCCGTCTCCGCTCCGGAGTTTGCACTGGTCACCACGATCGCCATCACTGCGCCGAGCACCGAGGCGCTTGCGCTTGCAATCAGCAGTTCCGACAGCCCGATGGACTTGGAGCGCATGGGTTGCGGTAAGCCGCGCTTGGACACGGCTTCGGCGGTCTCGCCGGCAAGCTCGTACTCCGCATCGATCGGTCGTGGGTCGTCCGACACTGCCCCAGTCATCGCCCTGGCACCCTGTTGGCGGTTCGCCGCTGGGCAGGATAGCGGAGCGTTGCCGTCGTCCTCAACCGAAATCGGGAAGTTTTGCGAGTGCGGCGAACAGCCCCGCCTCGTCGGGCGTCGCCGCGACCAAGGCGCGGCGCACCAGCCCGTCCAGGGGCTGGGCCGCTGCACGTGAGATCGCAGCGATATCGACCGGCGCCGCCGCGGAAGCCGCTTTCAGGAATCCAGCCAGAATTGACGCTCCTCGCGGCGAATGGATCAGCACGGCCTTGAATTGCGGCTCGCCTCGCAGGTGAGCCGCGAGAACCGGACCTGGTTTCACGGCCGCGGCTGCCCGATAGGTCGGCACGAACACGGCAGAGATTCCATGCGCCGCCAGCTGTCTGGCGAGGTCTCCGCGGCTGTCTTCGTTTCCCGAGTGCAACAAGTGCTGGCCCGGCGCGAGCTTGTCTGCGATCAGGCGGGACAGCGCCGCGAGATCGCCATTCGCCGACTGCACGTCGCCAAAGCCGGCTTCGCGCGCCGCCTCGGCCGTGCGCCTGCCGACGCAGAACACGAGTGCGTCACGCGGCGCGCTGAGCCTAGCGAATGCCCGCACGCCGTTGGCGCTCGTGAACGCGAGGGCATCGAAAGGGGGCGGCGTGGCGGGAATGGCTTCGAGACCGAACAGCGGCTCGACGATTGGCTGATGGCCCAGCCTTGCCAGCCGCCCCGCAGTTTCCGATGCGCCTGGCTCGCTGCGGGTGACGAGGACACGCGTCATCCCGCGCCGAGGTCCTGGTCACGCCTCGCCGCGACCTGTTCGGCGAGAGACAGGCCCAGCGTCTCGGCCTGCGCTTCGTCCGGCGCGCCTGCAAGCTTGCCTTCGGCCCGCCAGCGCCGGTCGCCCGCGTCGGAAAGAACTTCGCCTGCCATCACCGCGCCGCCCGGCGTCAGGTGAAAATGCGCCGCGATCGGTGTGCGGCACGACCCGTCGAGCCGCCTCAGGAACGCGCGCTCGGCGATGGCGGCGAGGCGCGCATTGCGGTCGTCAACTTCGCTGCACGCGTCCTGCAGCCAGTCCGGTGCGTCCTTGCGCAGCGTGACCCCGATAATGCCCTGGCCGCCCGAGGGCAGCATGTCCTCGGACGGGATGATGCCTGCCGCCCGGTCGAGCATGCCCAGCCGCTTGAGACCCGCCGCCGCCAGGATCGTCGCCTGCGCCTCTCCCTCGGCGAGCTTGCGCAGCCGCGTCTGCACATTGCCCCGGAATGTCACGGGCTTGAGATCCGGCCGTATGGCCATCAGCTGCGACTTGCGGCGGATGCTCGACGTGCCGATCACTGCGCCGTACGGCAGGTCCGCGATGCGCGCCCACGGCCCGATCAGGCAGTCGCGCGGATCCTCGCGAGGCAGGAAGGCCGCAAGATAGATGTGCTCAGGCAGGGTGACGGTCACGTCCTTCAGCGAGTGCACCGCCACGTCGATCTCGCTCACTTCCTGCGCGCGATCGAGCTCCTTGGTGAACAGCCCCTTGCCGCCGGCATCCTGCAGCGGCTTGTCGAGGATCTTGTCGCCGGTCGTGGTGAAGGGGTGGATCGAGGTCTCGATGCCTCCCACGGCTTTCAGGAGATCAGCAAAATAGTTCGCCTGCACCAGCGCGAGAGGTGATCCGCGGGCGCCGATGCGGACAAGCTTTGCCTCAGGGCCGGGCGCATGCGGCATAGGGGTTCCTTCAGCCTCGCTCGCGGCGTACAAGCGCCGCCGCAATGACGCAAGACACGCTTACCGTACTGGGCCTCGAGACGAGCTGCGATGAAACCGCTGCGGCCGTCGTGCGCCTGTCTCCGAACGGCGTCGAAGTCCTCGCCGAGCGCATCGCCAGCCAGACCTCCGACCACGCCCTTTATGGCGGCGTCGTCCCGGAGATCGCAGCCCGCGCCCATGTCGAACGCATCGACGGCCTGATTCGGCTGGTCATGCAGCACGCCGGCGAGACCTGGGGCGGGCTCTCCGGCATCGCAGCGACCGCCGGCCCTGGCCTTATCGGCGGGGTTATGGTCGGCCTTTCAACCGCAAAGGCCATCGCGCTTGCGCGCGGCCTGCCGCTCGTCGCCGTGAACCACCTCGAAGGCCACGCGCTTTCGCCGCGCCTGTCCGAAGACATTCCGTTTCCCTACCTGTTGCTCCTGGTCTCCGGCGGACATTGCCAGTTCGTGTTCGTGGAGGGCGTCGGCCGCTACCAGCGCCTCGGTTCAACCATCGACGATGCAGCAGGCGAAGCGTTCGACAAGACCGCCAAACTCCTCGGCCTTGCTGGCGCCGGCGGGCCCGCCGTCGAGCGCGAAGCCGAGCAGGGCAATCCCTTCGCCATCGATCTGCCGCGCCCGCTGCTCGATCGCCCTGGCCTCGACATGAGCTTCTCTGGCCTCAAGACCGCCGTGCGCCGCGCCGTAGAAGAAGGGCCACTGACCGAGACGCGTTGCGCCGACGTCTGCGCCAGCTTTCAGGCCGCAGTCGCCGACATCCTGGCCGCCCGCTCCGCCCGTGCGATGGAACTGGTCTCGCATCTCTCGGACAGCCACATTTTCGTCGTCGCCGGGGGCGTCGCCGCCAACACGGCCCTGCGCGCCCGTCTCGAAGCCGAGTCCCGCCGCGCTGGCTTCCGTTTCGCTGCGCCGCCACTGAAATGGTGCACCGACAACGCCGCCATGATCGCGCTGGCCGGCGCCGAGCGCCTTCGACTGGGGCTGTCTGACCCGCTGGACACGCCCGCCCGCGCCCGCTGGCCGCTCGACGAAGTCTCCGCCGCCAGCGCGCCTGTTTACGGCGCGGGCAAGAAGGGCGCGAAGGCCTGAACACTGACGGCGTGAAAGTTGCTCGTCAGGTCCTTGTCATCGGCGCCGCCGGTCGCGGGCTATGTTGTTCGGGATTCTCGGGAAGCTCGCCGTCGCCTTCGCCGATCCGCGCCCCCGGCGTCCTTGTCGCATCCAGCTTCGCCGCATAGCCGTGGTTCACGTCGCGATGCTTGGCCTCGTCGGCGCGCACGGCAATCACGAGATCGCGCAACCGCGCTTCGGGCGCCATCTTCCAGTAGTCGATCGCCAGCTTCGGCGCCGGCACATTCTCGATCCGGCCTTCATCGATCTCGCTCAGGAACTGCGTGTAGCGAGACCACGGCTTCCTCCTCGAAATACCCGATCGTCCGGTGCGCCGTCCGGGGCGCGAACAGGTAGATCAGGAAGTAGATGTTCCAGAACACGCCCTGCGCGATCAGCACCAGCACCCGCTCGAACCAGTTCGGCTTGAACAGCGCCACGAACGCCATCAGGTGCATGCGCTCGTTCTCGGCCTCCTCGAGCAGCTCTTTGATCCAGCCGTCATCATCGCGCATGCGCCGCAGCGACTTCAGATGGTTCATCATGCCGCCGACCATGCCGGGCACGGCCGCCACCGTTTCCAGCACGATGGCGCGATGGCCGTATCTCTTCGCGAAAAACGTGTCGGCGAAGAAGCGCAGGAACCGCGTGATGCCCAGCCCGATGTGGTCGGACATACCATGCGGTGGGTGATGGCGCGCCAGATCCGTCATGAGGCAGATATGATGAAGGCGCCCGAACCTTCCAACAAGCCTTCAAGGCATCGAGAAACAATGCCGCAGGTCAAAACGGCGCGTCCGGCGGCGGCTCATCGAGAGGCAGGTCGTCAGGGAAGCGTTCGGGCTGGACCGGCGCTGAGGTCTCCGGCTGCACCAGCGGCGCGTCACCGGGCTGGCGCTCGTCGGCCGGCAGGCGTGGGGGCAGGGGCGTGGGCTGGTAGGGCGGCGGCGGCTTGCCGTTCACGCTGAGGACCTTCCGCACGGAATAGGCCCCGCCGATCTCGCGGACGTCGTCGCTGGTCTGCCCCGGCAGCGTGCGGATGTCGACCTGCAGCTCGACCATGTCGGGGATGGTGTTGATCTTCGACGCCGCCGTGGATGATGTTCGGGCGCGAAGGTCGTGTGCGTGCAGGCGTGGAACTGGCGGGCCATGCCGAGCGGGAGCGCCGTCGAGCATCTCGTCGAGGCCGTCGGGCGACAGCAGCGGGCTCGGTGATCTCGTCGGGGTAGCCCATCGACTCGATGAACCGCCGCCACACGTCGTGGATCTGCGTCTCGGGCCGGTACTGCGTCGATGCGGCGGACGACCTCGGCCGCGGTCACCAGCGCGTTGTCGGTCCGGTAGGGCTGCGAGCCGTGGCCCGGCGTGCCGCGCACGCGGAGCGTGCACCAGTACGCGCCCTTCTCGCCCACGATGACCGGCAGCTTCAGCCCGCCGGCGACGGGATCGGGATGCCACCCGACTCGGTGATGACGTAGTCGGCCCGCACGGCGTCGCGCTCGTGGTCGACGAGGTACTCGGCGCCGTACTCGCCGAGCGCCTCCTCGTCGGCGACCGCAGGTAGATCGAGCGTGCCCTCGGGCGGAAGCCCGACGCGCCAGCCGCTTGCGTGGCCACGGCCATCGACGCGGTGAGGTTCAGCATGTCGACCGCGCCGCGACCCCACACCTCGCCGTCGACGAGCTCGCCGCCGAACGGATCGCGCTCGCCAGCCGTCGGGGTTCACCGGCACGACGTCGGTGTGGCCCATCAGCAGCAGCGTCGGCGCCTCGGGGTCGCGTGCCCTCGATGCGGGCGACGAGGCTCGTGCGGCCCGGGCTCGGGCTCGTAGGTCTCGATGTCGAGCGCCGTGCCCTCGAGGTAGGTCGCGAGCAGATCGGCGCTGCGGACCTCGCTGCCCGGACTCGACCGACCGTCGTTCACGCAGGCGTTGCGGATGAGCTGCTGGAGCAGCTCGGTGCACTCTCCCTCGCGGTCGTCTCGCGCCGTCGTCACCGCCGCGCAGCGTAGGCTCGTGTCGGTCACGATCCGGGCAGCGTAGGCTGGCCCTGCCGACATCCGCTGTCGGCTGGTGACCACGCCGACGTCGATGCGCGTCCGGATCGGCCACCGCGCGCCGAACGGCTCTGCGGTGCTCGGCGTGCGGTCGCATGCCGGGCCGCACCGGCGCACTCCACCTACACGGAACGCTGACCACCACCCCATGACCATCAACCATGTCGTCGTCGATGGCTCGCAACATCGCCACCGAAGGCCGCTCGCTCCCGAGCCTCCGCCAGCTCGACGAGGCCGTGCGGGCCTTCCTCGCCGAGCACCCCGCCGAGCAGCTCACCGTCGTCGTCGACGCCACCTTCGGCCACCGCATCGACGCCTCCGAGCGCGACGAGTTCGAGGCGGCGCGTCCTCGCCGGCGAGCTCGTCACCCCGCCGGCCGGCGCCATCGGCCGCGGCGACGCCTTCATCCTCCAGATCGCCGACAAGGCCGACGCCACCGTCCTGTCGAACGACTCGTTCCAGGAGTTCCACGGCGCAGTACACCGTGGCTGTTCGACGAGGGCCGCCTCATCGGCGGCAAGCCCGTGCCCGGCGTCGGCTGGGTGTTCCTGCTGCGCACGCCGGTGCGCGGGCCGGCCAGCCGCCGTGCGGTCACGCGAGGCCAGACCGGGCCGAGGCACGCGATCGGCACGCGCCGACGCCGACGCGGCCACCGACGGCCGCCGCGAGGCCGAGGCAGCGGCCGACGGCCGACCGCGACGCGGCGGCCGGCGACGGGCGAGCCGCGGCGGCGACCGACGCCGGCAGGCCGCGAGCCGCGCCACGGCCGAGCGCGCCGAGGCGCGCCGAGCACCCCGGCAAGCCTGCCGAGCCGCTCAACGACCCGCTGCCCGTTCATCGAGTTCGTCGGCGCAACCATCCGGTGGGCTCCGACGTCGACGGCGATCGTCGAGCACGTTCGCTCGCACGGCGCCTACGTCGCTGGCCGGCGGCGCGCGCTGCTACGTCCCGCTCAAGTCGATGGGCGATCCGCACCGCGCAGCGCGCGCGACGTGCATGCGCGTCGGCGAGACGCGCACGTTCACCGTGCACTCGCTCGACACCCCACGACGCGGCATCGACCTCGCGCTCGTCGCGCGACGCGGAACGTCGCGCTCGACGACCGACGAACGCCGATGCGTTGTCGACGTCGACGCGACGCGACGATGGCCAGCAATCGACGTGATCCCGAGTCGACGACGACGATCGACGAGCCGGTCAAGCGATCGCGACGCGACGACGCGTCGACGTGCAGCGAAAGCCAACACGAGCGCTTGCCATCACTGGTACAACTTCACACAAGATGAATCACGCCGAGGAGGCGCCGGTGACACCAGTAAAGAAGAAGGCTGCGGCCAAGAAGGCCCCAGCCAAGAAGGCGCAAGAAGGCGGCGGCCAAGAAGGCACCGCCAAGAAGAAGGCCGTCGCCAAGAAGGCGCCGGCCAAGAAGGCAGTCGCCAAGAAGACGGTGGCCAAGAAGGCACCGGCCGAAGAAGGCAGCCGCCAAGAAGGCACCGGCCAAGAAGGCAGCAGCCAAGAAGGCACCCGCCAAGAAGGCACCGGCCAAGAAGGCACCGGCCAAGAAGGCACCGGCCAAGAAGGCGCCCGCCAAGCAAGAGCGCCGCCAAGAAGGCACCGGCCAAGCAGGCCCGCCGCAAGGCGCCGGCCACGAAGCGCACCGCGCCGAGCAGCGCGACCGCGCGCCGCTGAGCCGGCGGCGCTCGCGCAGTGCCCGGGCCCGCTCGGCGGCGCACCGGCGCGTCCGGCGGCGATTCCGTCGCGCGACGCGGCCGCGTCGGTACCCTCTGCCGCCATGAGTGCCCAGTTCATCTTCACCATGCACAAGGTCAGCCGCTTCTACCCGCCGGACCGCGAGGTGCTGAAGGACATCAGCCTCTCGTTCTACCCGGGCGCCAAGATCGGCGTGATCGGCGCCAACGGCTCGGGCAAGTCGTCGCTGCTGAAGATCATGGCCGGCCTCGACGACGGCTACACCGGCGAGGCCCGGCTCACCCCCGGCTTCACCGTCGGCCTGCTCGAGCAGGAGCCCCACCTCGACCCGACAAGGACGTCATCGGCAACGTGATGGACGGCGTCGGCGAGACCGCCACGCTGCTCGAGCGCTACGACGCCGTGCTGGCCAAGTGGGCCGACCCCGACGCCGACTACGAGAAGCTCGGCGAGCAGCAGGCCGAGCTCGAGAAGAAGATCGATTGGAGTTGTAGTAGGCGCCACGGAGCTTGTTGTTGGTATTGACTTGGCCAGTCAATCGGAACGTGCCATGCGGTGCAGCGCCGGCGCCGTGGTTGACCCGGTTCCCATTCGCATCGGGACACCGGCGGCGAATGTGTCCGACTTCGTCAGTCGGAAGGCGGCTGATGAACCACAGACGATTCTTCATCACCGGTCCGCCGAACACACTATTGAAGTTCGAGGTCTTGTCGAGTTTTCGGCGAAACGGATGAACGAGCGCAGATCGTCGGGGACGTTGTCTCTGTTGAAGCGAGCCATTCGAGAAGAAGGTTCTGAACGCGCCTGAGAATCGATTGCCGCCTTCCTTCGGAATCGAGTCCATGCGCACACCGCCCAGCGCGGTCTCGGCCGATTGGCCGCCGGCGTCGAAGACCAACTCTTCTTGCGCGAGGTCGTTGACGCCCGTGCCATTGGCCTGGCTGCCCGTGCCCGTCAGGTTTTGGCCGATGCGCATGCCGTCCTGATACATCCGCTGGTCGGCGGTGGCCGACCCGTGGACGGACATCGTGCTGACGAATCCCTGACTGTAGTAGCTGACGCCTGGGACCAAGCTCGCGCCCCCTTGCATGGTGCGAGTCGCCGGAAGCACGTCGAGTACCTCGCGGTTGGCCACGAACTGATTCTGCGTGCTCTGGAGGTCGACAACGGGGGAGGCGCCCGACACGGTGATGGTCTCTTCCAACGCGCCCACCTCGAGGGCCGCATTGACAGTGGCGGCAAACGCACCGGCCAAGACGACCCCCTCACGGCGAACGATCTTGAAGCCCTCGAGCATGAAGCTGACTGAATAGGTGCCCGGCCTGAGACTGATGATGTTGTAGCGGCCGGAGCCGTCCGTGACCACCGTTCGTGTGCGCTCGATCAGCGCGTCACTCGAGGCCTCGACGGTCACGCCGGGCAGCACGCCTCCCGACCCATCTTGAACGACACCCACGATGCTCGCGTTCTCCTGTGCCAGGAGCGGCACAGCCTGAAGGGTCCACAGGACGATCAATGCTCGAGACGCCGCGATCAGGAACCTGTTCATGACGCTCCCCCAAGCGGCGATGCCGCCGCTATTAAGCTGAGGCATATCCTCGGGCGGCGCGAGCGTGATGTCAATCGAGGGTTTGGCCAGGGTCAGTGACGTCGACCACGAGCCTCCAATCACTTGGATTGTCTGGGGTCAGGTCTTGAAACATGAAAAAAGTGGGGTCAGGTCTTGAAAAAGGCAGGCTTTCAAGACCTGACCCCACTTCTTTCATGTTTCAAGACCTGCCCCCCTCACGGCAGCGCCAGCGCGACGAGCGAACCGGGCTGATTGCGCCGCGCGCTGCCCGACTGCACGACGATGTACTGCTTGCCTTCGTGCATGAACGTCATCATCCCGTATTGCCCGGGCATCGGCAGCTCGACGCTCGCGAGCAATCTGCCCGGTCCTCTTGTCGCGGGCGTGCAGCAGCGGCTTGCCCTTCTCGTTCGACCTCGGCCTCGCCGCGCAGATCCTCGGTGGTCTGCACGAGCAGGTCGCCCATGACCATCTGGATCGAGTGGCCGGTGCCGCCGGTGTTCGGGACGGTCGACGCCCTTCAGCAGCGGATGGTTGCGTGATCCGCGCCGGCGTCTGGCCGACCGGGACGTCCCACAGCTTCTCGCCCGTGTTCATGTCGTAGGCGGCGAGCCCCTGATAGAGCGGCTTGTAGACCGGCAGGCCGTCGATGAGCGGCAGGCGCCCGTGCGCGGACCACCCTGCTTGTACGCCGCCACGGTCGTGCCGGTCGTCGGCGTGTACGCGCTCGCGTCCGCGCCACGCCTCCTCGCTCTTGCCGGCGAACTCGGTGCGCTCTTCGTCCTTGCCGTCGGTCGGCACGAGGTACTGACGGCGCGCGTGCAGCTGCGCGCGTGCGACGCGTACATGATGCCGGTCGTCGGATCGGCGACCGGCGGATGGTAGATGTTCAGCCCGCCGACGCAGCCGACGTTGTTGATGAACGTGTTCTTGTGCGGATAGGGGAGCGGCGGCACGTAGAGACCGCCGACGCGGAACTTGCTCAGGATCTCGGTCGCCCGCCGCTTCAGCTCCGGCGTGTAGTCCATCACGAACTCGTCGGTGATCCCGTTCAGCACGATCCGGTCGAGCGGCTCCGGCCGCGTCGGATAGGGCTGCGTCGGCGCCGTGTAGTTGCCCGGCACCTCGGTCTGCATCACCGGCCGTTCCTCGATCGGCCAGATCGGCTCACCGGTCTCGCGATTGAGCGCGAAGATGAGCCCCTGCTTCGTGTTCTGGATGAGCGCCGGGATCTTCCGTCCGTTCACCGTCAGGTCCATCAGCATCGGCGCCGTCGGGATGTCGTAGTTCCACTGCTCGCTGTGGTGGACCTGGAAGTGCCACTTGCGCTTGCCGGTCTTGACGTCGAGCGCGAGGACGCTGCCGCCGAACAGGTTGTGACCCGGGCGATGGCCTGTGTAGAACTGATAGGTCGACGCGTTGGTGACGATGTAGACGAGGCCGCGCTGCGGGTCGGCGGCCGCCGGCGCCCACGATGCCATGTTGCCCGAGTACTTCCACGCGTCGTTCTCCCACGTCTCGTGGCCGAACTCGCCCGGCCGCGGGATGACGTGGAACTTCCACAGGCGCTTGCCGGTCTTCGCGTCGTAGCCCTGGATGTCGGCCGGGACGTTCTCGATGCGCGTCTGGTCGTAGCTCGGCTCGTGGCCGGCGAGCACGACGACGACGCCGTTGACGACGATGGGCGGCGACGAGCAGGTGATCTCGCCGAGCGTGTCGCGGCAGACCGTAGTCGGGGTCGTACGTCTCGCCCTTCCAGTTCTGCCACGGATCCCAGTCGCTCACGAGGTCCGGAATCATGTCGATGACGCCGCTCTTCGGGAAACTCCTTCAGCGGCACGGCGTCGTGCCCCAGTTCTCGAGCGGCCGGCCGGTCTTCGCGTCGAGCGCCCAGAGGAAGAACGCCGGCGTCGAGATGAAGATCACGCCGCGTCCGTCGACCTCCGCATAGGCGACGCCCTTGCCGAAGTCGGTCCGCGGCGATCGCAGTACCGCTCGTCTCGGGCTCGCGGAAGGTCCAGCGCGTCTCGCCGGTCGCCGCGTCGATCGCCACGACCTGCCGCCGCTGGCCGACGACGGTGTAGAGCACGCCGTCGACGTAGATCGGCGTCGACGCGCGACGTGAACTCGACGCCCGGGCCGAAGTTGTCGCCGCGGAACACCCAGGCGACCTTCAGCTTGTCGAAGTTCGACGCGTTGATCTGGTTGAGCGACGAGGAACGCGTGTGCCCCGCGTCGCCGCCGAGATACCGCCATTGGCCGTTCTCGAGGCCCGTCAACTGCGCGGAAACCGTCGACGCACCACCGAGTGCGCCAACCAAGACTGCCATGCCCGCGATGTCTGCTGCTCTCATGTTCGTCCCTATCCGCTGTGGCGCCTGGCCTGCCGTGCCCGCCCTGCCTGCCCTTCCCGTCCGCCGTCGCCGCCGTGCCGATCGCGGCGTCGGGCGAGACCCGCCGTAGCCTTGGCGAAGGCGGGCGCTATTTCGTCGGCCAGGTCGTCCCCTGTCCTGTGGATGGCACCGCGGCAATCCCCTTGTAGACGAACTTCTGCAGCCGCTTCCCTTCGTAGGTTTCGGTCGTGTAGAGGTTGCCCTTCGAGTCGGTCGCGATGCTGTGCACGCCGAAGAACTGGCCCGGCTGGCGGCCGCCGTCGCCGAAGCTCGTGAGCATCTGCGAGCGACTGCGCGATCGATGACGTGGACGCGTCTCGTTCATGCCGTCGGCCAGGAAGATGTACTTCTGCTGCGGGTCCTTCGAGAACGCGATGTCCCACACCGAGCCGTCGACCGAGCGTCTTCTTCGCGACGAACGCTTCCTTCACGAACTTGCCGTCCGGCGTGAACACCTGGATGCGGTCGTTCAGGCGGTCGCAGACGTAGACGCAGCCGTCGTTCGGACAGCTCGGCGCAGTGCACCGGGTTGCGGAACTGCTGCGGCGGCGGCGCGCTCGGGTCGTAGCGGCCCGAGGTTCGTCGTCGTCCGGCTTGTTGCCGTAGGCGCCCCAGATAGCGCTTGAACTTGCCGGTCTCGGCGTCGATGCACGGCGACGCGCTTGTTGCCGTAGCCGTCGGCGACGTACGCCTCGTTGGTCGGCTCGTCGACGAAGATCTTGCGCCGGCTGGCGGAACGCCCACATGTCGTTGCTGCCGGCGTTCGCCCAGCCGAAGCCGAACTGCTTGATGAACTTGCCGTCCTGCGTGAACTTCAGGATCTGGCCGTCCTGCGCGCCGTTGCCGCCGATCCAGACGGTGCCCTTGGTGTCGACGAGATGCCGTGGTTCGACTTCGCGGCCATTCGTAGCCCTGGCCCGGGCCGCCCCACGACTGGACGAGGTTGCCGGCCTGGTCGAACTCGAGCACCGGCGGCGCGGCCGCGCAGCACTCGCTGTCGGCGGCTTGCGCTGCCGCGCGCGTTCTCGTTGGCATCGAGCGTCGACGCGCCGCGATGGATGATCCAGACGTGGTCCTGGCTGTCGACCCACACGCCGATGGTCGATGCCGAGCATCCAGTGGTTCGGCAGCGGCTTCGGCCACATCGGATCGACCTCGAACGTCGGCGCCTGCACGTTCGCCGCGCCGGCCTGGGCCGAGGCCACCCGCTGCAGGAACTGTGATCCAACGAACAGGCTTCCGATCGTCGCGCACCAGACGCCGACAAGAACGCCATGCTTCAGGGACATTGCGAGAACTCCTCGCCACGAAAACACGACAGTCGTGGCTCTGCCTACTTCGCTTCCGGTAATGCGAACGCGATGTATTCGCCCGAGTAGTTGCCGCCGCTGACCGCGACGATGATGTACTGCCGGCCGTTCAGCAGGTAGGTCATCGGCGATCCGCTCTGCTGCGCCGGCATGTAGACGGCGCCGACTTCCTTGCCGGTCGCCTTGTCGTAGGCGCGCAGCATCGCGCCCCGCGGACGGCCGGGCATCGTCGTCGCCTGCGGTTCGCCGGCGATGACGAGCGTCTTGGTGACCAGCGCGCCGAATGCGCCCGCCTGGCCGGTCCGCGGAATGTTCACGCCCTTGAGCGCCGGATGATTGCGGACGAAGTCCGGCGTCTCGCCGTGCGCGACCTGCCAGAGGTACTCGCCGCGCTTCATGTCGATGGCGGTGATGCGTCCGTACGGCGGCTTGAGATACGGCAGTCCCTGCGGATTCGGCGCGCCGCCCGCCGCCGCCTTCGCCGCCGCCGCGCCGCCGGCGCCGCGGCCCGCGGCCGGCGGCGGCGCATCGGCGCCGGCGTCCTCGCCAGGCCCGGTGATGTAGCGAACGCCGGTCACGCGCGTTGCCGACGACGTAGCGGATGTCGGAGAACTCCTTGCTCGGCGGCGGCATGAGCCCGACGGGCACGAGCGACGTGTAAGACGGCACGTAGAGCACCTGCGCTTCGGGATCGTAGGCGCCGCCCGGCCAGTTCGTGCCGCCCGACGAACGGAACGCCGGCGAGCGGCCCCTCGGCCTTGCTGACGACCGGCGGCGTGAAGAGCGGCCCCGATCTTGTAGCTGCGACATCAGCTTCACCGCCTCGGCGCGCAGCTCCGGCGTGAAGTCGATGAGCGTCGTCCGGCATGACGCCCTGGTGGTCGTACGGCGGCGGCTTGCTCGGGAATCGGCTGCGTCGGCGACGTACTTCTCGCCGGGCACGTCGCTCTGCGGCACGGGCCGTCTCCTCGATCGGCCACACCGGCTGTCCGGTCGCGCGATCGAAGACGTAGACCATCGCCTGCTTGCCCATGCACCGACACGGCCTTGATCGGCTCGCCGTCGACGGTGATGTCCTCGAGGATCGGCGCGCGTCGAGATGTCCATGTTCCAGAGCGGATGGTGCACGAGCTGGAAGTGCCACTTGCGCTCGCCGGTCTTCAGATCGACGGCGACGAGGCTCTCGGCGAAGAGGTTGTTGCCGGGGCGATGGCCGCCGTAGAAGTCGGACGTGGGCGTTTCGACCGGCAGATACACCAGCCCGAGCTCTTCGTCGATCGCCATCTGGTTCCACACGCCGACGTTGCCGTTGACCGCCCACGAGTCGTTCTCCCACGTGTCGTTGCCGAACTCGCCCGGCCGCGGGATCGTGTTGAAGTTCCACAGGCGCTTGCCGGTGCGGACGTCGAACGCCTGCACGAGGCCCTTGGTGTTGTTGTGCGTCTTCGGCGTGTGCCCTTCGCGGAACGCCGAGCCGACGATCACGATGTCGCCGCCAATCGGCCGGCGTCGCGTGCAGGCCGATCTCGCCGGTGATCGAGATCGATCGGCTGGCCGGTGCCGAACACGGCGGCCGCCTTCAGATCGACGACGCCGTCGTTGCCGAACGACGGGATCCGGCTGCCGGTCCTCGCGTCGAGCGCGACGAGGCGGAAGCCGGGCGTGACGTAGAGGATCCGTTCGTCGCTTGCCGTCGGTCCAGTACGACGACGCCGCGGCCCGACAGCTGGCGCGGCGCGGCGGCGCCGCGCGTGCCCTTCCGGCTCGCCGTGCACCCAGCGCAGCTCGCCGGTCGCCGCGTCGAGCGCGATCACCGCGCGCCGCGTGCCGGCGGTCGTGTAGACGACGCCGCCGACCATCAGCGGCGTCCCTTCGAGCTTGTACTCGGGACGGGTGCCGAAGTTGTCGGTCTTGAGCCGCCAGGCGACCTCGAGCGTGTTGAAGTTGCCGGCGGTGATCTGCGCGAGCGGCGAGTAGTGATGGTTGGCGATTGTCGCCGTGGTAGCTGCGGCCACTCGCCGCCGCCGTGCCCTTCTGCCGCGACGGGCCCTGCGCCGGCAGCGCTGCCCGTGAACAGCAGACTCGACACGCCCGCGACGACCAGAGTCGACAACACTGAATGTCGCAGCAGCAGATCATTGAGTCCTCGCGTGACGTGTTCTCCGGACGCGCACCGCTTAGGGCGACGCGAGCACTTTCAGCTTCGCCAGGTCATCCTTGCTGGCCGGCAGATCGGTCGAGCCCGCTGGATAGCCGCTCTGACTGAGAAAGAACGCGATGACGCTCGCGTACTCTGCCGGCGTCAAGCTGCCCGGATCGCCCTGCGGCATGGCGTTGGTCACGAAGTCGAAGAGGTCGCCCAGCGACTGATCGGCCCAGCTGCTGCGAAACCGGTTGCCGGACATCTCGTCGATGTTGTGACACGCGGCGCACACCTCTTTGAATTTCTGACCGCCGCGCTCCGCCTGCCCTGTGCTGTACACGCCGTCCTGCAGTGTCGCCTGCGCGCCGGCCACTGCGGCGCTCGTCGCCCACGCCGACCCGGCCAGTGCCAGGACCACCGCCACACCCACCAGCTGACCCACGCCGTTCGTGTGACCCATCATCTGCGCGAGGATTCTCATTCGCCGCGTCAGGCGCGTCAATACCCCGTTTCTGGGGACAACCCGTCGCACCGTGACTCGGTCCGCGCTGCCAGCCATCTCCGGCGCAACAGCTCGTAGAGCACGACGCCGGCCGCCGTCGCGACGTTCAGCGACTGCTTGGCGCCGAGCATCGGAATGCGAACATGTGTGTGGACACCCGTCGCAACTCTGCTCCGACACCGTCCTTCTCATGGCCGAAGACCAGGCCGACCGGCCACGACGGTGTCCATTCGTACAGCTGCAGCGCGTCGGCGACGTCTCGACCGCCGCGACGTGATAGCCGGACGCGGCCAGCCGCCCGACCGCGAGTGCTGTCTCCGGCCTCGTACTCCCACGGCACGCTCAGCTCGGCCCCGAGCGCCGTCTTGGCGATCGCCCGCTGCTGCCGGCCACCCTGGTCCGGCCGCGGTGTGATCCCGCACAGGACCAGCTTCTCGATCGCGCAGCCGTCGGCGGTGCGAAAGAACGAGCCGGTGTTGTAGAGGCTGCGGACGTTGTCGAGGACGACGACCACGGGCAAGCGGGTATGCGGCACGCCCCATCCTAACCGGCCGCGACCGGACCGGCAGGCTCGTTGTCGCGCCGCGCGTCTGTCAGCACGGCCCAGCCGGTCGCGATGCGCGGACTTAGACGGCAGGCGCATGGTGCTGCCTGCCGGCACGCGCCGCGACGGTAGGCGGCTCGACGGAGCTTTGATCAACACCCCGCGGCACCGCCAGCCGGAACACGCTGCCGCCGCCTGGACGCGACTCCCAGGTCAGCGTCCCGTGGTGGACGTCAGCCGCCGCTTTGGCAATCGCCAGCCCGAGGCCGTGGCCGTGCGCATCGCCGCGCCCGCCACCACGCGCGAAACGCGTGAACAGGCGCGGACGCAGTGACACGTCGACACCCGGTCCGGCGTCGGACACCGACGCCACGACAGTGTCGCCGTCGACATCGCTCTCGATGACAATCGTCGTCCGCTCGGGGCTGTACTTGATCGCGTTGTCGACCAGGTTGGTCAGCGCCTGCCGCAGCATCACGCGGTCGGCCCGGCACGGCGTCGTCCGTCAGCGCGCACGTCAATCGACTGCTGTTTCTCCTCGGCCAGCACCGACAGTTGCTGGACGACGTCCTCGGCCAGCGCGCCAAGGTCCACCGTCTCCAGCTGCACCTCGTCGGCCGGCGCCGGCGCGCGACAGCAGCAGCAGCCGGTCGACGAGCGACTTCAGCCGATCGACTTCCTCGAGCATGCTGCCGATGATCGCGCGATAGCCGTCGGCTCGTCGCGCTGCTCGCGCAGCGCCGACCTCGCCGACGGTGCGGATCGCCGTCAGCGGCGTGCGCAGCTCGTGCGACACGTCGGCCGTGAAGCGCCGCATCTGCTCGAACGACTGCTCCAGCCGGCTCGAGCGTGTCGTTGAACACCGCCGGCCAGGCGTCCCAGCTCGTCGTCCGGGTTGTCGACCGGCAGGCGGTCGCTCAGGCGTTCGGCGGTGATCGACTGCGCGCCGCTCCGCCATCCGGCTCGACCGGCGCCAGCGCGCGGCGCGCCAGCGCGTAGCCGCCGAGCGCCGGCCGCCGCGACGCCGAACGGCAGGCCGAGCACCAGGACGAGCACCAGCTCGCGCAGCTCGCGCCGCATCGGCGCTTCGGACCGCGCCACCTGGATGACGACCGGCTGTCGCCGGCGATCGCGCCGCGCCGGCTCAGGACGCGGAACGGTCAGCGCCGTCGCCGTCGACACGCGACCGATCGTGCCGCGCGGCTGCGCGCGCCAGCGCCGTGCGCTCGCGGCGAGCGGATGCCGCTCGGCGCACGGCGGTCTGCAAGAGCAGCCGCCCGTCGGCGCTCCACACCTGCAGCCACGGGCTGTCTTCGTCGACGCTGCAGTCGCTCGGCGTCGAACCAGGTGAGCGTGCCGTCCGGCGCTGCGTCCACCATCTCCGCCGCCCACCTGAAGTCGCCGCGCAGCCGCTGCGTCGAGCGCTGCCGACACGCTGCGGCTGACGAACGCGAACACGCCGCCGGCGTAGACGGCCGAGCACCACGCAGCATCGCCGCGACGTACCACAGCGTCAGCCGCGCGCCGCACGCGTGCGATGCCGCCAGCCAGCGCTTCATGGCTCCCCCTCGCGGACCATGAAGCCGACGCCGCGCACCGTGTGAATCAGCTCGACCGGTCGATCGCGTCGTCGACCTTCCGGCGCAGCCGCGCGATGTGCACGTCGATGACGTTGTCGAGCGTCGGCGTCCGCGCCGTCTCCTTCCACACTTCGCGGGCCAGCGTCTCGCGCGACACCACCTGCCCTGCGTGCCGCAGCAGGTACTCGAGCAGCTCGAACTCGCGCACCGTGAGCTCGATCGCGCGGCCGCCGCGCATGACCTTGCGGCTCCACAGGTCCAGTTGCAGGTCGGCCTGCGCGAGCGTCGGCCCGGCGACGCGGCCGCGCCGCACGAGCGCGCGGATGCGGGCGAGCAGTTCGGCGAACGCGAACGGCTTGACCAGATAGTCGTCGGCGCCGCTGTCGAGGCCGGCGACGCGATCGTCCAGCGTGTCGCGCGCCGTGAGGATCAGCACGCGCGTCTCGGCATCGCGGCGGCGCAGCGCGCGCAGCATCTGGAGCCCGTCGCGGCCCGGCAGCGTCAGATCGAGCAGGACGACGTCGAAGGTTTCGGTGCTGATGCGGAAGAACGCGTCCTCGCCGGTCGCCGCGACGACGACGGCGTAGCCTTCGCTCTCGAGCCCTTCGCGCAGCGCCGCGGCGACTTTCTGCTCGTCTTCGACGATGAGGACCGTGCGGGTCATCGCGCCGCCTCCTGCCAGTGCCAGCCGCTGGCCGGACGGACCAGCGTCCTCAGGCGCACACGCCACTCGCCGTCGTCGCGCGACGGATTGCCGGTGACGATCACGCGATCGCCCGGGATGCAGACCACCCGCTTCCACGAGCTGGCGCATGCTGCTGGCTGTCGCCGCATTCGATGGCCCAGACGCGCAGTCGCTGCCGCTCGTCGGTGCCACGGACCTCGAGATAGGAATGCGGCCTCCGGTAGACGATCGACAGCAGTTCACCCTCGACCACCGTGCGCTGTTCGGTGAGAAACACGCCGACCGGCGAGTGATGCGCGAGCGCCGCCGGTCCGGCGAGTGCGGCAAGCGCGAACACACACGCGCAGTCACCGAGGAACGTTCGAACCGTCATACAGCACCTGCCCGCTGACTCAAGGGCCCAATCATACGCTGTGGATGCGCCGTCCGCCACGCCGGCGGGCGAGGCAGATTCGAGCCGTGTTTCCTGACGATTTCGTCAGGAAAAGTTCAGATGCAATTGCCGGCCAGCGTCGCTACCATCCGGCCACTCTCATCGCGTCCTAGGAGGATGCTCAGGCATGCGTCGTTTCGTCCTCTCCTGTGTTGCTGCCACGCTGATCTCACAGCTCTGCACGGTCGAGCCGGTGCTCGCCCAGGCGACCGTGTCCGGCCAGGTCGTCGACCCGCAGGGCGCCCCGGTTGCCAATGCCCTGGTGACCGTCTCGCCGCCGGCGCCACCGCGGACGACGCGCACGAGCATAAGCGGCGAGTTCCAGAGTACTGAACGTCCCGGGCGAGCGGGCGACGCTGCAGGTCGAGGCGCCGGGCTTCGCGACGGCGCGCCAGGACGTGACGATCACGGCGGGCGGCGCCTCGGTCACGTTGACGTTGCAGGTCGCCGGCCTGCGCGAGGCGGTGAACGTCACGGCAACCGCTCCGGTCGGCCTGACGCAGGTCAGCGACGCCGGGTCGCGCCTCGGGCTGAGCGTGCTCGACACACCCGCAAGCGTCCAGATCCTCGGCGGCGAGTCGATCCGAACGCGCGGCGACGTCACCCTCGTCGCCGCGACAACCCGCGCGGTTGGCGTGACGACCGCAGGCGGATCCCGGGAACGGCGGCGGCTCGCGTCGCGGCCCGCGGCTTCGGCGGCGTCGGATCGGTGATGCAGTTGTTCGATGGCGACCAGCTGCTCGTCGGCGCCGGCACCGTCACCTTCCCCTTCGATCCGTGGACCGTCGAGCGCGTCGAAGTCCTGAGCGGCCCGGCATCGGTGATGCTACGGCACCGGCGCCATCGGCGGCGCCGTCAACGTCGTGCCGCGGCGGCCGAATCCGTTCTGCCGCGAGCACTCGGCCCGGCTCGTCGGGCGGTTCGTTCAACACGTGGCGCGGCGCCGATCGACACGACCGGGCCCGATCGGCTCCCGCACCTCGTATCGCGTCGACGTCAGCGACAACCGCACGAACGGCTGGATCGATCGTGGCGACTCGAACAGCACGGTCGCCGCCGCGTCGCTTCGCCTCGAGCTGTCGCCGTCGCTGATGCTCACCGCTGTCGGAGGACTACGGGCGTCAGGCGCCGAACACCGTACTTCGGCACGCCGATCGATCAACGGCGTGGTCGACGAGTGACCTGCGGGACATCAACTACAACGTCTCGCGACGCCGATATCTGGTATCGCGACAACTGGACGCAGGCCCGCTCGAGTGGCGGCCGATCGCCGAACGCCCGCGTCCGCAGGGCGTCCAGTTTCTGAAGACCGATCGCCACTGGCGCAACGTCGAGAACTACACCTTCGACGCCGCCACCAGGACGCTGCGACCGCGAGAGCTACATCGAGATCTTCCATCACCAGCAGCAGTACGGGAATCGCACCGACGCCGTCTTCACGACGTCGCTCGCCGGGCGGCCGAACACGCTTTCAGCGCCGGCCTCGACTACAACGTCGTCCGCTTTCAGCACGTGAACAACAGTCCGTACGGCGGCGCCAGCGTCGTCGATCTCGACGCGACCGAACCCGGGCCTGTTCCTGAACGTGGCCGGGACCTTCCCGAAGTACGACACCGGCACCCACCGCAGCGCCGTGTTCGTCGAGGACCGCCTGGCGACTGTCGCCGGCGCTGTCGCTGGTCGGCGGCGTGCGCGTCGACCGCTTCGCCGTCGAACGGACGAATTTGGTCACCAGCCGTGTGGCGGAGCGGACGCTCACGCCGACGAGCTGGCGCGGCGGCGTCGTCTACGCCGCCACGCCGTCGCTGTCGTTCTACGGCCAGTTCGCCACGGCGACCGACATGGTCGGTAACGTGATCAGCAACAGCCCGGCGCGCCTGCTGCTCGACCCGACGACGGGACGACAAGTCGAAGCGGGCGTGAAGCAGGCGTTCTGGGGTCAGCGCGGGCAGTGGACCGTCGCCGGCTACCAGATCGTGAAGAAGGGGCTCCTGACACCCGACCCGGCCAATCCCGGCACCTCGATCCAGATCGGATCAGCAGTCGTCGCGCGGCGTCGAAGCGACGCTCGGCGTCACGTGGCCGAGCGGGGTCAGCCTCGACGCGAACATCGCGCTGCTGCGCGCGCGCTACGACGATTTCTCCGAGAGGCATCGGCGGCGTCCTCGTCTCGCGAGCCGGCAATCGGCCGGCCAACGCGCCGGAGCAGACCGCCAACCTGTGGCTCTCATGGACGGTGGCGAGCGACTGGCAAGTACGCGGCGGCATCCGCGCCGTCGGCCGCCGCTACTGGAACTTCGACAACACCGGCGACGTCCCCGGATTCGCCGTCGTCGATGCCAGTGTTCGGCGCGCGGATTGGCCAGCGCATCAGCCTCGACCTGCGCCTGTGGAATCTCTTCGACGCGCTGTATGCGACGACCTACTACGACAACGCCGAGCCGCAGTGGCTGCTCGGCGACCCACGGTCGGCTGAACTGGCGATGACGCTCCGCTTCTAGGTGTCGGCATGCGCTTCGGGTGGCGGCCGGCGCTGATCTACACCCATCGCTGGCTCGGCATCGCCGGCTGCATGGTCTTCTTCGTCTGGTTCGTCTCGGGCGTGGTGATGATGTACCAGCGCATGCCACGCCTGACGGCGGAGGAGCGGCTGGCGCGGCTGCCGCCGCTCACGCTCGACGCCGTGCGCCTGACGCCCGCGGACGCCGTCGCGCGCAGTGGCGTCACCCCCGATCGCCGTGCGGCTCGGCTCCCTGGCCGGACGTCCCGTCTATCGGCTGCTCAGCGCCGGACAATGGACGACCGTGTTCGCCGATTCCGGCGAGGCGCTGTCAGCCGCTCAGCGCCGAGCAGGCGCTCGACATCGTCCGCCGCTTCATCCCGGAGCACGCGGCGAGCGCGCGCTACGCCCAGCACCTGACCCGGCCCGATCAGTGGACCATCGACGGCGGCCTGCCGCGCTTTCTGCCCTTGCACCAGATCGACCTCGGCGACGCGGACGGGACCGCGGTCTACGTCTCGGATCGCACCGGCGAAGTCGTGATGAAGACGACGAAGCGCGGCCGTGTCTGGGGTTATCTCGGCGCGGTGCTGCACTGGACCTACTTCACGCCGTTCCGGCTGCAGCCAGGTCTGTGGCGTTGGAGCATCATCTACGCCGCGCTCATCGGCTGCGTGATGTGCCTCTCGGGTCTGTTCATCGGCATCTGGCGTTACTCGATGTCGTCGCGCTTCCGGCTGAAGGGCGTTCGTTCGCGCTCGCCCTATGCCGGGCTGATGTGGTGGCATCACTACGCCGGGCTGGTGTTCGGCCTGTTCACGTTCACCTGGGCCCTGAGCGGCGCGTTGTCGCTCACGCCGTGGGACTGGGCGCCGTCGACGTCGCCGTCGCCCGAGGAGGTGCAGGGCGCGATGGGGGGGCCGCTGCGCGTCGACGCGGCGACGCTGCCGGTCCTGCGCCGAGCGCTCGACGTCCTCGGCCGGGAGTTCACGCCGCGGGAAGTCGAGCTGCTGCAGTTCCGCGGCCAGGTGTTCCTGCTGGCCTATCGGCCGCCGTCACTGGACGCGGCACGCGCGAGCCGCAATCCGGACCTGCGAGCGTTCCACTCCGCGACGCTCGCCCTGGACCATCGGATGGTTCGCCTCGACGCGGCGGCGCCGACGGTCTTCGATCGCTTTCCCGATCAGGATGCGCAGGCGGCGGCCACCGACGCACGGCCCGGCGTGGCGGTCCGTGATGCGGTGTGGCTCGCGGACTACGACGACTACTACTACGATCGACACCGTATGAGTCCGTTGCCGGTGCTGCGGGTTCGCTTCAGCGATCCCGAGGAGACCTGGTTGTATGTCGCGCCCACTCATGGCGCGCTCGTGATGAAACAGGAGCGTCTCAGTCGCCTCAATCGCTGGCTGTACAACGGCCTTCACAGCCTCGATTTCGCCTTCCTCATCAACCGCCGGCCGCTCTGGGACATCGTCGTCATCCTCCTCAGTCTCGGCGGCATCGGTTTGACCGTGACCACCGTGGTGCCGGCGTGGCGGCGACTGCGCCGGCACGTCAGGCGGTGGCAGTCGCGCCCCGCCGATCAGCTCCTGATGACAGATCGGCGATAATCGCACGGCGGACGACGCGGCGCCGTCACCAACTGTGTTGCCCGCGCGACCACATCCTCCACTTCAGAATGCTTTCTGGCGATGCGCTTGACCGTCCTGCTCTCGATCCTTGTGTTCGACACGTTCGTGTTCGGCGCGGCCAGGGCCAGCGCGCAACCGGCGATACCGCCGCCGCCGGCCGGCCGCTACGCCGGCGGCTGCCGGCCCGCCAGCGCCGACGCTGCCCGACACCATCTCGCGCGACGACCAGGGCGCGCCACGGTCCGCGCGGTGCGGGTGACGACGCCGATGCGCGTCGACGGACGGCTCGACGAAGCCGTCTACAGCCGCGTGCATCCCGCGTCGGGCTTCATCCAGATGGAGCCGAACGGCCGGTCAGCCGGCCACCGAGAAGACCGAGGTCTGGGTCTTCTACGACGACGACAACGTCTACGTCAGCTTCCGGGCGTGGGAGAGCCAGCCCGACGCAGCGATCGTCAACGAGATGCGGCGCGACAGCAACAACATCCGCCAGGGCGACTCGGTCGAGTTCTCGTTCGACACGTTCCGCGATCGCCGCAACGCCATCCTGTTCGAGGCCAACTCGCTCGGCGGCCGCACCGATCTGCAGAGCACGAACGAGCGGCAGTTCAACCCGGACTGGAATCCGGTGTGGACGCCTCGACGGCCGGCACGCTTCGACGGCGGCTGGACGATTGAGGCCGCCGTGCCGTTCAAGTCGATTCGCTACGCGCCGGGCACCGTGCAGGACTGGGGCTTCCAGGCGCGGCGCATCAATCAAGTCGAAGAACGAGATCGCCTACCTGACGAAGCTGCCGCCGTCGCTCGGGCTCGGCCGCGCCGACTTCTCGGCGTCGCTCTATGCCAACCTCGTCGGCCTCGAAGCGCCGCCGCTGTCGCGCACGCTCGAGCTCAAGCCGTACGCCATCGCCGATCTCACGACCGACAACGTCGTCGACGCCCAGCGGCGCGCCAACGACCCGAGCGGCGACGTCGGCGTCGACGCGAAGTACAGCATCACGCAGAACCTCACCGCCGACCTCACCTACAACACCGACTTCGCGCAGGTGGAAGCCGACGAGCAGCAGGTGAACCTCACGCGCTTCAGCCTGTTCTTCCCGGAGAAGCGCGACTTCTTCCTCGAGAACCAGGGGCTGTTCACGTTCGGCAACAACAGCTTCTCGGGCGGCGGTCCGCCGCGACGTCGGATCTGCCGCTGCTGTTCTACAGCCGGCGCATCGGGCTGGCGGGCAGCCGCGAGGTGCCGATCCTCGGCGGCGGCCGCGCTGACCGGCCGCATCGGCCGCTACTCAGCTCGGGCTCGTCGAACATGCAGACGCGCGACGACGCCGCCGCGGCGCGCGACGCCGGCCACCAACTTCTCGGTCGTGCGCGTGAAGCGCGACATCCTGCGCCGAGCAGCATCGGCGTGCTCGCCACGTCGCGCTCGAAGGCGCAGACGCTGCCCGGCTCGAACCAGGTCGTACGGCGTCGACGGCACGTTCGCGTTCTTCAGCAACCTGACGTTCGCCACCTACCTGCGCGAAGAGCCAGTCCGACGGGCTCGACCGACGCGACGACATGAGCTACCGCGCGCAGATGGAGTACGGCGGCGACCGCTACGGCGTCCAGCTCGAACGCCTGACCATCGACAAGAACTTCAACCCCGAAGTCGGCTTCCTGCGCCGCGCCGACATGCGCAAGAACTACGCGCAGCTGCGCTTCAGCCCGCGCCCGACGAAGCTACAAGCGGGTGCGCAAGTTCTCGACCATCGGGCAGTTCACCTACATCGAGGACAGCGCCGGCCGCGCTCAGCACGCGGATCGCCGACGGCGAGTTCGCCGTCGAGTTCCAGAACAGCGACCGCTTCAGGTCGGCGTCAACGACGACTACGAACTGCTGCTGCGGCCGTTCACGATCGTGCCGGGCGCGCGCGTCCCGGCCGGCGGCTACGAGTTCACGACCGGACGCGTCGGCTACAAGATGGGACAGCAGCGGCGGCTGTCGGGCAACGTGCTGGTCGAGCAGGGCTCGTTCTACAACGGCGACCGCACGGCGGTCACGTTCAACCGCTCGCGCATCAACGTCTCGCCGCAGCTGTCGGTCGAGCCGAACGTCTCGCTCAACTGGATCGACCTGCCGACGGGTCGTTCGACGACCAAGCTGGTCGGCTCGCGCATCACCTACACGCTGACGCCGCTGCTGTTCGCCAGCGCGCTCGTCCAGTACAACTCGAGCACGCACACGGTGAGCGCCAACGCCCGCCTGCGCTGGGAGTACCGTCCGGGCAGCGAGCTGTTCGTCGTCTACAACGAGGAACGCGACAGCGAGGCGGCCATCGGCGTCCCCGGCCTGCTGAACCGCGCGTTCATCGTCAAGGTGAACCGCTTCCTGCGCTTCTGATCGCCACGTTCCGGGCCAGCGCCGGTCAGACAGGTACAATCATCAGCTGTGCCCAGCCAGTTCTCCGCTCTCGGATTCCAGGTCGCCTCGGCGGAAGACCTCGCGGCCCTCGCCAGTCGGGTCGCTGAGCGCGCCGACACCATCGACGCCGCCGACGGGCAATACCTGAAGTGGGCGCCGCCGTCCGGCGAACAGCTGTGGCTGCAAGTGCGACGCAATGGTGATGCGCTCGGCATGAACCCGCACTTCGGCGGCAAGTCGACGGTGCGGGCGACGCTCGAAGCCCGCGTCACGCGGCCGTCACACACGCCGCTCGACGGGACGTTCCTCGCGTGGGCGAACCCGCCGGACGATGGCACACTCGGCGGCGAGTATCCGTTCGCGTTTGACTGCCCGGATGCGGCGACGCTGGCCTCGGCGGATCTGCCGCTGACCGTCACCTTGCAGGTCGCGGCATTCGCGCAGCAGCTGACCGTCCACCAGAGCGAGGCCGCCTACGACCGCGATCAGCAGGTGCAGGGGCTGTCGTTCGCGTCGCGCTCGTTCATCCCCTCCGGCCTCATCTCACCGTCCGGCGAGCCGGTGGTGCCGCCCGAGTCGCACGCGCTGTTCACCGGCCACGTCATCGAGGCGTCGGAACGTCACAACAGTCTCACCGGTGAACCGTTCTGGTGGGCGCTGGTCGACACCGTCGGTGGCACCTTCGACGTCGTCATCGATCCGGCGCTCATCGGCGAAGCCGTTGTGCCGGGCAACGTGATCGCCGGCTGGTTCTGGCTGTCCGGTCGCCTCCGGCAACCGGAACGGCGCGGCGGATGGCTCGGAAGACTCATCGGACGATAGCGGTCGCCAGCCGGCCATTCATCACTCTTCAATCTTCAATCTTCAATTTCCTTGTCGTCTGCCCGCCGGGCGAAGGCGGGTCAGTGCGTCATGGCGTAGAGGACGATGTTGACGCCAATCGCGTAGCCGCGCGGCGAGAACAGGTCGAAGTACTCGCGCGGCCGTTCGCCTTCGCGCTCCCAGGTGTCTGAAATATCCGTGTTGTGCGTCATCACGACCATCAGGCGGCCGTTCGCGTCCTGAATGCCCCTTGAAGTAGACCTGCGCACTGTCGGCGCCGCGCTCCGACGTCTGCCCGCCCGTGCCGGCCCAGAAGCTGATCGCCGGCACCTGCGGGATCTCCTTCACGTCGTAGAGCGTGTGCATGATCGGATGAGTCATCGGGATGTCGCGGATCGGGAACGACCCGGGCGGCAGCACGTGGCCAATCTGCGCCGTCCAGCGCGCCCACGCGTACGATCCCCATGCATCGTCCACCCACAGCAGCCCGCCTTTCAGCAGGTAGGTGCGCAGACGCTGCGCCTCCTCGGCTGAGAAGAACGCGCTCCCGTGGTTCACCAGGAAGAGCATCGGACAACGGAACAGCAGCGGATCCGACGAGCGACACGACGATGTGGTGCGGCTGCCGGTCGGCGTCGAACTTGACGTCGACGCGGGTGAGCTCGGCGAGTCGAACGGAGAAGTTGTTGTCGGCGCCGGGATAGTCGGTGCGCCAGCCGCCGCCGCGGCCGGGTCCACGGAAGAAGACACGGCAGTACATGAAGCGGCCGTCGAAGTCCTCGGCTTTCGGAAAGCGCGGTCCCATGAACGAGTCGCGCCCGCGGCCGACCCAAATCTGCTGTGCCGTCGCGACTGACGCCGAGAGCAGCAACGCCAGCCCAGCCATCCGCACTTGCCTGCGGTTCAACGGACGCCCTCCCGCATGGGCCGGATTCTACCTGCCTTCGCCCGCTGACGCGCAGCGACAGCCAGCGGACGGCGATCCGCCGGATTCCTGTCACGGCGTCGCACCCGCGTGCCGGTTCCAGGCCGCGATTCGAGGCGCATCTCTTGCAACCCTGCTCGGTGGGTGCCGAGTTACCCGCCTGTTGCAGGAAAGGAGACCAGTCATGTTCCGGCTGACTCACATGACGGCGTTGGCCCTCTCGGCTTCGCTGGCGCTGATGTTGCCGGGCACGGTCGAGGCCCAGAGACGGGACGGCCGTTCGCGGCCTACGCAGCCGCGCGTGGCGGCGCCAAGAAGCCCTGAACGTCCGCATCCGAATCACGTCGCGCCACTACCCAGTCTCCGCGGCCAGGTGTTCATCGGCGGCTACTTCTACGATCCGTTCTTCGGACCATATCCGTGGTGGACACGCGGAACGTATCCGTACTGGTACACGCCGGTCTTCGACCTCCGCGCCGACGTGCGTCTGAAGGTCTCGCCGAAAGAGGCGAATGACGCAGCCGTGTACGTGGACGGTTTCTACGCCGGCGTCGTCGATGACTTCGACGGCGTGTTCCAGTCTCTGCCGCTGCCGCCCGGCGGACATACGATCGTGCTGTATCTCGACGGCTACCGCACTGTGCGGCGCCACCTGTATCTCGCACGCGGATCCAGTTTCACGGTCCACGAGAACATGGTCAGGCTGATGCCTGGAGAGGTGAGCGAACCGCCGGACATGGCGCCAACGCTGCCGACGCCGCCAGCCGGCAGCTACCGGTTGCCGGGACGCGTGCCGAGCGCTCCGACGCAGAGCACCAGGCCGGCCGCCACTGACGATCGCACGGCGTCCCTCGACCTCTTCGTCCAGCCGGACACGGCGGATGTCACGATCGATGGCGAGCGCTGGATGAGCAGCGAGGCCGGGCACTTCGTCCTGCAGCTGCCCGCGGGCCAGCACCGTATCGACGTGCATCGTCAGGGATATCGAACCTTTACGCAGGACATCGAACTGCGTGAAGGCGACGTCATGCCGTTGAACATCAGCCTGACGCCGATGACCACCTGAACCGGGAGACCGGAGTACAATTTCTCCAGTGTCCTCGGTTCTCGCGACTGAACAACCTGCCATCACGCTGACGCGCCGCCGGCGCGCCGCGGTGACCGCCGGCCTGATGCTCGGGATGTTCCTGGCCGCCCTCGAGGCGACGGTGGTCAGCACCGCCATGCCGACCGTGGTGGCCAGCCTGGGCGGCATCGATCACTACAGTTGGGTCTTCTCGGCCTACCTGCTGACTTCGACCGCCTCGGTGCCGCTCTGGGGCCGCCTCTCGGACCTGTCGGGTCGCCGCACGGTCTATCTCGCGGCGATCGCGTTGTTCCTGACCGGCTCGATGCTGGCGGGCGTCTCGCAGTCGATGTTTCAGCTGATCCTGTTCCGGTTGCTGCAGGGGCTGGGCGCTGGCGGTTTGATTCCGCTTGGCCTCACGATCATCGGCGAGATCTACACGCTCGCCGAACGAACTCGGATGCAGGCGGTGTTCAGCAGCATCTGGGGCGTCTCGTCGGTTGCCGGACCGCTCATCGGCGGCATCATCACCGACGCGGTGTCGTGGCGCTGGGTGTTCTACGTCAACCTGCCGATCGGTCTCATCGCCGCGGTCGTCGTGTATCGCAGCTTGCCCGGCGACGCGCCGACCGCCAAGGGCACGCTGAACTGGCAGGGCGGCCTGCTGCTGTTCGCGGCGACGGCCCTCGTGTTGCTGGCGTCGTCGGAGACCAGCGTCTTGTGGGGACTGGCGGCGGTGGCGACGTGTACGCTGTTCGCCTGGTCGGACCGCCGATCGGCGAACCCGATCCTGCCGCTGTCGCTGCTCAGCAATCCGACGGTGTCGATCTCCTCGATTGTCGGCTTCCTCGCGAGCACGTCGCTGTTTGGCACGCTGGCGTTCATTCCGCTGCTGATGCAGGTGTCGACCGGCGCGTCGGCGACGAGCGCCGGCCAGATTCTCACGCCGCTCTATCTCTTCTGGGTGCTGTCGTCGATCGTCGCGGCGCGTCTGCTCTTCCGCATCGGCCCGCGTGTGTCGGCGGTGCTCGGCACGGCGGCGGTCTTCATCTCCTGTTCGGCCCTGCCGTGGACCGCGGTGCACGCGTCACGCGCCTGGGTCTTCGCCGACATCGCGCTGATGGGCGCCGGACTCGGCTTCTCGATGCTGTCCCTGCTGCTCGCCGTGCAGCACTCGGTGGGCCGCGGTCAACTCGGTGCGGCAACATCGCTGAACATGTTCTCGCGCAGCATCGGTGGCGCGGTCGGTGTGTCGGTGATGGGCGCGATTCTCGCTGCCGGCCTCGGCAGCGGCGGCCACGACATCGCCGCCGCGGTCGAAGGTGGCGTCACGTCGCTCGATCCGGCGCTGCGCGATCATTTCATCGTCGCCATCCAGCGAGCGTTCTACGGCGCCGCTGCGGCCGCTGGACTCGCGTTGGTCGTCGCGTTCAAGGTCCCCGAGTTCGCGTCGCGCGCCGAGACTGCGCCGGCGGGTGACCCGGTGTTGACAGTGGACATGTAACGCCGTCGCCACGCGTAGAATCGTCGGGACCATGTCGCGAGTGTGTCAGCTCCGGTGCCGCGCGATCCGCACGGTCGGTTGGTTGGCGGCGTCGACCCTGTGCGGCGTTCTTCCGGTTGTCGCGCAGGGGCCGGCTGGCATCGATTACGAAACAGCCCGCCTCGATCGGACGTTGAAGGCGACGCGCGCCGCTGGACCGATCGCGCTGGACGGCGCACTGGACGAACCGTCGTGGGTCAGCGCGCCGATCGCCAGGGGCTTCCTCCAGAACGAGCCTCGCGAAGGTCAGCCGGCGACGTTCGACACCGAGGTGCGGGTCCTGTACGACGAGCGAGGCGCTCTACTTCGGCGTCTTCGCGAAAGACGACGAGCCGTCGGCGCTCATCGTCAGCGACTTGAAGAAGGACTTCAACACCGAACGCCAGCGACGGCTTCCCGCGTCGTCATCGACACCTTCGCCGACCATCGCAACGGCTTCGAGTTCGCGACCAACCCGGCCGGCGCCAAGTGGGACGCGCAGATGTCGAACGAGGGGCGCGAGATCAACGCCAACTGGGACGGCATCTGGGACGTGCGCGACGCGCATCGACCGAGGACGGCTGGTACGCCGAGATCCGGATTCCGTTTCGCACGCTCAAGTTCACCGACGCGCGACCCGCAGACCTGGGGCGTCAACTTCGAGCGGCGCATCCGGCGCCGTAACGAAGAGAGCTTCTGGTCGCCGCTGCCGCGCATCTACAACCTCGAACGCGTGTCGCTGGCCGGCTCGCTCGAGGGCTGCGCAGCGCTGCGCCCGGGCAGAACCTGCGGGTCAAGCCGTACGCGGCGGCGAGTTCGAGCACGGTGGGCCGTCGGCCGGGCCGTCGGCGACTTCGACGTCGGCCTGGACGTGAAATACGGCGTGACGACCGGCCTGACGCTCGACTGCGACGGTCAACACCGACTTCTCGCAGGTCGAAGCCGACGAGCAGCAGGTGAACCTCACGCGCTTCAACGTGCTCTTTCCAGAGAAGCGCGACTTCTTCCTCGAGAACTCGGGCATCTTCCAGTTCGGTCTGCCGTCGACGGGCACGGCGACAGCAGGGGGCGGCGGCAGTCCGGCGGCCGACGGCCGGCAGAACTCGCCGCCGGACATCCGGCTGTTCTTCAGCCGGCAGATCGGCCTGTCGGATGCCGGCGCGGCGATCCCGATCCTCGCCGGCATCGCGACTGACCGGACGAGCCGGCAAGGTACTCGATCGGCGCGCTGAACATCCAGCAGCGCGAGCGAGGGCGCGGTGCCGGCCACCAACTTCACCGCCATCCGGCTACAGCGCGCCATCCTCGCCAACTCCGACATCGGCGTGCTGTTGCTGAACAAGGACGCGCGACGGCAACGCCTACAACCGACGTCGCCGGCGTCGACGCCAACCTCCGCTTCGGCCAGCTGAACGTCGGCGCCTACGGCGTGAAGTCGATGTCGCCGGAAGCCAGAGTCGGCTGGCAGCGGTGACGACAGCTCGCGCGCGCGCCAACTTCAACTACCAGTCGCGCACGTGGATCCTGCGCGGCGCCTACGAGACGATCGGCCAGCGCTTCAACGACGAACTCGGCTTCGTGCCGCGGGTCGGCGTCAACCATCGCGCCGCCTACGCGCGCCGTAACGCCCGGCCGGCGTGGGCGCAGGCGATCGGCATCCGTGAAATCGGCCCGCACCTGCACTTCGACCAGTTCGACCGGCGCGACGGCACCGGTACCGAGTCGCGCTACTTCGACTGGCACCTGGTGTTGACGATGAACGACAGTGGGTTCTTCGAGACGGGCGTGAACCGGAACCTCGAGGGCAACGTCGCGCCGTTCACGCTGAACAGCGCTCGCGGCGTGACGGATCGCGCCGGGCGTCTACGACTTCAACGAGTACTTCGTCCTCTACCGCTCGAACAACTCGGCGCGCTTCTCGTTCGAGGCACGCTATTCGGACGGCGGGCTGTACGACGGTCACCGGCGCGGCTATGCGATTGCCCCGACGGTCCGGGTCAACGAGCACTTCAACGCTTCGGTCAGCCTGCAGCTCAACGACATCGACGTTGCCGACCGGGTCGTACCATGTCGACGCTGGTGGCGGCGCGCGTCAACTACAGCGTCAACACGCGGTTCTTCGTCAACGCGCTTGCTGCAGTACAACACCGACACGCAGCAGTGGAGCATCGAACACCCGGTTCAACGTGATCCACCGGCCGCTCAGCGACATCTTCTTCGTCTACAACGAGCGGCGGCTCGACACGACGGGCGATCTGGTCGATCGATCGATCATCGCCAAGCTCACCTGGCTGATGTCGTTCTAACCGTGGCGCCGAGCGCTCGGCCCGGGTGCCGCGCGGGTTACTTCAGCCGGCCGGCCTGGATCTCCTTCGCCACGCGCTCGACCGCACTCCAGACACGCAGCAGGTTGCCGCTCCAGATCTTGCCGATCTGCTCTTCGGTGTAGCCCCGGCGCACCAGTTCCAGCGTCACGTTGAAGGTGTCGGCCGCGCTGGTCCAGCCGTCGATGCCGCCGCCGCCGTCGAAGTCCGACGAGATGCCGACATGGTCGATGCCGATCTTCTTCACGACGTAGTCGATGTGGTCGACGAGGTCCTTGACGGACGCGCGAGCGGCCGGCCACTGCGCGTCGATGGCCGCCAGGCGACGAGCGTATTCGGAACGCCGATCGGCCGGCAGCGCCTCGACGCCCAGATCGGGCTCCTCCACCGACGCCACGGCGCCGGCCTTTTCGACTGGACAGGGTGGCGGACCGGGCGGCAGCCGGCGGCGCGGCGCCGGCGGCCGGACGTCGAGTTCGCGGCGCAGCTCGGCGACCGCCACCGCACGCTGCGGCGGGTCGACCTTGATGAACGCCCGAGACCGACGATCTGGATGACGCCGCCGCTCTGTCTTCAGCGCCATCAGCATCTCGTCGTCCATGTTGCGGCTGTGGTTGGCGATGGCGCGGACTGCCCGAGTGCGACGCGATGATCGGCGCCCTCGACAGCGCCACCATCTGCATCATCGCGCCCTTCGACGGGTGCGAGACGTCGACCATCATCCCGAGGCGATTCATCTCGGCGACCACCTGCTTGCCGAGCGGGCTGAGGCCGCCGTAGAGCCACGTCTGCGTCGACTCGCCGGTGTTGGAGTCGGCGAGCTGGCTGGCCCCGTTGTGCGCCAACGACATGTAGCGGCCGCCGCGGTCGTAGAACTCCGTGACGCGCTTGATGTCGAGGCCGACCTGGTAGCCGTTCTCGATGCCGATGACCGCCACCTTGCGGCCGGACGCCGCGATGCGCCCGACGTCGGCGGCGGTCAGCGCCAGCCCGATCTCCTTCGGCGCGATCTGCTCGGTGAGGCGGTGCACGGCGTCGAACTTCGCCACCGCCACTTTGTAGGCGTTGTCGTAGCCCTCCGGCGTCAGCGGCCCCTGGCCGACATACGCGATCATGAACGAGACGTCGAGGCCGCCGGCCAGCATCTTCGGCAGGTTCACCTGCGTCGTCAGGCGCTGCGTGTAGTTGCAGGCCGCGGTGAAGTTGCCGGGATCGATGTCGTTGTGCGTGTCGAGCGTGAGCACGCGATCGTGGATGCCGCGTGCCCGGGTGACCAGCGCTGCAGCGTCCGGTGCCGGTGCCTGCGCTGCCACGCGAACGGGCATCAGCGGTCCCCCGCCGATGAACACCCCGGCGGCGGCCAGCCCCAACGCCACCGTGCATGCCAAACGACGGCTCCACATCCGCGACGCGTCACTCATCTCGATTCCCTCCCGTGCCCGATGCTATCAGACCGGACGGCGGGCTCAACCGCGGTCACGGCACCGCACCAGCCGGGCCGGAACACGCGCGACGTGTCGTCGTCTAAGATCTACGAAGGAGGGTCTCACACCCCATGACCACGCAGACCGTTCGCGAACCCGACCCGTCGCTCGTCACGCTCACGCAGGTGACGTATGCCCTGCACGCGCTCGGGCTGGCCATCGGCGCCTTCGGCGCGGCGAGCGTCATCGGCTCCTTCCTGTTCGCATGGCCGTCGATCATCGCGGTGATCATCAACTACGTGAAGCGCGGCGAAGCACGCGGCACGTGGCTCGAGAGCCACTTCGCATGGCAGATCCGGACGTTCTGGTTTGCGCTGGTGTGGACGGCGATCGTGCTGTGCGTCGGCCTAGTGCTCGCCATCGTGCTGATCGGCTTCGTGATCTGGTGGATTGGCTTCGGCCTGCTCGGGGTCTGGGCGATTTACCGCATCGCGAAGGGCTGGCTGCGCCTGCAGGATCGCCGGGCCATTGAGTAGTGCATCGCGTGCGTGTCGGTGCGTTCGCGGCTACTCTTGAGAGACGCGTATGTCGCCTACCCCCGTCCGGTCGTCGCCCGCGCGAGCCACGAGATTTGCAGGGTGGCTGCCGTCATGGCACTACCCCGCGGTCATCGGGTTCGCGTTCGCCACATTCGCCGGGCTCGGTGCGGCCGGTGCGTCTCTGGTCGTGCAGACCTACACACCGGTCGTCCTGACGGCGCTCGTCGTTGCGATGATGGAATGGCGGCAACCGTATCGCGCCGACTGGCAGCCAGCCGCGCGTGACGTCTCGCTCGATCTGAGCTTCCTCGCGTTCGTGCAGCTGCTGCTGCCACCGCTCGTCGGCTTCCTCTTCACCTACGCGCTCATCGAGCCGGCCCGAGCGCTGCACCTGCCGATCGCGGGCCATCTGGCCGCACGGCTGGCCGATCTGGATACAGGCCGGTGCTGATGGTCCTGGTCGTCGACCTGCTGCGCTACTGGCTGCATCGCGCGGCACACGAGAACGACATCGCTGTGGCGGCTGCACGCGGTGCACCACTCGGTCGACCAGCTGTACTGGCTGAACACCGCGCGCTTCCACCCGATCGAGAAGGCGCTGCAGATGTGCCTCGACAGCCTGCCGTTCCTGCTGATGGGCGTCGACGCGACGGTGCTCGCGCTCTACTACCTCGCCTACGCGACCAACGGCTTCTTCCAGCACTGCAACGTCAGACTGCGCTACGGCGTCGCTCAACTACATCGTCGGCAGCGCCGAGACGCACCGCTGGCACCACTCGCGGGTGCCGCGCGAAGTCGAACGCCAACTACGGCAACACCGTCATCATCTGGGACCTCCTGTTCGGCACCTGGTTCCTGCCGACGGACCGCGACGTGCGCGACCTCGGCCTGCAGGACCGCGCGTATCCCGCGGTCGTTCCTCGGCCTGATGCGCGCGCCGTTCCGGCGATGAGCCGACGATGCGCGTCGCTCGCTGCTGCGACGCGCGATGCGATGCGCCGAGCGCCGCGCTACTGGCGGCCGGTCGAGCGGCTCGCCGACGCGCCCGGACGCGCGCAAGCCGAACGTCCTGCGGCGCATCCTGCACGCGAATCGCGACACGCGCTTCGGTCGCGCAGCACGGCTTCTCCGACATCGCGGACCGCCGACGCTTTCGCGAGCCGCGTGCCGGTGCAGGACTACGAGACGCTGCGGCCCTACATCGACGAGCAACGGCGGACCGGCGCGCCCGCGCTCACGAGCGAAGCGCCGCTCTTCTACGCGCAGACGAGCGGCACGACCGGCACGCCCGAAGTACATCCCGATCACGCCGACGGTGCTCGCGCATGCACCGCGACGAGCAGGCGCTCTTCTCGTACCTGCAGTACCGCGCCTGCCCGGAGGCGTTCGACGGGCAAGGCGCTCGGCATCATGGGCGCGGCCGTCGAAGGCCATCTCGACACCGGTCACGCGGTCGGATCGGTTTCCGGGCACCTCTACGAGTCGCTGCCGCGCGCCGTCCGCTCGCGGTTCGTGGTCCCGCCGGAGGTGTCGAGCGATCGCCGACTACGAGCTGAAATACCTGGTCATCCTGCGGCTCGCGCTGGCCCAGCCGGACGTCACGCTACATCGGCTCGCCGAACCCGTCCACGTTCCTGCGGCTGCTGACAGTGCTCAACGACCGCCGGGACTCGCTGCTCGACGGCGCTGGCGACCGGGACGTCTCGCGGCGCTCGATGCGCGTCGAGCCCGGACATCCGCGCGGACGTCGCGACGCGCCTGCGGGCCGATCCCTGCGCGCGCCGCGCAGCTCGCGGCGACACGACGACGCTGACGTTCGCCAACGTGTGGCCGCAGCTGCGGCTCGTCGACCACGTGGACCGGCGGCAGCTGCGGCATCGCGCTCGACGCCTTGCGCCGGCACGCTGCCGGCCGGCACGACGGTCATGGAGCTCGGGCTATCAGGCGACCGAGTGCCGCGGCACGATCGCGCTCGAAGCCGAGACGCCCGGCGGGCCTGCCGCCGCTCCATCACCACTTCTTCGAGTTCGTCGAGCAGCGGCGAGTGGGACGCCGGCGGCCGCCGTGTCTGCTCGCTCGAGCGACCTCGAAGCCGGGCAGGCGCTACTACGTCATCGTGACGACCGCGGCGGGGCTGTATCGCTACTTCATGAACGATCTCGTCGAGGTGACCGGCGTTCTTCCAGCGCACGCCGCTGCTGCGCTTCGTCCAGAAGGGCAAGGGAGTGACCAGCCTGACCGGCGAGAAGCTCTACGAGTCACAGGTCATTGCCGCCGTGCAGGCCGCGTGCCGCGCGCTCGGCGTCCACGTGCTGTTCTACGTGCTCGTCGCCGTGGACCGCCCGGCGGGCTACTGCCTCCTGGTCGAGTACGCCGCGGCGGCCGCGGCGATATCCCCCGACACCATGGCTCGCGTCGTCGACCAATCGCTGGCTGAGCAGAACCTCGAATACCACGGCAAGCGCGACAGCGGTCGCCTGTCGCCACTCGCGGTGACGCGGCTGCCGGCGGGCGCCGCGGATGTGTACCGGGCCGCAGCGGTGCGACGTCGCCAGCGAGAGGGACAACTGAAGCCACCGGCGCTGCAGTATCAGCGCGATCTCTTCGATGAGTTCCACGCCTACTTGCCGTTGGCGAGACCCTCATGATCGCCAGCCTGACCTTCGTCGACCTCCGCATCCCCTTCACGACCGTCTTCACTCACGCGTCGGCGGCACGGGTGGAGACCGAAACGGTCATCATTGTCGCGTCCGATCACGACGGCCTCACCGGTCACGGCGAGGGGTGTCCGCGCGCCTACGTCACCGGCGAAACGATGACCTCGGCCCGGGCGTTCTTCGATCGATACGCGTCGGTCCTCACGCGCGAGATCAGCGACCTCCAGACGCTGCGGGCCTGGGTCGAGACGCACCGCGCGGATATCGATCGGAATCCGGCCGCGTGGTGCGCGATCGAGCTCGCGTTGCTCGATCTCCTGGGCCGGGCGCGCGGACTCGCGCTGGAGCCGCTGCTCGACCAGCCATCGCTGCCGGCGGCGTTCCACTACACGGCGGTGCTGGACGACGCGGGCCCGACGGCGTTCGCGGCGCTGACCCGGCGCTACGCCCAGGCGGGATTCTCCGATTTCAAGATCAAACTGTCCGGCGATCCGGCCCGCGACGCCGACAAAGTCGCGACAATTACCTCCCAGGACATTGCCGACGTTCGTCTTCGCGTCGACGCCAACAACCTGTGGACCGACGTCGATGCGGCGGTCCAGCACCTCGGGCGCCTTGGCAGTCGTCTGGTCGCCGTCGAGGAACCGCTGGCCGCCGGCCGCTACGATGATCTGCGGCGGCTGTCGGCGGCCCTCGCGGTGCCGGTCATTCTCGACGAGAGCCTCACGCGCGCCGACCAGCTCGACACCATCGCCTCGAGCGGCAACTGGATCGTCAACGTGCGCGTGTCGAAGATGGGCGGCGTGCTTCGCTGCCTGGAGCTGGTGTCACGCGCCCGCCGGTACGGCATCCCGGTCATCGTCGGCGCACAGGTGGGTGAGACCAGCCTGCTGACGCGCGCCGCGCTGACGGTTGCCGCCGCGGCGCAGCCCGTGATGGCCATGGAAGGAGCCGTCGGGACTCACCTGCTGTCCCGCGACGTCTGTGACCCATCGCTGATGTTCGGCGCCGCGGGTGTGCTGGCGACCGCAGACTACCCGGCGCTCACCCAGCCCGGTCTCGGAATCCCGGTCACACTCCCCTCCTAGCAGCCTCTCCGGCAGGACAGCCGTCGCGACCCTCGTGATCTGCCCATGGACAAGGGCCGCCGCAATCGACGTTTGTTCATGGGCCTGACGCTGACCGGCGTCGCCGGCGCGCTTGGCGTCACGACACTGGGCAGCACCACTGTCGCCGCGCAGGCGCCGACGCCGCAGGACGTCGACCTGGTGGTCTTCAACGCGAAGGTCTACACGGTGGACTCGACGCTGCCGCGGGCCGAGGCGTTCGCGGTGAAGAACAGCCGCTTCGTCGCCGTCGGCAGCAACGCCGACATCAAGGCGCTCATCGGCCGAACGACTCGGACCTACGACGCCCAGGGCATGACCATCGTCACCGGCTTCACCGACTGCCACAACCACGCCGGGGGTGACGTGCTGCTCTACGAGGTGCTCGTCGGCAATCCGTTCGAGGTCGAGTTCGTCAGCATCACGAGCATCATCGACAAGCTGAAGGCCAAGGCGCGCCAGCTGCCGGCCGGCACCTGGGTGGACGGCTTCTTCTTCGACGACACCAAGGTGAAGGACAAGCGTGAGCTGAACGTCCACGACCTCGACGAAGTGTCGGTCGAGCATCCGGTGGTCGTGCGCCACCGTGGCGGCCACACGTCGTACTACAACAGCAAGGCGTTCGAGATGGCGGGCGTCACGAAAGGCACGAAGGACGTGCCGGGCGGCACCTACGACCGCGAACCGGGTGGCGGGCTCAACGGCCGCGTCACCGACCAGGCCCGCGGCGTGTTCAACGACGTCGGCACGCGGCCGACGTTGTCGGCCGAGGATCAGGCGCAGCGCGGCCGCGAGGCCATCGCCCACATCTCGAAGCAGTTCGTCCGCTACGGCCTGACCAGCGTCCACCACGAAGGCGGCGATCTGTCGGCGACTCAGGACGTTCGGGCGCGGCCCGGCTGGGACGGCAAGACCTGGGGCGCGAACCAGAAGATCAGCGTCGCCGACGCGATCACCGTCAACACGCTGCACGGCGCTTATGCCTCGAAGGAAGAGCACATCAAGGGCTCCATCACCCCAGGCACGCTCGCCGACTTCGTCGTCCTCTCAAGGATCCGCACACGGTGAATCCGGAGAGGATCAAGGACATCCAGATCGTCCAGACCGTGGTCGGCGGCGAGGCCAAGTACAAAACCTAGGCATGCTTGGCGGAGTACGAGCGCAGCTCACTCTGCCGCTTCAGTCATCAATCAACAGTAGGTCGGTCGTGATCGGTCGTTCCATTGTGACTGACCAAGCCAAACAACCGGACTGGCGACTGGCGACTGTGTTAGATCTCTCCCCGTGTCGCGAGTTGGGCAATCCGTTCACCAGCGCGGAACGCCAGCGCCAGAATCGTCGCCGTCGGCTGCCCGCGCGTCGACGTGACCAGGCTGCTGCCGTCGCAGATGAACAAATTCCGCACATCGTGCGTCCGGTGATACGATGTCGATGACCGACGTCTTCGGATCGCTGCCCATCCGGCAGGTGCCGAGCAGATGCACCGAGTTGATCTGCGGCGCGCACCGGCTCCGGCCAGGCGCTTCAGTGCCCCGGCCGCCTCCGCGAGGTCGTATGGCCTGTGACACCAGGAACTCGGCGTTCTTCAGATCGTCGGGATGATCCTTGTAAGTCACCCGCATGGCCGGCAGCCCCCACGCGTCCTTCAACGCCGGGATCGAGCGTGATGCTGTTCGCGCTCAAGCGGCAATGACGTGCCATGCGCGCCGAAGAACATCGACCGCGTGAACTGCCGCGCGAGACCGCGGGCGAAGTCCTCGCCCCACGTCGGCGATCCGGGCGGCAATCCGCCGAGCGCGAAGGTGATCGGGTACTTGCCGAAGCGCGCGTCGATACCACCACCGCCGTAGAAGCCGCGCTTCGGATCCGTCTCGTAGAAATCGAGCACGATGCGCGTGTTCTGCACGCTCTTGTATTCGTTCAACGGTTGTTCGAACTGCGCATTCACGCCAAAGTAGGTGTTGAACATCAGGTGCTTGCCGACGACGCCGCTGGAATTCGCCAGACCATTCGGAAAGCGGGACGTCGACGAGTTCAGCAGTAGACGCGGGGTCTCGGCGCCGTTCGCGCACAGGACGACCGCCTTCGCGCGCTGCCGTTGCAGGCGCTTCTGGCTGTCGAAATAGCTGACGCCGGTGGCACGGCCGTCGGCGACCCATCTCGACCTTCGCGACGTAGCTGCCCGGCCGGATTTCGCAACGTCCGGTCGCTTCCGCAATCGGCACCATCGTCACCATCGACGTCGACTTCGACCGGAACTCGCACATGAAGAACAGGCAGAAGCCGCAGTGCTGGCAGGCCGGCCGACCGTTGTAGAAGCGCGAGTTGATCGCCATCGGCGTCGGCTGCACGTGCAGCCCAAGCGCCGCGCCCGCCTTCTCCATCAGCACACCGGACGACTTCACCGGCAGCGGCGGCATCGGGTAGTCCTTCGAGCGTGGCGGATCGAACGGGCCCGACGCGCCCGGAAACGCCGAGTTCCCACTCCGCCTTCGTGTAGTACGGCTCGAGATCCTCGTAGCTGATCGGCCAGTCGACGAGCCCGGTGCCGGCGACTCCGCCGAGCACGGCTGGCTTCATTGAAATCGCTCGGCCGCAACCGCCAGAAATTGCCGGTGAAGTGGGCATTGCTGCCGCCGACAAGACGGCCGTAGATCAACGAGAGCTGGCGCTTCGCCGCCTCCTGCGGTGTCGCGCGGAACGTCTGCGGCTGCGTCGCCGGATCGTTCGCCAGCTTCGATTGCATGAAGGTGCCGAACTCGTCGTGATCGAACTGCACCTCGGTGAGGCGCGGGCCCTGTTCGAGCACGACGACCGAGAACCCGGCCGTCGACAGTTCCTTCGCCATGATGCCGCCGGCAGCACCGGAACCGACGATGACGAAGTCGACGATGTCGCTGGGCCTGAAACGCGTCTGCGGCCGTGGTGTGTCCTGCTGCATGGTCATCCCCTCCGGTTGGCCTCGGCGTCGTAGAAGCCGAAGGGTGCCTGGAAGCGCGGGCGGTGATCGAGACCCGATCAGGTGCCAGCCGGCGTAGTCACGGTTGCCGCCGTAGGTCGGCAGCGCGAAGGTGCCGACGATGGTGTCGAAGCGGGCGGCCTGGAAGAACGGCGACGACTCGATGTCGCGGATGATGTCGTCCTGCTGCGCCGGTGTCAGCGTGGCGAAGCCGGCACGACCGATGATCTTCTCGGCGGCGCGGCGGTTCAGATCGGCGACGCCAGCGGCATACGTCTGCTTCTGGCCCGCGTTGAAGGTCGCCAGTGCGCGGTCGATGAAGTAGATGGCCCCGGCTTCCCGCGCCCCAGGTCGGCCGTCCACCGACGGCAGGATGCGCGCGGTGAGCGCATCGAGCACGTCCGCCTGTGCCCTGGTCAGCACTTTGAAGGCAGCGGGCTGAGCGGCAGTCGTCTGTTCGGCGGCCCAGGCCAGGGCCTGTTCGACCTCCAAGACATCGGCGGCTGTCCAGGCGACGCTCGCCGCGATGGCGGCGCGGAGGAACACTCGACGGTTGTGCAGCGCGTCCATGGACACCTAGTCCTAGTTCTAGTCGACGATAACCGACATAAGGACGATAGCCGACATTAGCAGGGTGTGCGGATTAACGTAAGGCCCCTTCCAGACCCAGGCCGCCCCGGCCAGCATCCCGGCCAGCATGACGTTCTGCGCCGCACGCAGAGGTCCGTGTCGCGCGGACTCTGCGGCGGCGGCTGAAGGTCATCGCGGTGGCCTGTGCCCGAGCGCTACTTCGGAAGCACCACTGAATCGATGACGTGAATCACTCCATTGCTCGCGACGATGTCAGCCTTGGTGACGGTGGCGTTGTCCACCATCACCTTTCCGCCCATCGCGTGAATCGAAAGCGCCGCGCCATTCACCGTCTTCGCGGACGGCAGCTTGGTCACCTGGGCCGCCATCACCGTGCCCGGCACCACGTGATACGTCAGCACCGCTACCAGCTTCGCCTTGTTCTCCGGCTTGAGCAGGTTCTCTACGGTTCCGGCTGGCAGCTTGGCAAAGGCGTCGTCAGTTGGTGCGAAGACCGTGAAAGGACCGGGACCCTTCAGGGTGCCAACCAGGTCAGCAGCCTGGAGCGCCGCCGCGAGGGTCTTGAACGTGCCGGCCGAGACCGCCGTATCGACGATGTCCTTCGACGAGGTCTGGGCGTTGGCCCCAACGCCGAGTGCCATTGTCAACAGCGGCACTGCCACGAGAGACCGAAGGTTTGCAGCGATGAGATTCATGGGTTGGTTCTCCTTGTTTTCGGAGCGGACGCCGTATGCGGCCGCTCCGCCATGTATCGTATTGAGAAAACAACTTGCGTGACGATAAAATAGGACTCAGGTCGCAAGTCGTGTGACCCACGGAACAGAGAAACGACGAAATTTACCTGGCAGGAAAACGAGGAGGAGGGCGCGTGGCTCAGGCGATGCTGAAGGAGGAACTGCAGGGTTACGGTATCGGTGCCAAGCTTCGTGCGCTCAGGCTGCGAAAAAAGCTCGGCCTCGTGGAACTAGGACGCCACACGGGCCTCTCGCCCGCGCTCCTGTCGAAGCTCGAACGCGACAAGATGATCCCCACGCTGCCGACGCTGCTGCGAATCGCCATGGTCTTCAACGTGGAGCTCGACTACTTCTTTGCCGACCATCGCAAGCGCCGGGTGTGTGCCGTCATCAGGAAGGACACCCGTCAGAGCTTTCCAGAGTCGCCAGACCGTCGCGATCCCGCATACCACTTCGAGAGCCTGACCTTCCCCGTGGCTGAATCGAAGTGTCAGGCCTTCGTCGCGACGTTTCACCCGATCTCGGACGGAGCGGCACGGCCCCACGAACACCCGGGCGTCGAGCTGGTGTACGTCCTCGGCGGGGAGCTTGGTGTTACGGTCGAGACCACTGAGCACCGACTGAAGGCTGGCGACGCAATGTACTTCGATGCGACGCAGCCGCACAGCTACCGGCGACTCGGCCGGTTGACGTCATCGGCTCTCGTCGTTGCCATCGCCTGATGGGCAGGCTATGAGTTGGAGGACTCCCTTGCCGCGACTGCACGCACGACTCGGAATCCCTGGGCTGGCCTTGATGATGTCACTGGCCACCGTTCCGGCCACAGCCTCGGTGGAGCCGTTGCTAACCGGCGTCACTCTTCCGCCGCTGGAGGGTGAATACCTGACAGGGACCTCGGCCATTTTGCCCGCTGTCGGATCCCGCAAGAGTACGCTCATCCTGCTGGGCTTCACGTACGCGTCGCGTGTGCCGGTCGAAGCCTGGAGCCAGTGGTTTCGCGACACCATCGGTGTTGGTCCCGACCGAACGTTCTTCGAGGTACCGATGATCGGCGGGCTGGCCAAGATGGGCCGCTGGTTCATCGACCGCGGCATGAGAAAGGGCACCCCGGCAGCCTTGCACGAGAACGTCATCACCGTCTACGCGAAGACCGGTGACTGGAAGAAACGCCTGGCCGTGTCGTCGCTCAATGACAAGGACGCATTTCTGATCGTGCTCGACCGCGAGGGGGTAGTGCGATGGCTACATCATGGACCGTTCGACGCCGCCCGCGCGCGGGAGCTGATGGCTGTCTGGGCTGACGTGCACCAATGACCACTCTCGATCCCGTTCGCATCGGTGTGTCGGCGTGTCTGCTTGGCCACGAGGTGCGCTTCGACGGCGGGCACAAGCGAGACCGGTTCCTCACCGACACCTTCGGTCGCTTCGTCGAATGGGTGCCTGTGTGTCCGGAGGAAGAGGCAGGTTTTGGGACGCCCAGGGAAGCCATGCGCCTGGTAGACAGCGACGGGCGCCTACGTCTCCTGACCGTCAAGACCGCCATCGACCTCAGAAAGCGCATGGAGCAGTACGCGCAACAGCGCATCGAACGACTCGCGCGCGAGCAGCTGTGCGGATATGTGCTCAAGAAGGACTCGCCGAGCTGCGGCGAGGAGGAGGGACGACTCTCCGATCCGCGTATCAGAGACAACTTCGTCGAGCGGGTCTTCGCGTATCGTGGGTTCGGGCGCAGTGTGAGACTCGCTGGACCGTCGGGACGCTGGTCCGGTTCCACACGGCGCACAAGCTGGCGCTCATGGCACATTCGGTGGTGGCCTACAACGAGCTGGGCCAACTGGTTGCACGCGCGAAGTCGCTGCCGAGGCCCGTGGTCGAGACCCAGTACTCCGAGGGCTTCATGACCGCTCTCCAGGTCATCGCGACGCCCCGGCGACACACCAATCTCCTTCAGCACATGGCGGGCTACTTCAAGGACGTGTTGGAGCCGGCAAGTCGGGCGGAACTGGCGGCGACGATCGAAGACTATCGGCTGGGTCTCGCGCCCCTCATCGTGCCGATCACGCTAGTACGTCATTACGTGCGTCGCTTCAACGTGGAGTACTTGGCGGGCCAGACATACCTGGAACCCCATCCGAAGGAACCAATGCTGCGCAATCATGTCTGATGTTACGCAGGGCACGGCGCGCCGGATTCTGCTGACCGGTGCGACAGGATATGTCGGTGGACGGTTGCTCACGCAACTCGTCACCCGCGGCTACCGCGTGCGCTGTCTGGCGCGCAACCCCGCTCACCTGATGCAGCGGGTTCCAGCTGGCGTCGAGGTCGTGGCTGGCGATGTCACCGATCGGGATTCGCTGACGGCCGGCTTACGTGAGATCGACGCCGCTTTCTACCTCGTGCATGCGATGGGTGATGCCACTGGCTTCGAGGCGCGCGAGCGTGCTGGTGCCGTCAATGTCGCTGAGGCGGCACGGGCTGCGGGCGTTCGTCGCATCATCTATCTGGGCGGGCTCGGCGACGAGATGACCGAACTGTCACCGCACCTTCGCAGCCGTCAGGAGGTGGGGCGGGTCCTGCGCGAGTCGGGCGTGCCAACGATCGAGCTTCGCGCGTCGATCGTGATCGGGTCGGGCAGCCTGTCGTTCGAGCTCGTGCGAGCGCTAACCGAGCATCTCCCGGTCATGATCACGCCGCGGTGGGTTTCGGTGATGGCGCAGCCGATCGCCATTCGAGATCTGCTGGCGTACCTGATCGAGGCGCTTGACGTCCCGCTCGACCAGAGCCGCGTCGTGGAAATCGGCGGCGCTGACCAGGTGTCCTACCTCGGAATGATGCAGGAGTACGCCCGTCAGCGGGGGCTCCGACGCGTGATGATTCAGGTGCCCCTGCTGACGCCTCGGCTGAGCAGTCTCTGGCTAGGCCTGGTCACACCCGTCTACGCACGCATTGGACGCAAGCTGGTCGAGAGCATCCGCCATCCCACGGTCGTCAGGACCGACGCCGCGACGCGCCTGTTCTCTGTGCAGCCGGTAGGGATGGCCGAGGCCATCCGGGCCGCGCTGGCCCTCGAGGAGCGGGCGTATGCCGAAACACGGTGGTCGGATGCGATATCAGCTGCGGGATACGGGGGCGACCGCGCCAGTTCCCTGTCGGGGCCGCGCCTGACCGATCGCCGCGAAGTCAAGGTGCCGGCGACACCGAGTCAGTGCTTCGCGACAATCGCGAGCCTCGGTGGCCAGACGGGTTGGCCGCCGTACACCTGGCTCTGGCGGCTGCGTGGGTTCATGGATCTGCTCTGGGGCGGTGTGGGCATTCGGCGAGGTCGGCCCGAGGGCAGGGAGCTTCGTGTTGGCGACGCGCTCGACTTCTGGCGGGTCGAACGATACGAACCGGGCAGCCGGCTTCGGCTCGCTGCGGAGATGAAGGTCCCAGGACGCGCATGGCTGGATTACTCGATCGTCCCGCTGCCTGAGGGTGCGCTCATCCGCCAGACGGCGATGTTCGATCCGATGGGCCTCGCCGGACTCCTCTACTGGTATGCGCTCGTGCCGGTGCATGCGGTGGTGTTTCGAGGCATGCTGCGATCGATCGCGCGTCGGTCGGGCATGGCGCACGCACGCGCGCGTGGCGAGCACGTTCGGAAGCGCGCGACGTGACACCCCCGAGGCCCTAGGAAGGCGAGCTGTGACGGAAAGGCTGGGCATCACTTGTGAGAGCAGATCAGTGATCGCGCAGCGATGGCATGACGCGAATCAGCAGGCGGTTCTTGAGCACGTGCCACAGGGCGGGCCCGGGCGGCCCCGGCACGATCTCGCCCACGAAGATCGTGACATCGTCAACGCCCGCGGCGCCCACGCCTGCCGCGTGGGACGCCATCGCATCGAGCAGCGCACGCACGACGCCTTCGGGGCTTCGCCGCCCCTCGTGGTTGAGGACTCGCTCGACGCCTTCGACACCAAGACCGTCGCCATCCGGGCCGGAGGCATCGAGCACGCCATCAGTAATCAGAACGAGGCGGTCGCCGACCATCAAACGCCGACGAGCGCGTCCGTAGAAGGATCCGAGTCCAGTGCCGAGCGGGAGGTTCATGGCGACGCCAGCGCGCGGTTCGGCGACTACTGTGAGCCGATTCCATGTCTGCTCCGACGCGGAGAAGATCCAACCGGGAGGGTGTCCCGCGTAGCTCACCGTGAGGCGCCGGCTGGGCGGGTAGTACGTGACCAGCACGGCTGTCGTCATCGCGCGCCCGCCAACGGTTTGGAGGCGCTTGTCCATCTCTCGAAAGACCCGCCGCTCGTCGATGACATCCACGCTCCGCTGAAGGTGGGCGTGCATCTGCGCGCTGACCTTTGCCACCACTTCGCCGTGCCCCATGACGTCAGCCACACACACGCGCGCGAGCAGACCCGAGCCGCACACCGACATGTAGTGCACGTCGCCCCCTCTTGCTCCGTGACAGGGACGTGAGTACAGCACGCCGTGAAGCCCGGGCAGCTCGATGGCGGTATGGACCGGCTCGTTGCCTCCAAAGACCTCACCGCACGCCAAGCTGCGCGTCATCGCGACCGACGTCAGAGGTGCTCCGGCTTCGAGAGATTCGTTCATCAGCGCTCCCAGCCCTTGAAGAACGCAATCGTCAGATCCTGGCTCGCCGCGTCGTGCGCCAGACTCCGCGTCAGTGCAGTGATGTGCGTTGAAGGAGCAGTCGTCTTGATAGCCACCGTTTGCCTCGGTTCCAAGAAGATCCTGGTGCGCGTGCGGGTCGTCCCGGCGGCTCCAGGTTCAATCCAGATTAGTGCCGTCGGGCGGGCTGAGGAAGCTCGCACTTCGGCGTCGACCCGAGGCGGGCGCACAGGTGGTATCTCGCAGTCTACGTAGATGCGGTCGCGTGGGCAACTGCCCAACACGGATGTCTCTCGAACCCGCGCCGGCAGCTGTATCGTCATTCAAGTATGGACAACAACTCGTCGCCGACCTCCCCGTTCCTGGGTCCTGGGGGCTGGCGCTACCACGGACGGGAACGTCCGCCAATTGCCGTGGAACCGGCGCCCGGGCAGGAATCAGTTTGGGACTACCCGCGGCCTCCCCGCATCGATGCGGAAGCCAGGGAGGTCGTCGTTCGGGTCGGAGGCGTCGAGGTGGCCCGCACGCGCCGCGCGCTGCGCGTGCTCGAGACAGCGAGCCCTCCCACCGTGTACATCCCGCGCTCCGACGTCGCGACCGAGTATCTGCTGCCGGCGCCAGGGTCGTCCAGCTGCGAGTGGAAAGGCACAGCGCGATACTGGACCGTGTCCGTGCCACCGCTCCTGTTGAATGCGGTAGGCTGGTCCTACGACGACCCGCTGCCAGCGTTCGAAGCCATCCGAGCTCACCTCTCGTTCTACCCAGGACGAATCAAGTGCTACGTGGACGGGATCAGAGTGAAGGGGCAAGCGGGCGGCTTCTACGGCGGCTGGGTCATGCCAGAGATCGTCGGTCCCTTCAAAGGCGACCCCGGCACGAGTGGATGGTGAGGCATTCCACCAGGCCATGTTCAGGGCCTCCGCGAAGACGGAGTCGATATCGGCTCCGCCTTCGGTCGTGCGATAGCCGGCCGGCGGCGTCAGACGTGAGCAGGCGGCAGTTCTCCGTGGCCGAGAAGTCGGACGCCCTGTCGTGCGGAGCCGCAGTGTCACTACCTGGCGGGCGGGAATTGCGGTAGCAGGACGCTGTCGATGACCCAGATGAGACCGTTCTTGGCCCGGATGCCCTGGCAGTTCACCGTGGACTGGTTGACGCCTGGGCCGCCTCGATTGTTGGAGAGAAACAGCCCCTGCCCCTGCACGCTGCGGATTTCACGCGGGACCAGCGCAGAACGCGGATCGTAGAGGCCCGACGCCACGTGATAGGTGAGGATGCCCGTCAGCAGGCCGCGCGGATCCGACAACGCCGCGTTCAGCAGCAGGGACGGCAGGCCCGCGAAGGCTGCGTCGGTCGGCGCGAACACGGTGAACGGTCCGGGCCCCTTGAGCGTGTCGACCAATCCGGCCGCCGTCACCGCGGTGACGAGCGTCGAGAACGCCGGATTGGACACCGCGACGTCGACGATGTCGGCGTCGACCTTGACGATGCGCTGTGAGAGACACGCGAACGTCGAAGCACTTATGCGAGCTGACGTCTCGGCTGACGCCGCCGACGCAACTCCGAACGAGACGATGACCGCCGCAATGGCGCGAACAGCCACGAGACAAGCGAACGACCGCGAAAACGACCGCGAAAGCGAATGTGACATCGAACCCTCCTGTAGGCCTTGAGACACGGGGTCCTGTCCAACGGGTTCGATCGTTGCGGCGGTTTTCGCGTGAAGCGCAAGATCGTTTTCCCGTCGCGACACAAAGAGCCAGCGCGGTTGCTTCACAGGACAACGACAGGGTCGGCACCATGCTCTCGAACACTCTCCGCGCCAACCTCAGGTAGGCGAGGAGCTACGACCACGACGTCGAGCGCCTCCCAGGAAGACCGAACGGTTCCTGCGAAGCGAGCCTCAGAAACGAACACCCAGTCTGGCGACGGCGGCGTTCAGCCACGCGAACGCGAAGACGGAGTCGACATCGGCGCCGCCTTCGATCGTGCGGTATCCGGCCGACAACGTCAGCCGTCGGAGCGGGCGGTAGTTCACCGTGGCTGAGAAGTCGAACGCCCTGCCCTGGGGAGCCGCGGTGCCATCCAGGTCGAACGCCAGGTGCCACCGACTCGAAATGCGCGCGTCGGCGCTGACGTGGCCGAGTGGCACGAAGCCCACGTCGGTGTCCTCGGCCGCTTGCCCGGGTTGCGTCAACGCGATGCGAGCATCGCGGACGAACGCCGTCGCGCCGACACGCCACGTCCAAATGCCACCTTGATAGACACGGTACCGCCATGTGCCCCGATACGAGCTGAACTGGTACTCGGCATCGGTCGGTACGGGTGCGAATAGCCCTCCGGCAAAGGCAATCGGCGAGACCGGCGTTCCGCGTCCTGTGACGCGGAGGGGCGCGTACACGAAGCGAAGCTCTTGCCGCTCGGTCACGTCGATCGTCAGCTCCCCGCGAACTGACCGTGTCGGCGAGCGCCCGATGAGGTCGACGATGGAGAAAGGCGTGCCCGAGTCAGGCGGAATCCGCACGTCGTTTCGCTCCTGCCACACGTTCACGCCTTCCACGGTGAGACCGATGCGGCCGGGGCTCGGCACTTGCCCGAGCGCCGGCTGCACACCGGTCATGATGACGACGGCCGCGATCGCGATCCTTCCCACAGCACTCTCCTTAATCTCTTCATACCTACGTTAACCGTTGCCACGAGGGCCAGTCTTGAGCTCTACGATGCGGTGACGACGAGCGCCTCGCACGTTCGCCCGCCCGTGCGCCGGTAACTGTGAGGCACGCTCAGGTCGAAGTACAGGGAGTCCCCGGTTTCTTCGCTCGCAGCGAGCGCACCTTCGTTCCGATCTCATAGCTGCGAAGCCCTTCCTGCAAGGTCGCCGAGAGCATCCTCGCCTCCTTTTTTTCTGCTCAGTCACAAACCGGCCGTGCTTTGTCCCGCCGCTCACACGACTTCGTCGCGCTTGTCGATGCTTCTTAGATTCAATTTGGTTTTCACCAAATTCACAGCATAAACCTCGAGAGAGAAGAAACAACACAGGAGTCACTTCATGAACACAGCACTACTCGTAGTGGACGTCGCCCGCGATGCGGATCTTGCGCGGCGTGTTCGCGACGCCTCACGCTGACCATCGGCGCCGGTTCGACCAGTAGCCCTGGGGCGCCCCTGCAGAGCGCTTCCGGTCGCGCTCTGAATTCGAGTTTTCGTATCAACACGCACACGCTGATGGTTTTTCCGACCGAGCGGCGCACCGACTGGTGCCCCTCCGGCGTCTGCGGCACCGCGCCCGCAGCGACGGGAACCGTCGCCAATCCCGTCGCGTCCTACCTGCCAGTGCGTCATGACCGTGCAACATAACGTTCATATCTATTCTCTTTTCAAGGAGCACAGCACCAATGAAGAGCATCGTACTATTCAGAAGCCTGGCAGCCGTCACACTGGCCGTGTGCACCATCGCCGCGCCGGCGCAGGCACAGTCCGAGAAGCCGTGGTCGGTGTCCTTCGATCTCGGCTCGCAGATCGCCGTCACCGGTGACGCCCACGGCGGCGCCAGCGGGAGGGTGATGAATCTTGCGACGAACGTCACGGCCAAGTCGTATGGCGATGTCTTCGGCAACGGTTTCTATTGGCAGGCCGGCGTCGGCTACAAGGTGCGGCCCAACAGTGAGGTACGGGTGACCGCGGGCTTCACGAACAACGGCGCCGATCGGCTGCAAGTGGGCACGGTCGCCGGTCTGCAACTGAACGCGCAGTTCGACGAGTATCAGGCGTTCGGTCTGGACGCCGGCTACCGACAGTACTTCGGCGGCAGCGCGCTTCGTCCGTTCGTTGGCGCCAACGTCGGATTCACTCGCGTCTCGGCGATCGATGCGACGCTGACGGTGCCGGCGGCCAGCGTGACCCTGAGCAACGTGCCGTTCTACGCCGACTCGACCGTGCCCAGCTTCGGGTTTGGCGCCGGCGTACAGATGGACCTCAACGACACGCTGGCCTTCCAAGCCGGTGCCGACTTTCGCTGGCACGGCGCCATGGAGCAGAACGAAGGGCTGGCGGGCACTGGGCTGCAGAGCATCAACGACGACAGCGCCCGCTGGGCGATGCCGTTGACCGGCGGGCTCACGATTCGATTCTGACAGGACGGTGGCGACGCGAAGGAGTGGGCGCGCCCGCTCCTTCGTCGGCGCGTCTCGGGCCCGTCGGCGGCCACCGCACCGACCAGACTCGAGCGTGTGCGGTCTTGCACAGACGCGCACGTGCCGTCGTGCTACCTTCGCGCGCGAAGGCGGGGGACGCGATTGCACGTGCCGGAAGACGCGAGGCCACAGATTGACGAGTGCTACCACGACCGGCGTTCAGGGCCATCGGCGGACGGCCGGGCCAGATGCTCGATTCGGCCTCCCCTGCAGGACCGCGCCGACAATGCCGGTGTAGGACGCAGCGCCTGGCCGGTGCAGCGGCGCTGTTGGCCCTGGCGATGTCATCCACGCTCGCCAGCGCTCAAGGCGGCCTGGAGATTCCGCTGCAATTCGACTTCGTCAACCCCGGCGCAAAGAGCCTCGCGCTGGGCGGGGCGTTCGCCGGTGTCGCCGACGATGCGACCGCATCGTTTGCCAATCCGGCGGGACTCACACTGCTGCTCACGCCCGAGGTGTCAGGCGAGCTTCGGTTCTCGCCCGCCAAGGACCTCGTTCCTCGAGGGCGGCAGGCTCTCCGGCCTCATTACACGGACGTGGCGCTCGCGCGTCCCGACGCACCCGGCCCAGAGGCGATGCCGTCGCCAGAGGGCCCGGTGTTTGGACACCGGACCCTCTCATGCCGTGGATGGGGCTGCGTACCGCAGGCGCGAGAATCGGCACGCGGGGGCGGGACAGTTGCTGGCGCATAGGTGAGCGCATCGAACCCAGGTTGGGGCGCCCGCCAGCGGATTGACGACACGACCGTGACAACTTCACTGCAAGACCCGCCAGTCACCCGCGGCGTGAATCGCCCGGGACACTGCACGAGACACCCGCTCCGCCGCGCGGCTGACGACCACGGCGGCATCGGCATCGACGTCCTCAATGACGATGACCCGCCGAGGGCGCGCCAGTCGGACGGCAATCAAACACTTCTTGTCGATCGATCCACGAGGACCGTCCGAATCCGTCAGGCGGACACTGAGAGACCTGACACGGCCGGTGAAGCGCCCGAGGGCGAGCTCGAGCCGGCGCTGGGCCAACGCGGTCGTCTCGCTCGGCCAGCCGGACGAGGGACGAATGACAATGCGCATGGCGATCTCCCGTCGTGGGCAGAACCGCGCTAGGGTTCCAGGTCCCAGCCGATGACTTCGTGGAACATGACGTGAGGCAGAGGACCGGCGCTCAGGACGGCTCGACGCGGCAGCCGGCACTCCCTCGACGGCGACCGGGACCCCACCAGGGCGTCCAGTTCGCGCCGCCGCGCTTCATCGTCGCGTGGCACCGTCTCCTGCCGTTGCTGTGAGCCGACCCCGCCGAAATACACCATGGTGTCCTCCTCGTCCCCGGTCCTGGCGTCCAGCACCGTTCAATGAAAGACAGGCTACCGAACAATCTGGACATAGACAAATAGATAGTTCGTGTCATGTGATATCGATGATCGGCATATGGACTGGCTGAACTACCACCACCTGCTCTACTTCTGGACCGTCGTGCGGGAAGGCGGCGTGTCGCGCGCCGCCGACAAGCTGCGGCTCGCGCAGCCCACCGTCAGCGCGCAGGTCAAGCTGCTCGAGGACATGGTCGGCGACAAGCTGTTCGAACGGCAGGGCCGCCGGCTGGTCCTCACCGATGTGGGGCGCCTGGTGTACCGCTATGCCGACGAGATCTTCGGCATCGGCCGCGAGCTGCTCGAGACCCTGAAGGGCCGGCCCATCGGCCGGGCGGCCGCTGCCGCTGACCGTGGGCGTCGCCAACGCCGTGCCCAAGCTCATCGTGCACCGGCTGCTGCAGCCGGCCATCGTCCGGCGAGCAGGCCGTCCATCTGGTGTGCCGCGAAGACAGCACCGAGGCGCTGCTCGCCGAACTGGCCACCCACGCGCTCGACGTCGTCATCGCCGACGTGCCGGCGCCCCCGCACGTCCGCGTGAAGGTGTTCAGCCACCTGCTCGGCGAATCCGACACGAGCTTCTTCGCCGCCGGACCGCTGGCCACGAGGCTGCGCCGCCGCTTCCCGCGCTCGTCTGAACGACGCGCCGATCTGTCCTGCCGACCGCGCACACGGCACTGCGCCGGGCGCTCGATCAATGGTTCGAAGCCGAGGACCTCCACCCGCAGATCGTCGGCGAGTTCGACGACTCGGCGCTGATGAAGGCCTTTGGCCAGGCGGGCGAGCGGCCGTGTTCCCGTCACCGTCGGCTATCGAAGCGGAGGTCGTGCGCCAGTACCGCGTGTGCACTCGTCGGACGCGTGAAGGCCGTCCGCGAGCGCTACTACGCCATCTCCGCCGAGCGGCGGCTGAAGCACCCGGGCGTCCTGGCGATCACCGAGACCGCGAAGACCGAGGTGTTTACCTAGAAACACCGGGCCCGGCGCCGGGCGCCCGGGGCGCCATCGGCCCGGCCAGCGCTTAATAGTTAATATCGACTGTCGTCTTTGCATTTAATTGTTCGTCTATGTGATTGAGCCTCGCTATCGTTGCTGTCGCGAGCCTCTCCATGCGACACGCAATCCTTCCCGCGACCTGTGCGCTCGCCGAGCGATAGATGGCGCCACGGCGACGCCGACAGCCGCACGGCACGAACTGACGGCCATGCCTGCACCGCCCACCGTCGCTCGCGACTTACTCGCCGATCTCTCGCGGCTGCGAGCCGAGGTGGCCGACGACGGCGCGGCCACGCTGGCGCTCTGGGCGCCGGCGCTCCGACGGCCGGCGTTTCAGCCCGCGGCGGCCAACCTCGCCCACTATCTGGCACTACGGCGTCGGGACGTGCGGACGCTGCAAGACCGCCTCTCGCGGTTGGGCCTGTCGTCTCTCGGACAGAGCGAGTCGCGCGTGCTGCCCGCGCTCGACACCATCCTCACGACACTCGCGGCGTTGGCTGGAGAGCGAACCCTGCCGGCATACGACAGCCGGAAGCACCAGGTGGGCCAGGCGGCGATCGCCCGCGAGCAACTGCGCATCTTCGGGCCAGACCCGCAGGGTCCGAGGACGCGAATCATGATGACGATGCCGACGGAGGCCGCGACCGATCGCGCCCTCGTCGCGCGGATGATCGAGGCCGGTGGCGACTGCGCCCGCATCAACTGCGCCCACGACGGTCCCGACCTCTGGCGGGCCATCATCCGGAACGTGCGGGCCGCCGCCAAGACTGCCGGGCGCCGGTGCGCGATCGTCATGGATCTGGCCGGCCCCAAGGTCCGGGTGACCTCGGTGACGCCAACCGGCAAGGTTCGCTTGGCGCGGGGCGACCGCTTCGAACTCGGCTCGTCGCCGCCGCGGTCGCGCGACGCCGGGGTGCACGCGACGGTCTCGCACGCCGAGATTCTCGCGGCCCTGACCCCTGGTGCCAAGGTCTGGATCGACGACGGCAAACTCGGCGCCCGGGTGGTGTCGGTCGCGCCTGGCCGAGCGGTGCTCGAGGTCGTCCACGCCCGCGACCGCGGCGAACGGCTGCGCGCCGAGAAGGGCATCAATCTACCGAGCGTGGACCTCGCCATCGCGCCGCTCACGGCCAAGGACCTGGTGGACCTGGACTTCGTCGCGGCGCATGCCGACTGCGTGGGCTATTCGTTCGTCCAGCGGCCTGGCGATGTGTTGCGGCTGCAGCGCGAGTTGTCGCGCCGGCGGCCGAACCGGCCACTGATGCCCGTGATCCTGAAGATCGAGACCTCGCTTGCCGTCCGCAACCTGCCGCGCCTCATCGTGGCAGCGGGCGGCCGCCAGGCGGTGGCGGTCATGGTCGCCCGCGGCGATCTGGCGGTGGAGATCGGGCTGGGACGCCTGTCTGAGATCCAGGAGCAGATTCTCTGGATCTGCGAAGCGGCGCACGTGCCGGTTGTCTGGGCGACGCAGGTCCTCGAGCGCCTGGTCAAGGACGGCGCCGCCAGTCGCGGTGAAGCCACCGACGCCGCGATGGGGCAACGCGCCGAGTGCGTCATGTTGAACAAGGGGCCGCACCTGGTCGACGCGATCGCCTTTCTCGATGACGTGCTGCGGCGCATGGACCGCCACCAGCACAAGAAGTCCACGCGCCTGGGTTCGCTGGGATCCTGGAGCGAACCGCAAACCCTATGAGCAGTGCGTCACTCGTCCGCGCGCTCGCCGGCTGTCCCACGACCTTCCCCGTGATTGCTACCACGTCCGGGGCCGATGCACACACCGCTCGCCTTCCGTAATGGAGATTCGCATGCCCCGTTCACCCGTCGTCGTCGCCGTCGGGATCGCCGTCTGGTGCGCGTTGGCCATGACGGCCAGCACGGTCAGCGCACAACCGCTCTCGCTCAAGGAGGTGTTTCGCCGCGTCACTGCCTCGGTCGTGGTGATCCGTACCGACGTCGACCGCTCCGGCACCTGGCGGTAATGGCGCCGCCGTGGCGCCGCCGGAAGAGGGGCTGGGATCGGGTGTGCTCGTCTCCGCCGACGGGAAGGTCGTGACGGCCGCCCACGTGGTGAAGGCCGACCCGACCATTCAAGTGCACTTCCTGGACGGCGCGCCGATTGCCGCCACTGTCATCGCCGTGGCGCCATTCGCCGACATTGCCCTGCTGCAACTCGAGCGCGTGCCGCCCACCGCGGCGGTGGCCACCTTCGGCAACTCGGATCTGCTCGACGCGGGCGACCAGATCTTCACGGTCGGCGCGCCCTACGGCGCACACCATTCGCGGTCCGTCGGCTGGATCAGCGCACGGCGTGAGCCCCCAAGGTCTACGAAGACGCCGTCGCCCTCGAAGTGTTTCAGACCGACCTCGACGTCTTCGAGGGGAGCTCGGGCGGCCCTCTCTTCGACCTGGACGGCCAGGTGGTGGGCATCGTTACCCACGTGCTCGGCAAGGAAGGCGCGACCGGTGGCCCGAGTTCCTCGGTCACCGGCAACGTGGTCAGGCGGCTGATGCTCGACGAGCGGCCCACGTGGCTTGGCGTCGAGTCCTTCATGCTCGAAGGCCCGATGGCCGCAGCGTTCCATCTGCCCCAGTCGGCCGGTCTGCTCGTGCAATCCGTGGCGACCGGGTCGCTGGCCGCGCGGCTCGGTCTGCGCGGGGGCTCGCTGCCGTTCATCGTCGCGGACGTGCAACTGCTGCTCGGCGGCGACATCGTCCTCGACTTCCTGGGCTCGCCGGTCGCCGCCACGGAGGGGTTCATGAGCGGAGTGCTGGCCGCCCTCGACAAGGTCAAGCCTGGCGACACCGTCACGATGCGGGTGTGGCGCGGCGGCACGGTCGTGCCCCTGACGACCACCGTCATCGAACCCTGACGACGGGCCACCGCGGCGGCCGATCAGCCGTCCAGCGCCGACTCGTGAACGGTGACGCTATCCATAGCTTATGACTGTTGCACCGTCACTGAGTATCTATTGGACCGATGCTTCATCCGTCGCTACTTTGACCATCGGGACGTGAAAGGAGGAACACCATGAGCATCCGTCAAGTGTCCACACGTCGAGGGTCGCCACAAGTCTCCAGTCCGGAGGTCGAAGACACTGACACCCGGCTCGCCACCCGGATCCTGTCCGAGTTCCGCGAGATGCCCGGGTTGTGTCTGACCGTGTCGCAGGCGGCCCGGCTGTGGGGCTTGGACATCGACCGGTGCCTGCGTCTTCTGCAAGTATTGGTCGCTGCCGGCCGGCTGCGGTGCCTGCCACGGGGCCGTTATGCCTTGCCAGGCGGAGACAGCGATGGGAGACAGCGATGAGCGATGACATCCGGACGGGACTGAGCGCGGACGTCCTCGCCCGCGCTGTCGAGGACCATCTCTTCTACCTGACCGGCCGTCATCCGCGCACCGCATCGGTCAACGACGTCTACCTGGCGGTGGCGCACGCGGTGCGCGATCGCCTCTTCGCCAAGGTCGCCGACACCATCGACGCGTTCCCGTCGGAGGCGACGGCGAAGCGAGTCGCCTACCTCTCGGCCGAATTCCTGATGGGGCCGCAGCTCGGCGCCAACCTGCTGAACCTGGGCATCGTCCGGCCGATGCGCGACGCGCTGCGCCGACCTCGGCCTCGACCTCGACGCAGCTGCTCGAGCAGGAGGAAGAGCCGGGCCTCGGCAACGGCGGCCTCGGCCGGCTGGCCGCCTGCTACCTCGATTCGCTGGCGACGCTGGCAGTGCCGGCCATCGGCTACGGCATCCGCTACGAGTTCGGCATCTTCGATCAGGAGATCCGCGACGGGTGGCAGGTCGAGGTCACGGACAAGTGGCTGCGCTGGGGCAACCCGTGGGAGATCGCGCGACCGGAGCTCGCCGTCGAGGTCGGGCTTCGGCGGACGCACCGAGCGCGAGCCGACGACCGACGGGCGGCTTCCGCGTCCGCTGGGTGCCCGACCGACGTGGTGCACGGGCGTCGCCGTACGACATGCCGGTCCTCGGCTACCGCGCGGCGACACTGCAACACGCTGCGGCTGTGGCGCGCCGAGGCGATCGAGGCGTTCGACTTCGACGGCGTTCAACGTGGGCGACTACTTCGGCGCGGTCGACGACAAGGTGCGCTCCGAGACCATCAGCAAAGTCCTCTATCCCGAACGACGAGCTCGACGCAGGGCAAGGCGCTGCGGCTGCAGCAGCAGTACTTCTTCGTCTCGTGCTCGCTGCAGGACATGCTGCGCCTGCACCTGCAGCGGCAGCCACGCCGCTCGACGACTTCCACGAGCAGCTGGGCGGTCCAGCTGAACGACACGCACCCGGCGATCGCCGTGGCCGAGCTGATGCGCCTGCTCGTCGACGAGCACGGCCTCGGCTGGGACGCAGGCGTGGGACGATGACGCGTGCGCACCTTCGGCTACACGAACCACACGCTGCTGCCGGAGGCGCTCGAGAACTGGCCGGTGCCGCTGTTCGCGCAGCCTGCTGCCGCGCCACCTCGAGATCATCTACGAGATCAACCGCCGGCTTCCTCGACGAGGTCCGGCGCGCGCTTCCCGGGCGACGAGGCGCGCGTCGCGCGGCTGTCGCATCATCGACGAGCGCGGCGAGCGGTCGGTCCGCATGGCGCAACCTCGCGTGCGCCGGGCAGCCACGCCATCAACGGCGTGGCCGCGCTGCACACCGATCTGCTCAAGCGCGACGTGCTGCCGCGACTTCGTCGAGCTGCGATCCCGAGCGCTTCACGCAACGTGACCAACGGCGTCACGCCGCGCCGCTTCCTCGCGCTCTGCAATCCCGGCCTCGCCGCGCCTGATCACGCGGCGCATCGGCGACGGCTGGGTCCGCGACCTCGACGCAGCTGCGTCGCGCTCGAGCCGCTGGCCGACGACGCGGCGTTCCGGACGGCGTGGCGGCAGGTGAAGCACGCTGAACAAGGCGTGCCTGGCCGCGCTCGATCGCGCGAGCGCACCGGCGTCGCGGTCGATCCGGCGTCGCTGTTCGATATCCAGGTCAAGCGCATCCACGAGTACAAGCGGCAGCACCTGAACGTGCTGCACATCCTCACGCTCTACCGCCGCCTGAAGCAGCGACCCGACGCCGACATCGTGCCGCGCACGTTCATCTTCGGCGGCAAGGCGGCGCCGGGCTACTGCGATGGCGAAGCTGCATCATCAAGCTGATCACGGCGGTCGGCCGACGTGGTCAACGCGCGACCCGGACGTCGCGCGGCCGCCTCAAGGTGGTGTTCTTCCCGGACTTCAACGTCAAGAACGCGCAGCATCATCTACCCGGCGGCCGATCTGTCCGAGCAGATCTCGACGGCGGGCAAGGAGGCGTCGCGGCACCGGCAACATGAAGTTCGCCATGAACGGCGCGCTGACGATCGGCACGCTCGACGGCGCCAACGTCGAGATCCGCGAGGCGGTCGGCGCCGGAGAACTTCTTCCTGTTCGGTCTGACGGCCGCAGAGGTGCACGAGCCGAGGGCGCGTGGGTATCGGCCTCGCGACGCATCTACGAGGCAGACGCCGAACTGCGAGGCGTGCTCGACTCATCGCTGTCCGGCCTGCTCGCGCGGCGACAGCCGGCCTCTTCCAGCCGATCGTCGATCAGCTGCTCGGCGACGATCCGTACATGCTGCTGGCCGACTACCGGTCGTACGTCGATCGCCAGGACGCCGTGAGCGCGCTGTGGCGGACGCCGCAGCGCTGGACGCGCCAGGCCGATCCTCAACGTCGCGCGCATGGGCCGGTTCTCGTCGGACCGCAGCATTCGTGACTACTGCGCGCTCGTCTGGGGGCGTTCTAGGGGCTGGCGCTGGCCGGGCTCCGTTTTGGAGCGACGGGAAGCGACGAGGAGCGACGTCGAGACATGAACGAACAGTCCGCTCATCAGCTACTCATTCACGAGGCGCTGCGACTGACCGACGTGCGCCTGGAGACCGGGCTCAGCTCGGAAGAGGCGGCCGCGCGACTGGTTCGGTACGGTGCCAACCAGGTCACCGCGCGCGCAGAGACGCCGGGCTGGCAACGCATGCTGCGGCAATTCACCGCACCGCTGGTGCTGGTGCTGCTCGCCGCTGCGTTGGTCACCGGGCTCCTCGGGGAATGGGTCGACGCCACAGTCATCCTGATCGTCGTGCTGGCGAATGCGGTGGTTGGCTTCTTCCAGGAATCGAAGGCCGCCACCGCACTGGAAGCACTCATGCAGATGGTCGTCGCCGATGCTGTGGTGCGGCGGGACGGTGCCATACGCCGCGTGAGCAGCACCGAGCTCGTGCCCGGCGACATCGTCATGCTGACTGGCGGGGACCGTGTGCCGGCGGACATCCGATTGCTGAACAGCAAGAGTCTGCGCATCGACGAATCAGCGCTCACAGGAGAGTCGACGCCGGCGGACAAACGACCGGATCCAGTGCAGGCCGACAGCCTGTTGGGAGACCGCGCGAACATGGCCTATGCCGGCTCGCTCGTCACCGACGGCAGCGGCACGGGCGTGGTGTGGGCGACGGGAGACCGTACCGAGACCGGACGGCTGGCGTTCTTGATCGCGGAGGCCGTCGACCTGACCACGCCCCTCACGCGCAAGATCGCCCGCTTCAGCGGCCTGCTGCTCTGGATCATCTTGACGCTTGCCGCCGCCGTGTTCGCCTTTGGCGTGCTCGTGCGCGGCGGCCGTGCGGTCGAAATGCTCATGGTCAGCGTGGCGCTGGCGGTCGGCGTGATTCCTGAGGGCCTGCCCGCAGCCTAGTGGGTCTTCTTCTTCGAGCGGTCCACCGGCGCCAGCATCGCGCAGACTCGGACAGCCGTGGTGAATGTGTCGTCGCGGTCGCGGCTGCGTATCTCATCAACTGCCGCTCGCTGCGCCGCAGCATCTTCACGATTGGCTGGTTCAGCAACCCGCGTCTGTGGGCCGGTCTCGGCTTCACCGCACTGCTGCAAGTCGCCTTCACCTACGTGCCTTTCATGAATCGCTTCCTGCACACCGCCCCTATCGACGCGCTCGCGTGGCTGCGCGTCCTGGGGATTGCCGTCGCGACGCTGGTGATCGTGGAACTCGAAAAGACCCTTCGAGCGGCGCGTCCTACGCACCTCGTCTAACGTCGATATGGCCGGAGTGCCGCAGCTGGTCAGACGTCGGTCGACGCACGCGCGCAATACGAAGGAGGGCGCGACGTTCGAATACGACGCGGAATGGCGTGGCCGGCATCCAACGCTTCCGCAGCGATGCCGGTCAGCCCCTGTCGGCCGTCGGTCACCTCACGTACCTCACCGCGACGCCGCCCGGCACCGCCATCGCCTGAATCGGGAACGACTCCCGTCCGTGACGCGTGACCGTGCGACCGGCGATGATTCCGACTGCCGACCCGAACACCACGTCGCTCAGGTAGTGCCGGTTGTCGTGGACGCGAGACACCGCCACACAGGATGCGAACGCGTAGGCCGGGATGTAGTAGCGCCACCGAAGTGCCGTTCGAGAATCGTGGCAAACGCCATCGTCGCGGCGGCGTGCCCGGACGGGAACGAGTTGGCCCCGCTCCCATCGGGGCGCTCGCGGCGGGCACCGCCGCCGCGGCGCCTACGCCGATGCCCACCCACGTCAAGTTCTGGATCGATGGCAGAAGCCGGAGATCGTTGCCGAACGCCTTGGCCAGCGCCCGCAATCCCGTGTGCGGCGGCGTCGGCGGGGCTGGATCAGGCTTGCCGAGCTGTCCCCAGAGGTTGGCCGCGCCCGAGCCGGCCGTCTGACCGGGCTGCGTGAGCGCTTGCGCTGGAGTCTCGGACTCCAGCGCTTGAACTCGCATGCCGACGAGCACGGCGTCGGTCGCTGGCACGGTGACCAGCAGCGTCGCGATGTCTGCTTCAGCCGCGGCGGGTTGCGCGGTAACGGGCGCGGCGACGGCGCAAGCGATCGCGACACACAGAAGTCGGAGTACTATTCCCATGCTCTGGAAGAGAGCAAGACGAGAGCCGTTCGCCGGTCGCGTGTGGCTGCGGTCTGACGACGCCAGAGCCACATCCGCTGCCTGTAACACGGCAGGGTCGGGGCCCGCCGCACGATCTGATAGAGCGCGCCCTGTGCGGGACAGCGCGGTTCGTAGATTGTCGAGGACGCGGCCACGCCAGACGCGATTGCTTGCCATTCCACATGCAGCTCGGGATACGTGGACTTTGCCTACGCAACCGCGGCGGGGCGCGGCGCGATTGTGATCGCGCGCAATAGACTTGGGATGACCCGATACGTGTGGGCGGCCCCGGCCACGGTGCTCGGCCTGGCCATGGTCGCTGCCGGTGCGCGGCGCGTGCGAGTGACGGTCGTGAACGGCGTCGTCGAGGCGCACGGTCCGGCAATCGCGTGGGCTCTCAGGCACCTGACGTTCGTGCCGGGCGGCGTCAGCGCGCTGACGCTTGGGCACGTCGTCCTCGGGCGCGACGCGCTGGCACTGGACGCGACGCGCGCACACGAGCGCGTCCACGTGCGACAGGACGAATCTGGGACCGGCCTTCCTGCCGGCCTACGTTCTCGCCAGCGTGTGGGCCAGCCTCCGCGGTCGACACTTCTACTTCGACAACCCGTTCGAGCGCGAAGCGATCGCGTGCGAGGCGGCCCAGTGCGAGGCCGCTCGACTGGCCCGTTCGAGGCCACCGGCCACCACGGGCGGGCCGGCCAGCCGCGGGTGATGTGACTCCAGACGCCCTGGCTGTGTCCTTCTTTCGAGGGACATCAGTCAATTGGTCACACACGTCCAGCGCGGCGGCATTTCGGAGTTCATTCGCCTCGCGGCGGACACGTTCGGCACGGATGCCGCGGCGGCCGAGGCGGCCACGCGCCTCATGCTCATCCGGTTGCTCGAGACTCCATCCGATTTCGGCGTCCAATGTCTGTTCGACAACGTCCCCGGTTCTCGAGACCTGGCATTTGCGGAGCTCATGTCCCATGCCACCGGGGACTCCAGCATCACACTCGAGACGACAGTCAGCGCTGACCTCTTCGCGTTGTTTCTCTCGTATTGCAGCGCCCACGCCGGCGTCGACTGCGCCGGGCGGATCCTGGCGACGACGCATCTCCAGGCGATCTACCGCAGCTGACCGGGCGACACCACGGCCGAGCCTGCCTGTTAGAATCGCTGGTCATGGCCAACGTCGGCGTGTCGTTCACCGGGGTGCTGTTCCGTATGGCGATCGCCGTCGGGCTCGTGCTCGCGACCTTCAACCCGAGCGGCTACTCCTTCGTGCACTGGATCACGGCGCCGCCGGTCGGCGTCACGCCCGGGAAAGCGGTCGCGGCGCTCATCCTGCTGATCGGCTGGCTGATGACCGCGCGCACGGCGTTCATCGCGATGGGCAAGTTCGGTTTGCTCATCGGCATCGCGTTGTTCGCCGCCATCATCTGGCTGCTGGTGGACCGGCAGTTCCTGACGCTCACCGGCGCCGGCATCGTCTGGGTCTCCCTGCTCGTCGTCGGCCTGTTGCTCGGCGTCGGATTGTCGTGGTCGCTGCTGCGAGCGAAGGCGACCGGTCAGCTCGAGGTCCAGTAGCCTGCGGCAACGCGATGCGGGCCCGGCGTGCTCGATCGTTGAATCAGCGCGCCGAGGCCGACAGCTCGTCGAACAGACCATCGCAAGCCGCACCGGCATCGTCGGCCACCCCAGATCGTCGAGCTTCACGCGCCGCTCGAGATCCGCCTTCGTCCCGCCGCTCCTGATGTGTGCCGCGACGCGATCGTTCATCGCCTGCATGCGGTCGCGGAACTGCCGCACCTGCTCCCGCGTGAGCACCGGACCGTGCCCGGGAATGGCGGCATCGAAGTCGAGCGCGAGCATCTTGTCGAGCGTCGCCATCCATTCCTTGCCGCTGCCGTGCCCGGCCGGGTAATCCATGAACGGCGTCAGCGTCGTCCCCTGCGATCGCTTCCCCCAGACCACCAGATCGCCGGTGTGAATCATCTTCAAATCGGGGAAGTAGACGACCGAGTCGCCGTTCGTGTGCCCGCGCCCCAGATACCGCATCTGGACCTCGGCGTTACCGAGGAACACGGACTGCTGATCGGTGTAGACGATCCGCCCAGGGCCCGGCGAGCCGCTCCGTGACCATGTTCGCCCGCGCGTTGCGATGCATCAGGATGTCGGCACTCTTCAGGAATTGCGCGTTGCTGCCGGTGTGATCGCCGTGCTGGTGGGTGTTCAGCACATAGCGAATCGGCTGCGCCGACACGCTCTTCACCTTGGCGACGATGTCGTCGTAGAGCTGCGGAATCTTCGAGTCGACAACGATGGCCCCTTCGCCGGTGACTCGAACCGCGACGTTCCCGCCAGTCGCAGCGCCGTCGTATCCGGGGATCACATACAGCCCGTCTTTCAGTTTGGTGATGGCCGTCGTGAACGGCTCGCCGGTCGGCTGCTGACCACCGACACTCCTGGTCGCCAGAAGCGCCGCAACCGCTGCGCTCAGGACGATCACGTCACGAACCGTCGACGTGGCGCGGATCAGTCTCATGGCCCTTGTCGCCTCCTCATTGCGGTCATTGCCTCGTCTCATCGAAGCGCCGCTTCCCGCCTGCATACCCTAGCACGCTCACCGCGGGTCGCCAGTCATTGGCCTCGGGTTGACGAGCGTACCTTCCAGAGCCTGAGGACCGGCGGCGCGATGAGCAGCACGGCGGCGAGCGCGAGCAAGGCAGCGAGAACGGCCGCGTCACGAGCACCACGGGCGATCCTTCGGCGATCGCCAGCGCGCGGCGCAGCTGCTGCTCGGCCATCGGCCCGAGGATCAGGCCGATGATCGCCGGGCGCCAGCGGAATGTCGCGGCAGCCGCATCAGGTAGCCGACGCGCGCCAATCGCGTAGAGCAGGCCGACGTCGAACACCGAGCGGTTGACGCTGTACGCGCCGGCGCTCGCGAGCATCAGAATGCCGCGCGTAGAGCGCCGGCCGCGGGATCGCTGAGCAGCCGCACCCAGAGCGCCGACCAGCGGCAGGTTGAGCACGAGCAGCATCACGTTGCCGACGTAGAGGCTCGCGATGAGGCCCCACACCAGCCGCGGCTCGTGCTGGAACAGCAGCGGCCCGGGCTGGAGTCCGTACTGCTGAAATGCCGCCAGCAGAATCGCGGCGGTCGCGGTCGTCGGCAGGCCGAGCGTGAGCAGCGGCACCAGCGTGCCGGCGGCCGCGGCGTTGTTGGCGGCTTCGGGTCCGGCGACGCCTTCGATGGCGCCGTGGCCGAACTCGCTCCGGGTGTCGCGCGAGGCGCCGCTCGACCGCGTACGAGAGGAACGTCGGAATCTCCGCGCCGCCGGCCGGCAGCGCGCCGAGCGGGAATCCGATCGCCGTGCCGCGCAGCCACGGCTTCCACGATCGCGCCCACTCCTCCGCGCGTCATCCACGAGCGATCCGCGCGACGGCACGATCGCTCGGTCATCGAGCATGGCGCGCGACGCGGCGTACAGCACTTCGCCGACCGCGAAGAGCCCGACGGCGACGACGACGACGTCGATGCCGTCGAGGAGTTGCGGGATGCCGAACGTGAGCCGCGGCACGCCGGTGAGCGGGTCGATGCCGATGACGCCGAGCAGCGAGCCCGAAGAGCAGGCTGGCGAAGCCGTCGCAGCCGCGACTCGCCGAGCACGGCGGACACCGCGACGAACGCCAGCACGGCGAGCGCGAAGTACTCCGCCGGTCCGAAGCCGAGCGCGAGCTCGACCATGCACCGGCGCGCGCGACCGTGAGCGCCGCCGTGGCCAGCGTGCCGGCGACGAACGATCCGATGGCGGCGGTGGCCAGCGCCGCGCCGCCGCGTCCGGCGCGCGCCATCAGGTGGCCCTCGACGCGCCGTCATCACCGACGCGCTCTCGCCCGGCGTGTTCAGCAGGATCGACGTCGTCGATCCGCCGTACATGCCGCCGTAGTAGATGCCGGCGAACATGATGAACGCCGGCGTCGGATCGAGCGAGTAGGTGACCGGCAGCAGCAGCGCGACGGTCAGCGCCGGGCCGATGCCGGGCAGCACGCCGATCGCCGTGCCGAGCGTGACGCCGGCGAGCGCCCACAGCAGGTTCTGCGGCGTCAGCGCGACGGCGAAGCCGCCGGCGAGGGCGGTCAGGGTCTCCATGCGTCAAGCGCCGCGATGAACTCCGGGGGCAGCGGAACGCCGAGCCCATACGTGAACGTGACGTAACCGCGCCGCAGAGCGCGAGGCCGACCAGCGCGTCGCGCAGCCAGCGGCGGCTGCCGAACGCCGACGCGGTGCACGGCGAACAGCACCGTGCCGGCCGACGACGAACCCGGCGAGGTTCAGCAGCACGACGAAGGCGACGAGGCCGACCGTCACGCGACACGACGGGACCGCTGGCGCGCCGCGGCTGCCCGGCGCCGTCGTCGCGCCGCCTCGAGCACGAGCAGCATCAGCATCAGCGCCGAGCCGCCGAGCACCAGCGACGGGAAACACCCACTCGCCGACGCGCGCGGCGTTCGTGTCGCCGGCCGACGCCGCGCAGGCGCGACGACGATGCGGCCGATGCGCACGCGCTCGGCGTCGAGGAACGCGTCGAACGCCGGGCCGGCCAGATAGGAATCGGTCCAGCCGAGCCGCGTCAGCGTGGCGCGCCAGCCGTCGCTGTGCGCCATCCGATCGACGAGCGCCGTCAGCGCCTGCCGTCTGCGCGTCGCGTGAGGCCGGGTGGCGCCATCACCGCGCGCCAGTTCTCCAGCTCGACGTCGAGCCCCTGCTCGACGATGGTCGGGATCCGCTCGCAGCCCAGGCAGCCGCGCCGGGCGCGGAGATGCCGATCGCCCGCAGGCGGCCGGATTCGATGTGCTGCGCGAACTCGCTGTAGCCGCTGATGCCGGCCGTCACCTGTCCGCCGAGCAGCGCCGTCACGGCTTCGCCGCCGCCGGAGAACGCGATGTAGTTCGTCCGCCGCGGATCGACGCCGGCGGCGGCGACGATGAGGCCGGCGAGGATGTGGTCGGTGCCGCCGGCCGATCCGCCGCCCCACGACACGGCGGCCGGATTCTCACGCAGCGCGCGCACGAGGCTCTGCATGTCGCGGTGCGGCGAGCGCGCCGGAACGGCGACGATCTCGAACTCGCCGGTCAGCCGCGCGATCGGCGTCACCTGCGCGATCGACACCGGCGACTCGTTCCAGAGGATCGCGCCGAGCATCACGAGGCCGTTGACGAGCAGCGCCTGGCCGTCGCCGCGGCGGGCGTTGATCGAGCTGCGCGAGGCCGATCGTGCCGGCCGCGCCCGGGATGTTCTCGACCTGGACCGATCGCGACCAGCTGCTGCCGATCGATCTCGCGCTGCATCTCGCGGGCGAGCTGATCCCAGCCGCCGCCCGGCGCCGCCGGCGCGATCAGGTCAGGTTCGATAGCCGCTGGCGCCGTCGGCGGCGCGGCCGCGCGCCCCGCGTCCTGCGCCGTGTCCACCCAGGCAGCGTCAGCAGCAGGACGAGCGACAGCGTCCGCGCGCCGACACGAAGAGCGCTCATCGTCTTCACAGGCACGAGTCCGGCCGCACTCTACCCTTGTACAGCCATCCCACCCAACCCGCAACGTCGCACTCGAGCAGGTCGTGTGGCCTTCGTCGACGATGTCAGTTGCATCACGGTCGGGCGGGGGCGTTATCATCGCCGGCGGAGGTCGCCATGAAGGTTGCGGTCGTCTCGGCAGCGCTGGTCGCCTACCTCGGCTCGTCGGTCATCGCTCAGGATCACGCGCACCCGGGCGAACGGCTCGGCTCCGTGCATTTTGCGACGTCGTGTGCGGCGGCGGCCCGGCCCGAATTCGATCGCGCCGTGGCCTTGCTGCACTCGTTCGAATTCGGCCCGGCGATTGCGGCGTTCGAACGGGCGCTGGCCGCCGACCCGTCGTGCGCGATGACGCAGTGGGGCATCGCGCTCAGCCGGTGGAGCAATCCGTTCGCGGTGGGTACGCGCGGACCGGTGCAGCTGCAGCAGGGCCTGGCCGCAGTGGAGCGCGGGCGCGCCATCGGCGCGAAGACGGACCGCGAGCGGGCCTACATCGATGCCGTCGCCCATCTCTACGTCGACTCCGGCCAGCGCGCCCAGCAGCCGCGCGTCGAAGCCTATCGCGATGCGATGGCCGAACTCAGTCGACGCTATCCGGACGATTCCGAAGCCGCCATCTTCCACGCCCTCTCGCTGACCGCCGCAGAGGACCTCAACGACAAGACGTATGCGAGCCGGCTGAAAGCCGTGGGCATTCTGGAACCGCTTTTGGTGAAGATGCCCGACCATCCCGGCGTCGCTCACTACGTGATTCACAGCTACGACGTGCCGGCGCTCGCCTCGCGCGCGCTGCAGGCCGCCGAACGCTACTCGGCGATCGCGCCGTCTGCGCCGCATGCCCTGCACATGCCCTCGCACACGTTCACGCGAGTCGGCCTGTGGCAGCAGTCGATCGACACGAACATCGCGTCGGCCGTCGTCGCCAAGCAGCAAGGCGCAACCGGCGAAGAGTTGCACGCGAGCGACTACCAGATGTACGCCTACCTGCAAACGGCGCAGGACACCGCCGCCCGGCAACTCGCCAACGAGCTGCCGGCAATCGCCGCCCGATACTCGCCCGCATCGACCGCATCGGCCGCCCCGCCGGCGGCGGCGTCACTACGCGATCGCCGCCATTCCGGCGCGCTGGGTGGTGGAGCGTAGCGCCTGGTTGGAGGCGTCGACGCTCGTGGTCCGCCCGAGCGCGCTGCCCTACGCCGACGCACTCACCGAATTCGCGCGAGGCCTCGGAGCGGCGCGCGCCGGTCAGCTTGCCGCGGCGCGAGAGGCTCTGGCCCGGCTCGAGGCGTTACGCGTCCGTCAGGCCGAGCTGAACGAAGCCGGTACCTGGGCAGAGCAGAATCGCCATCCAGCGGCGCAGTGTCTCGGCGTGGCTGGCGTTTGCCGAGAAGCGAACCGCCGAAGCGCTTGCCGAAATGCGGGCCGCGGCCGACGCCGAAGACCGCACCGAGAAGGCGGCGATTACGCCGGGGCCTCTCAAGCCGGCTCGCGAGCAGCCGGCCGAGATGCTGCTCGAAGCCAAAGATCGCACGCGCGGCGTTGAAGGAATTCGAAATGACACTCGGCAAGGAACCCGGGCCGGTTCCGGCGCGCTATCGGGGCCGCTGAGGCCGCGTCACAAGCCGGCGAGCGAGACACGGCAATGCGCTACTTCCATCAACTGGTCGCCGTCTGCGACAAGGCAGCCACGCCGGCCCGATCCGAACTCCAGGCGGCACGCGCCGCCGTCGGCAGGTAGCGGCCCCCATGGTGATCGCCACCATGGGGATCAACGAGAGCCGCGGCATGCGGCTCTTACCTCGCTCGTCAGCGCTTCGGTGACGCGTAACGCGCGTTCAGCGCGCCGGCGGGCGGCGGGGTCGCCGGCGGTGGCGGCGGCGGCAGCGTGCCACCCTCGGCCAGCGTCTTCATGTTCTGCAGCGCGCGCGTGAACGTCGCCGTGCGCGACGCTCGATCCTTCTCGCGCGCCGCATCGTCCGGCAGCATCGAGTTGTCGTAGACGAGCGTGTAGAGCAGCGCGCGTCGTCGTCGGTGACGCGGCCCGGGCTTCGACCGTGCCGTGATACAGGTTGTAGGGCGGCCGGCGCGCACCGGCTGCGTGTAGGTGTACCAGTACCTCGGTCTTGGCGACGAGCACTTCGGTCGCCACCGAGCGCACGGACCCGATTTCGCCTTCCTTGCCCGACAGCATCTTGCAGCCGGCGGGAATCTGCAGCCACTCGCCGATCGCGCAGTACTGGCCGACGCGCCTCCACACCTCGGCGACCGGCTTGTTCACCGTCGTCTCGAGTGCGATCGTCGCGTAGGTCGGCTTCTCGACGACGATGACCGTGTCACCGGCGGCGCCGGTGCCTGCGCGTAGGCGCCGATCGGAAGCAGGAGACCGCAGTGGCAATGGCACAGACGGCGAGCGCCTGTCTGAATTCATTCCGCATCAATACCTCCAAAGTCGGGATCCGGTTACGTTCGGCGGGACATCTTGGCACAGCCGGACCGGCCGGCGTCAACGAGAGATCGCCGAGATGTGGCCAGCCAGCCTCGCATTCGACCGTCGAAGCGGCCCGCCGAGGCCAACTCCCTGATCTCGGGTATTCCGCCCGTCGGGCGGCCGACTAGCTGAGCAAGGACGGGATTGGCGGCACGAATGGCGCCGCTCCCTGCTACGATGGCGGACGCGCCGGAGTCAAGCGCATCTGCAACTCAGGATCGAGGAGGATAGCGTGGCGGACAACAAGCTCGTCGGGCAGAACTACACGACGCCGGACATGGTCGCGAAAGTGACCGGCCGGGCGAAGTTCGCGGAAGATTTCCGCGCCGACGGCATGCTCTTCGCGCGCCAGCTCCTCAGCCCGATGCCGCACGCCCGCGTCACGCGCATCGACGCCAGCGCGGCGCTGGCGATGCCGGGCGTCAAGGCCATCCTGACGGCCGACGACCTCCCCAAGCCGGCCGGCGGCGTCACCGACCTGGGCCAGAAGATCGAGGTCGATCCGCACAACGAACGGGCGCTGACGATGGAGCCGATGTATCAGGGCGAGCCGATCCTCGCGGTTGCCGCGGTCGACGAGCTGACCGCCATCGAAGCCATCGAGAGGATCGTCATCGAGTACGAGCCGCTGCCCTTCGTCACCGATCCGCTGCGAGGCCTGCGCCCGGGCGGACCGAACGCGCGCACCGACGGCAACGTCTGGATCCGCAAGCCGGGCGAGAAGCCGGCCGGTCCGTTCGCGCCGCTGTCGCTGAGCGAGTTGAAGTGGACGCGAGGCCGACTTCGCCGCCGCCACCGACGGCCAGCTGCCGATGGGCAAGCCGGGCGACGAGTGGTCGTACGGCGACGTCGAGGCCGGATTCAAGAACGCCGACCTCGTCGTCGACGAAACGTTCGTCACGCCGAACGTCAGCCACCAGACGCTCGAGCCGCGCACGGCGATGGCCTACTGGCAGAACGGCAAGCTGCACATGCACTGCTCGACGCAGAGCACCGTGCAGACGGTCGCCGCCGTCGCCGCGCTCTGCCGGCGTCACGCCTGACGAGGTCGTCGTCATCAGCGAGTACACCGGCGGCGGCTTCGGCAGCAAGATCACCGGCGACGTCTCGATGGCGATCCCGGCGCTGCTCTCGAAGAAGACCGACGCGCCGGTGATGATGCGCATCTCGCGCGAAGAAGAGCACTACATGGGCGGCGCGCGCCCGGCGTTCCACGGTCGCGTCAAGGCCGGCTTCACGAAGGACGGCAAGCTCACCGCGCGTCGACCTGTTCGTCATCTCCGACAACGGTCCGTACGAGTCGCAGGGCGACGGCGCGATTGCCGGGCTGATCGCGCTCGCTGATGTACCAGCCGCCGGCGATGCGCTACCGCGACGCTGACGGTGCTGACCAACACGCCGCCGCGCGTGTCGCAGAGCCAGCCGGGCGGCATGCAGGGGATCACCATCGTCGACCGCGCGATCGCAGACCGCCGGCGCGGAAGCTCGGCATCGATCAGGTCGCGATCCGTCGCCTCAACGCACCGGCCGGCAGCCGCCGTCGCCGGACCGCCCGGACCGGGCGGCCAAGGGCGGCATGACGACGTCCAGCGCGTTCATCAGGAAGCGCTCGATCGCGGGCGCGAGCTGTTCAAGTGGGACGAGCGCAAGGCGCAGAGCGGCAAGCGCAACGGCTCGAAGGTCCGCGGCGTCGGCGTGGCGGTCAGCACGTTCTTCGCTGGATCGAACGGCTTCGACGGCATGCTGCGTCATCAAGCCGGACGGCCGTCTCTACGTGCAGTCGGGCATCGGCAACTTCGGCAGCGAGTCGGTCTCCGACGTCCACCGCGTCTCCGCTGAACTGCTGGGCGTGCCGTGGGAGAACGTCGAGCTCACCTGGGGCAACACCAGCAAGCACCTGCCGTGGACCTGCATCTCCGGCGGCAGCCAGACGACGCATGCGATGACGCGGGCGGCGCACGCCGCGGCCAGCGACGCGAAGAAGAAGCTGCAGGAGATCGCGGCGCAGACGCTCGGCGGGCAGCCCCGAGTCGTACCAGGTCGCCGACGGACGCGTCTTCAGCGGCGGTCGCGGCATGACGCTCGCGCAGGCGGCGCAGAAGGCGATCGAGCTCGGCGGCAAGTTCGACGGACATCGAGGTGCCCGAGGACGTCAACGCGCACACGAAGAAGGCGGCGGCCGGAGCTCGCCGGTCAGGGGCTGATGGGCGTCGCGCGCGACACGTATCCGGGCGCCGGCATGCCGTTCTCGTTCGTCGCCGGATTCGCGGAGGTCGAAGTCGATGTCGAGACCGGGCAGTACGCGCTGCTCGACTACCTGGGCGTCGCGGACGTCGGCACGGTGCTGCACCCGCGCAGCCTCGGCGGCCAGATCCTCGGCCGCTCGATGCTCGGCATCGCCACGCGATCGGCCAGAAGTGGGTCTACGACCAGCACTACGGCGTGTCGCTGGCGACGCCGCTTCTACCAGAACCGGCCGCCGACCATCCTCGACGCGCCGCAGCACATGCAGTGGGATGCGTTGAACATTCCGGATCCGGGCACGCCGGTCGGCTCGCGCGGCATCGGTGAGCCGCCGGTGGCCGCCGGCTGCAACGCGGTGCTCAACGCGCTGATCGACGCGGTCGGCGAGAACGTCATTCCGTCGCGCGCCGGTGTCGTCGGACATGATCCTGACGTCGCTCGAAGCCGGACGTCCGGCGTACGAGACGCTCACGGCGAACATCTGACGACTGCGCGTCGTATTGAAGGTGGCCGACTGTTTCCCGGGCTCGGCTGACCTGAGCTCGGGGCAGCTTCTGCTTGCGCCGATGAGCGACCGTCTTCAGACCTACAAATCCCCAGACATCATCGTCACCTTCGACCCGACCGTCTGCACGCATTCCGGCGCCTGCGTGCGCGGACTGCCGGCGGTCTTCGACATCCGCCAGAAACGCTGGATCCGTCTCGAGGGCGCTTCGCCGGACGCGATCGCCGCGCAAGTGGCCAGATGTCCGTCTGGCGCGCTCGCGCGGTGCGTCGGACCGCTGACGCATTCCGACCTTGACCCGGCATAGTGACTCGCCAGGCCTGGCAACGTGATGCAAGCGCTGAACCTCCGCCCGCCGCCGTCCCAGATCGCAGGACGGATTCACCTGAGACGAGGAGTCGTCGATGGCCGCGATGCACGAAATCGACTACAAGATCTTCGGCGACGACATGCAGTTCGTCGAAGTCGAGCTCGATCCCAACGAGGCCACCGTCGCCGAGGCCGGCGGCATGATGTACATGGAAGACGGCATCGAGATGGAGACCATCTTCGGCGACGGCTCGGCGCAGCAGCAGGGCGGCTTCATGGGCGCGCTCATGGGCGCCGGCAAGCGCCTGCTCACCGGCGAGTCGCTGTTCATGACCGTGTTCCTCAACCGCAGCAGCCAGCAGAACGAAGCGTCGCGTTCGGCGCGCCGTATCCCGGGCAAGATCGTCGCCGTCCACCTCGCCGAGCTCGGCGGCGAGCTGATCGCGCAGAAGGACTCGTTCCTGGCCGCGGCGAAGGGCGTCAGCATCGGCATCGCGTTCCAGAGCAAGCTCGGCGTCGGCCTGTTCGGCGGCGAGGGGTTCATCATGCAGCGCCTGCAGGGCGACGGCTGGGCGTTCGTCCACGCCGGCGGCACGCTGCACGAGCGGACGCTCGCGGCCGGCGAACTGCTCCGCGTCGACACCGGCTGCATCGTCGCGTTCCAGCCGTCGGTGCAACTACGACATCCAGTACGTCGGCAAGATCAAGTCGGCGCTGTTCGGCGGCGAGGGACTGTTCTTCGCCACGCTGCGCGGCCCCGGCCGGGTCTGGCTGCAGTCGCTGCCGCTCAGCCGCCTGGCGCAACCGCATCTTCGCCGCGGCGCCGCGGGCTCGGCGCGCGGCGGGCGCGAAGAGGGCTCGATCCTCGGCGGCCTCGGCAATCTGCTCGACGGCGACAACTGACCGGCCGCCCGCGGCTCGATTGGCTGTGGCGATCCTGTCGCGGTTGGGTCCGGCGCACCAGACCGCTGAGGCCTGGCCACCGTCCAAGTAGTCGGTCGGCAGTCACAGCGAGTCCCTCAGGATGATGCAATCGTCCGGACGGCGTGTGCCTCGAACGGCGCTTCTCGGGGCGCTCCTGCTTGGGGCGGTCGAGACGGCCGGCGCCCAGGGGCGGCCGGAACTGCGAGCCTCTCGCGTCGCCACGCCGCCGCGGATTGACGGCGCCCTCGACGACGCCGCCTGGCAAGGAGAGCCGCTGTCCCTGAGTCCGTGGGTGTCGTACCGGCCGCTGCGCGGCGACGTGCGCGCGCGATCGCACCGACGTGCGCATCGTCTACGACGACCGCAACATCTACTTTGCCTTCACGCTGCCAGTCCGACGATCCGGCGCGCATCCGCACGACGGTCAGCCGGCGCGACACCGTGTGGAGCGATGACTGGGTCGGCTTGAGCCTCGATTCAGCCGGCACCGGACAGACCGCCTACCACCTGATCGTGAACCCGAGCGGCATCCAGATCGACGCAATCAACACGCCCGCGGCCGGCGAACGCGTCGAATCCGACTTCGTCTGGACGAGCGCCGCACGGCGCACAGCGGAGGGCTACGTCGTCGAAATGGCGTTGCCGCTGCAGTCCATCCGGTTCGCCGACAAGCCCAACCAGGTGATGGGCATTCTCTTCTGGCGTCACATCAGCCAGTCGGGCATCGCCTACTCGTGGCCCGAGATGCTGCCGGGACAGTGGGTGTTCGAACGACATGCCCACCTGCTCTTCCCGAACCTCAAGCCGCCGCCGCTCCGTCGAGCTGCTGCCCAGCTTCACGCTGCCGCTGTCGCAGACACGCGACTCGCCGCAGCGCTGGGACGGCGTCGACGGCGCTCCGGACATGGCGTTGAGCGGGAAGTACGGCATCACGTCGCAAATCACGCTCGACGCGACGGTCAATCCCGATTTCAGCCAGGTCGAGAGCGACGCGTTCCAGGTCAGGTGAATCAGCGCTTCCCGATCTTCTTCTCTGAGAAGCGGCCGTTCTTCATGGAGGGGCTCGGCCTCTTCGCCCTGGCCGGGACCGACGGCGATTGCAACATGCGGCGCGCCGTACATACCCGACGGATCGTCAATCCATCCTGGGGCGCCAAGGTCACCGGGACGGCTGGCCGCCTGTCGTTTGGTCTGCTCGAATCGTCCGACGTGTCGCCGGGCGCGACGGCGAGCGGCGGCGCCGTGACCGGGCGAGCCGAGGAAAGCGGCGCCGACAAGCTGTTCACGATCGCACGCGCGACCTACGGACTGGGCCAGTCGAACTATGTCGGGGCGATCCTGCTCGACACACGACAGGCGGGTCGCCAGAACCAGGTCATCGGCACCGATCTGTCGTGGAAGCCGTCGCCGTCGCACAGCATCACCGCAACGTATCTGGCAACCCGGACCGACGACGACAGCGTCAGTAGCAGTGGCGGTGCCGCACAAGCGACCTATCGCTACGACACGCGGCGAGCCGGCGTCAACGTACAGGCCGAGCACTACGACCGCGGATTCCAGATGGACTCGGCGTTCTACAACCGGACCGGCTTCACGTCCGCGTTCACCTACGCGGGCGTCAATTTCTACCCTGGGGCGGCAAAGCGGTGGGGATTGGTGCGACTGCAGCCGTTCGTCCTCGGGCGCGCCGGGCAGGACCGAGTGCAGGGCGGGCCGCAGGGTCGCGGTGACGGGTTCGTCTTCACCGGGGTAGCGTTCAACTTCCAGCGCCAGGGCTTCTTCCGGCGTCCAGACCGGTCGCGGCCACGAACGCTGGCGCGGCCAGCGGTTCGACACGAGCGAACCGTTTGGTGCGTTCGGCGGCGTGCAGATACTGCGCTGGCTGAGCGTCGGCGGCCACGTGTTTCCGAATTCCCGTTCGACGTTCTACGACCCGGACGTTCCATTCCAGGGACGGGCACACCGTGGCGGGATCAACGTCGAGTGGCAGCCGAACCAGCATTTCAATCAGACGGTCTCGTTCGACGCGGTGCGCTTCAACCGCGCCGAGACCGGCGCGCCGGTCTACTCGGTCAACATCCTCAACCTCAAGACCGTGTACCAGTTCGACCGGCGACTCTTCGGCCGCCTGCTCACGCAATTCGACGGCGCGCGCGAACAGTGGCTGTTCGACCTGCTCGCGTCATACGAGTTCGTGCCGGGCACGGCGCTCTACGCCGGCTACGGGGTGTTGCACGAGCGCCGCGGCTTCGAGGAAGGGCTGCTGGTACCCAACACCGGCACGTATCTGACTACTCGCCGCGGCCTGTTCCTCAAGGCGTCGTACCTCTATCGATTCTGAAGCCGATCTACTTTCCCGACCAACCGCGGGCTCTGCGTGGGATGCACGGCGCACTCGTAGCAAGGGCACGGCGACACTCTGCCACACGAACGTCAATAAACGACCGCTCCACGAGATTGTGCGTGTAGAGGAGTGCGGCCTCGAAGGCGTCGAGGGCGGCGGCCCACGACCCGAGCCGAGACAAGAGGTCGGCACGCACGGCGGCGACCAGCGCATAACGCGGTTCCAGCGCCGCGAGCTGCTCGACCAGCGGCAAGGCGGCCGCAGGTCCATGCGCCATGCTGATCGCGATGGCGCGATTCAACCGCGTGATCGGGTCTGGTCGCAGAGCGACGAGACAATCGTAGAGCCGCACCACTTCAGGCCAATCCGTCTCGTCCACAGACGGCGCGTGGGCGTGGTGCAGCGCGATGGCCGCCTGCAGCTCGTAGGGTCCAGGCGGCTGGCCAGTGGCGCGTGTCGCCGCGAGGAGCCGGAAGGCGTCGTCCACGTATTGAGCGTTCCACCGCGACCGGTCCTGCTCGTGCAGTCGCAGGAGCGCGCCATCCGAGCCAACGCGCGCGTCGGCTCGCGAGGCTTGCAGTTTCATCAGCGCCAGGAGCCCGGTTGTTTCGGTCGAGTCTGGCACCAGCGGCAACAGCTGCTCGGCGAGAAAGATCGCTTCCTGGCACGCGTCGTTCCGCAGTAGCTCCGCGCCGGCGGTCACCGCATAGCCTTCGTTGAAGACCAGGTAGATTGTGAGGTGAATCGCCGGCAGCCGCTCGGTCAGGCACTCGAGGTCCGGCGGAATCGAAACGCACGTCCAGCGCCCGCGCCGCTCGCTTCGCGCGGACCAGGCGCTGCTCGAGCGCCGCCTCACTACAGACGAACGCCCGCGCAATTTCGGCCACGGTGAGGCCCGCGACGTAGCGCAGCGCGAGCACGCTCTGCGCCTCGCGGGGGAGCCGTTGGTCACAACACGCGACGAGCATCCCGAGTACGTCGTCCGTGAGGGCAGGGGCCGCCTCGTCGACGGCACGCGATTCGTAACTCGCAACCAGCGCATCTTGCGCCCGCCGCCGCACCTGCCGATGGCGGAATGTGTCGAGCACGATGCGTCGAGCCGTCGTGACGAGCCAGGCCGTTCGACTCTCCGGCGGCCCTCCGGTCACCCAGGCCTGGAGCCCCCGAACGACCGCTTCCTGCACGGCCTCCTCGGCGACGTCGAGATCACGACACCATCGCGCGACACGGGCGACGACGCCCGTGAGCTCGCTTCGACTCAGGAACCCCTGCGTCGACGCAGCCGTCAGACTTCGAACGCTGCTAGCCGTGACGCATCTCCTGGTTGTAGTCGAGCTCGCGGACTTCGCGGACTTCGACGGTGCCGAAGTGGGCGGTGGGGCACCGCGCCGCCCAGTCGAGCGCCTCCTGGTGCGACGCCACGTCGATCAAGTAGTAGCCGCCGACCACCTCGCGCGCCTCGGCGAACGGGCCGTCGACAATTGACGTCGTGCCGGCTCGCGTCTGGACTTTGGCGCCACGGTCTGACGGCAACAAGGCCTCGCCGCCCAGTCGAACCCCCGCCACGTGCATGGCCTCGGTGTAGGCGCGAAATGCCGCGAACACGCGATCGCGGTCCGCCGCTGACATGGGCGCCTGCGGTGTTTCTCCGCTGTGAAGAATCAGCATGTATTTCATCGCGGTTCATTGCATCTTAAATCGCCGTGGTGGTCGTGGTCTCGGCTGAACGGCGCCTTTCGGCTAGGCGGTTCTGCGCAGGCGAAGCCAATACAGGATGAACAGCGGTGAAAAGATGGAATGGATGATGACCGGCGGCACGAGCAGAGGGGGAAAGAGCCCGGCATTGACGAACTGCGCCAGCAGTTGGAGGACGTGGTACACGGCCAGAACCAGGACGCCGTTCCGGAGGGTGTCTCTCGACGTGTCCTTGCCCGTGAGCGAGAAGCTGATGAAGGCCACCGCCAGAATGGCGAACGAGAAGGCCCGCGCGATGGCCGCGGAGAGCTCCGTCGCCCCAGGAAAGAAGGCGCCTGGCGCCGAGAACATGCCTACAGCGATGACGGTTTCGCCGATCGTATTGAGCCAGAGTATCCACTGCATCGTGTCTCCTCGTTGTCAAGACCCACCCAGTGCGCCCACCCATTTGCGCGGAGCGACTGGTGCGTCCGGCCCTCGGTCCAGGCGACCGGGCGGCACTATGAAGACGATCGAACTCTCCTGTTCCCGACATCGGAGGAGACGTCGCGAGATGTTTGCGGTCGTCGGTCGCGGAGGGTGCGACCCTAGGATTCGATGAGGACGGGATCCCCGACCGCAATCTCCCCGGGTTCGACGGTTGAACCGTACACACCGAAATGCGCACCACGATCCTGTGCGATCGCACGAAGCACGTGGGCGTTGGCCGTGAGATCGGAGGGGTCGGTGTTCACGACGACGCAACGCTTGTCGCGTTTGTCGAGCCGGCAGCGCAGAGAACCGATGCGCAGGGTGGCGCCGACCCAACCGTCCTCCAGGAAGGGCGCCGAATCACCGGTCTCGATCAGAATGTTCGGGCGGAATCGAACGGGCGCCAGCTGCTGCCCGACCGTGGCACCGAGCGCTTCGATGGATCTCACCGTCAAGAGCGACAGGGGGAACGTGTCAAAGACGCCACTGTAAACCTTCATCGCCGTGACCCCGGAACCCAGGCGACGCGCCAACTCAGGATCCGTCACGCCCAGTTCAACGCCGTCCGGAGCGGTGACGAGGGTGTCTGAGCCTTCCACATCCGTTGGGTCGACGAAGCGGGGCACGTAGTGCCAGAGGTGCGGTAGTTCGCGAATGGTCAGCCAAGGAAAGCCGCTGCGCTCCAAGCCCGGCCGAACGAACGCATATCGACGATCACCGGCGAAGCCGTGCCACGAAACCGCCGACCGAGCGAGGGACTCAGCGGCCATCGACTTCACGGGATACCGGTACAGCGCCGTGAACGGTCCCGACACACGGCTCGGCCATGCACGCATCCTACCCCAGCGTCAGACGGCCCGAGCGCTGGTTCGGGCGCAGCAGTGACCTCAATCGGTGAACGGCCACCGCGGACGCAGCTTGAACAGCGCTTCGTTCAAGAAGAACTCGGTCAGGTTGTGGAACCCGCGCTCGCGCGCGCCGGCGACCATCAGCGAGACGAGCCGTACCGTCGACTGCCGTGCCGTCTTCAACTCTTCGTCGTTGGTGATGAGCGGCACGCGCCCCTGAAACAGCGTCAGCAGCGCATCCTTCACGCCGTCGAGCGGAAACTGCAGCTCGGTCTCGCCGACTGCGCCGCCTCCCAGAGTGCAGCGACGCGACGTCGGACGGCCAGCGGCAGCACTTCGAGCGTCGCGCCGCCAAGTTCGTCAGCCGTCTGCTCGTCGGCTGCGGTCTCGATGGAACAGGTCCCCGGCAGGCTGGTCAGGTTGGCGAGCGGCGTCACGGTGAAGTGCCCGCGATCGACGGCAGCGATCAGCCGCACCGGCACCGGCAGATCGTGGCTGATGTGCGGCGGCGTCGTCGGCTCCGGGTGCAGCGCCGCCAGGTGTTCCGCCCTGATCGGCAACCCGGCCGCCATGGCCTTCGACATCAGCCAACGCATCGAGATGTCGTTCAGCCCGCGGTTGCCGTTGCCGCCGCCGATGTCGGAATGCGCGCCTCGGAACCACACTTCGTGGGCGCCCTGCAGGCGCGTCGGCAGGAACGACGGCCGCCGTTCATCGAGCGCCAGCGCATGGAAGCAGTGCTTGAGGCTGGCGCGCGGCAGTGACAAGTGGTGGCCGATGTTGAAATCGACCGCCCCGAGGTTCGCCAGACCGAACGCCGCGACAACGTCCCACAGTCCGAGGAAGCGGATCTGCGGCGTCGGCTCGATCACGGTGTCGCTGCCTGGCTTGCGAATGCCCTTCTCCTGAATGCAGTGGCAGAAGTCGAGCGTCGTCGCCGCACCACGGCTGAAGCCGATGATATCGATGACGTGGTCGCCGGCTGCCCATGTCTTGCAGAGATGGTCGTAGGCCTCGTCGACGCGGACATGGGATCCGGCGCCGAACACGCCGCCGATGATCTTGCCGACCGCTTCCAGTCGTGTCCCGATGCCGGCGATATACAGGTCGTCGGTCGTCGAGTGCTCGTGGTAGGCGCGGAAGAAGCGGACGACGTTCGTGTTCTTCGACTGCGGATCGTCACCGTCCTTCGCCGTGTTCCAGGTGCCGTCGAATGCAAATAGCGCCACGTCCGTTCCTCCGTTGCGTATGGTGGTTGGCGCGCCGGAGACGTTACACCGCCGTCAGGCCGCGCCTACGTTACCCGATCTGCTCGTCGACGTTGGCGCGTGGGCAGCGAGAGGCAGCTCGACCGCTGTCGACGGCGTTCCTGTCACTGCGGGAAGCACGTGAGGAGGAAACCGAGCGGTCCTGGGTCGCACTCGTAGGGACGGTAGAACGTCAGCAAACGGCCAGCGATGATGACCGCCATCCACAGCGACAGCGACACCGCCCCGATGATCATCGCGGCGGTTGGCACGCGGACGGTCGCGGCATTTGCCAGGGCCCGCTTACCCACCGTCAGGTAGAACGTCAGCGCGTTCAGTCCAGCGAGCGCGATGAACAGCAGCTTGAAATGGAACGCCGGGTTCAGGATGTATTGGTCTGGTTCGGTCATCAGGAAGAGCAGACCGGTCACGACGTTCAGCGCGAAACCAACGAGTCCCCAGGGGATCAGGCGGTGGAGAGCCGACAGCGGGATTCGGGGTGCCACACCGAGCAGGCGCAGGTCGAAGATGCCGACCGTGCCGACGAGCAGCGAGAGACCGATGAAGTGGACGCTCTCGGCGATCGGCCATGCCCATTCCTGGCGCATGAACTGCCCCACCGGGGTCGCACTGGCGAAGATGTGGACGAGCCAATACTGAAGATCGGCCATCAGAAGTCCCAATCAAGAATCCCAATCAAAAATCAACGAACAGCCGCGAGAACGTGTACGCGAGCAGGCGCCCGGCGGTGATGGCGCCAGCCCACACGACGAGCGACGCCACGGCCATGCCGCGCAGGCGGCGCGCGGGCGGCGTCGTCGAGGCTCCGATCCGCTCGGGCAGCCGACCCTGCATCCAGACGTACAGCCAGAGTCCGACCCCGATCAACGCCAGCTTCACGTAGAAGAGCGGGTTCGTCAGCGCCTTCGTCGGATACGCGATGAGCAGGATGACGCCCGACACGGCGTTGAGAGCGAAGCCGAGCCAGAGCACCGGTGCCAGCCGACGCAGTTCGCGGGTCGGGACCTCCGGCGCCAGGCCGAGCAGGTGGAGCGCCAGCGCCACGCAGACGCCGACGGCGAGCCCCATGCCGATGGCGTGCGCCGATAGAAACGTCGGATAGGCGAACACCGACGTGGACTCGCGCGTCCACACGCTGAACGGCGACGTCTCGATCCAGCGAAACCAGGAATCCATGCGCTCCCTAATTGCTGATCGCGTAGAGGTACTTGGCGCCGCGCAGGAAGATCTCGCTGTCGACGAGCGCCGGCGACGCGTCGAACCCGTCGTCGAGCGTGTTCTTCGCCAGCACCTCGTAGGTCGGTCCGGCCTTGACGACGATCGTCGTGCCTTCGCGGCCGGCGATGTAGACGCGGCCCTGCGCCGCCGACCGGCGACGCGAACACGTTCGGCACGCCGTCGAGCCGCTGGTTCTGATAGTGCGGCTTGCCGGTCTTGGCGTCGAACGCCGACAGGATGCCCGAGTTCGTCTTCAGGAAGTAGAGGATGCCGTCGACGAGCAGCGGCGACGGCACGTACGGCGTGTCGCGATCGAGCGACCAGACGACGTGCGGTCGTGCCGTCGATGTTGCCGCTGCGCCTCGGCCACGCGGATCGCCTTGAGGTCGTTGCCGCTGGAATCCGCTCATCAGGAACACCATGCCGTCGCCGTACACCGGCGACGGAATCGGGTTCATCGTCAGGCCGTCGGACTCCCAGACGACGGCGCCGGTCTGCGAGGTCGTAGCTGCGCGATTGCGCTTCATCGCCGGCACGATCACCTGCGGCGTGCCGTTGACCTCGACGACCAGCGGCGTCGCCCAGGTGTCGATCTCCTCGCGCTGTCACCCGCCACAGCTCGCGTGCCGTCGCGCTTGTCGAGCGCGATGATGAACGACTCGCCGTTCAGGTGATCCCAGACGACGACGAGCGTGTTGCCGTGGAGCGCCGGCGTCGAGCCTTCGCCGAACTGGTTGCGCATCCGCTTGTCGCCGAGGTCCTTCTGCCAGACGCAGCGTGCCGTTCATGTCGTAGGCGTAGAGGCCGAACGACTCGAAGTAGGCGAAGACGCTGCTCGCCGTCGGTGATCGGCGAGCTCGACGCCCAGGTGCCGTTGTCGGTGTGCGCCGGCTTCGTGCGGCTCCTGCTCGGCGCGCCACCCGCTCCCAGATCGGTCTTGCCGGTCTGGCGGTCGATGGCCAGCACGATGAACCGGTGCGCGCCGCGCGGCGTCAGACCGCCGCGCGGCGCGTGCTGCGCGTCGCCGCGACGCCGCGGCCGGCACGGCGGTCAGCACGAACACCCGGTCGCCCCAGACCACCGGCGACGCGGAGCCGCGGCCGGGGATCTCGACCTTCCACCGGACGTTCTTGCGTCTCGCTCCACTCGAGCGGCGGATTGGCGGTCGGCGACACGCCGGTCGCGTCGGGCCCGCGCCACTGCGCCCACTGGCGACTCACGTCAGCGCTCTGCGCCGTGAGATGGATGCCGGCCGTGAACACGCCGGCGGCAACGACGAGCGAACATACGATTCCGCAGATGAGACGCACCGGCCCCTCCCGGGAAGGAGTATAGCTGGCACTGTCGGGCCGGGGGCATGGCGGGCAAACTCAGCCGGATTGGACATGCGACGATGCACGCCTCGGCCGGTGAATGGGAATTCCCCGATCGTCGACCGTCCAATCACGACATGACAACCGATCTGAAGCTCGATGAGGAACTGCGTCTGTTCCCGGTGATTGCGGCCCACCAGGGTTCGCAGTGGAAGGTCGTCGTGCACGCGTGGGTGTACGAGCCCGAACGCAATTCGCTCGAGCGCAGGGCGGCGCTGCTTCCATTGCGCGCGGCGCTGGGACTGATCGACGGCGATGGCGACACTGAGCTGTTCGCGCAGCGCGCGCGGGCCTTCCTGGTGGACAACGAACGCGGGAAGCGGGTGGTCGTCGACATCGCAGAACGGCGGTATGAGCTGGAAAGGACCGACGCGGACGGACACAGCCGCACGGAGCTGCAGGTGCCGGCCGACGCGCTGTCGAGCGGCCCGACGCCGGTTGTCGCGGTCCTCCCGGACGGGGATACCCGACGGTTCGCGGGGGTCATCCATCCGCTGCCGGGGAACGGCATGTCGGTCATCTCTGACATCGACGACACAATCAAGGTGACGGAGGTTCGCAGCCACCGCGCAACGCTGCGGAACACGTTCCTGCGGCCGTTCGAAGCGGTGCCCGGGATGTCCACGGTCTACGCCAGCTGGGCGCGACAGGGGACGTCGTTCCACTACGTGTCGGCCAGTCCATGGCAGCTCTACGCCGACCTGGACGCACTGTTCATCGCCGCCGGGTTCCCGGCCGGCAGCGTCCACCTCAAATCGTTCCGCTGGAAGGACGAGTCGTTCTTCTCGCTCTTCCAGAAGCCGCTGGAATACAAGGGTCCGATCATCCGCGGGCTGCTCGCCGACTGCGCGCCGCGCGCCTTCGTCCTCGTCGGCGACTCGGGCGAAGCGGATCCGGAGATCTACGCGACGATGTATCAGGAGGCGCCCTCGCGGGTGCGTCACATCTTCATTCGCGACGTGACCGGCGAGCCGCGTCACGCCGAACGCTACGCGCGGGTGTTCGCCCGCGTGCCCGCGGATCGCTGGACCGTGTTCACCGATCCTGGCACGCTTTCGGCCGCACTCTGAGGGCGACCACGAAAAGTCCTTGGGGCTCCCGGCGTCGTTGGCTAAGATCACCGCGCGATTGCACGCCCGACTCATGCAGGCCGGGCGGGCCGATCACGGAGGTGCTCGTGCGACCCCTGGTCCTTCCTCTCGTTCCTCTCGTCGCGCTTCTCTCGCTGACCGTCACGGTGGTACCGGCCGTGGCCCAGTGGCATCAGTTCCGCGGCTCCCAGGCCGGTGTGGCCGCCGACGACCCGGCTCTGCCAGACACCTGGAGCGAGACCGAGAACGTCGCCTGGAAGGCCGACCGTCCCGGGGCTCGGCTGGAGCTCGCCGATCGTCTGGGGCGACCATGTGTTCGTCACCTCCGCGGTCAGCGCCGGTGACGAGCCGAAGGCCTTGCCAGGGCTCTACGACCCCGGAGACGAGCACGGCAAGACGAAGTCGTCGAGCGTCCAGCGCTGGACGGTCTTCGACTTCGACTTCACGACCGGGCAGCTCCGCTGGTCGACCGAGCTGAAGAGCGGCGTGCCGACGATGCTGCGGCACCTGAAGAACAGCTTCGCCTCCGAGACGCCGACCACCGACGGCGAGCGGGTCTACGTCTTCTTCGGCGCCATCGGCCTGGTCGCGGCGCTCGACATGACGGGCGCGTCGGTGTGGTCCAAGGAAATGGGCGCCTTCAACGGGCAGCAGGAGTTCGCGCCCGCCGCCTCGCCGGTCCTGCACAACGGTCGGCTGTACGTCGTCAACGACAACACGACGCGCTCGTTCCTGGCGGCCTTCGACGCGAAGACCGGCGCGCAGCGCTGGCGGTCGAGCGCGAGGAAGTCGAGAACTGGGCGACGCCGTTCATCTGGGAGAACGAGCGGCGGACCGAGATCGTGACGAATGGGCGTGGCAAGGTCCGCTCGTACGATCTCGAACGGCAAGCTGCTGTGGGAGCTCGCGGGCATGACCGTCAACGTCGTCCCGACGCCGTTCGCGCGGCACGGCCTGCTCTACATGTCGTCCGGGCTATCCCGGCGCGCAGGTGCGCCCCGTGTTACGCCATCAAGCCGGGCGCGTTCGGCGACATCACGCTGAAGCCGGGCGAAACGACCAACGAGTACGTCGCCTGGTTCCAGCCGCGGCTCGGCACCGTACCAGACGTCGCCGCTCGTCTACGGCGAGCACTTCTACACGCTGCTCGACCGCGGTTCCTGCTGTGGTGCCACGATGCGCGAACCGGTGAGGAGATCTATGGCCGCAGCGCATCGCGCCAGAGGCGGCGGGCTTCACGGCGTCGCCGTGGGCCTACAACGGCAAGGTGTTCCTGCTCAGCGAAGACGGCGACACGTTCGTCATCAAGGCCGGTCCGACGTTCAAGGTGCTCGGCAAGAACTCGCTGAACGAGATGGCGCTGGCGTCTCCGGCGATTGCCGGCGGCAGCCTCTACATCCGTACGCAGTCGCGGCTGTACAAGATTGCCAGGCAGGTGGCGCGATGAATCGCCCTGTGTCGTCGGTTCCGTCGGTTCCGCGCGTCACGGCGATCACGACGGTCACCGCAGCGCTCGGGCTGATGTTGGCCAGTTCCGCGACTGCCCAGACCGGAACACTGACGGCGGTCGGCACGATTCCCGGGCCGGCGGAGCTGGTGCGCGCGGCTGGGACACAGGCGTATGTCGTGGCCGGCAAGACGCTGACCGTCTACGACATCGCGAACCCCGCGGCGCCAACCCGTCGCGGCGTCTATGAGTTTCCCGAAAAGGTCTGGGGATTCCGCGTCTACGGCTCGCTGCTGTATGTCGCGAACGGATTCAATGGTCTGCAGATTCTCGACGTCGCCAACCCCGACAAGCCGGTGCTTCACGGGGCGGCCAAGACGCAGGGCCAGTCGAAGAACGTCTCGGTCGCAGGTGGACGCGCGGTTGTCGCCAACCACATGACCGGCGTCGATGTGATCGATGTGTCGGATAGCACGAAGCCTGCGTATCTCGGGTCCGCCTTTGTCGACGGCTATGCCCGCGATGCGGCGATCGCTGGCGCCACCGCGTACGCGGTGGACAATCCGTCCGGGTTTTATGTGCTCGACGTCTCGACCGTGACGTCGAAGAACGTCGAGCCGGCGAGCAACATCCAGGAAGCGCACACCCCGCAGCACATCGAGCTGTCCGAGGCTGGACGGCTGGCTGTCCTGGCAGGTGGCGAGCCGTTCGATCCCAAACGGGCGCCGCGTCCGGCCGGCACGGTGCCGCGGGGCACGCTGCAGATTCTGGGAGCTCACGGCACCGGCGACGCCGAAGCTTGCGGCGCTCTATCGGACGCCTGGCCTCGCCCGCCACGTGACATTGCAGGGTGCGCTGGCCTACGTCGCCGACTCGGTCGACGGCGTGCATGTCGTCGATCTCTCGACACCGGCGAAACCGGTGGCGGTCGCCAGCTACAAGACGCAGGCGCCGGCGCGTCACATTGCCGTCACCGGTTCGACCGTGCTCGTCGTCACCGGCGGACCGCCGGCGGCCGCCGGTCAGCCGACCAGCGCTATCACCATCCTGACGCACGCGCGATAGACGCGATAGAGATGTGAAGCTCTCGAGGGCCCGAGGCGACCTTCAGGGGTCCCTGCCGGGCTCATCGCTTCTTCCCCCCGAAGCCGGGCATGGCCGCGGCCTGTCTCATCCACGACGCGACCTGGCGTTCGTCGAGGTCGTCGACGGATGCGAGGTCCACGCCGCGCGAGTCCTTGCCCATCCCGATCGGCGCCACTGGGCGGTACGGGCGTGAGCGCCGTGCCGCGCCCGAACGTGAGCTTGACGTGGCCGGCGAAGCCGCCGCACGAGAAGCACCAGCCGTCGCCGACGCCATACAACGCCATGCCCCATTTCACGCAGCGCTGCAGGGCCGGCAGCGTCTTGGCCGCCAGGGCATCGACGCGTTCGGCGATGGAGCGTTGCGGCTGCGGCAAGCTGCTGATGTAGGCGAAGACCGGCTTGTCGCCGACCGCGGCCTTCGCGGGGCTCGCCCTGCCAGTCATGGCGGCCGGCAGCGTCGTGACGACGTTGCCTTGCGCGGCCGTTCGCTTGGTGGTTTTGCGTGCCTGCGGCGTCGCACGGGTTGACGCCCTGGCGGAGTCCGTGACGGACCGGCCGGCGCCGACCTTTAGCTTCTTGCGGTTGTTCGGCGGAGTCATCCTTGCGTGACCGCTACGCGACGTCCTTGCGCACGTGCTCGGCCAGCACCTCGTTGATGGGCGTCTGGGATCCTTTCGACATCGGCTCGTCTCCTGATTATATAGACCACCATGAGCACGCGCCGTCGGCGGCAGCACCCGGACGAAGGTAGCGCGGCTCCGCCTCGGAGTGCGCGAGGTCGGGGCCATCCTGCGCGTTCGCATCGACGAGGACCGCCACGGCGTCGTCGAACTTCGACTCGCGGCTGTTCGGCGAGTGGCGTACGAAGCCCGCCTGGTCGGTCGGATGCTCCGGGTCTCAAACCAGCACTGTTGGCGAGCTATTATTCAACGGCACGGGTACTGCTCCGTACACGCAAGAGAGGCGGAACAGGCAAGGCAAGGAGCAACAGCGAAGGAGGTTTCCATGTCACTCGATTCCACAATGTCCGCGAGCCATGAGGCATCCCAGCTCGACCGCCGGTTGAACGATATCGGGTGGGGACTTCTGTTCATGTTGACCGGTTTCGTGTGGCTCGTGCCGACTGAGCAGGTGCCACCGGGCGCGTGGCTCTTTGGCGTCGCGGCCGTTCTGATCGGCACCAACATCGTAACGGTACGCGAAGCAGGTCCGCATCAACGGCTTCTCGCTCGTCCTCGGCTGCCTGGCACTCCTCGCCGCATTGGGACAGCTCTGGCGTGTCGACTTGCCGCTGCTGGCGATGTGCCTGCTCCTCATCGGCGCAAGCCTGGTCGCCAAGCCACTGCTGACGCGAACCACATAGGGCGGAGCCGATTCGCCGGTCTCGACGGTGCCTACGCGCTCGGATTGCGAACCGGAAATGTAACTACCGCCGGACGCGATGTGCGCGCGGTCCAGGTGATCGTGTCCCCGTTGCAGGCTTCATGCCCTACGGGTTCAGGCGACCATCGCGGCGAGGGACAAGAACACACTGGAATTGACTCGTGCTCGTCCGCCTCAGCGGTGCGAGGCGGGGGATTCCCCGCGGCAGTCGCGGTGTCGTTGACGGCGAAGCGGCAGTTACCTTCGAGAGGCTCTGCCGCGGTACGAATTACTGCGCGCGTTCGACGGATTGCGAATCGCGCGACGTAACGATCGGACGGTCGCTCGCACCAACCGCGTGGAGGCAGACACATGGCAAATCGCGACAAGGGATTCGAGGCCGTACAGACTGGCGTGGGCGAAGCGGGGCCGGAGGACCACTCCTGTTCGGGGTGTTCGGGCGCGTGCGTCGGCGAGATTCCGACAGCATGTCAGGCGCCAGCCGCCCCACCTTGGCTGCCCTTCGATCGCTGCATTCTGTTCTACGAGGCGCGGACGTTCGACCTGCCGAACGTCCAGGATCGACGGATCCAGGTGCGCGTTGCCTACGAGCACTGCCTGCGCCTGCTCGGACGGCAGCAGGGGCCCTTGCTGTACACGACGACGCTCTTGCCCGGTGAGACGGTGCGGATTCTATGAGTTCGACCGGTTCCGCCGCGTCAAGTCGTCCACCGAGCGCGTGTCGGTGCACACGTCGTTCCGGCAGACCGTGAGCGCCCTCTCGCAGAACCGCCGGTCGAGCTCGAGCTCCGCTTACGTCAACACCTTGAACGACATTCGGACGCACGCGGACACGTCGGTTTCGGCCGGCGGCGGCCTGGCCGGCTTCTTCGGCGCACCGCAAGTGAACGGTGAAGTCGGCGTCGACACGCAGACCACCATCGCCTCGGGGGCGTCCACGCAGACGGCGACGGACCAGTTCTCACAACTGGCGGTCGTGGCATCGCAGGCCATGGAGGCCGAGCGGTCGCTCGTGGTGAGTCGTTTCGAGGAGGCCGAGCACCAGACGACGACCGAGCGCAAGCTCGAGAACAAGAATCAGTGCTATGCCGTGACCTACTACGTGCGTCGCGTGAACGAGGTGTACGCGATTCACACGCGCATTGCCGACGTCGAGTGGCGAATCGCCGACGGGCCCTTCCGTTCGTTCGACGATCTGGCGGACCTTCCGGACGGACTGCGGAAGGCGCTCGAGACGATCCGAAAGCAGCTCCCGACGAAGGGAGAAGAGGCCCGGGATCCTCGTCAGCTCACGCTGCCGACCGACGGGACGCTCTACGAAGCCGAGCTGGCACACTGCTCGTCGTGCGAACCGACCCGCGAAGCCGAGGAGATGATTCGCATCGAGCGGATGCGCCTGGCCGCCCGCCGGGAGTGCCTGCAGGCGGAGCTCTTGACGCTCGAACTCGAACGGCGGCGGGGTCTTGCAGGGTCGGCGCAGGCGGCACCCCTCGAACTCGGGCCGATGTCGCTCTCGCCAGTCGGCGCGATCGAGTCGGGCGCCAACCACTGACCGATTCAATCGTCGCGCGGCGCTCGGGATGCCCGAGGCCGTTCGACCGCGCGGGGCGGATCCTGGTTCCGCCTCGCGCGCCGACGTAAGCCGATTACTAGTCTCGAAGGCGGCTGCCAGGGAAGTCCGAAGCATTCCCGCCACATGTGGCTGGCACGCGATCTGCCCTGGCAGCCGTCATGTGGAAACAAGCAAGTCGCGCAGTGCTGGTCCTGGCGGTTGGCGTGTTGAGCTCGCGGTGCGGCGGGGGCTCGTCGGCGCCAAGCTCACCCTCAGGAACCGCCGGCTCGGCGGTCACCGTCACCATCTCCGCCACGAATGGCAACCTGTCGTACGCCCCGAATCCGGTGCAGACGGCCGGCCAGCCGCTGCTCTTCATGAACAACGACCGCGTCACCCATCACATTGTGATGGATGACGGTTCGGTGGACTTCGGCACCCTAGCGGCAGGCGCCTCGAGCGTCGCGCGGGCCGTCTCCGGTGGCGGAAACTACCACTGCACGATCCATCCCAGCATGGTCGGCAGCGTCAACGGGGCCGTCGCGCCGACGCCGCAGCCAGGTAGCGGCGATGGCTATTGACCGCGCACACTGAGACGGTGTCGCCGGGTTACGCGTCCTCCGTGGCGCTCGGTCGATTGAGCTGACCAGGGTGCCCGATACCATGGCGGCGGCAACGAGCTGGAGAGCTGGATACGAATGCGCCGTCACGCAGTCGATGGCGGCGGCAAGCACTCGCTCGCCCGATCGCGGCCGCATCACAAATTGACAATGTAGCCACACAGAGCTACATGGTGATTCATGAAGACCGTCGGCGTTCGTGAGCTCAAAAACCGCCTGAGTGAATACATCCGCCAGGTCAGGTCCGGTGAAAGCGTAATGGTGACCGATCGCGGTCAGGTGGTCGCCGAGCTCACGCCGCCGGGGCAAGGTGCGACGGACGCATCGGTTCCCGCCGGGCTCGCATTGGCGCGGCGCAACCTTTCTGGTGCTCGGTCTCCTTGCAACCGCGATGTCTACCCGGCGCTTCGGCGCGCAGGTCGGCGCAAGCGGACCGCCGCCCAGTTCACCAACAACACTCGACACTTCAACCGGGTTGAGGGACTGAAGTTCGCGAATTGGGCGTGACGCCCCGCTCGCGACGAACCATGCTGGCAGTTCCGTCCTCGTCCAGACGACACCACGGTCGTTCAGCGGAAGCCACCTACGCCGTCGTGGGCGGTCCGAACGGCACGCGTTCAGCGAGCGGCTGGCCCAAGCGTCCGAGTCGCTGACCGCGACGCCACGACACTAGCGATGCGAGCTGGCTCCTGAACGCGACTGACGCATCGAGTACAACGCGCTCTCCGTCCGCACCAGCAGGCGCTCGCCGACGATGGCCGGGGTGGCCTGCGCCATCTCGCCCAGCTCGTTGACGTGGAGCAAAGTGAACGTCTCACCCGCCGCCACCACGAACGTCTGCCCTTCTTCGCTCAAGCAATAGATCCGATCGTTATAGGCCCAGGGCGACGATGTGAACGCGCCCGCCTCACGACCGAGCCGGCTGCGGTAACTGACCTTGCCGGTCTTCGCGTCGAAGCGCGTCAGCACACCCTTCTCCGACAGCTTGTAGATGCCGCCCTTGTAGGCGAGCGGCGTCGGCAGATACGTCCCGCCACGTTCGACCGACCAGACGATGAAATCGTTCGACGTCTGGTCGCCGCGCAACGAGATGTCGCCCGCCGCCCCCGCGCGAATCGCGAATAGACCACCGCCGGCGCCACCGTCGATGTAGAGCAGTCCGTCGTAGACGAATGGGCTCGGAATCGGCGCCGCCGACATCCCGGAGAGGCGCCACAGCTCTCGCCCCGAGAGGTCGTAGCTGACCGCCGTGCCAGGCCCGACGGCGACGATTTCGCTGCGCGCCGCATGCGTCCACACGAGGGGCGACGACCACCCCGATTTGCGCGGATCAGCCTTGACGAACAAGTCGCGCGGCGTGCGCCACAGTTCCTTGCCGGTCCGCGTATCGAATGCCGCGATGAACTGTTGTTGCTCGTTGTCGCTGACGATCACCAGCATGTTCCCGCGCAGGGCCGGAGAGCCGCCGGTGCCGAAGTCGAGATAGATCGGACGCGACTCGAGCGGCGTCTTCCACCGCGCGGTGCCGTCGAGACTGAACGCGTAGAGCCCGAGGTTGGCGACGTAGACGAAGACGCTGCGGCCATCCGACACCGGCGTCTCGGAGACGAAGCTGTTCTTGCGGTGCCGGCCGCCGGGTGGACGTCCCGAATGGAACTCCTGCTTCCATTGGACGCGCCCAGTCGTCAGGTCGAAGCAGTACAGGAAGTAGTGCAGCGACACTTCGTCCGGCAACTCGATGTCGCGCGCGTTGAGCCGTGCGATCACTTCGTCTTCGGACAGCCCCTGCTTCTCCAGCTCCGCGATGTAGTCATTGCTGAAGTCGGTGCCCAGTTGCGGGCGCTTCGAGACGCCGTCGGTCGTGACCGTCGTGATGAACACGCGATTGCCGACGACGACCGGCGACGACCATCCGCGTCCAGGGATCTCGACCTTCCACTCGACGTTGTCGCGCGGTGACCACGTGGACGGCAGACGCGGACTCGCACCGACGGGGTGGGCGTCGGGGCCGCGGAACTTCGGCCAGTCGGACGCCTCCGCCCACGCGGGCGCGACGGCGCTCCAGGCGGCAAGCGCCGGGACGTCAGCGACCAGCGCCAGGGCGGTGATCAAGAACGCGGGCAGGGAGGCACGCCTCATGGCTCCGATCCTGCCATGATGGCGGCGCACCGCGAAATCCCCGTGACCAACAGCCGTGACGGACGGTGGCGCCGGCTCAGTAGACCCCGACGGTCGTGCCCTCGGCCAGCGCCCGGTACGGGCGCACGCCGCTGATGCCGTCCCACGGATACTGCGGGCACGGCGGCTCGCGTTCGCCTTCGTCGCGCTCGAGGAATCCCGGCACGAAGAACTCGCGCGTCAGCGTCGTCAGCTTCACGCGTCCGGTCTGCCCGTACCCGACTTCCCTATTCGCATCGTCGAAGTCGACGACCTGGATGACGGCGCGCGGCTGCGGCGCGTAGTAGGTGATCTTGTAGTTGTTGTGCGGACCGGACGGCGCGCTCGCGGCGAGCCCCATCAGCGTGTTGCCATAGGTCGGCGTCATGTAGGCGCCGTCGAGCAGTTCCTCGTGCGCGAAGCGGTTCCACTGCGGCGTGAACTCGGTGCCGCCGGAGAAGATGCCGGTGATCCCCATCTGGCGGATCGACGTCCCCATCGACTCGAGCCGCAGCGCCAGCGCCTCGAGCAGCTTCGGCGTCGTGAACATGCAGCGGATGTCGTGGCCGGCCTGCAGGATGGTCACCGCCTGGTCGATGCAGTGCGCCTTGTAGGCCTCGAGGTGCTCGAGCCAGCCCTTCTTGATCAGCTTGATGACCCAGCGCGGGTCGAGGTCGACGCAGAAGCAGATGCCGCCGCGGAACTGCGCCAGGTGCTCGACCGACAGGCGCAGCCGACGTGGACCGGACGGTCCGAGCATCAGCCAGTTCGACCCCGGCGGGAACCTGTCGTCGGGCAGCGTGCGGCTGAACAGCTCGTAGTCGATACGGAAATCCTCGAACGCGACGCGCGTCTTCGGAATGCCGGTCGTGCCGCCGGTTTCGAACACGAATGTCGGGCCTGCCGGCGTAACCCTTCGGAATCCAGCGCTGCACTGGTCCGCCGCGCAACCACTCGTCCTCGAACGGCCCGAGCTTCGCAAGGTCAGCGAAGCTGTGGACCTCGGTCCGCGGGTCCCAGCCAAGCTCGCTCGCGTAGTCCAGCCAGAACGGCGACCCGGTCGCCGGGATCGAAGTGCCAGCTGACGATCTCGCGAACCTGCGCATCCAAGGCGGTCCGAGCGGCATCGACCGACGGCGACGTCAGTGGTAGCGAGCGGCGACGAATCACTCATAGCAGTTGAAGTATAGTCAGGGCCTTGCGTCGGTCAAAGTCTCGCGCCCACGAGCATCATGATCCCCGCCACGCCCTGCCGGCCTTGCCAGCCCTGCCCGCCCCCCTGCGCTGACCGCGATTCAGTGGACGATCTGCGCCATCGCCGCCATCGGCTTCCTGTTCGATTCCTACGAGCTGCTGATGATGCCGCTCGTCATCCGTCCGGCGCTGGTGGAGCTGCTCGGCGTGCCGGCCACGAGCCCCGCGATCAACACCTGGTCGGGGCTGCTGCTGTCGACGCCGGCAATCGCTGGCGGGCTCTTCGGTCTGCTCGGCGGCTACCTCACGGATCTGTTCGGCCGCCGCCGCGTGCTGGTCTGGAGCATCCTGCTCTATGCCTGGCGCGGCGCTCGGCTCGGGCTTCAGCTCGTCGGTCCAGGAGCTGCTGTTCTGGCGCTGCTGCGCCTTCGTCGGCGTCTGCGTCGAGTTCGTCGCGGCGGTCGCGTGGCTGGCGGAGCTCTTCCCGGTCGCCGAAGCAGCGCGAAGCGATCATCGGCTACACGCAGGCGTTCGGATCGGTCGGCGGCGTGCTGGTCACGGCCGCGTACTACCTGATCGTCACCTACTCGGACTCGATGCCGGCGATTCACGGCGCGCACGCGCCGTGGCGCTACATGCTGATTTCCGGCCTCGTGCCGGCCATCCCGCTGATGCTCCTGCGGCCGCTGCTGCCGGAGTCACCGACCTGGGACCAGAAGCGCCGCGCCGGCACGCTGCGCCGTCCGAGCATCGCCGAGCTGTTCCGCCCGGCGTTTCGCCGGACGACGCTCGTGACGACGCTGTTGATGGCGTGCGGCTACGCTGTGGCCTACGGCGCCATTCAGCAGACGCCGCGCATCACGCCCGGCCTCGCGACGTGCGCGCGCTGCCGCCGGCGATGATCGAGCAGGCAGTCAGCACCGTGCAGTCGTTCCAGGAAACCGGCGGATTGGTCGGTCGCCTCCTGCTCGCCGTCCTCGCGGTCCGTATCGTCGGCGCGCCGCCGGCTGCTGCGCATGTTCCAGATTCCGGGTCTCGTCGTCGTCCCGTTCGCGTTTCTGTTCGCGGCCGTGACCGACGTGACCCTGCTGCGCTGGGGCATCTTCTGCGTCGGCATCTGCACGGTCGGCCAGTTCAGTTTCTGGGGCAACTATCTGCCGCGCGTCTATCCCGACGCACCTGCGCGGCACGGGCGAGAGCTTTGCCGCGAACATCGGCGGCCGGATGATCGGCACGTCCGCGGCGCTGATCACCACGCAGCTCGCGAACACGATGGGCGGTGGCTCACCGGCCACGAACCTCGCCTACGCGGCTGGACTGGTCGCAACCGCCGCCTACGTCATTGGCGTGATCGTCAGCACGTGGTTACCCGAGCCGGCGGGTGAGGATCTGCCGGCATGACGGCGTTCGACTATCGCAATCGCACGCATGTCGTCTTCGGGGCCGGCATGCTGCAGCGCATCGGCGAGCTGGCGGTCGAACTGCGGTTCGCGCGGACGCTGCTCGTCAGCGATCCGGGCATGGTCGCCACCGGCTACGTGGACCGCGCCATCGATCTGCTGAAAGCGAGCGGCATCGACGTCGTTCCGTTCCACGCGTTCGGCGAGAATCCGGACACCGCGATGCTGGCGACCGGCCGCGATCACGCGGCCGCCCACGGCGTCGACTCCATCGTCGCGCTCGGCGGCGGCAGCTCGCTCGACTGCGCCAAGGGGATCAACTTCCTGCTGCACGCAGGGCGGGGCGATGCGCGACTATCGCGGCTTCGGCAAGGCGACGCAGCCGATGCTGCCGATGATCGGCGTGCCGACGACGGCCGGCACCGGCAGCGAAGCGCAGTGTTTCGCCGTGATTTCTGACGCCGAGACGCACGAGAAGATGGCGTGCGGCGATCCGAAGGCGGCGTTCCGCATCGCGTTGCTCGATCCCGAACTGACGGTGACGATGCCGGCGAGCGTGACGGCGATTTCCGGATACGACGCGCATCTCGCACGCCGTCGAGTCGTACGTCACGCGGACGCACAACGCGCTCTCGGACCTGTTCGCTCGCGAAGCGTGGGTGCTGCTGGACGGCCATTACGAACGCGTGCTGCACGAGCCGGCCGACATCGAGGCGCGCGCCGCGATGCAGCTCGGCGCCTACTACGCCGGTGCGGCAATCGAACTGTCGATGCTCGGCGCCGCGCATGCGTGCGCGAATCCGCTGACGGCGCGCTACGGCGTGACCCACGGCGTCGCCGTCAGCGTGATGCTGCCGCACGTCGTGCGCTGGAATGCCACGGTCGTCGCGGAGCGCTATGAGCAGCTGGCGCGGTTGTCCCTGGCGACGACCCCGGCATCGAGCGAGGGACTCGTCGGCCGGCTCCGCTCACTAGCGGCCATGGGATGTCTGGCGCCGGACCTCGAGACACTCGGCGTGCATCGGGACGATCTCGCTCGAATGGCCGCCGACACGGCGCCGCAGATGACGGGGAAGCACAATCCACGCACGCTGGAGGTCAGCGACGCCCTGGCGCTCTACGACGCCGCATTCGCCGGTCAGTAGCCGCAGGCCGACACACGCTCAGCGGACGCCGAGTTCTTGATACGCTGCCTCGAAGAACCCGCGCGCGCCGCTCATATCGTACGCTTTGTAGCGTTCCGGCAGCGCCAGGCCAGCGACCGCCTGATCGATCGTCTTCCCCGCCGTAGCGGCGGCGCGGATCGCCGCAACCAGGTCTCGCGTGAAGTCGGCGTACTCCTGCACCTCGGGCCACGTCAGTGTGCGCGGCGTCGTGATGTCGACGGAGGTTGCGTGACGGCTGCGCTCGTCACGCAACCCCTCTTCGTGGCCGGGGACGACGCGATTGACGTCGGCGATGCCGGCGACGACCTTCGCGAGCGTGTCCGGATAGGCCAGCGCACTGCCGCCGTTGGCGCGATCGACGATCGGCACCGCCTTGGACGATAGAATGTCGCCGAACACCGCCATCCGCTTCGACGGGAACACGACAATCAGGTCGCCGTTGGTGTGCGCCGGCCCGAAGTAGTAGATGTCCAGCTTGTCGCGCCCCTCGAAGAGCGTCAAGCGATCGGTGACGGTCTCGGTCGGCAGGCCGCGCGCCCCGGGCGCGTGAAGAGGTCCATCTTCGCCATCGCCGCCTTCGTGTTCGCATGGGCGATGATCCGCGTTGCGGTCGGCAGCTCCAGATTGCCGCCGACATGGTCGGCATGTGCATGCGTGTTGACGATCGTCGTGACCTTCAGGTCGGTGGCTTCAGCGAAGACATCGAGCATCGCCGCGGTCCGGCCGGGCGCCTTCGAGTCGACGAGCACGATCTCTTCGTCGCGCACCAGGACGAAGGCGTTGGCGCCGCCGCCGAGCAGGACGTAGAAACCGTCGGTCGTCAGCATCCGCAAGCGAATCGGCTTCTCCTGCGCGACGAGCGGCGTGGCGAGCCGGCCAGCGTGGCCGACACCAGCGGCGAGGGCAAGGGCGAGCGTCAGCGTCACCAGCAGGTGCTTCACGTCCGCGCCGCCATCACTTTCCGTCGGTCGCGAGCGACAGGCAGACGATCTCTTCGTCGTTGCGCACGTAGATGTGCCGGTTGGCGTAGGCCGGCTGCGTCCAGTTGACCGCGCCAAGCTGACGGCGGTTCCCGGGATTGCTGGTCGGCTTGATGAGCTGCGTGCGGCTCACCTCCTGATAGCCTTCCGTGGCCGGCTTGCACGATGATCAGCTCGCCGCGATCGTTGTTGACGAACAGGCGGTCGCCGTTGCGGACGATGATGCCCGAGGCCCAGCGGGCGCGCTCCTTGGTGAGCGCCTGCGTTTCCCAGACGCGCTCGCCGGTCTTGGCAAAGCAGGCAGCGGAACTGGCCGTAGCTGCAGATGCCGTAGATGTAGTCGCCGATGATCACCGGCGTGCTCACGGTCGAGTGCAGGCCGTCGGTCTGAGATTTCGCTGTCGCTCTTCCCTTTCCACAGCACCGACGCAGCCGGCTTCTTCTGGTCGAGCTCGAGCATCAGCGGGCCGTCGTAGAAGTTCGTGAAGAAGAGGTAGCGGCCCGTGCAGCACCGGCGTCGACACCGTCATCGACGCGCCGGCCTTGTACGGTTGCTCCCAATACTGGATTGCCGGTCGCTGGGATTCGAGCGAGACGACGGCGCCGGGATACCAGATGATCAGCTGCCGCACGCCGCCGGCAGTGACCATGATCGGTTGCGCGACGCCAAGCTCCGTCTCCTGCCGAGGTTGCGCCACAGCTCCTTGCCAGTGACCTGGTCGAACGCGACGACCTTCGCGTTCTCCTTGCCGCCGACCAGCGCGATGACCCGGTTGCCGTCGACCAGCGGCGCGCTCGAGAAGCCCCAGTCGAACGCCCACTTGCTGCGGTCGGCGCCGTAGTCGGTGACGTAGTCCTTCTTCCAGAGGATGGCGCCGCTCTTCGCATCCAGGCAGAACAGCTTGCCGTCGGCACCGGCGAAGTAGACGCGATCACCGTCGACCGTCGGCGTCGCGCGCGGACCGTAGCCGTAGGACATGCCGCGATAGTCGACGGTCCACGACTGCGTCCACAACACGGCGCCGGTCTTCTCGTCGAGCGCTATCGCGCGCTCGGTCCCCTTCGGCTTCTGCGTCTCCTCGAAGTCCATCAGGAAGACGCGTCCCGCGGCGACGGCCGGTCCGGTGAAACCGTTCTTCGACCGGCGTGCGCCACAGCACGGGCAATCCGCTGGCCGGGAAGGTCTCGACGATGCCGGTTTCATTCCAGACGCCGAGGCGCCCCTTACCGCGGAACTCGGGCCAGTCTTCGGCCGCCGAGACGGTCAGCAGCCCGACGGCGACGATGGCGATGAGGGTGAGAAGGAGACACTTGCGAACGCGGTCGCCGTACCTGGCCACGGACTCCTCCCTGATGATTGCTCGCACCGCCGGCACCCGATTCGATGACGTCGTGCGATCGAGGGCGAGAGCATAGCATTACTTGGCAGGGCGGACGCGGCGGCATAGTATAGCGGCCACCTGTTCAGTGACCGGCGGCCGGCGCCGTGAAAATCGAGACCCCAACGATGTCCAGTGTGCAAACCGACGTGTCCCGTCCCCGGATGTCCGGCGTGGTCTGGGTCATCTGCATCATCTCGGCGATCGGCTTCGCGTTCGATTCGTACGAACTGCTGATGCTGCCGCTCATCATTCGGCCGGCGCTGGTCGATCTGCTCGGCGTGCCGGCGAGCGACCCGTCGGTCAATTCATGGGTCGGTATCATCTTCAACGTCCCGGCGGTGGCCGGCGGCATCTTCGGCCTGCTCGGCGGCTACCTGACCGACGTCTTCGGCCGCCGCCGCGTGCTCGTCTGGAGCATTCTGCTCTACGCGTTCTCGGCGATGTTCGCCGCCTTTTCGACCTCGGTCGGCTGGCTGCTCTTCTGGCGCTGCGGCACGTTCGTCGGCGTCTGCGTCGAGTTCGTCGCCGCGGTCGCGTGGCTGTCCGAGCTCTTCCACGATCCGAAGCAGCGCGAGTCGGTCATCGGCTGGACGCAGGCGTTCGGCTCGATCGGCGGCGTGATGGTCACGGCGATGTACTACCTGATCGTCACCTACGGCGATCAGTTGCCGGCGGTGCGCGGGGGGCCACGAGGCGTGGCGCTATACGCTGATGTCGGGCGTCATTCCGGCGATCCCGCTCCTTCTCATCCGGCCGTTCCTGCCGGAGTCGCCGGTGTGGCGCGAGAAGAAGGAGGCCGGCACGCTCAAGCGCCCGAGCTTCGCGCGAGCTCTTCCGGCCGCAGTTCCGCCGCACCACGATCGTCACGACGGTGATGATGGCCTGCGCCTACGCGGCCGCCTTCGGCGCGATCCAGCAGACGCCGCGCATCGTCCCCGGTCTGGCCGAGGTGCGGACCCTGGCGCGTCCGGCGCAAGAACAGACCGTCAGCGCCGTGCAGTCGTTCCAGGAGTTCGGCGGCCTCGCCGGTCGCATGGCTGCTCGCGTTCCTCGCGGTGCGCATCCTCAGCCGCCGCAAGCTGCTGCGCGTGTTCCAGGTGCCGGGCCTGGTGCTGATGCCGCTCGTCTTCCTGTTCGCCGCAACATGCAAACGTCACGGCGCTCAAGTGGGGCATCTTCGCGCTCGGCTTCATGACGATCGCGCAGTTCAGCTTCTGGGGAAACTACCTGCCGCGCGTCTATCCCGACCCACCTGCGCGGCACCGGCGAGAGCTTTGCCGCCAACGTCGGCGGCCGCATGTTCGGCACGACGGCGGCGCTCGTGACGACGCAGCTCGCGAACAGTGATGCCGGCGTCGGTGCCGCCGCCAAGCTGGCCATAGCGTCTGCCATCGTCGGCACGCTCGTCTACGTCATCGGCTTCATCTCGAGCTTCTGGCTGCCTGAACCGAAGAGCGAAGACCTGCCCGACTAGCGGCCCTCGCTTCACGCGCGTTGACATCGAGCGGCCCTGACTCGACGCGGACGCCCGGCCGACGCCAGGCTGGCACGATCATCGGTACGCGCTTCCGGGTACTCGAGGTACTCGGGATGCGCCGCCGCCAGATCGCGCTCCTCGAATTGGATTGCGACGAGGATGTAGGCCGTCGCGAGGCTGGCGAACACCAGGTGCGACACCGTCATCGTCGGCGTGCACCAGAAGGCGAAGAACCAGCCGACGTAGAGGGGATGTCGGACGATTCGGTAGAGGATCGGCGTGACGAAGGGCAATGGCGCCTGCGGCAGACCCTGGAAGTGGCGCCACGCCTGCCTGAGCCCAAAGAGGTCGAAGTGGTTGATCACGAAGGTCGTGACGAGCACGAGCAGGAAGCCGAACGCGAATCCGCCATAGAGAACGGCGCGACCGGTCGCGCTCTGCACGTCCCACACGACGCCCCCGAGGGGTTGCCATTGCCAGAACAAGAAGAGCAAGGCGACGCTACTGGCGAGCACGTATGTGCTTCGCTCGGCGGCGGGAGGGACGAGTCGCGTCAGTTGGCGCTTGAACGCCGGCCGCGCCATGACGCTGTGCTGCAGTGCAAATAGCGTCAGCAGTCCGAGATCGATCGCGAGGGCGTCGCCCCATGAGCGGCCCCCTGAGCCAATCGCCGAATCGAGCGTCGTCGGCACCAGGAAGTTCCCGACGAAGCCGATGGCGTAGAGGAACGTGAGGAAGAACACTCCATAGCTGAGGCCGCTGTAGGTCAACGTCAAGAATCCGGTCATGGTGCCGCTCCTCTGCCCCCACTGATATCGCTTGATGGGGCACGGGAGTGAGTGTGCCGATTGACCGGCAAGACGCCTATGACCGCACGCCCGGATCTCTTGCTCGCTCATACGGCAGCGCGACTACGTTTTGCCGGGAGGCCGCCGGAGTTTGCCGACCGGCCAGCCGCGAGGACGCAGCTCAGCCGGTGTCTCGCTGCGACTCGGCGGCCCTACGCTTGCGGGCGCCGCGGAATCGGCCTGGCGGCTGTCCGAACTCTCGCTTGAACGCGCGATTGAAAGCCGCCTCCGATTCGTAGCCGACATCCGCAGCGATCTCGGCGACGCCGCGCGATGTTCCCTCGAGCAACCGCGCCGCCAGTTGAAGCCGCCAGCGGGTCCAGTAGGCGATCGGCGACTCGGAGAGATACCGCGTGAAGTGCTCGAGCAGCGTCGATCGTGAGACGCCCACTGCGTTGGCCAGATCCGAGATGGTCCACGGGTGCCCAACGCGCTGATGCAACAAGCTGAGGCTCTTGCCGACCACCGGATCGCGGGCTCCCGCGAGCCACCCCACTTGCTGCTCGGGCAACGCGACGACGTAGCGGCGCAACGCGTCGACGAACAACGCCTCCGAGAGTTTGGCCAGCATCGCCTCGCTCCCCACTCGCCCTGATGCGGCTTCGTCAACCAGGTGCAGCATCGAACTTTCGAGCCAGTGCCCCGACCGATCGGTGCGGATATTGATCTTGCAGACAGCCGGCAGCCCGCCGAGGATCGGCCGGCTCAAGTGCGGATCGCAGGTCATGTAGCCGCACACAAGACGCGTCACGTGCCCACCGCCGCCCGCGTGCAGCGGGCTCAGGTCTCGGGCGGCGATCTTGGCGTTGATCCCGTAGTTGGGGAACGGGCGAACCGCATCCTTGCCGCTGCTCATATGGTGAGGGTCGCCGTGGGGAAAGACCACGACGTCGCCGGCCGCCAGATGGACCGACTCTCCATTCCCCCACTCGATCATCGCCTGCCCGTCGACGACGAGGTGGAACAATACGAGATCCGGCGTCGTGAGGCCGAGCGCCGCCGCCATGGCGTTCGACGCGGGCGCCGACAGTCCCCAGGGTGCAGAGAACTCGGCGCTGAAAAACACGGCGCCCTGGAGCTTGACGTTGCTCAGAATCTCAGAGAACGCGTCCACAGAGTCCTCCGTCAGCTTCACACTTCTTAACAATCACCCGTTCCATTCCTTCACAGTGCTCCCGTCATAACACACAGACGGTTCGACACGAGAACGAGCCGGGGAGGAGTGACATGTTTGGAATTATGTTCGCTGTTCTTTGCGCGGTGCTGCTCATCCGCCTGTGGCGCGGACCACGCGGCGGGCCGTGGTCGTACGGCGGATGCGGCCGTCATGGCGGTTGGGGACCCGATCGTCGCGCCGGCGAGCGTGAGGTGTGAATATGCGAATCCTGCTTTCGACTCTGCTCGTCTTCGGTATCGTCGCGGGCGTCGGCGCCGCGTTTCGCGGCCCGCACTGGTACGGTCCCCGCTACGGGTATGCCTACGGCCCATGCGCACCAGGCTGGTATGGTAACCCCGGCTGGACCGGGCCCTGGGGGAGCGGCGGACCGACGTCGACGCCGCCCGCGCCGCCAGCCGGCACGCCACCAGCACCAGCGGGACCGACTCAGTAGAGATCGGAACCGACGATCCAGGACGATACCCAATGACCATCACCACTCTGCTGGTCGACGATGATGCGCGGCTGCCCGAACTGCTCAGGAGCTTTCTCGAGCCGCAGGGTGTCGCCGTGACGACCGTCGCGAGCGGAGCGGTCGCGCTCGACCTGGTCGACCGCCAGAGTTTCGATGTCATCGTCCTCGACGTGATGATGCCGGGACTCGACGGCCTCCAGGTGCTGCGTCGGTTGCGAGCGAAGTCCAACGTGCCGGTGCTGATGCTCACGGCCCGCGGCGACGAGACCGACCGCATCATCGGGCTCGAGCTCGGAGCGGACGACTACCTCCCGAAGCCGTTCAATCCACGCGAGCTGCTCGCGCGCATTCGGGCCCTGGTGCGGCGAGCCCAGCCGGCGGCCGGCGCCGACCGATTCGAGTTCGATGGCATCCGCGCCGAGGTGGCAAGCCGTCAGGTGTGGCGAGGTGGCGAGTCCATCTCGCTCACCGCGCTGGAGTTCGATCTGCTCGTCGCGCTGATGCGGCGGCGCGGGCAGGTGATTCCGCGAGCCATGTTGCTGCGCGAAGCCGGACGCGGCGACACCGTCGTCAGCGAACGGACGGTGGACGTCCACGTCGCGCGACTGCGACAGAAGCTGCACGACGATCCGCCACAACTCATCCAGACTGTGCGCGGCGTCGGCTACGTCTTTGCTCCGGTAGTGTGATGGCACGCTGCACACCGCCTCGCCGTCACGGTCCGTGGAAGAGCGGGCCGCCGTGGTCCTCGCGACAAGACAGGTCGCCGTTCGGCCGGCACCGCCCACCGTTCGGGTTGCACCGCCAGATCTACTGGTCGCTGGCCGGATCGATGGTGGTTGCCAGCGGGTTCACGTTCGCGCTCTTCACGGTGTGGAGGCGCGGCGTGTCACCGTCGGCGTGGAGCGCACTCGCGTTTGCCGTGGTGGTGCTGGTCGCGCTGTGGTTCGCATCGTGGCGCCTGTCGTGGCGACTGGTCAGTCCGCTGAATCGGCTCGTCGATGTCGTGCGGCGCCTGGGCGACGGCGACCTGACGGCCCGTGCGCGGTTCCCGACCCAAGCCCGCGACGAGGTCGCCCGTGTCGCGACGGCTATTGACACGATGGCCGATCGCCTGGAGCAGCAGGTGCGCGACGAACGCCATCTGCTCGCGGTGGTGTCGCACGAGCTGCGGACGCCGCTTGCCCGCGTGCGCGTGCTCACCGCGTTGGCCCGGGAGGGTCGCCAGGACGCCATCGATGAGATCGATCGCGAGGTGGCGGAGATCGACGATCTGGTGTCGAAGGTGCTGGCGCGGTCACGCCTGACATTCGGGACGATGACGACGCGCCAGGTGGGGATGGAGGCGGCGGTGCGCGAGGCCATCGAGCGGGCCGGAGTGCCGCCGGAGCTGCTGCGCGTCGCTGCCGACGCACCGGATGTCGTCATGGCCGATCCGACGCTGCTGCACCGGGCGGTAGTCGAACCTGCTCGACAACGCGGTGCGACATGGACGCGGGATCGAAGCCGTCGAGGTGCGATCCGCGGTGGGCGAAGTGCACGTCGAGGTGATGGATGGCGGGCCGGGATTCCCGGACGCCGACGCGTCGCGCCGCTTCGCGGCCTACGGGCCCGACCGGGCCGACGGCCGCGGGAGCGGCCTTGGCCTGGGGCTCGACCTCGTGTCGCGCATCATCAGCGCGCATCACGGACGGGTGTGGGCGGAGAATCGATCGGGCGGTGGGGCGCGCGTCGGCTTCGCGCTGCCGGCGGCCCCGCCGCCTTCCTAGACCGACGCGGCGATTGCGCGCGCGTCTGCCGCAGCCGCGACACGCCGCAGGTACCGGCAGAGTGCCGCGGTTGTCACCGAGAACGCGATCAGCATCGCGAGCGTCGTCACGAACCTCGTATCGAGACCCGTGTTCCAGACGAGAGACGGCGGCGTTGCCGACATCTGCCACTCCGGACGGCCGGTCAGCCACAGGCGCGTCAGCGACCACACGTCGCCGCCGGCGTGCAGCACCAGCGCCGGAAGGATTGAGTTCGTCGCCCATGTGAGGCCGCTGTAGAGCGCCGACACACCAATGTAGTAGGGCAGCATCGGCAGTACGGCAGTCGGGTGGTTGGGAAAGTGCAGGAGGCCGAACATCGTGCCGTTGACGAGGATGGCGACCGCGAGGCCGTAGCGCTGCTCGATCGGTCCCTGCATGTAGCCGCGGAACGCGGCCTCCTCCGACACGCCGGCGACGATCGACGACATCGTGAGCAGCGCGAACGCCGTGGCCGCCGGCATGCCGGGCGGCGTCTGGATCGGCGCCGTTGCCGGCATCGCCATGAGGCGCGCCATCAGCGTCACGAGCGTCAGCAGCGCGCCGAAGCCGACGAGGCCGGTGACGATCGCCAGCGGCCAGACGTCTGGCGCGACAGCACGTGCCCGCAGGAGGTGGCGCCGCGTCGTGGCGGTCTCAGACGATCCGAGCCGGCCGCCGACGTAGCGCCAGTAGGCGACGAGGTAGATGGCCATCGGCACGATGGCCCAGGGCACGGAGGGTACCAGCCGCAGGTTCAGCGGCGCGAGCAGCGCGCCCCAGGCCAGGCTGCACGCGAGCAGCACGCCGATGCCGGAGACGATGGCGCCGAAGATGGTGTTCATCGTGCACCCACAGTGAAGAACAGGGATGCATGATGATACGTGCGAACGATTCGTTCGCGCGTCGGACGTCCTATTCGAACCGCTTCCCGGCGGCGGTGGCACAGCCTGTGCCGATCACGCTGTCGTTGACATCGAGCATCTGAATCGCGGACCTCGTCGCAAACTCGTCGCCACCCGCGTAGAGGTCGAGCGTCGCCGTGATCTTCTGGGAGCCAAGCAGGATGCCGCTCGTGTCGTAGCGGTAGAACATGAACGTGAACGAGTAGTCCTGCCAGCCGTGCTCGCGCCGCCACACTCCGTGGCCGGGGCTACGCAGCGCCGGACTCGCGCCGGGACCAATCCCGTATTCCGCCATGGTGCCGCCTTCGTTGAACGTGAAGATGCCCGCCAGAGACGGGAACGGCTGGTCCGTCTGACAATTGCGTGGCGTGACGACGGTTCGCCATACGCCTCGGATGGTTCTCGCGTCGGCTTTCGATGATTCCGACGATTGTCGTGCTTGCCCGGTCTGAGCGGACGCGAGCGACCCCGCGAGTGTCAACGCTGACACCATCGTGAATGCCATCGCCAGTGTGTGTGTCTTCATGTGGTTCCCCTGATAGTGGTTGACGTTCGACTGAAAGCGCCTACTCCTACAGGCGGGATCGGATGGCACGAAGTGCAAGCGTGTCGAGCTGCGACTCCTCGCTCCAATCGCCGAGGAGCCAGCTACGGCGTGTCGTTGCACTTGCCGGGAGGGGTTTCCGCCTGTAACAGTGTCGAGACTTCGATGCCGGTGCACACAGGCACGACCGCCAGTGACGGGCCGAGGTCGCTCATCAGATTGGACCACGCCATGAAGATCCCGGGACTTCTCCTCGCCGCAGTCGCCGTCACCCTCGCCGCGCCGACCGTCAGTTACGCCCAGGGCAGCTCGGCCCGGCCCGGCATGCCCACCACCACCGCCTCGTTGACTTCCGAACGGAATCATGACGACGACGTCTGCGGAGTGAGCACGTTGCGCGGGACCTATGTCTTCGCCGCCAGTGGGTTCAACATCGTCGCTGGGGTCATGGTACCGAAGGCCATCGTTGAAGTCGTCGAGTTCCACGGCGACGGCGACCTGTCTGTTACTGCCGCGACGGTCACCGTGAATGGGACGATCTCTCGCACGTTGAACGGCAGTGGAACCTACACCGTCAAGAACGACTGCTCGGGAACCATTCTCTTCACCGGTGGTCCCGCCTTCGACATCTTCGTTGCGAAAGACGCCGAGACGATCTGGATGATCCAGACCGGTCCCATCCCCTCGGTCTTCCAAGGGACGGCGACACGAACATCGCGAGCCCCGGACCAGCGCTAACGCCCTCGGGCGTGGGCGGCAGGGCGTGCGCCACGCCACGCTGCGCACTGGGTGACGAGCGTCAAATCAGGCGTGCGCACCCATCGGTGTTGGATAGACTCGCGGGAGTGACGCAGGATGCCGACCTCACCGGGTTGCTGCGGGCATGGAGCCACGGCGACGCGGAGGCCCTGGAACAGCTCGCGCCGCTCGTCCATCGCGAGCTTCGGGCAATGGCGCGCCGCATGCTCTCCGGCGAGCGCCTGGCCATCGGCTGGCAACCAACCGATCTCGTGGGCGAGTCCTACGTCCGGCTGCTCGACTGGCGCGCGGTGCATTGGCAGAACCGCGCGCACTTCTTTGCGACGACCGCTCGGATGATGCGGCGGGTGTTGGTGGACGCCGCACGCGCCCGTCAGGCGGCCAAGCGCGGCCAGGGCGTGGAGGGCCTGTCGCTCGAGGCCGAGCAGGTTGCGGGACCGACACCCAACGTCGACGTCGTCGCTCTCAACGACGCCTTGGCGGAGCTGGCGGCACTCGATCCGCGACCGAGCCGGGTCGTGGAACTGCGATTCTTCGGTGGCTTCTCAGTCGAGGAAACGGCGGAGGCGCTGGACGTGTCGGTGCGCACCGTCATCAACGACTGGAACACGGCGCGTGCCTGGCTTCATCATGCGCTGACGAAACGAGGTCGGCGTTGACCCCAGCCATGAACACCGCGCGATGGCGCACCCTGTCGGACTGGCACAATGCGTGGCTGGCGGCGCCCGCCGACGAGCGCGCGCACCTGCGAGCCACCTTCGCGGCCGAGCACCCGGAGCTGCGTGTTCTCGCTGACGAACTCACCGACTCCAGCGACGCAATCGACGGGTTTCTCGAGACGCCCGCCCTTGCCCTCGCCGCCCGCGACCTGGCGCAGGACGAGCCCCAGCTCGCTGTCGGCACGCTGGTCGGACCGTACCGAATCGTTGCCCTCCTGGCGCGGGGCGGCATGGGGGACGTGTACCGCGCCACCGACCCGCGGCTCGGTCGAGACGTCGCCGTGAAGACGCTGATTGGCGCCGCCCCGGCGACGAGCCACAGGTCGATCGCTTCCTGCAGGAAGCGCGGGTCACGGCATCGCTCGATCACCCCAACATCGTCAAGGTGTTCGACGTCGGCATGGCGAACGATCGCCCGTACCTCGTCGAGGAACTGCTCGACGGCGACACCTTGCGAGCGTCAATCGCCCGGGGTCCGGTCGCGTCGGCGAAGGCGCGGGCAATCGCCGCCGCACTGGCGAGCGGCCTCGTCGCGGCGCACGCGCGCGGACTGGTCCATCGCGATCTCAAGCCAGAGAACATCTTCCTCACGACATCCGGCACCGCGAAGATCCTGGACTTCGGCATCGCCAAGCTCGCGCAGGATCCGGCGCTGCCAGGCGGCCTCGCCACGCTCACGGGAGTGATCCTCGGCACGGCCGGCTATCTCGCACCCGAGCAAGTCACGGGCGGTCCGGTCGATGCACGGACGGATCTCTTCGCGTTGGGGTCGATCCTGTTCGAGCTGATGACGGGCCAGCGGGCCTTCGCGCGCGAGCACACCATCGATACGTTGCACGCGATCGTCCACGACGATCCGCCTGACCTGCTGCCGCGCGAAACGGCACTGACCGGCATCGTCCGACGCTTGCTGGCCAAGGCGCCGGCCGCCAGATTTCAGTCTGCCGCCGACCTCCTGTGGGTCCTGGAGCAGATCGACTCGACGAAGGCGTCGGCGGAGGCGCCGCGCGAGTCGGGCAGCCGATTCGCCACCATAGGCCGATTCACCACGACAGGAAGAGGCTGGGCCATCGCGGGTGTCGCCGGCGTGGCGATGCTCCTGGTGGCACTCCTCGGTGCGCGGCTTTTCGAACGGACACCAGACAAATCGGTTGGACCAAGCCTCACGCAGTTCACCTGGTCGCTTCCAGCGGGCACCGGGCTCGACTCCGCACCCGTTGTGTCGCCGGACGGCAGACGTATCGCCTACACGGCCGTCAGCGACGATGAGACGCCACGCCTGTTTGTGCGGTCGCTCGACTCGCGCGATGCCGTGGCCCTCGATGGAACGGACGGAGCGAAGCAACCGTTCTGGTCGCCCGACGGCACATCGCTCGGGTTCTTCGCCGCCGGCAAGCTCATGAAAGTGGTCGTCGCGGGCGGCGTGCCGGTCGTCATCTGTGATGCGCCAGACGGAAGGGGTGGCGCGTGGAGTCCCACAGGGACGATCGTTTTCGGCCCCAACCTGATCTTCGAGGGCCTCGCCAAAGTCTCGGCGGACGGCGGACCCGTCGAACCCGCCACGCTGGTCGACGTGGATCGCGGCGAGAACTCGCATCGCTGGCCGGTCTTCCTGCCGGACGGCGTCCATGTGCTCTTTCACGTCAGGGCCACCACCGATGACCGGCGCGGTGTGTACGTGGCGCGCATCGACCGGCCCGCGTCGAAACCGGGGACACCACTCTTCCGATCGGAATCGGACGCCGTCTTCATCCCGACCTCTGGTCGACAATTGGGTGTGCTGCTCTCCACGGCAGACGGCCAGTTGCAGGCACGCCCCTTCGACGCAGCGGCGCTCAGACTCGTCGGCGATCCGCGCACGCTGCCGGTGGCCGTGGGAGCGAACACGCCGTACCATCCGGCGATGCTGAGTGCATCGGCCGATTTGCTCGCCACGGTGGGGATGCCGATGCCGGCCGGCGTGCAACTCGGTACCGTCGCGCGCGATGGGACGGGCCTGCGACTCAGACCGCGCCAACCGCAGAACTGGCCGCGGCTGTCCCCGGACGGACGACGGATCGCCCGGAATCTGATCGATCAGGTACGTGGCAATCCCGACGTCTGGGTCGAAGACCTCGACGACGGCAGCCGCGTCCGTGTCACCACATCGACCGGTAACGAGATCCTGCCAGTGTGGTCTCCGGATGGCTTGCGGCTGGCATTCGGATCGGGCAGCTTGACGGAGCGGCGACTGAGCATTGCCGCGGCCGATGGCACCGGCGTCGCACGGGAACTGCCCTGTCCAGGTCCGTTTTGCGAGCCGACCGACTGGTCGCCCGACGGCCGCCATCTCATCGTCAACACCCGACAGGCCATGACTGGGGCGCGCGGCGATGTATGGCACGTGTCACTCGAGAGCGGCGGGTTGAGCGAGGCGATTCTTGCGGGGCCGTTCCCTGAGTACGACGCACGGATCTCGCCGGACGGCCAGTGGCTGGCGTACGTTTCCGAAGAGACCGGCCGCGCGGACGTATCGGTTCGTGCGATGTCCGGCCCGCCGCGACGACTCGTGGTCTCCAACAACGGCGGCAGCCAACCCGTGTGGCGCCGCGATGGGCGCGAGTTGTTCTATGTCGATCTCGACGGCCGACTGTGGGGCCGACCGGTCGAGCGCCAATCGAGCGGTCAGCTCACACTCGGTGCGGCTACCCCGCTGGCCGTGCCGCTCATCGGATTGGGACACTGGAGCACGCAGTACCACGTGTCGCCAGATGGGCAACGCGTCTACTTCATCGATCAGACACCGGCGCCGAGGCCGAGCGACATTGACCTCGTCGTCGGGTGGCGGGCGCTGCTCGGGCCATAGTGAATCGGCACTGACCCGCGGCCTGGCGGCGATTCGAAAGGCCGGCGCCATCGACAACGCCTTCGAGGATCTGCCAACAGCCCTTGCCCGGCTGCTCGACACCAATTCCCGCGTCTCCGTTCCGCTGGTCGGCGAACGTCTGGCTGAAGACGCCGAACGAAAGCGCGGGCACTTCGAGTAGTCGTCTGGGGCCGTCGGTCGAGCGCGATACGGGGCTGGCGCTCGCCCGGCTCTTGGGCACCGGGCGAGCGCTGGTCGCGGGCTAGTCCCGGAACAGGAAGGGTGTCGACGTCGCCTTGTTGCAGCCTTCCGTCACGCTGATCACCGTGCCATCCACAGGGTTGAGGTTCGTGATCTTGTTGGTCCCGTCGCCGCTGAGATAGTAAGGCTCAACGAAATCCGGCGTGTCAGGATTGTCTCCCTGGATGAGCGTTGGCTCGGTTGTCACTTCAGAGATTCTGACGCGGCGACCCAGATTGTCGAAACTGTGGGAGCGGAAGAACAGGAGAAAGGTGTGTCGCCCCGTGCGCTGCCACATGCCGTGACCGGCGCTCCGCGAGACAGCCGGCGGCGGAGCGGCCGGGCCGCCGCCTTCGATCAGGATGCCGCCGCGCATGATCGTGTGCATGCTCTGGAGGGTGGCGAGAACCGCATACGGCGCCGGCGCGCACGTCACGATTTTGACCTCATTGAGCCAGGTGCCTTCGAGATTGCCGCGCCCTTCTTCGGGGGTCGCTGGTCCGAAGCCCAGAATCGTGCTTCCCGCCAGCGTGAGCACGCCGACGAGCGTCATACCAGAGATTCGTGTGAACAGCTTCATTGTCATGGCATCGTCCTTTTCGCGACGGTTTGTGGTGGATATGTCCCGCCGTGCGAACCATCCTGGTCGGCCGGACGGTCGCGTGACCATGGAGCGAGGCTGGAGAACCTCTGATGAATTCCTGACCCGGAAAGTGCAAGATAACGCGGGGGTTACGGTTGTCTGACTCCGCTGGTCTCTATCGCTTCCTCGACTTCGAGCTGGACGTCGGCGCCTACGAGCTGCGCCGGGACGGCCGTCCGGTTCGCATCGAGCGACAGCCCATGGACCTGCTGTTGCTCCTCATCGAACGGCGGGGCCAGCTCGTGTCGCGGACCGAGATCGTCGATCATCTCTGGGGCAAGGACGTGTTCGTCGACGTCGAGACCGGCGTCCACACGGCCATCCGCAAGATAAGACTGGCGCTTCGCGATTCGTCGGAGGCACCCACCTGCGTCGAGACCGTGTCCGGCAAAGGCTACCGATTCATCGCATCGGTGGACGCACCCACGCTCAATGGTCCGCTCCGGCTGAGCCCGGCGTCGCCGCTGACAACGCCTCCTGTCACCCCGTCGTCCGAGCCCGTTTCGCCCACCGTCGTGTCTTCCCGCCTCACCGGTGCGCATGTGGCCATGGGCGCTGGCCTCGCCATCTCGTCGTGATTGTCCTGCTCCTCGGCGGCGCGATATGGATTCGAACGCCGCGCGACCTCAACTCCCGCACCGCGCCGCTGATGCTTGCGGTGCTGCCCTTCGCCAACCTCAGCGGCGATCCCGCACGCGAGTACCTCGCTGAAGGGCTGACGGAAGAAACGGCATCCTGGCTCGGCCAGATCGAACCCGATCAGATGGGCGTTGTCGCCCGGTCCTCGACGCTTCGGTATCGGGGCTCGACGAAGTCCGCGACGGAGATCGGGCGAGAACTCGGCGCTGACTACCTCGTCGAAAGCTCCGTACGCGCCGAGGCCGACTCGCGTTGCGCATCACGGTCACGCTCGTACGGGTGCGCGATCAGGTCCAGGTGTGGTCGCAGTCCTACGACCGTGAGCCGACGAGTCTCCTGGGGCTGCAGCAGGAGTTGAGCACGGCCATCGCCGAGCAGATCCAGCTCCGTCTGTCGCCTGGCCGCCTGGAGGCTCTGGCACGCCGCCAGACGCAGAGTCCCGATGCGTACGACCTGTATCTTCGAGGGCTCAACTTCCAGAATCAACGGACGCCGGCGACCAACGCGCGCGCGATCGAGTACTTCACGCACGCGACCGACGTCGATCCCAACTACGCGCGCGCGTGGTCGGCGATCTCCAGTGTGCTGGCGAGCAGCCTGGTCAATGGCGATGCCGTCTCCGTCCGACGTGGTCCCCCGCGCGAGGGACGCGGCGATGCGGGCCGTCGCGGCCGGCCCCGACACCGCCGAGGCGCAATTCGCCCTCGCCTACTTGAAGTGGTGCTGCGACTGGGATTGGCCAGGCGCCGAGGCAGGCTTCCGACGTGCGGTGGCCCTCGATCCGCGCTTCGCCAGCGGGCACCTCTCGCTGGGACACGCCCTCTCGCAGATGGGCCGCGACGCCGAGGCGCAAGCCTCGACTCGGCCGCGCGCGCGAGCTCGACCCTCTGTCGCCCATCATGCCGGCGCTCTCCTCACAAGTGGCGTTTCAAGCGCGCGACAACCGGACCGCACTCGAGCACGCGCAGCAGGCGATTGTCCTCGACCCCGAGTTCTGGATCGGACACATGATGCGCGGACAGGCGCTCGAGCAACTGGGCGAACACGAGGCGGCGCTGGAAGCGTTGACCACCGCTGCCAGGTTCTCTGGTCAGAACAGCAAGGCGTTGTCGCTGCGGGCGTACATCCTCGCGAAGACGGGACGGGCCGACGAGGCGCGCGCGATGCTCCGGACGCTCGAAACGGTCTCCAAGACCAAATACGTGCCGCCATACGCGATGGCACTGATCAACGCCGGCCTTGGTGAGCGAGACGCTGCCTTCGTGTGGCTGGAGCGCGCCTTCGACGCACGAGACATGCACCTCATCTATCTGCCGGTGGATCCCAAGTGGGATGCCTATCGTGCGATCCTCGCTTCGAAGCCCTGATCGCACGGTGTGGGTTCAGACGAACCGCGAGCCCGGCCAACGCATCCGCCAACTTTGGGACGGAGCGCATCCTCTATGGATCCGATGCCGCGGTCGGCGCGAACAGTCCACAGGCTGGATGAGCCGTGTTCAGACGACGGCCGCTCACAGAAGACGAATTCCGAACTATCGCGAACTACGATCCACCGTATCTGCGTGAGTGATCGGAAAGAGACGGACGCGACGTTCCAGGACGTCCAGATAGGAGGGCACGGGATGATTGCCGGCGCACGCTACGGGCACACGAATCTCATCGCCAGCGACTGGCGACGACTGGCGCGCTTCTACGAGGAACAGTTCGGCTGCGTCCCGGTTCCACCGGAGCGTGACTTCAAGGGCAAGGACCTCGAGCGCGGCACCGGCATCTCAGGCGCCGAACTGCGCGGCGTGCATCTGCGAGTGCCGGGGCACGGCGCTGATGGACCGACGCTCGAGATCTTCCAGTACAACATCCTGAAAGAGCGGCCCGAGGTCGCGGTGAATCGCCCGGGGTTCGGACACATCGCTTTCGTGGTGGACGACGTGCCGTCGGCACGCGAGGCGGTGCTCGCCGCGGGTAGGCAACCAGTGGGAGACGTGGTGACGCTGACGACGGCGGTTGGCTCGAAGGTGACGTTTGTGTACGTGACCGACCCGGAGGGCAACGTGATCGAACTGCAGTCGTGGTCGAAGTAGCGCCGCGAGAACCCGCCGGACTGGACGTCGCGCCGCGCGATGGCGCACAGCCACCGGGCGCGCGTGGCACCGTCCGAAGAACGCTGGACCTAGCAAGAGCCCAGTCGACTCGCCGAATTCACCACTTTTCACCCTTGGCATCACGACTTCGCGGCGAAGCGGCTGGTACGGTCCCACGCAGGAGGTGGTGAATGCCACGCATGCGTGTCCCGTTCCCGTCGCGAAGCCTCGTCACAGGTACTCATCGTCATGTCCCTCGCGGGTCTGCTGAACGCTTCGGTCGCCCAGGCGCAGGAGCTTCAACGAAAGGACGGGCCCGTCTCGATCGACGGCGATGGCATCGTCATGGCCTCCCTACGTCACGTCTTGAAGCCCGGTCAGCTGGTCGTCGTGACAGAAGACTCGGGTCACGAAACCAAGGGCATCGTGCGGGATCTGACTGACGCGGCGTTGACCCTCGAGGGCAAGATCGTCCCCGCGAGCACCATCTACGCGGTGCGGCAGACCGACCCGCTCGGCGATGGGACACTCGCGGGCATGGGTGTCGGGATTGGTGCGACGGTGGCGTTCGCAGCGACGTGTGGACGATACGAGTTCTCGGAGGAGCGCGGACTCTGTCAGGCGGCGGCCGTCACGAGCGCCCTCCTCGTCGTGCCGCTCGCGGCGTTCATCGGCCGACAGATCGACCGAGCGGTCGGGGACCGCGAGCTGTATCGTCGTCCTGTTCATCACGTGGTCCGAGCGTCGCTCTCCCCGATATGGCGACCAGCAGGACTCGGCATCCAATTGTCAGTGGCATTGAGCCGGGTGCCTGACCGCACGCGGCCGCTGGGCGGGAGTCCGGTCGAGAACCGGCTTCACGCCAGCGGCAGGATCTCGACGATGTCGCCGATCTTGGCGCCGTCGACGAGGATCTCCGTCCGGCGGCCATAGAGCGTGCGGGGCTCGCGCATCCAGAAGACGCCCATCATCTCAGGGTTGGGCTCCAGGGCGAAGAACGCGCGCGGCCGGCTCTCGAACGCGACCCCATCGTCGCGCAGCACACGGCCGAGCGGAACGTGGTTGGCGAGAATCGCGCGCCGGGTGCGCTGGCGTAGCCGCCCGAGATTGATTCGGATCGCGCCCATCTCGACCGGCTTGCCGGAATACGACTGCGCCAGGAGCACGCGGCGCGTGTACCAGTCACCGCGCAGTGCGGTGGACAGCGCCCGCACGACGATCGGACCGCCGAAATGCCGCTCGATCGTCAGCGTCATATCGTTGGTGTGGACGAGCAGCGTCCGGTACGGGAAACGGGATCTCGTCCGGCTGCACGAGCCGCGCACGCGGCAACGGGATGCCGGCGCGGCGGTACACCGCGTCGAGTGGATACAGCAGGCCGGCACGCCGTCCCGCAAAGCGCTGGGCGACGGCGACGCGGAGCTCAGCGACCGCCACGCGCGGACGGACCACGGCAATCCTCCTCGGTTCGAATGGCCTCCGAAACGACGCGAGAGCATAACACTGATGCGCGCGCCGGCCGTTGCCGGCGGCGGGTGGACGATGGGATCCGTCACGGCCGGATTGCCTGTAAGATGCCGTGAACCCGGATCCTCATGGCAGATACCTCCGCCGCGCCACCACCCGATCGCACCGAGGTCGGCAGCTACTTCGTCGCCAACTACCCGCCGTTCTCCGTCTGGACGCGAGGACGCGGTCGCGCGCGAGGCGCTGCCGGCGCTCGATCGGCCGCCGGCCGCCGGCGTGCCGCTCGGCCTGTACCTGCACATCCCGTTCTGCCGGAAGCGCTGCCACTTCTGCTACTTCCGCGTCTACACCGACAAGAACGCGCAGGACGTCGGGCACTACCTCGACGTGCTGGCGCGCGAGTGGGAGCTGCTACGCGGCGCATGCCGGCGATTGCCGGGCCGGCCGCTCGACTTCGTCTACTTCGGCGGCGGCACGCCGTCGTTCCTGTCGACCGATCAGCTCCAGCGGCCTCGTCGACCGTGCTGACGGCGGCCACGCCGTGGACACGCGCCGAGGAGATCACGTTCGAGTGCGAGCCGGGCACGCTGACCGAGAACAAGCTCGCGGCCATCCGCGAGCATCGGCGTCACGCGGCTGAGCCTCGGCGTCGAGAACTTCGACGATCGCATCCTCGAGCTCAACGGCCGCGCCCACCGGTCGCCGGAGATCGACCGGGCCTACCGGTTCGCGCGCGATCGCTCGACTTTCCGCAGATCAACATCGACCTCATCGCCGGCATGCTCGGCGAGACCGACGACGAACTGGCGGCGCTGCGTCGAGAAGACGCTGGCGCTGCAGCCCGACAGCGTCACCATCTACCAGATGGAGCTGCCGTTCAACACGACGATCAGCAAAGACCTGCTGCAAGCGGCACGCGGCCAGTTCAGCGAGCCGGTGGCCGACTGGGCGACCAAGCGGCGCTGGGTGCGCGAGGCGTTCGAGGCGCTCGAAGCGGCCGGCTACACGTCGCGCAGCGCCTACACCGCTCGTCAAGGATCCGGCGCGCAGCCGCGTTCGTCTACCGCGACCGCCTCTGGCAGGGCGCCGACATGGTCGGGCCTCGGCGTCGCCTCGTTCGGCCATGTCAACGGCGTGCACGTCCAGAACCTCGACACCTGGGAAGCCTACACGGCGGCGATCGATGCGCGGCGAGTCTGCCGCTCGGCCGCGCCTACCGGCCGACGCGACGAGGAGCGGCTGATCCGCGAGCTGGTGCTGCAACTCAAGCGCGGGGCGATCCGGCCGGCCGTATTTCGCCGGCAAGTACGGCGTCGACATCCTGCAGCGCTTCCGCGATCAGTTCGCGATCGCTGCGAGCCAGCGGCGACTGTCGATGCGCTGTCGCAGCCGACCTCGTCGACGCTGTCGCGCGCCGGGGCTGCTCGCACATCGACTCGCTGCTGCCGCGTTCTTCCTGCCCGAACATCGGGCATTCGCTACACCTGAATCTACTCTTGCGACCGTGAACGAGTCGTGCCGCTGGCACTGACGATCGCGCCTCCGACAGATCCCGATGTCGTCGTCATCGGCGGCGGACCCGCGGGTTCCACCGTGTCCACGCTGCTGGCCCAGCAGGGCTACCGCGTCGAGCTCTTCGAGCGCGACCGCTTCCCGCGCTTCCACATCGGCGAGTCGCTGATCCCCGAAACCTACTGGGTGCTGCAAGCGGCTCGGCATGCTCGCCAAGATGCAGCGCAGCCCCTTCGTCAAGAAGTACAGCGTCCAGTTCGTCAACGCCAGCGGCAAGCTGTCGGCGCCGTTCTACTTCTGGGACAACAAGCCGCACGAGTGCTCGCAGACCTGGCAGGTCGTGCGCAGCGAGTTCGACCAGATGATGCTCGAGAACGCGCGCGAGCACGGCGTCGACGCGCACGAGGGCGTGCGCGTGCTGGACGTGCTCTTCGACGGCGACCGCGCCGTCGGCGTCGCGCATCCAGCGACGAGACGGCGGCGACGCGCGAAGTGCGCGCGCCAGGGTCGTCGTCGACGCCAGCGGCCAGGCGGGTCTCATCCAGAACCGCCTGCGGCTGCGCGTCTGGGATCCGATGCTGAACAAGGGCGCCATCTGGACCTACTGGGAAGGCGCCTATCGCGACACCGGCCGCGACGAAGGCGCCACGATGGTGCTGCAGACCGGCGAACAAGCAGGGCTGGTTCTGGTACATCCCGCTCCACAACAACATCGTCAGCGTCGGCGTCGTCGGCGCCGTTCGACTATCTCTTCAAGAGCCGCGGAGAGCTACGCGAAGACCTACGACGAAGAAGTCGAGCAGCTGCCCGGCGGTGCAAGCAGCGCATGTCGACGGCGCGACGCGCGTCGCCGGCTATTTCGCGACGAAGGACTACTCCTACCGCGCGACGCAGGTCGCCGGCGACGGCTGGGTGCTGGTCGGCGATGCCTGCGGCTTCCTCGATCCGCTCTACTCGTCCGGCGTGCTGCTGGCGCTGAAATCCGGCGAGCTCGCGGCCGACGCCATTGTCGAAGGCCTCGCCGACGGGCGACACGTCGGCGGCCCAGCTCGGGCAGCTGGGGCCCGGCGTTCAACCAGGGCGTGGACCGCATGCGCCGGCTGGTCTGCGAGTACTACGACGGCTTCAGCTTCGGCAAGTTCGTCCAGCAGAATCCGGATCTGCGCGGCACGATCACCGACATCCTGATCGGCGACCTGTTCACCGACCGCGTGGACGCTGTCTGGGCGCCGATGGAAGCGCTCTACCCGCCAGGCAAGGCGGCGATCCCCGCGTGGAACAGCAGCGCCGCACCAGCCACGCGCAACGGGCAGGACGGCAAAGCGAACGAGCTCCTGTTGCCGGACGGCTGGAAGCCATAACCCGCAGTCGCGCGACGTGGTACGTTACGACCAACTGCGGCAGTCCGCGATCTGATGGCGCCCTTGCCCGATTCGACGCTCTTGCACCTGCTCGTTGCGCTGGCCGCCGTGCTGGCTCTCGGGCAGGGCCTCGGGCGTCTCCTTGCAGCGATCGGGCAGCCAGCGGTCATCGGCGAAGTCGTCGCCGGCATCGTGCTCGGTCCGTCGGTGCTCGGTCGGTTTGCACCTGAACTGGCGGGGGCGATTCTTCCTCCCCACATCACGCCGCTGCTGAACCAGATCGCGCAGCTCGGCGCGGTGCTCTACATGTTCCTCGTCGGCGTCGAGCTCGACATGCTGGCCTTACGGCGACAGGCGCGCATGGCGATCGTCGTCGGGCAGGCCGGCATCGCTGTGCCATTCCTCCTCGCGATCGGCCTCGCCTGGCTGCTGTACCCGTTCGGCGCCGGAGACGGTATCCGGTTCAGCAGCTACGCACTGTTCCTCGCCGCACTGGTGTCGATCACGGCGTTCCCAGTGCTGGCGCGCATCCTTACCGACGGTGGACTGCAGCGGAGCGATCTCGGGCGCCTCGCCCTGTCATGCGCCGCCATCGACGACGTCGTCGCCTGGTGCCTGCTGGCGGTCGCGATCGGGGCATCGCAGACAGCCGTGGCCGGGGCCGTCGGCACGATTGTGCTGACGTTGCTGTTCGTCGCCGCTCTGACGATCGGCGCGCGGCCGTTCCTCGTGCGGCTGGCGCACCCGGCGGACGGCGTGGTGACGAAGTCGGCGTTCGCGGCGGTCCTGGTGGCGCTCCTGATGTCGGCCGCCGCCACCGAAGCGATCGGCGTACACGCCCTTTTCGGTGCATTCATCCTCGGGGCGCTGATCCCGACGGACTCACCGCTGGCCAGCGCCCTGCACCAGCGACTGACTGACGTGGTGGCGCTCGTGCTGCTGCCGGCGTTCTTCGCCGTCACCGGCCTGCGGACCGAGATCGGCCTTCTCACGAGTGCGGACACGTGGCTCGCGCTCGCGGCGGTTCTGGTTGTCGGGTCGGTCGGGAAGATCGGCGGCACGGCAGTGGCGGCGCGGGTGGCCGGTCTCGACTGGCGTCACGCGCTCGGCCTCGGCGCGCTGATGAACACACGCGGTCTGATGCAGCTCATCGCGCTGACGATCGGCCTCAACCTCGGGATCATCACCGACCTCTTCTTCACCGTGATGGCGCTGGCGGCACTGGCGTCGACCCTGGCAACCGCCCCGGCGCTCCGCCTTCTCGGGCTGTGGTCGGTGCGACGCACCGGTCAGACATTGGCAGCACCGGGAAGCACTGCCGTCGGCGAGGGCACATTTGGTGACAGAAGCGGACCGGCATAGGAGTCACAGCTGACGCCACCACGCACCAACACCGGCCGCTGGCCCTACTCGGGCAGCGAACCACCGCAACCGCACAACTCACGCGAAGTTGATGTTGTCGCGAAGGCCGAGACGGGCCCATGTCCAGGCGGCAATGGTGCGTGTCGGCGGGGTCTCATCGGTCCAGCCCGGTGCTGTCGCGGGACGCCAGCCCCGACTCGACTACGGAAACGACTGGTCGCGATCTCGCTATGTGACCTGAGTCGACGGCTTGACGACGGGGTGTGCGGTGCTCGTCAAAATGGTCGCGTCTTGAGCAGGATCGAACAAGGGATCCCGTCAAGCGAGCGGCCTTCGAGGCCAGGACCACGAGAGTGCGCCGGGCGGTTCACGGGGTGCCGTTCGGCGTTGCTCGCTCATCAGCCATCGACGGGGCCCTGCGAAGTGCCCCAAGGGCCACAAGTCCCGCCCCGGCCATTATTGCGACATCCGCCACGTTGAAGACACCCGTGCGAATTGGCCCTATACCGAGGTTGAGGAAGTCCACGACGCGGCCGTGAAGAACGCGGTCCATCAAGTTCGAAGCGCCGCCTGCCACGAATAGCACGAGTCCCACAGTGGACGGCACCGCGAATCCATCTCGAATCGCGATGACCACCAGTGCCAGCAGCGCGAGGCCAGTCGCCACGGTGAACACGGCGATCCGCACCGTCTCGGGCCAGTCGGCACCCAGGCTCAAGAACCCTCCAGTGTTCTCTGCGTAGCCAAGTCGGATGGTGTCGGCGAGATACGACCGATCGGGCTCCCCAGCCAGCATGGCCGTTGCGACGCGCTTCGTCGCGCGGTCGCAACCGATCGTTGCCAGAGCGGCCATCGCCAGGGCCATCCATCGCAGAGTCTGACGCATGCTCCAGATCTTGCCACACGTGCTCCCCACCAGGCGTTCAAAGCGGGGTCGACACGGGCTCCAAAGAAACGACTGTCGCGAAGGGTGTACCCACGAGCCCTTCAGCAGTCCGCGCACTGCCAAGGCGTTGCGCCCTTCTTGACCGGAACCACGGCTACTCAGGCGTCCAGGGGTTGACGAGGGAAACCCCAGTTGGCTCGAAATCCATGACGTTGCGAGTGACCACGGTCATCCCGTGGACCAGAGCCGTCGCCGCAATGAGCGCATCGCGAAAGGGCCGTGGATCCGGAACGTGGAGACGTGCGCTGCGGCGTACGACGGCTGTATCGACAGGGAGGATTCGAGTGCCGAATCCCGCCACCACGCGACCGTCCAGCCACGGCGCAGGAGCCTTCCTTGCCGAGGATCCCTACGCTCAGCGAGGAGGACGCCCATCTCCAATTCGTGGATGGTGATGACCGACACGAAGAGCAGCGTCAACGGAATGGGAGCCGCCCAGGCCGCCACATGGCGGTCAGCCTTGCCGGCCCGCGCCTTCCTGAGCTCAGAGATGACGTTGGTGTCGAGCAGGTACATCAGCGAAGGTCAGCCGGGCGGGCGGAATCACGAAGGTCCGGGATCTCCAGTTCGACGTCCTCGATGCCGGCGGGCATCCCAGTAGGTCGATGACGCTGAGGCCGCGCGAGGCGAGGCGGTTGTATTCCTCGAACGTCAGGAGCACGTGCGACGGCCGTCCCCGGTCGGTGATGACGACCGGCCCTCGGCGCGCCGCGCGCTTGGCGCGCCCGGTGTCCTGGTTGAACTCGCGACTCGAGACGCTGGTCACGGACTTCGACGACGCTGCCATGTAGCAATGTTACTACTTCCGACGGCAGGCTCGCCAGCGGTCGGTCAGTCTGGGTCGCGTCCCGGCTGCGGTTACTTCGCGAGCGGTGAGGGGCGCATCTGGAACTTCACCGCCTTCTGCTTCACGCCCTTCCCGCCTTCGACGTGCCATGCGGCGTAGGTGGAGTACATGGACCAGAAGCCCTTGCCCTTCCAGCCGGTCTTCGGATTGTCGATTCTGCCGACCGCCGACCGTGAGAAGAAGCCGAGCGGATACGGCACGCGCAGCGTGACGAACTGCTTCGTCGACGGCACCAGGGCCTCGATCGAATCGGTGTTGACGTTGCCGTACACCGGCACGTCGCGGCCGAGCCCGAGCGTGTCGTGCTCATCGAGCTGCGTCAGGTAGCTTTCATCCGAGAAGATCGATGGCGGCGTTGGCATAGGTGGCCCCGTCGCGGCGGTAGAACGTCCAGCCCTCCGGGCAGCTCTGGCCGGTGGCGTTCGGACCGGTCGTCACCTTGCACTTGCGGCGATCGAACGACGACAGGTGCCCGCTGCCGCGCCAGTTCTGCCAGACGACGCCGTTGCGGTCGACATGGATGCCGCCGGTCCCGTACGCCGGTGGCGTCACGCCGGTCGGCGGCGCTTCGAAGACCTCCGCCCTGCACGTCAGCGGCGGGTTGCTGCCGCGCTCGAGTCGCACCAGTTTGTTGTCGTTCGGCCCGATGCCGGAGCACCACGCCGCACCGTCCTTCGGGCTGACCGACACCGAGTAGCAGTTGAAGCCGACCTGGCGATCCTTGTTGGCATCGTTCGGCTCGCGCAGCTTCGTGTACTCGCCGATGCGACCATCACCCGTCGTGTCGAGCACCGCCGGGCACCACCCCTGCGACGTCTCGGCGTTGCCGTCTTCTCGTACGCCTTCGTGTCGAGCCAGCCGATCGCGTTGTTCATGCCGAAGTACATGATCCCGTCTTCGGTGATCTGGTTGTGATCGGCGGTGAAACAGGTGTCGACCTCGGTGAACTTCTGCGTCTTCGGGTCGTAGATGAACACCTGGCGGCCGCCCGTATCGAGCGGGTGGTACTTCCCGAACGCGTTGGACGTGCAGTACGCCGGATTCTTCGCGTCGCGAGTGCGGCCGGTGAACCAGACGCGTCCCTTCTCGTCGATCGCCAGGCTGCGCGGGTCGGAGTAGCGTTCCCACACCTGCTGCTCGTCCCAGTAGGGAGACGGCGCCGACGAGATGCCGGTCTTCGTCGCCTTCGACGGGATCTTGATCGACGTCGCCTTGTGCTCCAGCGGATCGACGACGAGCAGGAGGTCGGTCGGCTGGCTGACGCCGTACATCGGACCGTTGGCATTCACGGTCGGACGATGCAGATCGGTCGGCGCACCGTCAGTGCGCCCGTCCATGGGTGACCCCCAGTCCCACCAGGTCACGACGAGGTTGCGCTCGACGCCGGCGGGACGCGGCGGCGCGCTCTTGGGAGCGTCGCCCTTGGCGATGCGCTCGGTCCAGTTCGCGAGCAACGATCGCTGTTCGCCGAGGCGCTTGAAGTTGGCGCCCATGGCCGGGCCGACCGGACCCATCTGTGTGCGGCGATCCCACGCCTCGAGATGCGTCTTCCACTGCGACATGACGGCCGCGGGGATGTCGCGCGTCGCCTTGCCCCCGAGCTGGTGACAGTTCAGGCAGCCGCGGATCTCGTCAGCCACGGCTTGCGGTTGCAGTGCCCCGGATGGAATCTCGGCCATCGAGAGCCACCAGGCGGCGGGGTACACCTCGGCCGCCGCGCGCGCGTTGGGCGCGACCTCGGCCTTCAGATCGAGCTGCTGGCCGGGACTGGCCGTCTGGCGGGCTGAGTCGACCAGGCCGTAGCCGCGCACGAAGACCCGATAGCGGCCGCGCGGCATGTCGGGCAGGACGTAGCGGCCCTGGTCGTCAGTCACCACGATCTTCGCCATCGTCGTCGGCAGGTCGGTCGATTCGGCGATCACCCAGACGCCGGCCTCCGGGCCTTTCGCGCTGGTCACGGTGCCGCCGATGTCGTCAGCGTCGATGGCAACAGCCGTGGACCCTCGTTGCGTCTGCACCCGGGCCATCGACAATGCCACGATCAGCACGATTCCGACCGACGTCCACCAAGCTCGCATGCGTCACTCCTTGAGAGGCGTAGGCTGAGGATCCGGAGCTTACACTGCCCGGACCGTATCGGCAGCGTGAGAGTGTGCTGGTCAGGTTTGGGGCGGGCCTGGAGAGAGGGGGCGCGGCGGGTCGGCGAGTGCGCGCGGCAGAGGTGATGCATTGGCCCTCTGTCTGATGCGTCGATCCAGTGATCTCATGGCTACCACGACGACCGGACCGCGCCGCCGAGTACGTGAACCTCAAGTGTCACGCACGTACCGTGTGCCCTTGACGAAACTCAAGGCCGGGCAGCGTGCCCTGAGCGCCGCCACCGCGGCCGAGACGATCGAGCGTGCGTTGGACATGGTGGTGTTCCAGCGTGACCTGATCCGCGGTACTCGAACCATGGCGGGCGTCGAGATCGCCTCGTCGGACGCGACGGAACGAAAAAGCTGCCTGTGTCCTGATTACGGAGAACACCCGGGACTTCAGCAGAATCCGACGGTTCGTTCCGCGCACACAGGATCGGAGCGCATCCGCCGCCGAGGCCAAGAAGCCACTGCGCCGTCTTCCGCGGGTCGAGAAACAGGCTGTGATGTAAGTCGTGTTTTTTGTGCAACTTATCATGAAGTGCGGTGGCGCGAGCTGGGAGCGCGAACTGGAATCGGTGCGACTTGGCTCGAATCCCTGACGCGTCGGACTCTCGGGTGGGTGTTCGACAGGGGCGATAGTCAGCCGCGAACCAGCGGCGGCAGTTCGGTCAGCGCGTGCACAACGTGCGTCGCCGCATAGCCGAGTTCCTCCTGCGGCTCGGTTGCAGCTCGCTGAATCCAGAACGTGGTGAGTCCGGCGGAGCCCGCCCCGTGGATGTCCCAGTTGTTCGAAGACACGAAGCCGGTCGCCCGCGCCGGCACGCCCAGGCGTCGCGCGGCCAGCGCGTAGACCCGGGGATCCGGCTTGAACACCTTGATCTCATCGACGCTGACGATGGCATCGAGCAGCGCGGTAATGCCCGCGCTATCCGTGGCCGCACGCAGCATCTTGGGCTCGCCGTTGGAGAGAATCGCCAGCTTCAGTCCGCGCGCCTTCAGTTGCTCCAGCCCCGCCCTCACGTCGGGAAAAGCCGCGAGCCTCGGGTACGCGTCGAGAAGGCGCGATCGCTTGTCGGCCGTCAACTCGAGTTTCAGGATGTGCGCTGCGTACACGAGCCCGTCTTCGGTGACGCGCCAGAAGTCCTCGTAGCGGCCCATCATGCTTCGAAGCATGCTGTATTGCAGTTGCTTGGTGCGCCACAACGCGGCCAGTGCCGGACCCTGGCCTGGAAACAACTGCTCGCACAACGCCGTCACGGAAAACACGTCGAAGAGCGTGCCGTACGCGTCGAAGGCAAGCGCGCGGATCCGATCGGAGGGCCCGGACGTCTGCATGGCGGACGTGCCTCCAGAAGTCGCAAGAGCGCCGGCCGCCGTCGCGGCAAGCGAGGCAATGAAGCGTCGCCGATTCGTAGGGCACATAGGTAGAATCCTCAGTCGTTCGCCGTGTCATGCCAACCCGCCATCGGGGGATCGGCAGTCAACCGCGGTGATTTCCTCATCGTGCTTCGCTTCTCCGACGGTGATGAGTGATGCCCACGCACCGGTCTCCACGAGGTACCGCGCGGTCTTGCCATTCACCGACACCGGCACGAAGAAGTCGTCTCCGGTGTCGTGCGCGAGCTGGGACTGGCGCCGTGGGCCATGGCGCTGGTCGGGGAGCCCCCTGAACACCTCGAAGTCTGCGCGTTCCTCGCGAAGGGCCGCGCTATCGGGAAACGCCCGCTCCCACCGAAGAGCGGTCGGCAACCTCGGTCGCACTGGGGCTGCGCCTGCGAAACGCGCGTCAACCGGGCTCCGCATGGCCAGCAGATTACCACCGGCCGCGGGCCCAACGGACTGGCCCGAGTCGTACTAGACGATCGCGAGCGCGACGCCGCCGGCACATACGGCTAACGCGGGCTGCCAAACACTGCGAGACCAATCTTGCCAGAAGCCCGGCGCCCGAGAGCTGCCGACACAACAAAGGTCTGGACAGCGTGGGTGGCTCGCTGGTGCCGACCATCGGCTGGATTCGGGATCGATACCTTGAGGTCGTGAAAACCTCCCTTGGCGGCGAATCCTTCGAGACCGCTCGCGCTGAGGGACGCGCGATGCCGCTCGTCCAGGCGATTGGGCTCGCGCGGCAGCAGGCGCTTCTGCTCCACTGAGTCCCGGCGCGTCTCCTCCGAGCTCCGACCCCTAACGGCCGCCGCGACAGTCCCTCCTGAGTTGTTGCCCCACGGACGTCCGCGGACGGATCTCACGCGCAAAACACGGGTGATGGGTGCGTGATCAGGTGACGGAGCGGAGCACACGGACTAAAGCTGAGTTAATACTCCTGCCTGGTCGCGAAGAGTGGAGCGACACAGGCGGTGTCCTTATGCCGACCTCGTGCGCCTGCACCCGAGTGAGCCGCTGCAGGGCGCCAGGTTCGTCACCTTCGCCTGGTGGGAGGAATCGGGCGCAGTTGTCGCCCGTGGCGTCCCGATCGTTACACTTCTGGCGACGCGCTCCGCTCCGTAGGCTCGGCGTGGCTTGGCTCGAATCCCTCTCGCTTCGCGCCCCTCGCGTCTACTTCTTGCTCCTGGCCAAATGTGAGCGCACGCCCTCGGCAGAGACACCCCAGAGAGAGGTATAGCTGCCATCGGGCTGGATGCCTCTTCGGCCTCCGTACACTCCTACGACCGCCATGTGGGAATCGACGATGGGAGCGCCACTGAACCCACGCGTGTCGAACTTCTTGTGCGGCACCAGAGCGAGATCGCCGTTGCTCTCCGCGCTGACTACCTGCAGTGGGAGAGCACGCTGACCGCGAGGCCGAGACGGGTATTCATCGCCGACCACCCACACCCACTGACCCGGTTTCGGGTTCTCCGCGGCCAGCGACAGCAGCGTCGCTCCTTGGTAGTTCTGCAGCCTGAAGGCCGCCACGTCACCACCACGCCCTTGCGAGAAGATGTAGCCCGTAATGATGAGTGCGCCCGACGCTCGCCCCAATAGAGCCTCGCCTTCAATCCCCGAAAATCGGATCTCCTGCACCGCCGTGTCCAATTGATTCGACGGGATATCCTTGGCAAGTCCGCCGCCTGCGCCAAAGATGTGTAAACAGGTCAAGAACATCGGTCCCTCGCCGGGGCTGATTCGAACGATCGAGGCCGTGCCGGCATCCGTTGTCTCCCCCGACTTGAGAAGAATGGTCGGTCGCAGCGCGGAGTTTCGAGGTAGCACAGGCGCCGCAGGCGGCTCGCCTTGCGCCAGAGCCGTAACAGTGGATTGTTCAGAGGTTCGTGAAAGGAACGCCGCTGCCAAGCCATCGTCTTCGATCGCAGTTCCACGAATTGCGGTTTCGCTCGTTCGAATGACGGCGGCGGCAACGAGTGCATTGCACGAGAGAACCAGAATGCCAAGCCAGCCGAGAAGCCGTGAACATGTCATCGGGCCCTTTCCTCCGTTTGTTCCAATCCAAACGCATCCAGGATCTTAGGGTATCGCGGGCCGCGCCGTGGGCTCGACGTGACGCGGCGCGAATCCCTCTCCTGCGCCAGTTGCGAAGCGAATGGTCTACCCGGCGGCGTTACCCGCGGTCTTGAGTATCCGCCGAGGCCGGCCTGAAGAGAGGAAGCGTTTAGTGCCGCGCGACGTGACGCCGCGTGTGCTGAAGGCCGGCCGCTTCACGCGAGGGGCAATCTCCACGATGGGACCGCTGCGGACCACGATGGTGCCCACCTGCACTGGTACGGCGGCCGATGCGTCCACGACCGAGACGTTCTCGACAACGGTCACGGGCTGCGCCGCAGCGGTCGTGACGGCGGCGAGCAGTGCGATCGCGGCGTTCGCAGCGACGAGCTTGGATGAAGTCATCGTGACTTTGACGGCCCTTCTTGCTATGGGGTTGGCACCGCTCGCCAGCCCAACCTCGGGTTCGGCATTCTCAACCGCTCCGGCGGCGCATTCTCAAGTCCTGGGTGGATGTCCGATGGCGTCTCTTGGCTCCGTGTCGGGTGTGGCGCCGCAACAATCAGCAACCGTTGCGCTTGGCAGGGGTCGCCGCATAGGTGCGTTCGCCCTTTCATGGACGTGTCAGTCACTTGTAAACTTCCGCGTGATGCAATTCCACACCTCGTCGTTGTTGGTTCGCGCCACCGTCGCAGCGCTATGCCTGCTGGCCACGGCAATCCCGGCACGCGGACAGGCGCTGCAGGGGCTCGCGCTCTACGAGCAGCATTGCGCCACCTGCCACACGCGGCCGGCGGCCGACAGCCGCGCGCCGAACCGCGAGGCGCTGGCACAGCGCACACCGGAATCGATCCTCGAGGCGATGACCGGCGGGGCGATGGTGGCGAATGCCCGCGCGCTGACCGACGTCCAGAAGCGGCTGCTCGCCGAGAACCTGGCCGGACGACCGCTCGGCGCGGCGGCCTCGGGCGATGCGTCGGCGATGAAGAACGCGTGTGCGGCGAAGCCGCTCGCGGACGTCGCGAAGTCGGCGGCGTGGAGTGGCTGGGGGCCTGACGGCACGAACGGACGCTTTCAATCCGCGGCCGCGGCTGGCCTGAGCGCCGCGCAGGTGCCGAAGCTCGCGCTGAAGTGGGCGTTCGCCTTTCCGAACGGCCAGTCGGCCTATGCGCAGCCGGCCGTTGCTGGCGAACGCGTATTCGTCGGCTCGGACAACGGCTTCGTCTACGCGCTCGACGCGACGTCCGGGTGCGTCTACTGGTCGTTCCGCGCGCAGGCGGGTGTGCGGACGGCGATCAGCATCGGCCCGATTGGCACGCGGCAGGCGGCCTACTTCGGCGATCTCAAGGGCCACGTCTACGCCGTCGATGCGACGAGCGGCGCGCCGATCTGGACGCGGCGCGCCGACGAGCATCCGCTCGCACGCATCACGGGCGCACCGACGCTCGTCGCCGGGCGGCTCTACGTCCCGGTCGCCTCGCTCGAAGAGGCCACCGGCGGCAATCCGAACTACGAGTGCTGCACCTTCCGCGGCGCGCTCGTGGTCTACGAGGCGGCCACCGGCGAGCAGGTGTGGAAGGCGTTCACGATCGCCGAGCCGGCCAGGCCGACGAAGAAGAACTCGAAAGGGGTCCAGCAGTGGGGGCCGGCCGGTGCCGCCGTCTGGTCCGCGCCCACGGTCGACCTCAAGCGGAACGCGGTGTACGTCGCCACTGGCGATGCCTACACGGAGCCGGCGGCCGACACGTCGGACGCCATCATGGCGTTCGACATCCGCAACGGGCGGCGGTTGTGGGCGAAGCAGTTCACCAAGGGCGATGCATATCTCGTGAGCTGTGCGCCGGGACGGGACAACTGCCCTGACGTCGGCGGACCGGACTTCGACTTCGGCAACTCCGCCATCCTGCGCAATGTGTCGGGCGGCCGCAGTCTGCTCGTCGCCGGTCAGAAGTCGGGTGCGGTGTGGGCGGTCGATCCAGACAACCTCGGCGAGATCGTCTGGCAGCGCAAGGTCAGTCCGGGCAGTGCGCTCGGCGGCCTCGAGTGGGGCTCGGCGGCCGATGATACGGTCGGCTACTTCCCGGTTGCCGATGGACAGATCCCGGCGCCGGCCGGCGGAGCGAGCGCAGGAGCCGGTGGTGCGGCAGGAACCGGCCCTGCCGCCGCTGTGCCGGGCGGCAGCCTGTTCGCGCTTCGACTCGCGACCGGCGAGCCGCTGTGGCAAATCCCCTCTCCGGCGCCGATGTGTGCGCCGGGCGCCCAGCGCTGCCTGGCCACGCGCTCGGCCGCCATCACGGTCATCCCGGACGTCGTCTTCTCGGGCACGACCGACGGCGTGCTGCGCGCGTACGCGGCGGCGGACGGCAGGCAGTTGTGGGAATACAACACGGCGCGCGAGTACACGACGGTCAACGGCGTGCCGGGCAAAGGTGGATCGCTCAACGGTCCCGGGCCGGTGGTCGCCGGCGGCATGCTCTACGCGAACTCGGGCTACGCCTACCTTGGCTTCGGCGCGCCCGGAAACGTCCTGCTGGCCTTCGCCCCCGAATAGCGGCTGCTGCGATGACCGTGGACGACGTCGCGGCGGCGCGCGACGCCGTGCTGACCGCGGACGGACAACCGATCAGTGACATCGTGACGATGACGACGGCGACCGGTGCGATACACTACGCCTCCATTTCGATGATGCCGACCAGTGCCACGCCACGCCACTCCGAGTACCGTCTGCGCCGACGGGTCCACTTCTATGAGGCTGACCCGGCTGGCATCGTGCACTTCAGCTGGTTCTCGCGCTACATGGAAGAAGCCGAGCACGCGCTGTGGCGTGCGGCAGGGTTGAGCATCGCGCCACTCACGTCCGACGTCGCGTTCCCCCGCGTCGCCATGACGTTCGACTTCCGCCGCCCGTTGCGGTTCGAGGACGAGTTCGAGGTGCACATCCGCATTGCCGGCATCGGCCGCGCCTCCATGCGCTACACGTGCGTGGTCAGCCACGACGGTCAGGAAGTGGCGAACGGCACCCTCACCATCGCGTGCGTGCGCCGAGGCGAGGATGGCACTATGCGCGCCGTGCCTATTCCGGACGACATTCGATCGCGGTTCGACGTCGCTGGCGAGGCACACGCGTGACGAGCCGAGATGAGGGCATCGCGGATGAGGGCATCAATGTCGAGTGCATCGACCGCGCTGCGCTGGCAGCCCGGCAAGGTGCCCGGTTGCACGATCTGCTGACCCGCATTTACGGTCATAACCCCTTCTACACGCGCAAGCTGGACGCGGCGGGTATCGACCCGGCCAGCTTGACGCTGCCGCGCGATCTCGGGCGGCTACCACAGACCACGAAGCGTGAGCTGGTCGCGGATCAGGCGGCGTACCCGCCGTGGGGCAGCGGGTTGACCTTCGCGGTCGATCGCTACACGCGCTTCTGCCAGACGTCGTCGACCACCGGCATGCCGTTGCGCTGGATCGACACCAACGAGAGCTGGCAGTGGATGCTCGACTGCTGGAAAGCCGTGTACCGGGCGGCGCACGTCGGTCCCGGCGACCGCGTCTTCTTTCCGTTCTCCTTCGGACCATTCCTCGGCTTCTGGTCAGGCTTCGAAGCTGGAGCGCAGGCGGGACTGCACGTCATTCCCGGCGGCGGCATGTCGAGCGAGCAGCGCCTCGCCATGATGGAGGCCGTGCCGCCGACCGTGGTGTGCTGCACGCCCACGTATGCGCTGCGGCTGGCCGAGGTGGCGGCGGCCGGATCCGCCACACTCCTCGTGAGCCTCGGCGTCCGCATCGTCATCGTCGCTGGCGAGCCGGGCGGCAGCATTGCGACGACGCGGCAACGGATCGAGCAGGCGTGGGGGGCACGCGTCATCGACCACCATGGACTCACCGAAGTCGGACCGGTCAGCTTCGAGTGCTGGGAGTCACCCGGATTCCTGCACCTGAACGAAGGCGAGTACATCTGCGAAGTGTTGGCGCCCGACAGCGACCGGCCAACGGCCGACGGCGAACGCGGTGAACTCGTCATCACCAACCTCGGGCGCATGGCGCATCCGGTCATCCGCTATCGCACTGGCGATATCGTGGTGCGCCGATCGGAGCGGTGCGCCTGCGGGCGCACCTACGCGCGGCTCGAGGGCGGCGTGCTGTCGCGCGCCGACGACATGGTCAGCGTGCGCGGCGTCAATGTCTTTCCAGCGGCTATCGAAGCCGTCGTCCGCGAGTTCAGCGAGATCACCGAGTTCCGCGCCATCGTGACGAGCCGCGAGTCGCTGGCGTCGCTGATCGTGCAGATCGAGGTCCTCCAACCAGGCGACGGTACCAGCACCGCGAGCCGGCTGTCGAGCCAGTTGCGGCGCGCGTGTGGCTTGACGGTGCCCGTGACGGTCGTCCAAGCCGGCACGCTCCCGCGATTCGAGGTGAAGGGGCGGCGGTTCGTCATCGATCCGTAGAGGCTCGCGGGCTGACGGCTTCACCACAAACCATCGCTGCCAACGAAAGGACCCTGTGCCATGGCGTCGAACACCATCCAGATCTCCCCTCGGGCCGGACGCGGCGTCGGGATCGTATTCCTGCTGGCCGTCATTGCCGCCGCCGCGTCGTGCGGCTTCCGCACAATCGACACCGGACACGTCGGTGTGACGACGCTCTTCGGCAAGCTCACCGGCGAGCAGCTTGCCGAGGGCCTGCACGTGGTGAATCCGCTCAAGCGGGTGGCGGAGATGTCGATCCGCACACAAGAAATCAAGGAGCACGCCGATGTGCCCTCGAGCGAGGGGCTCATCATCGGCCTCGAAACGTCGTTGCTCTACCGGCTCGAGCCGGAGCGCGCGGCGGAAGTGTTTCAGACGATCGGACCGCGCTACGTGGAGATCGTCGTCGTACCCAATCTGCGGTCGGTCATGCGCGCCGTCACGGCCGCGCATACCGCCAACGCGCTCTATAGCGAGGGGCGAGAGCAGGTGGCCCAGCAGATGCTCGAACAGCTGAAGAAGATTCTCGATGCGCGCGGGGTGACGGTGGAGAACGTGCTGCTGCGCGACATCACCCTGCCAGATACGTTGCGCACGGCCATCGAGTCGAAGCAGCAGGCCGACCAACAGTCACAGCAGATGCAGTTCGTGCTGCAGCGCGAGCGTCAGGAAGCCGACCGTAAGCGCATCGAGGCGCAGGGCGTGGCCGACTTCCAGCGCATCGTGTCGACCGGTATCAGCGACCAGCTGCTGCAGTGGAAGGGCATCGAGGCCACCGAGAAACTGGTCAACAGTCCCAACAGCAAGATTGTCGTGATCGGGAACCCCAAGAACGGGCTCCCGCTGATCCTTGGGCAGTAGCCTAGGGCAAGCCGTCGCCCGTGTCGCCTTGACAGGGTGTCGTCACGCCGCTAACGTCCGGGGCGGAGGATTGCGGTGCGACAAACGATCGGTGGACTGGTTCTGGTGGTGTGGGCCTTCGGCTACTCGGTGATCGCACAGCAGGCAGCGCCAGCGCCACCGTCGCGCCAGCTCGTCGAAGAAAAGATGCAGCCGAACGCGTACGAACCGGTGGTCGGCTGGTCGCTCCCCTACCCGAAAGCCGGCTACGCCTGGGGGTCCAACCCGGGCGTGTTCGTCGAGTCCGACAATCGCATCCTGGTTGCCGTGCGCGGAGAGATCAAGCTGCCGACGCCGATGCCGGACGGCTACAAGAATTTCTGGGGTTCGGTGTTTCGCAGCGCCATTAACGCGCCGGGGACCGAGGTCCGCGGCTGTCTGCTCGTGCTCGACGCCAACGGCCGCATCGTCGACACCTGGAATCAGTGGGACAGTCTGTTCGCGGGCACCAACGGTCCGCACAGGATCCGGATCAGTCCGTTCGATCCGCAGCGCCGCATCTGGGTCGTCGGCGAGACAAAGAGTCAGATCTACGTCTTCTCGAACGACGGCAAGCAACTGCTGATGACGCTGGGCGAGGCGAACGTCATGAAGGACGATGAGACCCACTTCGGCCGGCCGCAGGACGTCGCGTTCCTGCCCGACGGCAGCGTGCTGGTCGCCGACGGCCTGACGAATTCGCGCATCGTGAAACTGGATGCCGCCGGGACATTCGTCAGGGCGTGGGGCACGAAGGGTGACGGTCCGGGGCAGTTCAACTCGCTGCACGCCGTCGCCGTCGATCGCCAGCGCCGCGTGTACGTGGCCGACCGCCTGAATGGCCGGATCCAGGTATTCGACGAGAACGGCACCTTCCTCTCCCAGTGGCCGGGACTGCGGTTTCCAAACGACATTCTCATCAGCGACAAGACACAGGACGTCTGGGTGAGCGACAACATGACCGCCGAGGTGGTGAAGTTCGACACGAGCGGCAAGCGCGTGTTCTCGTGGCATGCGAGTGGCCCGGTGCCCGGCGGCTTCGGCGAGTTGCATCAGTTCAGCGTCGACTCGCTGGGCAATGTCTACACCGCGGACAACGTCCTCGGCCGGCTGCAGAAGCTGCGGCCGAAAGCCGGCGCAAACCCGGCACAGCTCATCGGTCCCGAGATGCGTGTGAGGCCGCCGGGGACCCGCTAGAGGCTGGGGTCAGGTCTTGAAAGAACTGGGGTCAGGTCTTGAAAAAAGTGAGTATTCAAGACCTGACCCCAGTTTTTCAATAGCGTCATGACATTTGGACCGCTCACCTACGTCAACCTGGTCAACGAGACCACGCGCGGACAGGAACGGCTGTTCCTGCAGTACATCGGACCGCGCAACGACTTCGACATCGTCATCGTCGGCTCGGGCATCGGCGGCGGCATCCTCGCCGATGACATCGGCGAGCGGCTCGGCAAGAACAGGCGGATCCTCGTGCTCGAGGCCGGGTCGTTCGTCTACCCGACGCACGTCTACAACATCTGCCGCTTTCCGAACGCCAGCGTCGCCCGACACTTCGGCTGCGACACCTTCTGGCAGGGCGGGACCTCAGCCGATCAGTTCTTCATCGGCGAAAAGCCGCAGCTGGCCTTCGGCGGACGATCGATCTTCTGGTCCGGACTGATTCCGTCCATCCAGCCGTGGGAGCTGGAGTTCTTCCCGGCGCGCGTAAAGCAACGACCTCGCGAGCGGCCTGCTCGCCGAGGCCGGCGCCCTGATGAACGAATCGCGCTCGATGGGATCGACCGCGCGCGCAGTGCGCGATACCTTGCGCGCCAGCCCGCTCGGCCAGCACTTCATCATCGAAGAAACGCCGCGTGCCCTGCACCAGCCGTATCTCGCGCCCGACGGCACACCGCGCGAGCAGTTCTTCAACGAGCCGACCGGCGTCTTCAACACCGGCGGAGCTGCTCATCAACCAGGTCGGCCTGACGCCCGGGGTATCACACGGCGACGGCAACGGCCTGCAGTTGCTCCTGAATGCACTACGTCGAGGACGTGCAGAACCACGGCAACCACTACGAACTCGTGGTACGGAACACGCTGTCCGGACAGATCCGCGTGTTCCAGGCGGGGACCGTCGTACTCGCCGGCGGCTCCATCGAGAGTCCGAAACTGCTGCGCCGCTCGAGCATGTTCCCGTGGCTGCCGCAGTCCGTGAAGGATCTCGTCGGGCGCGGTCTCACCGATCACCCGACAACCAACGAGACGGCGACGCTGGTGACGCACATCGGCGCGGTGGCGATTCCGCAAGACCGCGCACGCGAAGATCGTCCTCTATTCGCGCGGGTTGAAGGATCCGATCAATCCTGGTCAGATGCGGTTTCCGTTCAACGTCGAGCTGAACATCAACCACGAGTACTGGCACCTGCGCGACAACGACCCGAACGATCCGAATCGCACCAATCCCGATGGATTCTTGGCCGCGGATCCGAACGGGCCGTCTCGCCTCGACATCAAGTTCAGCTTCGGCAATCCCCTGGACGACATGAACGAGGTGAAGGCGGCACCGCCGTTCGAGTACGTGCCGGAAGTACGGATGCGCAACTTGAAGTGGATGGACCAGCTGCGCGACTCGCGTTTCCCGGCGCTGGCCGGCTGGCAGAAGGACGTCCAGAGCATCTTCGACGTCCTCAACGGCGTCACCGAGCAGATCTTCTCGCAGTTCCGCAACGGCGGCAGCACGGTCGACCTGCCCGACCGCGATCGCTATGGGACACACGGCAAGGGGTTCGGCTGGGGCACCGTCCATCACGCCGTCGGTACACTGCGGATGCCGTATCGACCGCGACACGATGGTCCGTTCGAGTCGCGATCCGTCGTCGACGAAGATCTGCGGGTCGTCGGCACCGACCGGCTCTACGTATGCGACATGTCGGTGATGCCGTTCAGTTCGGCCGCGAATCCGGTGCGGACGCTGGCGGCGCTGGCGCTTCGTCTGTCGCGACGCCTCGTGTAGAGCGGCTGGATCAACTTCTTCGTTCGGTGTCGCGTCAGTTCGTCCGGTTCGCGGACAACGTCCCGATCTCGACCAGCCCGATCTTGTTCACGCCGCTGTTGGCGGTGACGATGTTGCCCTGCGCTGTCGCTTCGAAGTGGCGCAGCACGCCACCGCCCGACGGAATGGCGAACGTCTGGAACTTCTCCGTCTGCGGGTCGAAGCGCACCATCGTGTTCGGCCGCACGCCGGACTCGCTGTACCAGACGATGCCGCCGATCGAGGTGATGGCGTAGGGCTCGGACTGCGGCCCGCCGGGTGAGGGCCATTCCTTCACCTGCCCGGTCTTCGGATCGAAGCGCCCGAGCATGCCGCGCGCGAAAGTCCGTGTACCAGATCACGTCGTCCGGCGTGATGGTCAGCCGGCGCGGACGGGCGTCGGCGTTCGGCAGCGGATACTCCTTGATCTCCATCGTCTGCGGATCGACGCTGCCGATGCGGTTGCCGCGGAAGTCCACGTACCACGGCACGCCCTGCGAGTTGATCCGGATGCCGTAGGGGTAGGTGTTGTCGCTCGGCGTCTTCCTGATCGCGATCGCGCCGGTGTCGAGGTTGATGCGGCCGACGTGGCCCGACTGCAGCGTGAAGAACATCTGCCGCCGGCGCCCATCCATGATCGGCGTGTGCGGCCCGCGTGCGCCAGGCTCGGTGATCGGATACTCGCGCACCTGCCCGGTTCGTGGATCGAGCCGGCCGATCACGCCCTTCTGGATGCCGGTGTACCAGATATTGCCCTGCGGATCCTCGGCCAGGCCGTGCGGCTGGCGTCTTGGCCGGCACGTCGAACTCGCGGATCTGACCGGTCTTCGGATCGAGTCGTCCGAGCTTGCTGGCGTACTGGCCGGTCCACCAGATCGATCCGTCGGCGGCGGCGTGCGAATCGTGCGGCCGCGAGCCGAGCGTCGGCGCCAGCCACTCCTTGATCGTCGACCGTCGCCGGGCCGGAGAGCAGCACGGCGCCCGGCGCGTCCTTGATCGGGTAGTGCGTCGCCAGGTAGGACGAGATCGGTCTCGAGGTCGGCCGCCGGCAGCTTCACCATCGTGGCGATGCGGTCCTGCCAGCCATCCTTCGTGTAGCCCCACGAGCTCGGCGATCAGGTTGAGTCCGTGGCAGCGCGTGCACGTGGCCTGCACCTGCTCACGTCCCGCGCCCTCTCGCCAGCTGAACCGGTGGCGGTCCTCCCTGACGGCCGGCCGCCGGCTGCTGGCCGCCGTAGCGGCAGCAAGAACGCCGACGCAAGCAAGCACCGCCGTGAACAGGAATGGCGCTCGAACGCTCATAGCTCCTCCAGGCATCGCCGGTTGCCGTCAACGCTCGCGAGACTGGAGCTTGGCGAGCAGGTGCAGGATCTCCAGGTACAGCCACACCAGCGTCACGAGCAGCCCGAACGCGCCGTACCACTCCATGTACTTCGGCGCGCCGCGCTCGACGCCCTGCTCGATGAAGTCGAAGTCGAGAACGAGATTGAGCGCCGCGATCACGACCACGAACACGACTGAACAGGATGCCGAACGTGCCGCTGGAGTGAATCAGCGGCACGCTCACTCCGAAGAACCCGAGCACGAAACTCAGAAGATACAGCAGGGCGATGCCACCGGTGGCGGCCACCACGCCGAGCTTGAAGTTCTCCGTGGCCCGGATGACGCCGGACCGATACGCCAAGCAGCAGCGCGCCGAGCGTCCCGAAGGTGAGGAATACGGCCTGGCTGACGATGCCCGGGATATCTGGCCTCGAAGACGACCGAGATGCCGCCGAGCGCCACGCCTTCGAGCGCGGCGTAGACCGGTGTCGTGTACGGCGCCCACGTCTGCTTGAAGACGGTGACCAGGGCGACGATCGCGCCCGCCGACGACTGACACCATGACCCACAGCCCAAGGCTCGGATCGGTCGCCCCGCGGTTCCAGACGTAGCTGGCCGCCACCAGCAGGATGCCGAGCGACAGGGCGGTCTTGTTGACCGTGCCTGCGAGCGTCATCCGTTCTAGTCCGGAGACGCCCCAGGATTTCGCGAATGTGTCGGCCGTCAGCGCCGGGTTACCGGAGCGCATCGTCATCATGCCAGCCAAGGTGTGCTCATGTCCGCTATTGTAGGGCCTCCGCGGGTGGGCCATTCTCGGTCATTGCCGGCAGGCTGGTCATTCGGTCGGTCAATGCAGCGGACCGCGATCAGCAGTCCGGGCCGTAGAACGTCGTTCCACTCGATCTCGATATCGTTCTGGCTGCCGCGCGTGTCGTAGCTGAGCTGATGGACCGCCATCTAGGTGGCCTGGAGCGTTCCGTAGATGGTCTGGCCAGCTTGTCGCTGCTGCTGTGCCCGGCACGACGGCGCAATCAGACGGCCGCCGGCTCCAGTCATCGCAGCAACACCCACGACCGGCGCGTATCGCATGTGCATGACGCCCTCTCATCAGCACATGCGTCACGCAGGTCGGAACGGGCTCACTCGGGAGGGACGGCTCCGGTCGGCCGTGGTCGCGTCGCGCGGTGGATTTCACCCACTCAGCGAATCAACCCCTTTAGCGCCGCGTAGTCGAACGAGGCCTGGACCTTGTCCATCCACGCCTTCGCCTGCTCGTCCGATCGTCTCCCGGCTGGCGGTGGGACTGAAGTTGACGATGATCGAGCTGAATCCGATTCGGGTCCGACGTGTCCCAGAAGGTCGGATCCTCCCTGAACTCAGTCGCGTCGGCCGCCGCGCCCGGGCGCATCAACTGCATCGCGAAGTCATTCCGGACGGCCGTGACCTGGGCTGCCACGCGCGTCCGCTGCGCGAACGCGATGGCGCTGCGCTTTCTGAAGGAGATCGTTGGCCTCGTTGCGAAGTCTTGCCGCCTCCTCTGGCGCGGTACCGCGCGTCGTGGCTTGCCGCTGGAGTGCTCGCGCCCGCGTGCCGAGGTCGTTGACCTGCGCTTGATCCTCCGGAGACATCGCTTCGATCGCCCTGACGCGCGCTTGGAGCTCCTGGCCGTCGCGCCCCTGCGGGTCGTGCTGCACCCACGCCGCGCGGAGCTCGTCGGCGGAGAACGACGCGCGATAGGCGCGCAGCGCCTCAACCTGGCGCCGCAGCTCGGCTTGCTCCGGTTGCACCACCGCCTCGACCGAGGCAGGGGGCTTCGCGGCCAGTTGCTTGCGCACTTCCTCGAGGCGCATCGCCAGGTACGCCGCATGCCCATCCAACCGCGTCGGCCAGCGTGACCGGCGTCAACGGCAGCCGGCCGTCCTTGGTGATCACCAGCATGTCGTTAATCCCGAGCACGCTCACGTACCGAAACACTGGAAACCCGGCCACGACTCCGAGGAACTTGGCGCCCCGGTGTTCCGGGCATCCAGCCTCGGGTTGAGGTTCACGTGGAGCTCTCCGAGCGGAGACTCGTAGAGGCGCGGCACGGTGCGCGAGGTGCGCACGATGTCGCAGCCTGTCGGCGTCCAATACAGCAAGGCCCCCGCGTTGAGCTGGTGCGGGTACGCATTAGCCTCGATGCGCGCCTCAAGGGGGGCCGCTGGGAGGTGGTCGAGCTGTCGTTGCCGCCGTCGCCAATGATGGTCGGCAATTTCCATCCGGACGCCCTCGGGCGTCGCGACCGTGAAGGTCCGGTTCGCTTTGATCGAGGCGCTCCACGGTGAGCATCGCCTTGCGGATCGGCTCGAGCTTCGGGTCTTTCGGACCCTCCTCGGTCTTTGGTATCCAACAGTCCACGCCCGGGGGAGGCTGGGCACTCGATGGAGGGCGCCCGCCGCCGACGTCAGGCATGGGCGTCGCCGACCGTGGAGCACAGAGCGACAGGCCCGCGCGAGGCGCAAACCTGGGAGATGGCGGCTCGGTGGCCCCGCGGACGCCCCCGTTCCCTCCGATTCCCGCAATGTAGACCCTGCATCCGTCGGGACTGACTGCCGCGTGCCGTTCACCCATGACGACAACGGAACTCTTGGCAGCCGGCACTGAACTTGCGTCGGTCGCGGTATCGGCGTCCATTTGGTCGACTCCGTTGCCGCGGCCAGGCCCAACTGCCCGTAGCTGTCGCCACCGCACGCATACAGCGCGCCCTCGGTGGTTCTCAGAATCGTGCTGCCCACGTTCGCCGCGACCTGCACGACGCGACCTGCCAGTGGCGGGAGTTGTGTGGGGACGCGACGGTCCACGGTGGTGCCGTCGCAGAGCGCAAAGGTCTCGCCGTTGCGGCCCCACGTCCACACCGTGCCATCGTCTTTCACCGCCACGCTGTGCGCCAGGCCCGCCGCGAACGACACGACGTTCGTCAGCACGGGCTCGGGGGTGAAACCGGAGGCCGCGCCGCGCGGCGTGAAACGGCTGTCGCCAAGTTGCCCCGCCTGCGAGCAGCCAAACGCGTAGAGCTTGCGGTCCCTGGTCAGGACGAGCGTGTGATGCCCGCCCACGCGGATGTCGAGGACGTTGCCATTCAGCTCGGGCAGGGAGAGCCGCGTGAACGTGGCGACGGCCGCGTTGCTGGCTCTGAACGAGGAGTCCGGATTTCGCGTCAGGGTGGCGGGGCACCCGATCAGCTGCCGGCACAGTAGAGATCGCCGCTGTCGGTCACAGCCACGGCCAAACCCTGGCCGAGACCGAATGCGTGTCACCACCTTGCCCTCGAGCGACGGCACGGGAGCGGGGCCGTCACACGGCCAGTACCCGCTGGCCATTGGCAGCGTCGTCAGACCCCCAGCTGTAGACCTTGCCCTCCGCCGTGAGCACGGCGATGGTGGTTCCGGCCGTGGCGATGGCCTTCGCGTTGTGCATCACCACGACCGGATTCGGGTCCGGGCGCAAAGGACCACTATATTTCCCCGGCTGCCCGGGCAGCGCCCGCCCAAGCAGACAGCTATCGTTGTTGCCCCACGTGAGCACGTCGCCGTTGTTTCTCAGAGCCACGGCCGTGTCGGAACCTGCGAAGGCAATGTTGGGTTCAACCACCCCCGGTGCGGCGGCGACCGGCGTCTGGGCGCTGGCGGTGGCGCCAATGGCTGCCACCGCCAGAAGGGCAAGAACGAATGTTTTGGTCAACATGGGCGGTCTCCGATGATGGCTCTTCGGCCGAGCTCAGTCGCGCACGCTTGTCCACGACATCGTCGCCGTCAGCTTGCCCGAGCCCGTGGTCATGTTTGCGAAGCCACGATTCTCAAAGACCTGAGTCTTCTTGCCCGAAGCAGCTACCTGGCCGGCGAGCGTTTTCTGGATCCACTCGTAGACGCTGTTGAAGCGTTGACCGTCGACATCGGCGACGACGTGGTAGTCATTGATCGCGTCCCTGACGCCCGACGGGGTGCCGAAGTTATCCTTGGCGGTGGACTTTACGTTCGCTTCGGGCAGGAAGAATGGTAGGTCGCCCAAACCGTGTTCGTCTTGGTGTCATAGACGAGCGCCTGTCCGACGCGGCCAAGCGGACTGCTAGTGGTGCGTCACCTTCGCCAACCTCGGTGTAGCTGTAAGGGATGAGGACGGCGCCGCGTGCGCCTCCATCTCCTACCCTGACGCCTTGCGCTGTGCGATCGATCTTGGCGTGTCCGGTCAGCTTGTCGGAAACAAACACGTAGCTAAGATAGCGGTCCGGTAGGCCTCTTCGGCGCTGACCAAATTATCCGTACGCGTCGTGCGCTTGCGGCCCTCGGCGTTCATGCAGTCCTCGTAACCCTTGCTCCCCATCGGTTGACGTTTTTCGTTGATGCACATGTTGCTGATCGCTTGTATTTGGGTCTGCACTTGCTGCGTCTGTGGCGATCCACCAGCGTTGGCATTCTGTTCGTTCATCATTTCCATGGCGATGCGCTGCTTGCAGGCCTGATCATTGCCACAGGCCTTGACCTTCTGCTGCAGTGCCATCATCTTCGACATGTCCATGTTGCCGAGCCCCGGGACGCCGCCACCCGGGCCGCCACTCGTGCCGCTGCGCCCGTTTGCGTCCGCTCCCTGCTCCTGAAGCCGACGCTGAGCGTCATCAGACGCCTTGAGGGATTCGGGATCCATTGGGTTGACCGCTGTCAGCACGCCGTCGGTCTTGAGGGTGATCTCCGACCAATAGCTGTCGTTGAACGTCTGCTTTGCCGAGCCGCCATTACCGCTGAGGTCGTAGCCGCCTTGCACATTGAGGGCTACGCGCACTCGGATAAGGCCCGGTCCCGCCTCGGTGGACTCTTTCACCCGGACGGCCTTGCCGGTCGCCTCTGACGGCTGAGAAGTTGTTGGTGGCGGGTGAGCAACCGTCGGCTGCGGCTTGGGAATCGCGCGCCTGAGGACGGAACCGACCTGGGCTTCGGCTGCCGCCGTGTGACCCAACAGGGCAGCGCTCATCGTCATTACGATTCCCGCGGTCTTCAATGTGGATGCGGTCATGTGCGTTCTCCTCGAAACGTAAAAGGTTGTGGACGTCACGAGCGCCGCAGGGCGCCAACAGTCGCCGCCACGAAGGCAGCCAGCTCCTCCCAGGAGCCGAAGTGGGTGGTCTGTCCCGAACGGACGTGCTCCGCGCGGCCGGCCTCGATCTCGGCCCCGGCCGGGGCCGCGTAGAAGTGCACGACGAACGCGCGGTCCGGCGAGAGCGAAGCCGGTTCTGGCGTCGCGGGCCGGGCCAGGTCGGTTGGGGTGGTGTTGGACATCGGGTGCGTCTCCATCAGGTGTTCGATGGGAGAAGGATGCGCGTCTCAACCGTGAAGGCGTGCGTGAAATCGGCGTGAAATCACCGTAAAACACTGGGATTCCTCGTCCTGGCCAAACGCCCAGTGCCAGGGCTGTACGCCAGACCGGCCGAGTTGCCTCGTGGGTATGTCGGTGAAAACCCGTAAGCGTGCGCGTGGGCAGCGAGCCACGGAAGGCGGCGTTCCCTCGAAGTCCTCCAGGACTTGTGCTTCCAGGCGTGCCCAGGTCGACGGCCGCGCCGGTGGTGCTGGCTGAAGCCGGGCGGCACGTTCACGGCCAGGATGGCATCGAGCGTCTGGCCGGCGCCGAGCTTCCGTTCGAAGATCCGTCGCTGATCTCCGACGCTCCTGAACGCCGACACCAGGAGGAGCGTGACGCCGTCGGACTTCGCCGCGCGCTGCATCTCCCGCCAAGCGGCGGCCGCTTCTGGTTGCAGGCGCTGCGTTCGGCCCGCCCCGTCCAGCCCCACCGTGACGAGATTCGAAGCCTCCTGATAGGTGGGCACGACACGTCTGCGGCGTACGAGGCGGGAACGCCGACGCTCACTGAGCGTCCGAGAGACCGCCGTCGGACTCTCGCGGGCCAGCAAACAATCGGTAGCCGCAACGATGAGGGTCGAGCACAGCACGGCTGTTGCGCAGCGCCGGTCGGTGTGCAAGTCGCATCATCACGAGTCGTCTCCATGTGGTTGCCGCACTGGCCGTTCGACTGCAGCGCAGTGGGCTGTTCCGTGGTAGAAGGATGGGCGGCTCGGCCGTGAAGGCGTGCGTGAAATGGGCGTGGAGTCAGCGTGCAGTCGGCGTGAAACGGGGCTGACGCGCGTTTTCACGCGTCAGACAAGAAGCTGGTGACAACGATGTCTAGGTTCGCGATCTGTGTTCTGGCGGGAGTGCTCTCGGCGGCGCCAGCATTCGCTCAGCAGGGCGGCGTGTCAGGCACGGTCACGGACGAAACGGACGCGGCCCTTCCAGGCGCCACGGTCGCGATCACGGGGATGGGCGCGACGCGGACGGTCTACACAGCAAGCGACGGCCGGTTCACGGCAACTGGGCTCATACCTGGCTCGTATCGGGTTTCAGTCTCGCTGTCGGGCTTCTCGGCGGGCACTCGCGACGTGACCATCGGCTCCGCCATCGTGGACGCGTCCATCACCCTTTCGCTTGCGAGCGTCGGCGAGACCGTCGTCGTCACCGCCTCCCGGATCGAGACGACGATCCTCAACGCGCCGGCGACGATGAGCGTGCTGTCGGCGGAGACCATCGCGGCGGCGCCGTCGCAGAACTTTGGCGACCTGCTGCGCGGCGTGCCCGGCATGAACGTAATCCAGACCTCGGCGCGGGACGTCAACCTGACCAGCCGGCAATCCACGGGCACCGCCGCGACGAGCCAGCTGGTGCTGGTCGATGGGCGCTCGGTCTATCTGGACTTCTTCGGCCTCGTGGCCTGGGACTTCGTGCCGACCGATCCGAACGACGTCAAGCAGATCGAGGTCGTGCGTGGGCCGGCCTCGGCGGTGTGGGGGGCCAACGCGCTGACCGGGGTCGTGAACATCATCACCAAGTCGCCGCGGGAGGCGCCGCGCGCCTCCTTTCTGGCGACCGGTGGTGGCTTCAGCCGCGATGCCGGTTCGGGTGTGGGGACGAACGCGGGATCGACTTCGGGCTGAGCGCTAGCGTTCACGCGCCGTGAACGACGTGTGGGCATTCCGGGCCACCGCCGGGTACGCGAAATCGGAACCCTTCGCGAGACCCGTCGGACGGGTTCCGCTCGACCGGCATCCGCTCGATGCGCGCGTCCAGACGGGCGGCGCCGCCTATCCCCTGGACGGCCCTGGCGCACCGGACAGGCCTTCGAGAACACCGGCACCGAACAGCCGAAAGTCGACGTGCGCGTCGATCAATCGCTCGCCACGGGGACTCATCAGTTATTCGGGGGATATGCCGGCACGACCGGCATTGTCCACACCGGCGTTGGACCGTTCTCGATCCAGAGCGGCTCCTATCTCGCCTACGGTCGCGCCGCGTTCTCGAAGAACGCGCTGCGCGTCGCCGCGTTTGCCAACTTCCTCGACGCCAAGGCGCCCAACCTCCTGCTCACCGATCCGCTCACGCTCCAGCCCGTACAGCTCGACTTCCGGACCCGCACGTTCGACCTCGAAGTCGGTCACGCGCCGACCATCGCCAGCCGGCATGTCGTGAGCTACGGCGGCAACGTCCGGCGCAACAACTTCACTGAGATTTCCATTGCGCCCCAGGCCGAGAATCGAACCGAAATCGGCGCATATGTCCAGGAAGAGTTCTTCTCCGACAATTTCCGACTGGCGGTTGGAGGAAGGGTCGACAAGTTCGGAAACCTCGCGGATCCCGGCGTTCTCACCGCGGATCAGCGCCACGTTCAAGCCCCGCAGCGATCAGGCTCTTCGCGTCTCGTGGAACAAGGCCTTCCGCTCGCCATCGGCGGTCAACAATTTCCTGGCGCTCAAGATCTTCGCGCCGATCGCGCCGATCGACCTGAGCGCCGCTCCGCCCGATCCTGCCGCCGCCGCTGGCGGCGCTCGTGCCGAGCGCCCCGATTCGCCCTTGTGGTCAACACCGTCGGGAATCCCGCCCTTCAAGCGGAGTCGCTGAAGGCGTTCGAGATCGCCTACACCGCCACGCTCAACGCCCGCACGACGATGGGCGTGGCGTGGTACCAGAACACGACCGACGAGAGCATCGATTTCGCGTCGATCACGCCGTCGGTCTCCTTCCCGCAAGGCCTTCCGCCCTTCGACGTCTATACCGCGGCCAACTCGGCGGAGACCGGCATCAATGGCGTGCTCTACGGTGCGCTCGTGGCATCACGGATTCCAGGCTTCCCCTTGCCCCGCACCGTCTCGACGTATCTCAACCTGGCGCCGATCCGACAGCGAGGTCTCGAGCTGTCTCTGGATCACCGGTTCCACGAACACATAACGACGAGCGTCAACTACTCGTTCCAAGGCAACCCGACGTTCCCGGCCCAAGCGGACGCGATTCCGTATGCACCAGAGGAAGCCGGCCTCGCCTCCCGGCACCGCCTGAATGCCACCGCGAGCCTCACCAACCGCCGCTTCATTGGATCAGCGTCGATCAACTTCGCCGGCCGGGCGTTCTGGGTGGACGTGCTCGGCACGCCGTACTCGGGCTATACCGATACCTACACCATGCTGAACGGCTACTTCGGGGTGAAGTGGCTCGCCGGCAAGCTGACGACGGCCGTGAAGGGAGTCGACCTGACGAACGAGACGATTCAGCAACACGTGTTCGGCGACATCATCAAGCGATCGATCGTGGGAGAGCTCCGCGTCCGCTTCTGACCGGCCCACCTTATCGGTTCGATCTTCGTAAATGTCCTGGCGCTGCGGTCGCCAAAGCGACCCGTCGTCGTTCGCGCCCGCCCGATTCTCCCAGACCACATTGATGCCGACGCGTCTGATGGCGTCGAACAGCTTCTCCGTCGAGACCACCGCGAAGGTCGACGAATCCATCAGCGGATTGACGTAGACGCCCTTCGTGAACGTCTTGAAAGTGCCCGAGGCATACGAGTCGAGCAGCGTGCCTCGGTTGTTGTGCAGTGCGATCACGGGTGCGCCAGGCAGGAGGCGACTCGTGATGTCGTCGGCCAACGCGTAGGTCGCACGCTGAGCCACGCGAGAGATACCGACGCCAAGTGTGCCAGGTGCCTCATTGACGGAGTAGATCCGATTGGGATCGACCGAGTAGCGGTGGCCATCGAGCGTCAGTGCGACGTTGCGAGATCCCCGGTGCGACAGGTCGATGAATCGACTCGGGACCTCAGCGTTGATCCGTGCGCCCACGGCACCCGCCGGCATTTCGTTTTGATGCAGGCGGATGAAGGTGACCTCGGTTCCGGTGTCGGCGACATTGATGGTGATTGAGCTCTCTCCGACCTGAGCCGACGTGACGCGCGCGGCTGGGTCCAGCGGATGCCGCGTGCCACGCCGCCCGGGACACCGGCCGCGCCGACCAGATCGCCGAACCCCACGATCACAGATGCTGCCAGGGCTACCCTTCAAGTTGATGCGCACGGTTGCTCCTCTCGTCTCTGTAGCCTCGCGGCCAGGCCAACACCCAGGGTTGTTCCGTGGTAGAAGATGGGCGGCGGAGCCGTGCAGGCGGTCGTGAAATCGGCGTGGATCGCTCGTGCAACCGGCGCGAAACCCCGGTTTCACGGTCACCGAGGGGTCTGATGCATTCCGAAGGGGACTGGGTCTTCGGGGCGTTCCGGCTCGATCCGGCGGGCCGGCAACTGTGGCGCGGCACGACGGCGGTGCCGCTGCGGCCGAAGCTCTTTGCCGCCCTGCAGTACCTCGTCGAGCACCCGGGGCGGCTGATCACGCGCGAGGAACTGCTGCGGGCGGTGTGGTCGCGCACGCACGTCGACGAGACGCTGCTGCGCGGGACGATGCGCGACCTGCGCGCGGCGCTCGACGACGACGCCGAGGCGCCGCGGTTCATCGAGACGATCCCGCATCAGGGCTACCGCTTCCTCGCGGAGGTGCGTCGGGAGGTCGCGAGCGCGCGCGCACGCGGCCACGCCCGCGTCGGCTCGGCGCCCGGCCGACGGCCTGATCGAACGCGAGCGCGAGCGCGCGCAGCTGGACCGTTGTCTCGACCGGGCGCTCGACCGGCAGCGGCAGATCGTCTTCGTCACCGGCGAGCCGGGCATCGGCAAGACGGCGCTCGTGGACGCCGTTCGTCGAGGCGTTGCCGAATCGGCACGGCGTGCTCGTCGGGCGTGGTCAGTGCGTCGAGCAGTACGGCGTCGAGCGAAGCCTACCTGCCGGTGCTCGAGGCGATCCGGCAACTGTGCCGGCACCGCGCGGGCAAACGGGTGATCGCCACGCTCCAGCAGCACGCGCCGACCTGGCTGGTGCAGCTCCCGGCGCTTCTGACCGACAGCGAGCTCGACGCGCTGCAGCGCAAGACGCAGGGCGGCGGGCGCGACCGGATGCTGCGCGAGATGGCCGAAGCCCTCGAGGCGCTGTCGGTGGAGATGCCGGTGGCGCTGGTGTTCGAGGACCTGCACTGGAGCGACCACTCGACGCTCGATCTGTTGGGTGTGCTGGCACGCCGCCGCGAGCCGGCGCGGCTGCTGGTGCTCGGCACCTACCGTCCCGCCGACCTCATCGTCAGCAGGGCACCCGCTGCGGGCCCTCAAGCAGGAGCTGCATGGGCGCGGGCTGTGCGAGGAGGTGCCGCTCGGGTTTCTCGTCGGTGCGGGCGACCGGCGAGTACCTCGCCGACCGGTTTGGCGTGGCGCGCGAGGACCCGGCCTTCCAGGCGTTGGCCGCGCACGATCCATCGCCGCACCGACGGCAATCCGCTCTTCATGGTCAACGTCGTCGACGATCTGGTCGGCCGTGGCGTGATCGCGCGTCGACGACGGCGCCTGGCGCGTGAGCGGCGACACGACGCAGCGTAGAGTGCCGGCGTGCCGGAAGGGTTGAAGCAGCTCATCGATCGGCAACTGGAACGGGTGCCGGCCGAGGACCAGCGCCCGCTCGAGGCGGCCAGCGTGGCGGGCCGCGTGTTCTCCTCCGCGACCGTCGCCGCCGCGCTCGAGGCGACCTGCCGACATCATTGACGAACGGTGCGAGCAACTCGGTCGTCGAGGCGTGTTCATCGCCGAGGCCTCCGGGAGCGCGAGCGGCCAGTACACGTTTCTCCACGACCTGTACCAACGCGCGCTGTACGACCGCCTCCCGACGTCACGCCGGGCCACGGCTGCACCGGCGCATCGCTGAGTTCGAAGTACAGGGCCCCGGTCGACCAGGTGCGCGAACGCGCGGCGCAGCTGGCCGTGCACTTCGAGCGAGGCGGCGAACCCGCGCAGGCGATCGAGCACCTGAAGCAGGCCGCGACCAACGCTGTGAGGCGTCACGCGTTTCAGGAGGCCATCGATCTCCTGCGGCACGCCCTCGATCTGCTCGCGGCCCTTCCTTCCACGAGCGCGCGGAACGAGTCCGAGTTGGCGTTGCACATGCTGTTGAGCACACCGCTCGTGATGGCCAAAGGCTACTCGGCACCTGAAGCCGCCGCCGCCGTGGCACGTGCGCGGGAGCTCAGTGAGCAGATGGAGCACAGTCCGGCCCTCCTGCCGGCTCTCTTGGGTATGGTGCGATTGCACTTCACTCGCGCCGAGCTCGCACGACGCGGCTGCGCTCGGCGAACAGTGTGTGATCCTGGCAGAACACGCGCCCGATCCCCTGCCCCTCATCACCGACAGCGTGATGGCGTACATCCGCTACTTCCGCGGCGAACTGGAGTTGGCCCGTCGCGCATGCGGATCGGGGCGCTGCCGCCTATGACGTCGCGCGTCACGGATCGATCGCTCTGGCCTACGGCGACGACCCCGGCGTCTTGTGCGCCGCATTTGGCGCCTGGGCGCTGTGGCGTCTGGGTTATGCGGAGCAGGCGCGCGACGAAGCTGGCTGGCGCGCATCGAGTTGGCTCGCAGGCTCGAGATCCCGTACTGCGACGCGATGGCACTCGACGTCTCGATCGCTTCGTCCATCTGTTCGCTGCGCAACGTGGCCGCGGCAACTGCGAGCCTGGACGAGCTCGAGGCCCTGGCGACCCGGCACGGGTTTCCCTTGATCCAGGCCCACGGGCTGGGGCTGCGCGGCTGGCTGATGGTGCAGCAGGGAGGGGACGCCTCCACGGCCGACTGAGTTGCTCGAGGACGCGCTGGCCGGCTGCGAGACTGATCGGATTTCAGCTGGCGACGCCGGCGCTCATGACCGATCTGGCGGAAGCGCTCGCCGCCGGTGGCCAGACGGCACGGGCGCGCGCGGTCGTCGACGAGGCGATCGCCATCTCCAGTCGAACGGGCGAATTGCTCGACCTCATGCAGGCGCTGACCGTCAAAGGGGACTTCTGCGCGGCGGCATCGGAGGATGACGAGGCCGCGGCGTGCTTCGAGGAGGCCATCGCGCTCGCGCGGAAACAGGCCGCGAAATCGATGGAGTTGCGGGCGGCCACGCGCCTGGCGCGTCTTCGTCAGCGTCAGGGAAAGGTCGCCGAGGCGCGCGCGCTCCTCGGCGATGTCTACGGCTGGTTCACTGAAGGATTCGACACGCCAGACCTGTGTGACGCGCGGGAACTCCTCGTGAGCCTCGACGAGCCCACGCCGCGCGCCAAGCCAAAGGCCACACGCGCCGGGCGATAGCCGCACTGGCGCGACGGGTCCGAACGCCGTGATGAGGTGCCCAGCGTTTCTGGTCACACGCTAGACCTGCGGATCAGCGAGGTGATCGATGCCACGGGCGACCAGTCGGACCCACCCTTTGCCGTCTGCCTGCCACGGGAAACGAATCACGTAGGTCGAACCGGTGCCCTTCGCGGAAGAATCGAAGACCGGGGCGGGACTCGCCTGTCGCACGGAGGAGCGCCCCGGCACCTGGTCGATCCACTCCACCGCCTGTCCCTGCGCCACCGTTGTGCTGCTCGGCACGAACCCACTGGCCAGGTGCAACACGTACCGCGTGCCTTCCGTTGCTGCGTGCACACGTCCGAACTTACCCTTGCCTCTCTCGGTGAACCAGAGGTTGCCATCCGCGGCGACCGTGAGCCCGTACGGGCCGCTGAACTTGGTTGCCACCGGGAACGATGCGTGCTGAGCCCCGATGGGGTGACCCGCACCACGCTCGTCGCAGTGTCGTTCGTTTGGGTGACCCACAGGTTGCCGTCGGGCCCAGCGACGATGGTCGCCGGTTGGGGGCGGTCGCCGGGCAACACGTACTCGGTGATGACGCCCGCAAGCGTGATTGACGCCACCTTGGCCGGCTTCGCGCCGTTGTCTTCGGTGAACCAGAGGTTGCCGTCGGGACCAGCGGCAATGCCGAGCGGGTTGCTGCTGCCGAGACCCCCGGACCTTGGGGATCGGGAAGAGAGTCACCTGGCCCGACATCGTGACCTGGCCGATCGCGCCGCGGAAATTCTCCGTGAACCACAGGTGGCCATCGGGGCCAGGCGCAATCCCCGCTGGGATGCCGTTGACCGCGAATGTCGTCACCTCGCCAGAGGGCGTGATGCGACCCACGCCACCGCGTTGCGCGAACCAGACGTTGCCGTCAGGTCCGGCGACAACGGCCGAGGGATACGTCCCGGCCTTGAGTGGGAACGTGCTCACAGCGCCGTCCAGCGTTACCTTGACGATGGCATTGAGGCCCGTGGCCGCGATCCACAGGTTCCCGTCGGCGCCTGCGGTCATGCCCGCTGGCGCTGATGTGGGCGACGGCAGCGTGAACTCCGTCATCCGGCCAGCCGCGCCGGCCCCCGTGACGGCCGGAGTCGGAATCGCGATTTCCACGAACGCCGGCTCCGGTGTCGGCTCGGTCTTCACCGTGGGCGCGGGGGCCACGGCGGGGGCGGCCGTCTCCTTGGTTGACGGCTGCGGGCTGCCGCAGGCGGTCAGAGAAAAGCCCACGTAGACGATCGCGCAGGCAACAATCACACTCTTCGAGTAGGCGCGCACGGTGTCTCTCCTTGTGTGGGAAGGTGCTTGGGTCAGTCCGCCGGGGCCGGCCGCACAGGGGCGATGGCCCACGTGACCTCCGCCTTCGACAACGCTCCGCGCTTGAAGTCGGCGGCGAGCGTCTCTCCAAAGCCTCCGGTCCTGTAGCTGCCCGTGGACTCGGTGTCTTCGGGCACCGCGCCGGCGGCCAGCATTGCTTTGATGTAAGTGCGCATGATGTGTTCTCCTCTCGTCTCGCGTGGTGGCTCGCCGGGGCTACCCGCCGACGGCCTCACGACACCAGCGCGGCTCCTTGGCAATCAGTGCCTTCACCGGCACGTCGATCCAGGTGACCCCGTCCTTTCGTTCCAGTTTTTCGATGCCTACCAACTGCAGCACGCGCTGGCCCCCGCGCACCGTGGATCCGCCGTGATGACCCTCGCGCAGTCGCCGGGGCTGTTGTACAGCGTGCCGTGCGCCAGCCGGGTGCCAGATTGCTCGAGGCTGCCGGTTGGAAACGCACTTGGGCCTTCGCCGGCAAGTCTTGCGCGGCTGCGCCTGTCAGGGACACCCCCGTCGCCAAGGCGAACAGGGCCAGGCGCGGCAACATCGACATCGTCTCTGGTTTCATGGCAGTCGCTCCTTGTGTTGAGGTGGCCGTGGTGGCCACTGCGCGCGTGTCAGTGCGCTCTTCCATGCGTGAAGGATGGAGCGGCCTTCCGTGAAGCCGTGCGTGAAATCGGCGTGAACTGGGCGTGAAAACGACATAAGGGATCGGGTTGCGGGGGTGGGTGTGCGCGAGGGCGGCGAGGCTGGCAGTTTGGGTACCCGCGGCAACGCAGTGCACCGCCGCGGGATTGTTCTGACCAGCGGCTACGGACAGCGCCGGCGGGCGCCGAGGCGGCGCTCACCTTCTCAATCGACGTGCTGGTCGGCCGGGCTCAGATTGGCGGAGAGGGTGGGATTCGGACTCTGTCAGGTCCTGCAGATTCTGCAACTTGCAGATTCTACAGTGCCGACGTTTCGAGGAATGCCAGCGTTGCCGTCGTGCATTGCCCGCCATTGTCCGCTGACTCCGTCACGACCCTGGCCCATTCCTGCAGTCAACCTACGCCCTCTTGGCCAGCTTCAGCGCACGCCGTCGAACCATGGCCGCCTTCAGGTCGAAGTTGGCCTGCATGTGCATCCCGCTAGAACAGCGAAACACGGCGGCCGCTATCAGCGTCGGCACGAGCGCGCCGAGCATCAGCCCCAGCGGAGAGACGGACCCGCCGAAGAACCGGCTGAGGAGCGCCTGGCCGGCCGGATTCGGCGCGTTCGCAATGACCGTCAGGCCGCCGCCGACCACCGCGCCTTGCACGACGGCCATCTTGAGCTCATCGCCGAGATTCGGGACCAGCGTCGCCAGGTACGTGATCAGCGCGTTGTCGTTGAAGGCCGTCAGCAGCGTCGATCCCAGGAACAGCGGCATTTCAGCGAGGCTTCCCAGCACCGGCGCGATCCACCACCCCTGCAGGCCGCCGTGAATCACCAGTCCGGCCAGGAAGAAGCCGACCAGAGGGGTGTCTTCAACTCGATGCGGCTCTGATAGACCGCAGTCGCCCGCAAATCCCAGGAAGAACAGGAACCCTCCGAGAAACAGCGCGGGATAGTGCGCGTTGAACACGGTCCACGCCATGAAGGACACGTGCGCGACGTGACCCATGCCGGCACCGGCAACAGGACGCGCGCCCGCACGCTCTTCGTCGGGCTGTTCGACATCCGCGCACGGGCGCGCGCGTGGCCAGCGCCGTGAACTCCGTCCGGAACAGCAGGTAGTAGACCGCTGTGGAGATGGCGATGGCCGCGACGGCTCGCCAGCCAAAGTGGCTCGCCATGAACGACGTGTCCCAGCCCCAGGGTCGCGCCACCATCAGCACGGGCGGTGCGGCGAAATGCGTGAGCGTGCCGCCGATCGACACGTTCACGAAGAGGAGGCCCAGCGTCGCATATTTCAACCTCGCGCTCGGCCGCAAATCGTAGAACTGGCGGGCCAGCAGCAGCGCGCAGATCGTCATGGCCGCCGGTTCGGTGATGAACGACCCGAGCACCGGGCCGATCGTCAGAATCGCCATCCACCACGCCGCCGGTGTCGCCGCCGCCGGCGTTGGCCACGCGTCGCAGCCCCGCCTCCGCGAAGCCCACGATGGGCCGTGTCGACGCCAGCGCCATGATCACCACCACGAACAGCGCTTCCGTGTAGTTGACCGTGTTGTTCAGGTAGTGGGTGGCCGTGTCCCATCCCGCGTACGCGGTCATCGCGACGGCCAGCACCACGGCCCAGAGTCCGAAGACCACTTCGACTTCCCCGAGGAAGTGCAGCAGCTCGGCGACGACGCTCGGCGTCGCCGGGCGGCCCTTCGCGCGTGCCTCGTCGTCGTGTCGGTGTTGCACGCGGTGCGCCAGTGCCGTGAAGCGGGCGGCCGCGAATGTGTGGAGGATGGCGAGCACGAAGATGCCGGTGGCGACCCCGTTGAACGGCTCGATCTCGACCCGCCCGATCAGACTGACGGACGAGACTGTCGCCAGCCGCCACGGGTAGTCGGTCAACGGCCTTGGCAACTCGGCGATCGCGCCGGCGACATTCATCATCCGCCCACGTTATCGGATGACAGCGTCCGCGGCAATGGAGCACGCCCGGCCTCACGCGATTCCACCTACATGGCCGGTGCGGCTCCGGCGTCAGCCGCGCTGACGTTCGCTGGTGTGAACTCGCTGTTGGTCGTGTCGGCGGGCCATCGACACGTTGACCTCGGCGCGTATCCAGTCTCTAAGAACCGCAATGGAGCCTATCAGTCCTTATCGGCCTCGAGTATCACGCGAAACGCGGCTGCTGCTCACCGCCGGCGTCGTGGCCGTCGCCGCGCTGTCGCGACGGCGGCCTTCGCCGCAGGGGAACCGTCGGTCGCGATCACGATGTTGAACATTCTCTTCCCACGGGTCATTGTTCCCTCGCTTCGGCTGCCAGATGCCCAAGCGTCCCAGCCACGTTCGGGCCTCTAACGCCCGACCATGTCATCCCTGTCTTCACGGCTGGCGGTAGCGTGAGGCTCATTTCGAGTGACGGCCGCCGGTATCGTTCCCGCTTCGCCGTACCGTATCGATACTGGCGCATCCAGGATGCGGCGGACTTGCTTGCGCTCATCGATCAATGGCCACCAGTCGTAGAGAAGCACCTCGAGCGGCCGCCACATGGCAACCCATCCCGTGATCACGAGTCCCTCGCGAAGAATCCCGCGCAGGGTTCCCGCCGCAAGCGAGGCGGTGAGCTCCGCCAGCGTCAGAAACAACGGAGCACGGTGAGCCCGACGCCCAGAAATATCTGGCCGCGACGCACGTGCTCGCGGAGCCGGCGTTCGACCTGTTCACCCTCGAAGATGAAGTGACTGCGCACAGCCTCGACGATCGCCTCTGGCGCCATGCGAGGTTCAGGTTCGTCGGAGATCGTCACGACGATCGCCAGTGGTTGGCTCCTGGGAATCTCCTGGGCTGCGTCGAGGAGATAGGCCACGGCGTCGTCGTCGAGGTCGCGTTCGTTGAAAGGCGCTGGGTCTCGTCCATCGAACAGCTGACGCGAGTGTTTGACCTCGATGTCGATGCAGGACCTGCCGTTCTCGGAACGATATCGCGTTCGCTTCGTCATCGGCGATCGTCTTCACGTCGTGCTGGCGCCAGGCGAGTCGGGCACACGCCTCCGCCAGTCCCCACGCCAGCAGCGCGCCGCCGAACACCACGCCCCAGAGTTCGACCGGGATGCGCGGCGTTTCCCAGGAGATCCGGACGTAAACGGCAGCGAGCGCCGCGGCGACCTGGATGCCGACGCCGGCGATGACGGCCGCATGCAGATACATGTTGGGAAGCGGGCGCATCCACGTGTGTCTGGACGGGTAGGTCAGCAACAGCTGACCGACGGCCATGAAGTGGAACGCGGCCGCTCGCGTGACGTCGAGCGAGTACCCGAACCAGCGGCACGAGGCCGAGCACGCCGAGCGCGAGGAGCGGCCTTCATGCTGCCCGCGGCCACGACGAATCGCACCGACGGCCGATCCAGCAGCGGAGAGCTCGGCCGGGCGCGGCGGCTGCTGCATGACGCCGGGCGTGCGATCGAACGCCAGCGCCAGGGCGGGCACGCCGTCGGTCATCAGATTGATCCAGAGGATCTGCGCCGCGGTGAGCGGAAGCATCAGCGCCCCGGTGTCGTCGCGAAGGTCGAGGGCGAACGCGAGCACCGCGCCGGCCGCCACCAGCAGCACTTCCGACAGGTTGGTCGAGAACAGGAAGCGGAGGAACTTCTGGATGTTCTCGTAGATGCCGCGGCCTTCCTCGACGGCGCCGACGATGGTGGCGAAGTTGTCATCGAGCAGGACCAGGTCCGCCACTTCGCGGCTGACGTCCGAGCCGCGCTGGCCCATCGCCACGCCGACATCCGAGCGCTTGAGCGCGGGCGCATCGTTGACGCCGTCCCCCGTCATCGCGACGATCTGGCCCTGCGCCTGCAGCAGCTTCGACGAGCTGCAGTTTCTGCTCCGGCCGCACGCGGGCGAAGACGTTCACTTCGCCGAGCGCCTCGATCAGCGCGGCGCCCTGATACTCGGCCAGGTCTTCACCGGTCAGCACCCGCACGCCCGGGATGCCGATCAGGTGCGCGACCGCCAGCGCGGTCGCCGGGTGATCGCCGGTAATCATGATGACGCGGATGCCGGCGGCCTGCGCCGTGGCGAACGGCGTCGGGCACTTCGGGCCGCGGCGGATCCCAGAACAGGACGAGACCGAGCAGCGACAGGTGCTCTTCGGTCTCGCCCTCGGCCCAGGCGACCGCCAGCACGCGAAACCCCTCGCGCGCGTACGCGTCGGCCTTCTCCACCCAGGATTCGCGGTCCTCGGTCGAGAGGGTGCAGCGGCCGAAGAGCACCTCGGGCGCGCCCTTGAGGTAGCTCACCGAGCCGCCCGTCCTCCCGCACCGTGACACGGGCGAACTTCCAGGCGCTGTCGAACGGCCGCTCAGAGACGAGCGGGTGTTCCTGGCGCAGCCGCGCGATGTCCACGCCGTGCGCGGCGGCATAGCGCAGCAGGCCGAGTTCGAGCGGATCGCCCGCGCCGGTCGTCAGGTCCGCATCGTTGGCCAGCACGATGGCCGTGAGCGCGCGCGGCAGGTCGGACGCGTCGAGCGATGCGGACGTCCATGCGGCTCTCGGTCAACGTGCCCGTCTTGTCGGTCGCGATGACCGTCACCGACCCGAGCGCCTCGACGGCGGAGAGTCGCCGGACGACCGCGCGGTGCCGGGCCATGCGCTCGACGCCGAGCGCCAGGGCGACCGTGAGCACCGCCGGCAGCCCTTCGGGCACGGCCGCCACGGCCAGCGCCACGGCGAAGATGATCATCTCCGGCGCGCGGCCGATCCCTTCGGCGACGATGCCGAGCAGGCCAAGCACCGCGGCGAGCGCCAGCACCCAGCGCGCGATCTGGCGGCCCAGTTGATCGACGCGCCGTTCGAGCGGCGTCTTCGCGGCCTGGATGTCGCCGAGCATGGTGGCCAGGCGGCCCATGGCACTGGATCGCGCCGGTCCGCGTCACCTCGAGATAGGCCTTGCCGCGGACGAGCAGCGTGCCGCTGAACGCCTCGTCGCCGTCGCCCTTGTCGACGGCGCATCGATTCGCCCGTGAGGATGGATTCATCCAGCATGGCGCCGCGAGCGTCCATGAGCGTGCCGTCGGCCGGGACGCGGTCGCCGGCCTCGAGGCGCACCCAGTCGCCGGGAACCAGGGCCTGTGTCGGGAGGCGGACGAGGTGGCCGTCGCGGAGCACCCATGCCTGGGCGCCAGCCAGCGCCTTCAACCGCGCCAGGGCGGCTTCGGACCGCTGTTCCTGATAGAGGCCGAGCGCCGCGTTGAACAGGAGGATCAGGCCGATGGCGCGTCGCTTCGATCGGCCAGGCGTGCGCGCCTTCGTACAGCCAGAGGCCGAGATCGAAGGCGAGGGCGAACAGCAGGATGTAGATCAGCGGGCTCTGCGAACTGACGCACGAAGCGGCGCCAGAGCGGATCGGGAGCCCGCTCGGGCAGCGCGTTCGGCCCGACGCGAGCGAGTCGTTCGGCGGCTTCGGCGGTGGAGAGTCCGTTCATCGGGGCGCCTGCGTCCCTGCACCTGCAGTCTTTCCCCTCCTGAGCGAGCCTCGTCTCCAGGTCCACGATCGCCAGCACGCAACGGCTCCGTTTGTCGAGGGAATCGCACGCGAGACGCGGCGACGGGAATCTGCACGTGCACCATCGGCCAGCGGTCATGTGCCGAGAAAGGAGCCACCTAATTGCGAAGGGCAGCGTCCTTGGAGAACACCTCTGTGAGCGGCGTAGGGTGTCACCCATCTGTACCCAGCGACGGCGACGCCAACCATTGGCTGGCCTCGACGGAGGGAATGTGTAGGGATTTTGGAGCCGGCGACCGGACTTGAACGGGTGACCTGCTGATTACGAATCACTATCAAGTGCAATCCGCTGACGCGCGCTGAAAAGCGGTGAACGTACAACTCGTTGTTTCCTATTGATTTACACATGACTCCGTGTTTTCATCGCATAGCAGCGCAACTGCGTCGAGTGGCGTTTTTATGCTGCCCAGTTGCTGCCCAGAAGAAATCGGGAGACACGAACGCCATGCATCGAAACGAACGTGAGAGCGCGCCTGAGACCAGCGCCTCGAGCGCGTATCGCCGCCTGAAGTTCATCGACCGAACCATCCAATCGTTGAAGCCGAGCGACAAGCGGGTCGAGTATTGGGACGAGTCGCTTCCCGGCTTCGGCATGCGAATCTCTCCGGCTGGTCGCAAGTCGCCGAGCGGCCGGAAGGCGTGGATCGTGATGTATCGGCGGCCGAACGGCAGCGCGGTTCGGCTCAAGCTCGGTAGCTATCCCGCGGTTGGTCTCGCCGACGCGCGGTTGAAGGCGAAGACGTATCTCGGACAGATCGAGATCGAAGGACGCGATCCGGTTGCCGAGCGCCACGCCGAACGCGACGCCGAGACCTTCGGCCAGCTCGCCGAGATCTACATGCGCAAGTGGGCGAAGCAAGTCGGCGCCAACGGCCGGCCGCGGAAGCGGTCCTGGGCGGAGGATGAGCGTCAGATCAACCGATATCTGCTGCCGGGATGGCGAACTCGGAAAGTGAAAGATATTACTCGCCGTGACGTCCGCGATCTCGTCGAGGCGATCTCGGAACGGCGGTTGCGGAAGGGCACAACGGAGGACGGACAAGAGAAGGTCGGCGCGCCGATCATGTCCAACCGCGTGCTCGCACTTGTCAAGAAGATGTTCAACTTCGCGCTCGACCGGGAATGGATTGACGCAAACCCGGCAGCGCGTCTCAAGCCGGTCGCGCCGGAAACCGCGCGCGATCGCGTGCTCTCGCCGGAGGAGATTCGGACGCTTTCGCTGGCGCTGGATTCCGAGCACCACCGTATTGCGACGTTGTTTCGCACGCTGCTGCTCACAGCACAGCGTTCGGGTGAGGCGTCTCGCATGCGCTGGGCGCAGCTTCAGCCGGCGCTCTTCGAGCGAACCCCGGATGGGCTTGGCTTCCCTTCGAAGCTTGAGCCGATTGTGTGGACGATCCCAGGCCCGGACGCCAAGAACGGACTCGCGCATGAGGTGCCGCTGAGTGGTGCGGTTATCGATCTCCTGCGTGACCTCGCTACGCATGACGAGGCCGAGCGCCTCAGGATCAACTCCACGCGCCGCGCGAAGAGAAATCAGACTGAGCGCTCGGCAAGCGAGTACGTGTTCCCGTCGCGCAAGACAGATGGTCCGTACGTTGAAATTCAGAAGGCTGTACAACGGCTTCGACGTCGTACCGGCTTCGGCTTCACAGCGCACGACCTCCGCCGGACGGCCGCCACACTGATGGCTGACGCAGGAGTGCCTGAGAACATCATCCCGAAAATTCTCAATCACACCGAGTCGGGCGTCACGCGGCGTCATTACAACCTGCACGCGTACCGGAGTGAGAAGCGTGCCGCGCTCGAAACCTGGGCACGGCATGTCCAGACGATTCTCGCGAACAAACAGTCTGCGACGCGGAGCGTTGTGCCATTCCGGCGATGATCGCGCTCGAGTGGCACGTGAAGTCAATACAATACCGTGCTAACCATTCGTTCCAGCAGATCGCGCCTTCGGCGCTCCTGCTGAACTCAGGCGTTAGCCCCCAAGTTACGCAGTGCGTCAAGTGTTCCCGGAAAAATCTCAGGAGTTCCAACAAGCGAGTGGTACGCTTCCACCCAATTCTGATAGCCACCTTCGCGGCATACTCCATCAAGCCAATCATCCACGGCGTCCATATCGCCACCCGGCCACGGATCGGAACACATGCGCCAGTCAAGAATTGCTCTCAGTTGTTGTGCAGTCATTTATTTCTCCTTAACAAAGATGGGCGCTAACCCATCGTTCGAGCGGAGCTTCGCCATAAGGCCGGCGAATCCCGCTCAACTCAGACGTTGGGCACCACAAGAATTTCCCCGCAATCCCTGCATTTATAAATCTTCTCGTGGCGCAGTTTAGATTCCTGGCGGTCTGCCGGATTTCCGCCGTAGTCCGTGCCGTCGTTGTGGTCGTGCCACCAGCCAGTTTCACCAGTTCCTCGTCGGCAAAAGACGAAACTGCCTGTGCGCGAAACCTCATGCCAAGACACCAGTGCGAATTCTCTGCTGAACCTCATCCGTGCCTCCGTTTACGCCCAACCAGCCGTTCAAGCCGACGCCGGTTACAACGCGCCATCTTCATGCTCCGAGGCGGCGCGGCTTAACACGGCGTATGTTGCTTCCGCGTCCACATCTCACACATGCCGTGCATACCCCAACCGGAGTGCGCGCCGCCGAAATCGGGCGGCATGCAAATCCAGCCTTTATGCTCCTTGCACACACAATGGTCGCGCTCTGGTACTGTCGTGCAATGGTGATAATCCTGAACGTGGTATCTGCAAGTACAGCAGCATGTACCAAAATCAGGCACGCAACATAACCCGTCGGTCGAGCCGACGCCTGATACGGCGGAGTTTTCTTCATGCTTAATCAT
>CAVQYJ010000019.1:0-33263 GCA_963718145.1 uncultured Alphaproteobacteria bacterium | reverse complement strand
GAATCCCACCCTCTCCGCCATCGACCTCCGAACTATTATACACGGTCGGCGCCTGGCTATGTCGCTGCGAAGCGTTTTGCGCGCGCCCGCATGAGATGAACGGCGGCACAACACTCTTTTTGCAGCGATTTTGGCCGGCCGCCCGATTACGATCGCAACCTTCCCCAGCGTCTCGCGCGCGGCGTCACTGGGCGCTCACACGAACGGGAGGTCTGCATCGCAAGTCAGGGCTTCCTGGAGGACTGCCGTAGTCTAGAGTGACGCCAACGCCTCACTAAGCAGGCGCGCCAGACCGGCACGACAAGCAGGCGTCACAAGCAGGCATGACAAGGGGAGTTCAGCAATGCGCACACAGCGAAGGCTTTGGGTCGAGGCATGTAGCGCCCTGCTTGCAGCGGCGTTGGGATCCTGCTCCCTGGCGCCGGCGGCGGACACCGCCCCCGCGACCCCAGAGGCCCTGGTCGCGAAGATGCGCCCGGTATCGGCCGCCATGCTGCAGAATCCAGCGCCGGGCGACTGGCTGCAGCGGGGCCGCACCTATGACGGCCAGAACTACAGCCCGCTGACACGATCACCCGCGACAATGTGAAGACCCTCGCGCCGGCCTGGCGCGCAAAGCTGGCGCCGGGCTCAGCATGCCGAGCCGCTGGTCCATGACGGCGTGATGTTCCTGCAAACCGCGCCGGACACCGTGCTCGCGCTCGATGCTGTCACCGGACAGAGATGTGGCGCCACGCGCATATGCCGCGGGCGGCAGTTCGACCATGAAGATGGGCCTGGGCCTGGCGGCGGACAGGTGTTCGCGCCGACGTCCGACCTGCATGTGATCGCGCTCGATGCGCGCACCGGCGAGAAGACGTGGGACCACAAGATCGAGCTCAGCGCGCCGGCCACCAATCGCATGGTGTTCAACCTGCGCAGCGCGCCGCTCGTGGTCGGCGACAAGGTGATCCAGGGCGTGACCGCCAGCGCCGGGCCCGGCGGCGGCTTCATCGTCGCGCTCGACATCGCGACGGGGAAGGAAGTGTGGCGCTTCCACACGCTCGCGCGCCCGGGAGCGCCCGGCGGCAACACCTGGAACGATCTGCCGCTGGAGAAGCGCACAGGCGGCTCGGTCTGGCATCAGGGCACGTTCGACCCGACCTCAACCTCATCTATTTCGGCGCCGGGCCGACCTACGACACCGCGCTGCTGCGAAGCGGTCGGCTGCCCGGCGTCACGAATGACGCGCTCTACACCAACGCCACGATGGCGCTCGATGCGACACCGGCCAGCTGAAATGGCACTACCAGCACGTCCCCAACGACCAATGGGATCTCGACTGGGCGTTCGAGCGCACAATCGCGACGGTGAAGGTCAATGGCCGCGACCGCAAGGTGGTGATGAATGTCGGCAAGATGGGCGTGCTCGACGCGCTCGATGCCGCAACCGGCGAATACCTGTTCTCGATCGATGCGGGCACGCAGAACATCATCACCGCGATCGATCCGAAGACCGGCAAGAAGACGATCGATCCGCAGCGTTATCCCGATCCGACGCGTCCCACCGTCTACTGCCCAAGCCCGTCTGGCGCGCGCGCATGGCCGCCGACATCGTTCAGCCCGTCCTCGGGCATGCTCTACCTGCCGCTGACCGAGTGGTGCGCGCAAATTGGCACGCAGGGCTCCTCGCTGCTGAGCGCACCGGGCGCACGTATCTCCGAAGCCGATCACCCCGATGCGATTGCAGACGGCAAGATGGGCCGGCTGCAGGCCATGGATGTCAGCGGCGGCAAGCGGGCCTGGCGGCCGACCTGGAGTCGCCGATTTCGACGTCGGCGCTGGCGACAGCAGGCGGCGTCGTGTTCATCGGCGATCTCGACCCCGCGCTGAAGGCGTTCGACGATCGCGACGGCACGCTGCTGTGGAGGCGCCGCTCGATGCAAACCCGAGTTCCTCTGATCACCTACAGCGTCGGCGCGACCCAGTATGTCGCCGTCGTCACGGGCATGGGCAACTACCACATCGGCGCGATGGCGGGGCGTTATCAGGAGTTCCGCAAGAGCCGCGGCCTTCCCGCCAGCACGCCGACAGGCGCCCCGTCCATTCAGGTGTTCGCTCTGGCCTCGCCGGGTTGATCCATCCGGCTGCATAGGCGATGAGCGAGGGAGGGAACTGATATGAAAGCGGGAAGACTGTGTCTTAGGATTGGCTGCGCCGTACTCGCGATGGCAGTGCAGTCCTGCGCCCTTGGCGGCGCGCCGGCCGCTCCAACGGCTACCGCGACGCCGGAGGCGTTGCTCGGCGACATGCGCGCTGTCACGCCCGCCATGCTCCGCGATCCGGGCCTGGCGACTGGCTGCAATGGGGGCGCACCTATGACGGGCAGAATTTCAGCCCGCTCACCCGCATCAACCGCGACACCGTGAAATCCTGGCGCCGGCATGGCGCACGCCGATCGGGCAGACTCGCGATGCCGACCCCGCTGGTCCACGACGGCGCGATGTTCCTGCAGGTCAGCCCCGACACCGTGCTGGCGCTGAACGCAGCGACGGGCGAGGAGCTGTGGCGTTACGCGCATACGCTTCCCACCGGCGCGTCCTCGACCATGAAGATGGGCCTTGCCCTGTCCGGCGGCCGCGTCTTCGTGCCGACCTCGGACCTGCATGTGGTCGCGCTCAACTCAAAGACCGGCGCCAAGGTTTGGGACCATCCCATCGAGATCCGGCCTCCGGCGACGCCCGGCCCGACCCTCGGCCTGCGCAGCGCGCCGCTGATCGTGGGGAACAAGGCGATCCAGGGCGTCACCACCAGCTTCGTCGCTGGCGGCGGCTACATCGTCGCGCTCGACTTCGAGACCGGTAACGAAGTGTGGCGCTTCAACACCATTCCGCGGCCGGGCGAGCCCGGCGGGGAAAGCTGGAACGGTCTCCCGATCGAGAAGCGCTTCGGCGGCTCCGTCTGGCACCAGGGCACGTGGGACAAGGGCCTCAACCTCATCTACTACGGCGTCGCGCCGACCTACGACACGGGCCCGATGCTGAAGCCCTCCGGCATTCCAGGCACGACGCAGGATGCGCTATACACCAACAGCACCATCGCGCTGAACCCCGAGACTGGAAAGCTGGTCTGGCATTACCAGCACTTCTCCAACGATCAGTGGGACCTCGACTGGGTGTTCGAGCGCACGCTGGCGACCATCAAGGTGGCCGGCCGCGACCGCCGCGTGGTCATGAACGCCGGCAAGATGGCCATCCTGGACGTGCTCGACGCCAAGACCGGCGACATCTGTTCTCGCTCGACGCCGGCACGCAGAACATCATCACAGCGATCGATCCCAAGTCCGGCAAGAAGACGATCGACCCGCAACGCCTTCCCGACCCCGCGCGGCCGACCGTCTATTGCCCCGGCCCCTCCGGCGGCCGCTCCTGGCCCCCGACGTCCCTGAGCAAGAACACCGGCCTGCTCTACATGCCGATCACCGAATGGTGCATGGGCATGAGCGGGAAGGGGGGAAGCCTGTTGTCCGCCCCCGGCTCCATCCTCAGCGCCGCGGATCACCCGGATGCGGCCAAGGACGGCAAGATGGGCCGGCTGCAGGCCATGGACCTCAGCGGCAAGAAGCTCGCCTGGAGCGTCGACCTCGACGGGCCGATTTCCTCCTCCGTGCTGTCGACAGCCGGCGGCCTCGTGTTCGCCGGCGATCTCGATCCGGCGCTGAAGGCGTTCGACGATCGCGATGGAAAACTGCTGTGGAGCGCCCCACTCGATGGCTATCCCAGCTCCAGCGTCATTACCTACAGCGTCGGCGGCGCGCAGTATGTCGCGGTCGTCGTTGGCGTGACCAACAATCATATCAACGACATGTCGCGGCGCTACCAGGCTTTCCGGAAAGCCCGCGGCGTAACCGCAGATGCGCCGAAGGGCGAGGCTGGCATCGTGGTGTTCGCGCTGGGAAGCCGGGCAGGCGCAAAGGGGCCAGGTTGATCAACCTGCCCGGTATGGCGGGGACAAGGACGAACGCCCTGCTCGTTCCTGCCGGACGATAGGAACACGCTTGTTGCCCGCGCAGTCTGGTCTGCCTCCGGCGCCGGGTCGCTGCGCAGGGTCTGCAGCACCTCGAAAACCTGTGGCAATGCCGGCGCAAACCCGGTACCGGGGCGTCCATGGCCGAGACTGCTCATCCGCGCCCTGCACCGATCCTCCGCCGCCTGCTGAAGGGGTTGCTCGCCGCCGCGCTGATCGCGAGCGCGGCGCAGGCGCCAGCCGGCGCACAGAAGCGGCCCCAGCGCATCGTCTCGATGAATCTCTGCACCGACGAATTGCTGATGCGGCTGGTCGATCCCTCGCGCATCGCCTCGATCAGCTATCTCTCCCGGCAGACGGTGAACGCGCCGCTGGGGCTAGGCGCCATCGCGTCCGGCCTTCGCGTCAATCACGGGCTGGCGGAGGAAGTGCTGCTGCAGAAGCCCGACCTCATCATCTCGGGCGCGTTCACGACCACGGCGGCGACGGCCCTTTTGCGCAGGCTGGGCCATGACGTTGTGACATTCGAGCCCGAATCCAGCCTCGCCGACATGCGCGCCAATATCCGCAAGATGGGCCAACTGGTCGGAGAACAGGCGCGCGCCGAGCAGCTCATCGCCGAATTCGACTCGCGCCTTGCAACGCTGCAGGCGCTGATACCGCCTGGCGAAAAGCCTCTCTTCGCCAACATCGGCGTCAACAACTATGTCGGCGGCGGCGGTACGCTCTATGCCGAGATCATCCATGCCGGAGGCTATCGTACCCTGGGCGAGACGCTGGGCTTTGCCGGGTTTCGCAATGTCTCGCTCGAGCAACTCCTCAAGGTCCGGCCGGCGCTGATCTCGACCGCCACGCCGTGGACATCGCCGCCTTCGATCTCGACCCAGGCCCTGCGCCATCCCGCCCTGCGGCGCCTCATCGACCGCACGCCGCAGATCGTGATCCCGGAACGCTTCACGACGTGCGGCGCGCCCAGCACGCTCGGCGCCGTCGAGCTTTTGGTCACGGCGCGGCGGAAGCTTGCCGGGGCAGCGGCGCAATGAAGGCGCGCCTGCCCTATCCTTTCCTTCTGGCCTTGCTCGCCGGCCTGCTAGCTCTGCTTGGCTTCGCCTCGATGGTGGTCGGGCCGGCGGCGGCAGGTACGTTCGAGCTTCTCGACATGATGACCGGCGGCGAGGCAGACACAGCCTGGATGATCATGCGCGAGGTGCGCCTGCCGCGCACGTTGCTCGCCATGATCATCGGCATGTCGCTGGGTCTGGCCGGCGCCACCCTGCAGGGTTTCCTGCGCAATCCGCTGGCCGATCCTGCTGTGGTCGGCGTCTCGTCGGCAGCCTCTCTCGGCGCCGTGGTCGCGCTCTATACTGGCATGTCGATGCTGTTCCCGCTGGCCCTGCCGCTGATGGCGATCGGCGGGGCCGTCGTTTGCGTCCTGCTTCTTCAGGGTCTTGCCGGACGCGGCGGCGTGCTGACGCTGATCCTGGCGGGAGTTGCCGTGTCGAGCCTGTGCGCGGCCTTCATGTCGCTGGCGCTGAACCTGTCGCCCAATCCCTATGCCTCCGCGGAGATCATGTTCTGGCTGATGGGATCGGTCACCGACCGCAGCATGGACCATGTCTTCCTCGTGGCGCCGTTCATGGCTGCGGGCTGGCTGATGCTGGCCGCGTCGGCGCGGTCGCTGGATGCGCTGAGCCTGGGCGAGGACGCCGCGGCGAGCCTCGGCGTCGACCTCAAGCGGACGCGCCTGCTGGTGATCACCGGCACGGCGGTCAGCGTCGGCGCCGGCACGGCGGTGTCGGGCGGCATCGGCTTCATCGGACTGGTCGTGCCGCACCTGCTGCGGCCGCTGGTCGGACACACGCCGAGCCGGCTCCTGCCCGCAAGCGCGCTCGCCGGCGGCGCTCTTCTGGTTGCGGCGGACATTCTCGTGCGCCTGATCATGGTGGGCGCGGAGCTCAAGCTCGGCGTTGTCACGGCCCTCGTCGGCGCCCCCTTCTTCCTCTGGCTGATCTTCCGCGCCCGCGCGGAGTTCGAGTCATGAAGCTCGAAGCCAAGGGCGTCACCGTCGGGATCAAGGGCTGCAACATTGTTGCGGACGCTTCGCTCAGCGTATCGAGCGGCGAATTGGTCGGCCTGATCGGGCCGAACGGGGCTGGCAAGTCGACCCTGCTGAAGGCCATCCTGGGCATCCGCAGCGCGCGATGCCGGAACCGTGACGCTGGACGGACATGACATTTCGCTCATGCCGCCACGCGAGCGGGCCAGGCGCATCGCCTTCCTGCCGCAGGAGCGGCGGGTGGAGTGGCGGCTGTCGGCTCACGACATCGTCATGCTGGGTCGCTATCCGCACCATTCCGGCTTCGGCGGTCCGACGGTGGAGGACGAGGCGGCCGTGGTGCGCGCTCTGCGTGCGGTGGATGCGGAGGGTTTGAGCGCGCGTGCTGTGGCGGTGCTGTCGGGGGGCGAGCGTACGCGGGTGTTGTTGGCGCGTGCGCTTGCGGTGGAGGCGCCGCTGGTGCTCGCGGACGAGCCGACGGGGGCGCTGGATGCGTATCACCAGCTGCATGTGATGGAGATCCTGCATGCGATGGCGCGGAGGGGCGTGGGCGTGCTCGCGGTGGTTCACGACCTGGCGCTGGCGGTGAGGTTCATGGACCGTGTGGTGCTGATGGCGGGCGGGGAGGTGGTGGCGGAGGGCGACCCTGCGGCGGTGCTGACGCCGCAGAGGTTGGCGCAGGTGTACCGCATCGAAGCGCTGCGCGGCGAGCACGACGCCCGCTCCTGGCTGCTGCCGTGGTCGCGGCGGTCGGGAAGCGACTGAGTTAGGGCAGGAAGATAGCGGCTGTGCGCTCCATGAACCAGAAGGCGGCCGTGCTGCCCACGACATAAACAGGCGCGCGGGAGGCCCAGGCGGAGGTTGGGAGTCTTGTCCGCCGCCAAACAAACAGGGCCGCGAGAATGCCGGCGATGAAAAGAATCTGGCCAGCTTCGACGCCAAGGTTAAAGGAGAGCAGCGCAAGGCCGACTGCGTCGTCGGGAATGCCGATCTCCCGCAGAGCGCCGGCAAAACCGAAGCCGTGCAGCAGGCCGAACGCGAACGAGGCGAGCCAGGGGAGCTTTGCCGTCAGACTTTCCTTTCCTGCCCGCACGCGCAGGATCTCGACGGCGACGAACATGATCGAGAGCGCGATCATCGCTTCCACGGGCGCACCGGCGAGGCGGATCCAGCCCAGCGTCGTGCCCGCCAGGGTCAGCGAGTGCGCAATCGTGAAGGCTGTGATCGGCGCCGAGGAGACGCCGGGTGTCGCCTACGAGGATCAGCAGGGCGAGGACGAACATCAGGTGATCGAAGCCAAGCAGGATGTGCTCGACTCCCAGGCCGAAAATAGGCCGCGCCAACATCCGTCCACGCCTGCCTCGCCGGGATTGCGACAAAGGGCCTGTCAGGCTTCAGCAGGAAGGACCTCGAAACGCCGCCCTGCGACTCGTAGCGGACGATGGCGTCGGTGAGGGTCTGGGAAAGATTCTCGATGGCGAGCGTCTGGCCCACGAGCCCGCCGAGACACACCGAACGCCAGGTCTGGATCACAGCGCCGTCGACAATGGCCGTGCGCGGATCGCCAACATTGGCGCAGGCAGGCGGCAGCGTCACATTGAGCGCGAGGCGCATGTCGCCCTGCGCCGGCGTCTTCCAGAGAATGTCGTAGGTGTCGGATTCGATCTCGCGGATCTGGAGGAAGGCGGGGCGGATTTCGTGAGCCAGCGCCGCCGGCGCAATCGCCAACAGGGTAGCCAGGAAGAGCATGATACGGACGATCACTCGCTGACCTCCGGCGGCGCGGGCTTCGTCTTCGGCGCCGGGTTGGGCGCCTCGGGCAGGCCTCTGTAGGGCTCGGGCCAGTTGATGCGGATGGAGTAGCGTTGGCGCATGCGGGCGTGGAATTCGTCGCGGCTCCTGTCGCGGCGGCTTTCAATCACATCAGCGCGGATCTTGTCGCGGATGTCGTCGAGCGCGGCGGAACGCCCGGGCTCCGTGCCGATCACCTGCACGATGTGCTGGCCAAACGGCGAGGCGACGGGTCCAAACCAGCCCTCGCCCGCATGCTCGAACACGGACGCTGCGAATTCCGCTCCGAACAGTCCGGCAGCGCCCTCCTCGGTCGTCAGGGGCATGACGGTGGGGAGCATGGAAGGATCGCCAAGTTTCGCAGGATCTGCCCCGGATTCGAGCCGGGCAAGGAATGCGCGAGCATCCGCGGCGGCCTTTGGTCCGCGCCTGTCGCTGCTGGCCAACACCTGGCGCATGGCGCGGCGCTCCGGCAGGCGATAGGCGACGGCGTGTTCGGCGAGCCAAGCGGCAAGCTCGGTCTCCGTAGGCTCGGCGCTGGAACTTGCGTCCTCCAGCAAGAACTCCAGCTTCTGGCGCAAGCGGCGTCGAATGATGGTGTCGCCGGCGTCGAGTCCCATCGCCACAGCTTCACGATAGGAGATTTCCTCGGTCACATAGTCATCGACCAGCGCCTCAAGCTCCGCCCGGCTCGGTGCGCGGCCAGCAAGAAGCACATAGCTGTCGGCGATCTGGCCGACCTGCCCCTCCGAGATGACGATATCGCCGCCGGTTCTGTCCTGCTGCGGGCCCTGGATCAACGCATTTGCGCCGAAGAGTACAAGGCCGATCAGGAGGAAATGCACCAATGGCTCGCGCAGCGCCCGCTTCAGCAGAACCGCTGCGCGGCTCACGTCACGAAGCTTTCGTCGGGATGAACCAGATCGGCGAGGTATAGGCGCGTTCCTGGATCGTCTTCGGCAGGTGCGGACTGGGCTCGATGCCAGAGCGGATCGCATCCCAGGTTGACCAGCGGCAGGTCGGATTCTCGATCACGCGCGCATAGTAGAATGCGTTCAACTTCGGATCGAATTCCGGATCGGACCAGGACGCCGACAGTTCATTGTCGCCCTTGTCCTGGCTGAACGCGCAGGTCTTCACGTCGACCGACGCGCCGTTGTCGGCGCAGCGCTGGCTCTTGGCGTCGATCTTGCCGCCATCGGCGCAGGCGACGTCGAAGACCTTCTCGTGCGCCTTGCCTTTGGCGTCGAGCCAGCCTTTCACAACCTCGATCCGCTGCAGCGGGGCTGAGTTAGTGTCGCGCATGGCCATGACGAGGAAGTCCGGCTTGCCTTCCGCATTGCCGACCAGGTCGCCACCCATCGGCACGCCGCTGGCATAGGCGGCCTTGACGCCGTCTTCGCTCGTCAGCGCATTGCCGCCAATGCCGTAGCCGGCGAAGAAGCGCACGCGGATGCGCACGCCTGTTGTCGCGAACGTCTCCTTCCGGCGAAGCGCGCCGTAGATCGCTTCGCGCGTATTCTCTTCCGCCCACACGCCGGTGAGACCCGATGCGCCCCAGGTGGAGAAGCGCGCGATCCCGTCCGGCACCTGGTAGTCGCCCCAGGTCTTGCCCTTTGGGGGCGCCGAGCCGCGCAGGTCCGGCGTTGCGTCGCGGATGCCGACCTTGGAGTAGTAGTTGTTCTCTTCGTATGACCCTGCCGCGTTGTGGCTGTCGCTGGCGCCGATCAGGCCATACTTGTAGGGGTTGGCGCCCACCTTGGCCTCAAGCTCCAGCCCGTCCTTCAGCGCCTTGCGCACATAGCCGCCGTCGAACTTCGTCACCTTCTTCGCCTGGCCGATATACCACTCCATCACTTCGAAACCGGCGAACTCGTCATTGGGCGAGAGCATCGGGTGCGTTTCCGACGTACCCTTGACCTGTGTGATCTCGGCCAGCGGCTCGTTGCGGGCGCGCAGTTCAGCCCATGCCTTGTCGACCGGCTTGCCGTTCCACATCGTGCGCTCGAACATCGTACCGTCCGAGCCGTTGGAGTTGTGGGGGATGGACAGCGCTTCCATGCCATTTGCGCGCTGCTGGTCGAGCCAGCGCCAGAGATCTTCCGGATTCTGCGATTCAAGCGCGGTGAACGGCAGGTCGGGCGCCTTGTCGCCGGAGAAGATCACGTTGCGGTGCAGGTTGCGTCCCGCCGGCGCCGAGGTGAATTCATAGCCGATCAGCGTCGTGAACTTCCCCGGCTCGTAGTTGCGCTTGGCGCTGTCGATGATGTCGGTCCAGGCCGATTTTACGGTGCGCAGGTCCGAGTACTCGTCCATGCGCTTGCCCTGGTTCAGCGTATCGGCGAAGCGGCGGAAGGCGGCGTTGACGGCCACCTGGTCGGTCGAGAACAGCTCGCTCGCGTAGGGCACGGCCGAATAGGGATCGCCGGGCGTGTTGATGGCCGGCAGCACGCCCAGATATTCCGAATGGTCCGTGACCGCGAGAAAATCGAGCGGGCCCGAATTGAGACGCAGATCGAAGCCGGCAGCGTGCTTGATCGTGCCGCCCTTGGCGTAGGCGTAGGCGTCGTCCGGCGAGGCGCGAACATTGAAGATGTAGGCGTCGAAGGAATTTCGGGTGTGAAGGTGAAGATCGCCGAAATAGGCGTTCTTCAGCGGGTTCGCCGCAGGACGGTCGGGCGCTGTCGAGGGCGTTTGCGATTGTTGCGGCGCGTCCGTCTTCGGCCCGTCGCACGCGACGAGCATTGCCGCGGCACTCACTGCGATCATCAACCGCTTCATGGCCCTCTCCCCGAAGTTCATGTTACCGTGCGGTACACTTTGTACGAGTGTGAGGGTCGCGTCCAGCGGGCGCACATCAAGAGTGGGGAGAGACATGACTGGCGCGCCCTATCGGATCATCGGCGGACTGGGCTCGCCCTATTCCATGAAGATGCGGGCGATCCTGCGCTACCGCCGCCTGCCCTACATCTGGCAGTCGATGGGACCTGACACGGAGGCCGTTCTCCGCAACGTCAAGGCGCCGGTGATCCCGGTGATCCAGTATCCTTCCGGCGAATGGCGCAATGATTCGACGCCGATGATCTACGAGCTTGAGCAGCGCCATGCCGAGCGCGGCATCGTCCCGCCCGATCCCGCAGATGCGTTTCTCGCAGCCCTTCTGGAAGACATGGCCGACGAGTGGGCCACGAAGCTGATGTTCCACTATCGCTGGTTCTATGAGGAGGACCAGAAACAGCTCTCCACCTGGCTGTCATTCGACCGGCAGCGCGGCGGCGGGGCGGATGCGATCAAGTCGTTCGCCGACCATTTCCGGGCGCGGCAGACCGGCCGCATGGCGCTGGTCGGATGCACGCCGCAGAACAAGCCCTTGATCGAGGCGACCATGCACCGGCTGTGCGCCATCCTGGAGGCGCACGTCGTGAACGAGCCGTTCTTCTTCGGCTCGCGACCATCCCTGGCCGAGTTTTCGTGGATGGGCCAGTTCTCGCAACTGATCTCGGATCCCACGCCCGACCGGCTGATGCGCGAGATCGCTCCACTGACCTTCCGATGGGTGGTCAGGCTGGACGATCTCTCGGGTCTCGACGGCGAGTGGCGCACGCCTGGCAGCGGACGGCTACCCGTGATCGGCGAGATGCTGGCCTTCGCCGGCGAGGTCTATTTCCCGTTCCTGCTGGCGAACGAAGCGGCCATCACGGCAGGCAAGGAGACTTTCGCGTTCAGTGCGCTCGGCCACTCCTTACGAACAGGGCGCATTCAGATACCAGCTCAAATGCCTCGAGGCGTTGCGTGCGAGATACGCGGACTTGCCAGCGGCGGCGAAGGCGGACCTTGAGCCCATGCTCAAACGGACAGGGTGTCTTGGCGCGCTGGCCTAGCGCCTGGCGGCGGCCACAAGATCGGTGGTCAGGCCGCGCTTGTAGCGCTTCAGCAGGTCCATGCAGGCCTCGGCCCGCCTGGAGTCGCGCGAAAACATGAGATCAATCGCCAGGCCGCGCATGGCGGCAATGTGCAGTTCCACCATGGTCTCGATCATCGTCCGGTCCGTGATACCGACGCTTTGCGCCTCTTCCCAGACGCCTGCGCGCTGGGAGGCTTCCAGCGCGGCGATGACCGGGGGAAAGCGTTCGGCCAGGTCCGGATCGCTGCGCGAGCCCATCATGATTTCGAGGAGGGCGATGGAGGCCGGCTTGGTCATGCCATCCCACGTCGCCATGGTGAGGGCGAGATAGCGCTCCATGCCCGGCCTGGTGTCGGCGAGCTTGCGCCGGACATGCCGGTTCTGCTTGCCTGCGGCGAATTCCGCGACCGCTATCATCAGATCGACCTTGTTGGGGAAGTGGTGAAGCACAGCGCCCCGACTGACGCCGGCCTGATCGGTCACGACCTGCAGGGTCGTTGCGCCATAGCCCAGCTTGCCGAGGCAGTCGATCGCCGCCTCGATCAGGCGCTTGCGCATTGCGGCGGTGCGTTCGGCATGCGGCCCGCGCGCCAAGGGCGCCGCCGCCTTCTCCCGCATCCTGGTTGCTCGGCGAACCGCCATGTTCCGACCTCGAAGCATCGACTCTACCCAGAGCCGGGAATATCAGCCAAAATCCGGAATTGCGAGCGGCGGCCTGAATGCGGCAGTCTCGGCACGGTTGCAGACCTGCAGTGTCGAGTCGCCGCCGGATCTGGGCGGCGGGATGGGCGGGGATTCTTTCGGGAGGCGGGAATGATCGGTCGGCGCGGACTTCTGGCAGGTGCAGGCGCGCTTGCGGCAAGCGCGTGGATGACGGCTGGCGCCGACGAGGCCAGCCTCTTCCCCATCGTCGAGACGGCGGATGGCAAGGTCCGCGGCATCGTCTCGGGCGGCATCTCGGTCTTCAAGGGTCTGCGCTATGGCGCAGACACCTCGGGCAGGAACCGCTTCCTGCCGCCTCAGCCGGTCAAGACCTGGACCGGCGTGCGGGACATGTTCGACTACGGCAATATCGCCCCGCAGATCCCCGCCGACCGCCGCCGCGCCTATGCGGACCTCATCCTCAACGACATCCAGCCGGGCGGCATGGGCGAGGACTGCCTCGTCCTCAACCTGTGGACCCCTGAAGCCAAACCATCCTCGAAACGCCCGGTGATCATTCGCTTCCATGGCGGCGGCTTCTATGGCGGATCAAGCAATTCGCCGGGCAGCGATGGCGAGATGCTGGCGCGCTTCGGCGACTGCGTCGTGCTCACCGTGAACCACCGCCTCAGCGCGCTTGGCTATCTCTGGCTTGGCGATGACGGCGCGTTTGCCGATTCCGGCGCGGCGGGGATGCAGGATCTGGTCGCGTGCCTCAGATGGGTGAAGACGAACATTTCAGCATTCGGCGGCGATCCTGGCCGCGTGCTGATCATGGGCCAGTCCGGCGGCGGCGCGAAGGTGAGCCACCTGCTGGCGATGCCTGGCGCACAAGGGCTGTATCATCGCGCCGGCGTCATGAGCGGATCGCGCCTGACGGCCATGACGCGCGAGGACGCCGTCAGGCCGTCGGACCAGTTGCTGGCCAAGCTCGGCCTCACGCGCAAGGACATTCGCAAGCTGCAGGACCTGCCTTTCACGACGATCCTCTCAGCCCAGAATGATGTCGAGGCCAACGAACGCTCGCGCGGGGAGGCCCCGCGATCCTTCGCCCCGGTGATCGGCGCCTCTATCCCGACACACCCGTTTGCGCCCAACGCACCCGAGATATCGAAAGCCATCCCGATGGTCGTCTCGACCGTGATGGACGAGCGCACCTATCGCGAGACGAAGTTCGACATGAGCTGGGCCGATGTGAAGGCGATGCTGACGCCGATCGTCAAGGACCAGGCCGACAAGGTCATCGCCATGTACCGGGACGAGGATTCCAGGGCTTCGCCCTTCATCATCAACGCCCGGATCATCACCGACCGGTCCTTCCGCCAGAATGCCTTCACCATGGCGGAGCGTAAGGCTGCGCAGTCGGCCGCCGGCGGCGCGCCGCTGTGGACCTATCTCTGGACCACCCCCTCGCCAGCCTATGGCGACCGTTATGGAGCGACCCACGGCATCGACGTCTCGCCCTCGATGCACGACCTGCGCTTCCCACTGCTCGGACCAGATGCCGACTATGTGCGGCTTGCCGACCAGCTTGCCGGCGCCTGGGTCTCGCTGGCCGCGACAGGCAATCCCAACAATCCGCGCACGCCGAGTCTGGGCGTCCTATGACCAGAAAACCCGCAACACGATGGTCTGGGGCAGCCCCAGCAATGTCGTGGCGGACCCCCGCCGAGCATTCCGGGAGCTCTGGGCCAGGGTCGGTTCGGTCTCCGACGATTAGCCCGAGATTGAGACGTGGATCAGACCTGGAATCGGCGCTCCGGCGTTTGACAGGGCTTATTCAAAACGTCTATATGCGCGCTCCCTGCCCGCAGCCCCCTGCGGGCGGCACGGGATTTTTGGCTGTTGGTCCGCTGATAGCTTACTGAAAAAGCAAGAGATTTTGCGATGTTCGCAGTCATCAAGACGGGCGGAAAACAGTACCGGGTCGCTGGCGGCCAGGAGATCGTCATCGAGAAGCTCGAGGGCGAACAGGGCGACACGCTGGTCTTCGGCGAGGTGCTGATGATCGGCGATGGCGACAAGGTCGACATGGGCGCCCCGATGATCTCGGGCGCGCAGGTGGTCGGCGAAGTCGTCGAACAGCGTCGCAGCGCCAAGGTCATCACCTACAAGAAGAAGCCCCGGAACACGTATCGCCGGAAGCTCGGCCATCGCCAGCAGGTCACGGTGATCAAGATCACCGACATCCTCGCCAAGGGCGGCGCCACTGCTAAGAAGTCCGAGCGCAAGCCGGAGCCGAAAGCAGACGCCGCGCCAAAGGCGAAAGCCAAGCCGGCCGCCAAGAAGGCCCCGGCCCGGAAAGCGGCGAAGTAGCAATCCGGCCGCAAGGCCGCAACACTCGTGCGGCCCCGGCCGCAGGCGATCGAAGGAGGGCTTCATGGCCCACAAGAAATCAGGCGGCTCATCGCGTAACGGCCGTGACTCGAACTCCAAGCGCCTCGGCGTGAAGCGTTTCGGCGGCGAGCAGGTCCTGGCTGGCAACATCATCGTGCGCCAGCGCGGCACGACCTACCACCCGGGCGTCAATGTTGGCCTCGGCCGCGACCACACGCTGTTCGCCACCGAAACCGGCACGGTGTCGTTCCGTGAAGGCGCCAAGGGTCGGATGTTCGTGTCGATCATCCCGGGCGACAAGCCAGCCAAATAGCGGTCCAGGAACCCGGACCGCCCGCCCACAAGGCAGCGGTCCGAACCTGAAAGACGATCAGGGGAGGCGGACCGCCTCCCCTTCTTTGTTTTCCCTCCCCTGACCGGCGCCCGCCAGGAACGGCGCTGGAGACTAGGGGATCGAGATGCTGCTGACGATCACAACCCAGAGACTGACGCTGCGCCCGTTCACGACCGGCGACGCAGGACGCGTAGCCTACCTCGCAGGCGACTATGAGGTCGCCCGGATGTGCGGGCGCGTGCCTCATCCCTATCCGCCGTCCGCCGCTGAAAGCTGGATCGAAGGCCAGGAGCGCGAGCGCGCCTCGGGCCACGACTTCCCGTTCGCGGTGACCGCGCCCATAGACGGCCTCATCGGCGCTTGCGGCGTCAGCCGCGTCGACGCCCCCGGAGATACGACGTGGGAGATCGGTTACTGGCTGGGCCTGCCCTATTGGGGCCAGGGCTACGCCTCCGAGGCGGCCGGAGCGCTGATGGACTGGGCGTGCGACCAGCTCGGCGCGCAGGCGTTCGTCGCCGGTCACTTCGCCGACAATCCGGCATCGGGAAAGGTGCTGCGCAAGCTGGGCTTCGTCCGCACCGGGTCGGCCGAACTGTTCGGCCTGGCGCGGCGGTCCATCGCCCGGGGCGAGCGTTATGTGTGGCCGGAAGGCGCGGCGGCGGCTAGCTTGGCCTGCGAGCACCGGCCCCATTGAACCATGCCCGACCTGAGCATTCATCCGCTGACGCCTGACCGCTGGGACGATTTTGTCGATCTCTTCGAGACGGATTCGATGACGCGCAACTGCTGGTGCATGGCGACGCGGCTGTCCGGCGCGGAACTCCGCGAGTTCAAGGCGCCGGAAGTGCGCCGCAAGATGTTTGCCTCGCTGGTGAAGCGCGAGGCGCCGGGCTCCTGGCCTACGAGGGCGACACGCCTGTGGGCTGGCTAGCTGTCGCCCCGCGCCATGCGACGCCGGACTGGAACCGGGGCCGGAAATCCTCCGCGGTCGAGACGGAAGCCGACGCCGCCGATCCGGCATGCTGGGCGACGACATGCTTCTTCGTCCGCTCCGGCCATCGCAAGGCGGGGATGACCGCCGCCCTGCTGGACGCCGGGATCGCGCATGCCAAGGCCAATGGCGCGACGCGTCTCGAAGCCTGCCCGATGAACCATGACGACCAACGCTCGAATGTCGGCATGTGCGTCGGCCCGAGGCGCGTGTTCGAGCGCGCCGGGTTCGAGACGGTGCTGGAGCGCAAGGCGGGGCGGCCGCTGATGCGGCTTGCCTTGTCAAAGTCCAAAGCGAAATCCGCGCCCGCGAAAAAAACCACGCCCCGGAAAACAAAGGCGCGAGCGCGATGAAGTTCCTCGACCAGTGCAAGGTCTTCATCCGGTCCGGCGCGGGAGGCGATGGGTGCGTGTCGTTCCGGCGCGAGAAATTCATCCCGTTCGGCGGGCCTGACGGCGGCGATGGCGGGCGCGGCGGCGACGTGATCATCGAGGCGGTCGATGGCCTCAACACGCTGATCGACTATCGCTACAACCAGCACTTCAAGGCCGATCGCGGCATGCACGGCATGGGCAAGAACCGCACCGGCGCCGATTCCGAAACACTGGTGCTCAAAGTCCCCGTCGGCACGCAGGTGTTCGAGGAAGACCAGGAAACGCTGATCGCTGATCTCGAGAAGCTCGGCGACAAGGTGTTGCTCGCCAAGGGCGGATCGGGCGGCTGGGGCAATGCCCAGTTCAAGTCGTCGACCAACCAGGCCCCGCGCCGCTTCAATCCCGGGCCATGACGGCGAGGAGCGCTGGATCTGGCTGCGGCTCAAGCTCATTGCCGACGCCGGCCTCCTCGGCATGCCCAACGCCGGCAAGTCGACCTTCCTCGCCGCCGTCAGCGCCGCCAAGCCCAAGATCGCGGACTACCCCTTCACCACCCTGGTCCCGAACCTCGGCGTCGTCACGCTCGGCACGGGCGCCAGCTTCGTGCTCGCCGACATTCCCGGCCTGATCGAGGGCGCCGCCGAAGGCGCAGGCGTCGGCACGCGCTTTCTCGGCCATGTCGAACGCTGCTCGGTTCTGCTGCATCTCGTCGATGGCACACAGGACGATGTGGCCGAAGCCTATCGCGTGATCCGTGGCGAGCTCGAAAAGTATGGCGGCGGCCTCGCCGACAAGCCGGAGATCGTCGCCCTCAACAAGATCGACGCGATGACCAGCGACGAGATCTCCGAGAAGGCCAGGCAGCTCAAGAAGGCCTGCAAGCAGGCGCCGCTGCGCATCTCCGGCGCCTCGCAGAAGGGCGTGCCCGACGCCATCAAGAAGCTCTACGAGATCATCACCACCGACCGCCAGGCGCAACGCGCGGCCCGGGTCGAAGCCGAGATGACGCCGGAGGAAAAACAGGAAGGGTGGAGCCCGTGAGCCTCGCTCTACCCGCCGAGGGCGGCTGCCAGTGCGGCGCGATCCGCTACCGCCTCATCGGCGAGCCTGTCTTTCTGACCATCTGCCACTGCAGCGAATGCAAGCGCCAATCGGGCTCCGCCTTTGGCATGAGCCTGCGCATGCGCTGGACCGACGTCACCATCCTCGCCGGCGCGCCGAAGACATGGACGCGGCGGTCCGACAGCGGCGCCCTCGTCGTCTGCGCCTTCTGCGAGACCTGCGGCACGCGCCTGTGGCACGAGCCCTCCGCGCCCGGCTTCGTCCATATCAAGCCCGGCACGCTGGACGACGCCTCCTCTCTCGCGCCAAAGTACGAATCCTGGACCGAGCGCAAATCCTCCTGGCTACATTTCGACGGCATCGAGATGTCGTTCGAGCGCATGCCGCCTCAACGTTCGGGCGATCGCGGCGAGGACCGCGCATGACCCCCCTCGCCAAGGCCCGCCGCGTCGTCATCAAGGTTGGCTCTTCCCTCCTGATCGACCAGGAGACCGGCCAGCCGCATGCGGCGCGCTTCGCCATGCTCGCCGCCGACGCCGCGAAACTCAGGGCAGACGGCAAGGCGATCGTCATCGTCTCGTCCGGGGCCGTGGCGCTGGGCCGCCGCGCCCTGGGCATGAAGCCGGGCAAGCTGCGGCTCGAGGAAAAGCAGGCCGCCGCTGCTGCCGGCCAGCCAAAGCTGATGCGCGCATGGGAGGACGCCCTCGCCCATCATGGCGCGCCGGTCGCCCAGGCCCTGCTCACCATCGACGACACGGAACGGCGCCGTCGCTGGCTCAATGCGCGCTCGACGCTGGAGACGTTGCTGGAGCGCGGCGCCATTCCGGTGGTCAACGAGAACGACACGGTGGCGACCGAAGAAATCCGCTATGGCGACAATGACAGGCTCGCCGCGCGCGTCGCCCAGATGCTGGCTGCGGACGTGCTGGTGCTGCTGTCGGATATCGATGGCCTCTACGACGCCGACCCGCGCTCCAACTCCAACGCCAGACATATTCCCGAAGTGCGACGCCTGACGCCCGAACACATCGCCATGGCCGGCGGCGCCAATGCCGCAGCAGCCGTCGGCTCGGGCGGCATGGCGACCAAGCTCGAAGCTGCGCGCATCGCCATGACTGCCGGCTGCGCCACGGCGGTGACGCTGGGCGACCAGCCAGGCGGTCCGCTGGCGGCGCTTGCTGCAGGCGGGCGCGCGACCTGGTTCCTGCCTGAGGTCTCGCCCGAGACGGCGCGCAGGCAATGGCTGGCCGGCGCCCTGCGCGCCACCGGCTCTGTCCGGATCGACGCCGGCGCCGCCCGGGCGCTCAGGTCCGGAAAGTCGCTGCTGGCGGCCGGCGTCGTCGCCGTGTCAGGACGGTTCGAGCGCGGCGATGCGGTCGATGTGACCGATCCGGACGGTGCGACCATCGCGCGTGGCGTGTCGGCCTATTCTTCGGAAGACGCCGCCAAGTTGATCGGCAAGAAGTCGGACGAGTTTGAGGCGATCCTCGGCTTTCGCGGCCGCCCGGCCCTGATCCATGTCGACGACATGGTGCTGGTCTAGAACCTTCCCTCAGTCCGCAGGCTTGGCAGCCGCCCGCGCCTTCACGCCTTCCGGCGTCAGGCCATAGATCCGGAATTCGGCGGCGGCGGGCGCCGCCTTGATCAGGTCCATCTCGCCATCGGCGCGGCCGAGCGCGACTGCGGCGAGCCCTCGGCCATAGAGCGAGCCGATCATCCCATCGTCGATCGCAAGGGCGCGATCATAATCGCTCCAGGCGCGCTGCCAGTTCCCTTCGCGTAGCGCCATGAGGCCGCTGGAATCCAGCGCGCCGGCGTCGTCCCCCTGGATGTCGAGGGCGATCTGGCAGGCGGCCCGGCCGACCTCGATCTCCTTGTTGGCCACAGCGCGCGCCCAGCAGCGCATGTTCTGCGCAGGCTGGTAGCGGTCCATGAGCGCTGCGGATTCGTCGGCGTCGGAGATCGCGGCGTCGAACCTTCCGAGGGCAAGGCTGGCGTCGGCCCGGTTGAGATGGATGAGTGCACGGTCGGCCGTTGAATCCGGCTGCGCGCGCGACAGCGCTGTGGTGCAGGCCGTGACCCGCGGCTCGGACGCCACCCGCGTGTTGCGGCAAACGTCCATGAGCTGGGAATAGGTCTGGGCGTGGGCCGCGGCGGAACCACACGCCGCTACTGCTGCAATCGCCAGAAGCCGCATGATCGCTTGCCCTCAACCGTCGCGGCCAAAATGGGCCATGGTTTGGCGCCGGATGCAAGAACGGGAATCACCCGGCGCCGGGATCAGGCCACCAGATCGCGATAGGCCTTGCTGCGGCGCAGCCAGGCCGCCGCGTAGCCGCAGACAGGGACGATGCGCCAGCCGCTTGCCCTTGCTTTCTCCCCGATCAGCGCCATCAGCCGGCCCGCAGCGCCTGTGCCCCGAAGCGCGACAGGGGATTCGACATGAAGGAGGGTCAGCACCGTCCCGGACTTGCGGTAGTTGGCGAAGACGGTCTGGCCTTCGACATCCAGCTCGTACCGGCTGGCGGAAACATTGTCGTGCAGATCGCCGCTCGCCATGAACCTGCTCCCGGGTTGCGCCCCTGATCCCAACCTATGGGCCAACTCGGCAGGCGTCGACCGGTCCCGCCCGCGCCACGTCTTCACATGGGCGAGCGCGCCATCGAACCCCGTGAGCTTTCCCGGACCTCCCCGGGCTGGTATCAGGCACGCCATGACCGTTCAGCTTCCCCTTGCCGTGCACGATGCCGCCCTGACCGCCTCCATGCTGGCCATGGGCAAAGCCGCGCGCGCCGCGTCCGCCGAGGTGGCCAGGGCGGGCCCGGAGAAGCGCACTGCGGCGCTCAAGGCGATGGCGAAACGCGTCCGGGCTGCGGCGCCGGAGATTCTCGCGGCAAACGAAAGGGACATGAGCCTCGCCCGCGCCAAGGGCCTGTCAGGCGCAATGCTCGACCGGCTGGAGCTGAGCCCGGAGCGGGTCGAGGCGATGGCGAAGGGAATCGAGGACGTCGCCGCCCAGACCGATCCGGTGGGGACGGTGCTGGCGTCGTGGACACGGCCCAACGGGCTCGGGGTTTCACGCGTGCGCGGGCCGATCGGCGTCATCGGCATCATCTATGAAAGCCGCCCCAACGTCACGGCGGACGCCGGGGCGCTGTGCCTGCGCGCCGCCAATGCGGTGATCCTGCGCGGCGGGTCGGAGAGTGCAGGGTCGTCGCGCGCCATAGCGCACGCCCTGCGTGAGGGTCTGCGTGACGCCATGTTGCCTGCCGATGCGGTGCAGGTGGTGCAGACGAGCGACAGGGCGGCGGTGGGGCTGATGCTGCAGGGGTTGGGCGGCGCCCTGGATGTCGTTGTGCCGCGCGGTGGGAAGAGCCTGGTGGCGCGTGTGCAGGATGAAGCGCGCGTGCCCGTGATCGGTCACCTGGAGGGTCTGTGTCACACCTATGTGCACGCAGGCGCCGATGCGGCGAAGGCGGAGGCGATCGTCGTGAATGCGAAGCTGCGGCGCGTGGGAGTGTGCGGGTCGACGGAGACGCTGCTGATCGATGCGAGCGTGGTGGGCGCGCTGCTGCCGCGGATTGCGCGCGCGCTGGTGGCGGCGGGGTGCGAGCTGCGTGGCGACGAGCGTGCGCGCGCGGTGGTGGAGATGAAGGCGGCGGTGGAGCAGGACTGGACGACGGAGTATCTCGCGCCGGTGCTGTCGGTTGCGGTGGTGGATGGCGTGGAGGGCGCGATGGCGCACATCGCGCGCTACGGGTCGCAGCATACGGAGAGCATCGTGACGGAGGATGCGGCGGCGGCGGAGCGGTTCCTGGCGGAGGTGGATTCGGCGATCGTGATGCATAATGCGTCGACGCAGTTTGCGGACGGTGCTGAGTTCGGGATGGGCGCGGAGATCGGCATCGCGACCGGGCGTCTGCATGCGCGCGGCCCCGTGGGCGCGGAGCAGCTGACGATTTTCAAGTATGTCGTGCGCGGAAACGGACAGATCCGTCCATAGGTTTGCCGCCTTTTCCCCGCCGCATATTCGCCCGGAGTCTCTCTCGGATTTAAGGGCTCGTGCGCTTTTGAAGCCGGAACTCCGTCTCCCGAATTGGCTTGGTTGTTTGGGCCACCGTGGGAGTTCCGTGATGCGAAAGGCGACCCTTCAATTCCTGCTGCATGAAAGCAGCGAGCTGCGTTCTGACATAGACGGGCTCGAAACGGGCAGGCGCGAAGTGATCGAGATATCCGCTGCAGGGCGGAAGAACGTGACCGCGCGCGCGATCGAACGGCTGCTCGACCGACTTGGGACGGTTCGAGGAAATGATCGCGGCCTATGAGGCGAAAATCTAATCGCGACCCTGCCGTCATCGGCCTCTCGCCGTCGGCATTCTCGGCCTCGATCCCGCGATCGACCTTTTCCAGACGAGGCCCAAGATCCTTCGGGCGCCGACCTGCGGTCCGGCCCTGGCGTTCAGCAGGCAGCGCGTGTCCCCGCCAGTTCTGTTTCCGAAACGACCCTGCGGCGCATCCCGCGCGCCCGGTGCGCATCACGCGCCGCCTTGGCCTGGCGCCGGGGCAAGATGGACGCAAAATTGCGCCCGGCAGTTTGTGCCGAGGCTGAAAAGGCAGAGGTTTCTGTCCTTCATGGCGAAATGGTAATGCCTGCGCCATACTCCTGCCCGCATCGAGTCAAGTTATGCTGCGCAGGGTGTTGAGCGGGGCCTGGGCGCGCAGCTGAAGGGCTTGCTGTGGAACAAAATGTAGAACCCGCGGCGGGTCTCCCGCCGTCCGACGCCGCTGTATCGAGCGGCTCTTTTTTTGGCATTCCCTATGGCTGGCCGCTGGCCGCCGCGATTGCAGCGCTGATCCTGTTCATGTGGGTCGCGCGCCATCCGGTGCGCCAGGTGCTGTGGCAGATGTTCTTCATCACCGGGCGTGTGTTCGGGCGGTGGGGTCTCTGGCTTGGCGAGCACGGCCGCAATGCGCGAATAACATGCAGCGAGAAGATCGCCTCGCACCGGGCCGATGAACTCCAGGACCGCATGCTGATGCTGGAAGACCGCATCGGCCGGCGCGCCGAGACGCTGCCCAAGGAGACGACGCCGATCGTCGCGAAGCTCGACAAGAGCACGCATGCGCTCGCAACCGTCGCCAACAACCTCGCCGACATCAATCTCGAGGATACGGCCGAGCGCGCCTTCCGCGCGGCCCTGCCCTCGATGGAATCGACGCGCGGCCTCAGCAAGGTCGAGAAAACCATCGCCCAGAACACAGCGCGGGCGATGAACGAACGGCTGACGCCGGTCCGCCCGGCGCTCAAGGCGCTTCAGGTCGAGGCGCCGCGCCTGCGCATCGTCGCGGAAAAGCTGACCAAGATCGACAACCGCTTCCATGCCGACGCCGAGCAGGTGAACAAGTCCTTCACCGAGTTCGAGCAGATCGTGAAGTCGGAAGATCGCGTCAAGGTCGCGGCCAAGGCGTCGATCCTCATACCCTGGCTGATCGCGGTGCTGATCACCGGCATCGCGCTGTCAGGCGTGTTCCTGAACTTCTTCCTGATCGAACGCCCGATGGCCGAGATCGTCGGCGAAGGCGCGCGGATCGGCGGGATCGGCCTGCCGACGTTTGCCGCCATGATCGTGATCTTCCTCGAGTTTGTGGCGGGAATCGTCCTGATGGATGCGGCTGGCTTCACGCGGCTGATCCCTGCCTTCCATTCCATGTCGGATGGATCGCGGAAGATCATGTTCGGCGTGGCGTTCTCGTTCCTGCTGGCCTTCTCCGTGCTGGAAATGACGCTCTCCATCGTGCGCGAACAGATCATCGAGCAGCAGCAGGAAACCCGCGCGCTGGCCAATGCCGTGCTGGCGTCCCCGGCGCTGGCGGAGGCGCCTGCGCCCGACGCTGCGGCGGCTGAGGCGGACCCGCGCCAGCAAGGCCTGCAGCTCGCGACCGTGGCCCAGCTGATTCTCGCCGCGCTGATCCCCTGGCTGCTGGCCGCGGCGGCCCTGCCGCTCGAGACCATCATCCGCAACTCGGTGTTCATGGTCTCGATCGCGTCGAGCTATGCGATGCTGTTCGTGGCGTTCCTGTGCAAGACCGTCGCGGTCCTGCTCAAGAACATCGGCCTGTTCGTCCTCACCATCTACGACCTGATCATCTTCCTGCCGCTGGCGGTGGAGCGTCTGGTCACCGGCAAGCGAGGCGGCGGCGGAGGCGGCCGCGAGCGCAAGCCGCGCAAGGGCGATGACGAGCAAGGCGATGACGGCGACGACCTGATGACGCTGGACGAGCCGGCGCCGCAGAGCCAGAACCAGCCGCCACGGCGCGACAAGCGGGAGCGGGAGCTGCAGCGGGCATGATCCGGAAACTCGTCTGGGGGGCGGCCGGGATCCTGCTCAGCGCAGCCCTCGGCGCCTGCGGGCTCGTGACCTCGACCAACCGCTCGGTCTTCGTGGTGTTCGACGTTTCCGGCACGTATGTGAAGGCGGTGCCGGATGCGACCAAGTACGCCAACCTGATGATCGCGGAGCTGCAGCCCGGCGACTGGATCGGCGCGAGCCAGATCAGCGCCTGCTCGTTCTCCGAGAAGGAGATCATCCTGCAGCGGCAATTGCCGGAGACGCCCAGCCTCGCCTCCAACGCCAAGCGTGAACTGTTCCAACAGCTCAGCGCCTATTCGCAGCAGGTGAAGTCGGCCAAATACACCGACATCCGCGGCGCCCTCGCCCAGGCGGCGTTCGAGCTGAAACAGCGGCCGGAAGCGGCGCGTTACATCGTGCTGTTCTCGGACATGGTCGAGGACCATGGCAAGACGTGCGACACCTCGAAGATCACGCTGGACCTGTCGGGCATCGACGTCATTGCCGCAAACGTCATCAAATCCAACCCGGCCAATCCCGACGAGTACTTTGCCTTGCTCAAGAAATGGGAGACGACTGTGACCGAGGCGGGCGGGAAATGGCATCTTGTTTCATCGCCGGATCAGTTGCCCAAGCTGGTGACTCAGGGCCAATAGGAGGCCGCACGGTCATCGTCGGGATCAGGCGTTCGGAGTCGCGTATGTGGAAGGTCGCAATCGCCGCGGGGCTTGCCGCGCTTCTCGTCTCGGCCTGCCAGAAGCCGACCGAGCTCGCTTCCGAGGCCAACGCCAAATACGACAAGGGCGTGGCGCCCGCGCTGCCGCCCGCATCGGTGACGCTGGACAGCGTGCCCGAGGTCGCACCGCCGCCCGAGGATACGCCTGCGGACGTCTCCACCGCCCCCGCCAGTACGGTTGATCCCGCGGCCGGCTACAGCGCCAAGACGACGCCCGACACCGTCGCCGACTATCGTGCAACGGTTTCCGGCGACATCGGCGCCCTGCCGGCCGTTGGCGACGCAGCCGGGCTGGCCAGGGCCTTTGTCGACTGGCGCGCGCGGGCGGCGGCATCGCCGGGAGCGTTCGAGGCGGGCGCGGTGCAGCTCGGCGCGGACGAACAGCAGTACAAGCCCTCGGATGCCGAACTCGTCGCGGCCGAGGCGGGCGATCGTCTCTCCGCTGCCTTGAACGGCGCGGATGAGGCGACCCGGGCGGCGGTCGCCGAAGTGCTGGCGGGCAGTCGCAGCTACAAGCGTTTCGACTACCGCCATTCCGACGTCATGGGGTCTGGCCGGTATTTCTACGCCTCGCCGCCGAAGGATGCGTCTGTTCCGGGCTAGCCTCCCGCGCAGATGGCCTGTTAGTCAGGGCCATGCAGCGCCGCCCATCCCCTCTCTTTCGCCTGCCCTCGCTTGCGGGCGCGCAAGCCATAGGCGTGATGGGCGGATCGTTCGATCCGGCGCATTCGGGCCATGCCCATGTGATCGAGGCGGCGCGGCGGGCGCTGGGGCTCGATTGCGTGTGGGTGTTCGTCGCGGCCGGCAATCCGCTGAAGCGCACACAGACCGCGTTTGTCGACCGCCTGGCCTCGGCGCAGCGCAGGCTGGGGGGACGGCGGACGATCGTTTCCGGCCTCGAGCATGAGCTGGGGCTGACCTACACCATCGACGTGCTGACGCGGCTGAAGCGCCGGGCGCCGCAGGCCCGGTTCGTGTGGATCATGGGCGGGGACAACCTCTCGCAATTCCATCGCTGGCGGCGCTGGAAGGAGATCGCGCGGCTGGTTCCGATCGCCGTGGTATCGCGGCCAGGCGCGAGCCCGCGGGCCGGCCTGTCGCGCTTTGCGGCCAGCTTTCCAGGCGCGCGGATTCCGGAGGAGGCGGCGCGGACGCTGTCACGGCGCAGGCCGCCGGCCTGGGTGTGGATTTCGGCGCCGCTGAATGCGACGTCGTCCACGGAACTGCGCGCGCGGATGCTGGCGAACGCAATCCCGCCGATCTAGGGCCGCCGATCCGGGGCCACAGATCCAGGGCAGCCGTTTCAGTCCTTGTCGAGCGCGGCCAGGACGCCATCGACGGCTTCGCGGACCAGTTCGTCCGTCTCGGCCTGGGCCATGACACGGAGGATCGGCTCGGTGCCGGACTTGCGCACCAGCAGGCGGCCCTTGGTCCCCAGCGTCTTTTCCGCAGCGGCGATGGCGTCCAGCACGCCCTTGCGCGACAGCGGGTCGCCGCCCTTGTAGGGGCGGTTGACGAGCTTCTGCGGGGCAGGGTCGAACACGTGGGCGACTTCGGAGAGCTTCTTGTTGGTCTCGATCATCACGGCCAGCACCTGCAACGCGGCGATGAGGCCGTCGCCCGTGGTCGAGAAATCCGACAGCACGATGTGGCCGGACTGCTCGCCGCCGACATTGAGACCCTTCTCCATCATGCGGCCGACGACATAGCGATCGCCGACCTGCGTGCGCTCCAGCTTCACGCCGATGCCCTTGAGATGGGTCTCGAGGCCAAGATTGGACATGACGGTGGCGACCACCGTGTTCTTGGCGAGGCGGCCTTGCGCCTTCCAGGTCTGGGCGATGAGGCCGAGGAACTGGTCGCCGTCGATGATGCGGCCATTCTCGTCGCAGAGGACGACACGGTCGGCGTCCCCGTCGAGGGCGATGCCGATGTCGGCGCGATAGCGGTGTACGGCCTCGATCAGGGCGCGGGTGTCGGTGGAGCCGACCTCGCGGTTGATGTTGAAGCCGTTGGGCTCAACGCCGATGGGGAAGACTTCCGCGCCAAGTTCGAACAGGACTTCCGGCGCGACCTTGTAGGCGGCGCCGTTGGCGCAATCGATGACGATGCGCAGATTGGCGAGGCGAAGCTTCTTCGGAAAGGTCGACTTGACGATCTCGATATAGCGCGCCTGCGCATCGTCCACGCGCTTGGCGCGGCCGAGGTCGGCGGAAGCAGCGAGATCTTCATCGAGCGGCCGCGTCATCAGGCCCTCGATCGAAACTTCGGCGTCGTCCGACAGCTTGTGGCCGTCCGGCCCGAACAGCTTGATGCCGTTGTCCTGGAAGGCGTTGTGCGAGGCCGAGATCATGACGCCGAGGTCGGCGCGCAGCGAGCGCGTCAGCATGGCGACGCCGGGGGTCGGCAAGGGGCCGACCAGCACCACGTCCATGCCCTTGGCGGTGAAGCCGGCGGTGAGCGCGGGCTCCAGCATGTAGCCCGACAGGCGCGTGTCCTTGCCGATGACGACGAGATGGCGGCGCGGGTCCGAACGGCGGAAATAGGTGGCGGCGGCCATGCCCAGCCGCATCGCCATCTCGGGCGTCACGGGCCAGGAATTGGCCGTGCCGCGGATGCCGTCCGTGCCGAAGATTTTCCGGGCCGTCATATTCCCCTCGCCGACGCTTCCGATGGCTCTGCCTGAGCCATGCGGGCAGCCGAATTACCATAGGTTTCGGTCATGTCGTGATTTTCATGACGGACCCAGACCATGTTTTGCAATACCCTAAAGCCGCCAGTCTTCTAGACCAGCGGCCAGCCTAATCGATCCGTAACTGCCCGGAGCCTTCCATGTGCGGAATTATCGGCATTCTCAGCGACCAGCCGGCGGCCCCGCGCCTGGTCGAAGCGCTGAAGCGGCTGGAATACCGCGGCTATGATTCGGCGGGCGTGGCGCTGCTGGAAGGCGGGCGGCTGAAGCGGCTGCGAGCGCCAGGCAAGCTGTCCAATCTCGACGAAAAGGTGCGCGAGATCAGCCTCAAGGCCGGGGTGGGCATCGGGCATACGCGCTGGGCCACGCACGGCCAGCCCAACGAGATCAATGCGCACCCGCATGCCTCCGGCCGTGTGGCGATCGTGCACAACGGCATCATCGAGAATTTCCGCGAGCTGCGCGAGGCGATGGAAGGGCGCGGCCGGAAGTTCGAGACCGAGACGGATTCGGAGACCATCGCACACCTGATCGACGAGGGCCTGGGCCAGGGGCTGTCGCCCCGGGATGCGTTCAAGCGCACGCTCGACCAGTTGCGCGGGGCGTTCGCGATCGCGGCCCTGGTCGAGGGCGAGGACAACCTCATTCTCGGCGGGCGGCGCGGATCTCCGCTGGTGATCGGCATCGGCGAGAAGGAGATGTTCCTGGGGTCGGATGCGCTGGCGGTCGGGCCGTTCACGCAGCGGGTCATCTATCTTGAGGAAGGCGACTGGTGCCAGCTTTCACGGACCAGCTACGAGGTGTTCGACGCTGCCGGGAAGGCGGTGAAACGGCCCGAGACGCATGTGCCGAGCGCGGGGGCCGCCGCCGAGAAGGGCAATTACCGCCACTTCATGCAGAAGGAAATCTACGAGCAGCCGGATTTCGCGGGCCGGACGATCTCCGCCTATGTCGACGCCTTCGACCTCAAGGTGGCCCTGCCCTCGCGGCCCGGCAAGAAGCCGATCGATTTTTCCAGGATCGAGCGCATCCAGATCGTCGCGTGCGGCACGGCCTACTATGCCGGGTTCGTGGCCAAATACTGGTTCGAGCAGATCGCCGGCATTGTCGCGGACGTCGATGTGGCGTCGGAGTTCCGCTACCGCGATCCGGTGCTGTCGAAGAATTCGTTGGCGATCGTGGTGACGCAGTCGGGCGAGACGGCGGATACGCTGGCGGCTCTGCGCTATTGCCAGGCGCAGGGGGTGCAGACGGCTGCGGTGGTGAACGTGCCGACGTCGTCGATTGCGCGGGAGGCGGATACGGTGCTGCCGACGCTGGCAGGGGTGGAGATCGGCGTGGCGTCGACGAAGGCGTTCACGGCGCAGCTGTGCGCGCTGCTGGCGACGGCGGTGGCGGCGGGACGCGCGCGCAACAGGTTCGCGCGCGAGGACGAGAAGAAGCTGATTGCGGCGATGCTGGAGCTGCCGCGGCTGATCGGCGAGGCGCTGAAGACGGAAGAGCAGATCAAGGTGCTGGCGGTCGATATCGCGAAGGCGCGCGACATCCTCTATCTGGGGCGCGGGCAGCATTATCCCATAGCGCTGGAGGGCGCGCTGAAGCTGAAGGAGATCTCGTACATCCATGCCGAGGGTTATGCGGCGGGGGAGCTGAAGCATGGGCCGATCGCGCTGATCGACGAGAAGACGCCCGTGATCATGGCGGCGCCGCACGACCACCTGTTCGAGAAGTCGCTGTCGAACCTGCAGGAGGTGGCGGCGAGGCACGGGCGCGTGCTGCTGGTGTCGGATGCGGCGGGCATCAAGGCGGCGGGCAAGGCGCCGTGGAAGACGATCGAGATCCCGACCGCCGAACACATCATCCAGCCGATCGTGACCATTATCCCGCTGCAGCTTCTGGCCTATCATGTGGCCGTCGAAAAGGGCACGGACGTGGACCAGCCCCGCAACCTCGCCAAGTCGGTGACGGTGGAATAGCTGACCGGTTAACTGGCAAACCGGCCTTGCGGCGATGGCAGAAGCATTGCACCTCGTTCGCAAACCGGCGCGCGTGCTAGTCTGGCTGTCGCGCCCTGATGCATTGCTCTTGCCCACGTGGGGAAATTTACCATGAAGCCTGTCCGCAAGGCCGTTCTGCCCGTCGCCGGTTTCGGGACGCGGGTTCTGCCCGCCACCAAGGCCGTGCCGAAGGAGATGCTGACGGTGTTCGACCGTCCGGCGCTCCAGTACGTCGTTGACGAGGCCCGCGAGGCGGGGATCGAGCACTTCGTGTTCGTGACCGGCCGCGGCAAGCAGGCGATCGAGGATTATTTCGACAAGGCGTTCGAGCTGGAGACGACGCTGGAGGCCAAGAAAAAGGACGCGATCCTCGCCGAGGTCCGCGCCGCAGCCCTGCCTCCGGGCGCATCGAGCTTCACCCGCCAGCAGGCGGCGCTGGGCCTTGGCCATGCGGTGCTGTGCGCGCGCGACATCATTGGCGACGAGCCGTTTGCGGTTTTGCTGCCGGACGTGATCGTGAAGGGCCGCAAGGCGTCCTGCCTCAAGCAGATGGTCGATGCCTACAATGAGGTCGGCGGCAATATCGTCGCAGTGGATGAGGTGCCGCAGGAGCGCGTCAACCAGTATGGCGTGATCGATCCGGCGGATCCCAAGGCGGCCGGCGCCCTCATCAAGATGAAGGGCATGGTGGAAAAACCGCCGATCGACAAGGCGCCGTCGCGGCTCAAGATCACCGGCCGGTACATCCTGCAGCCGGAAGTGTTCGATCTCCTGGCGACGCAGACGCCGGGCGCCGGCGGCGAGATCCAGCTCACCGACGCGATGCAGCGCCTGATGGGCAAGCAGGACTTCCACGCCTTCAAGTATGACGGCAAGGACTATGACTGCGGCGACAAGCTGCTCTATCTCGAAGCCTTCGCCGCGATGGCGGTGGCGCACCCTGAACTTGGCGCCAAGGCGCGCGCGGTGCTTGAGGACGTGCTGAAGCGGAAATAGACGCACCCTCTCGATCAGGCCGGTGTGACCGCCTGGGATGCCTCTCCCTTCGCCCTTCGCTTCGGGAGACATGTGCGCCTCCCTGGTGGGAGGGCCTGGGGACGCGGGGATCGCCCCGCGTGGATTGGCGTCTCCGGTTGCCCGGATCTGCCGGCAGTGGACGAGAAGCGCGGTTTCCCCGCGTCCCCGCACATCGTCTGGCCGTCGGCCTCGGACAAGGCGATCGTTTCACGCCTCTGCCGTAGGTATCGCCGCCGGCGTGCAGGTCATGGATGTTCGGCCATGATCCCTGGACATCCTCCCCTACTTGGTCAGCCCTCCGTGGCTGACATACGCGGGGCTGAGCTCGGCCTGTGAGCCTGAGGAGAATCCCGCGACAAGAGGCGCTGTGCTCCACGCTCGATGCGCATCGCCGCCGCGCTGTTGAACAGTGTACAGCCGCCCTCCCGGCGGAGGCGATGGGTGGATTATACGCCGGGTTTTGAGCCCTACAGGAAACTCGCCGGCGAACCGGCCAAGATTTCCTGCAAGCGACTGGATTCACTGGGGAAGCCCGAAACGCAGAGTCGCCAAACTGTTGGACAAGTCCGGCCCATCCCCAACAGGTTCGCGCCCGGCCTGACGGCCGAGGACGGTGGATTTCGCCTTCGGCCCAATGCACCCTACGTCGCCGTGGAGGTTCGCGTCGCGCGGCGGTCCGGGATTACCCTGCCGCTGTCGGCAGATTCCAGGTCTTCCTGTGGAAGTTCCAGGCGGTGGCGACGATGGTGTCGATGTCGGAGTGCCGGGGGACCCAGCCGAGCGTCTTCGTGACGTTCGAGGCGTCGGAATAGAGGGCGACCGCATCGCCGGGGCGGCGCGGAGAGACAGTGTGGGGGACGGGCTTGCCGGTGGCTTTTTCGACGGCGTTGAGAACCTGCATCACGGTGCGGCCTTCGCCCGTGCCGAGGTTGAGCTGCAGGCTCGCCGAGCCCTCGCTGAGGCGGTCGGCGGCGAGGATGTGAGCGGTCGCCAGGTCGCTGACATGGACATAGTCGCGCAGGCAGGTGCCGTCGGGCGTGGGATAGTCGTTGCCGAACAGTTTCATCGGACCGCCGAGACCGACCGCCGCCTTGAGGGCGTTGGGGATGAGATGGCTTTCGGGATCATGCTCCTCGCCGATCTCGCCGTCGGGATCGGCGCCGGCGGCGTTGAAATAGCGCAGCGCTGCGAAGTTGAGACCATGGGCCCTGGACATGTCTTCGAGCATCTGCTCGCACATCGCCTTGGAGCGGCCATAGACGGAGACAGGGCGCTTGGGCAGGTCTTCGGTGAGCGGCAGGCGCTCCGGGTCGCCATAGATCGCGCAGGTGGAGGAGAAGACCAGCGTCCTGACACCCTCTTCCAACATGACGCGCGCGAGATTGAGCGTGCCGGCGACGTTGTTGTCGTAGAAATGCGCGGGGTTGCGCTCGCCCTCGCCGACCTCGATCCGGGCGGCGAACTGCATGACGGCGTCGGGCTTGTGCTGGCGGATCGCGGCGCGCACGGCTTCGGCGTCGCGGATATCGCCGCGAACCAGCGGGCCCCATTTGACGGCGTGTTCGTGGCCCGACGTGAGGTCGTCGAACACCACCGGTTCGCGCCCGGCCTGTTTCAGGGCCTTGGCGGCGTGCGAGCCGATATAGCCTGCCCCGCCGCAGATCAGGATGCGTTTGACTGTCATGCGGAAACCCTTAGCGCCTCGCCCGGGCCTCCGTCCATGCAAGGCGCGTGCGCGCGACGCCAATTGACATCAGGCGCCTCAACCGCGATGCGTCAGCGCTTCCCCTGGAAAACGGCGCCCGATGGACCAGCTTTCGCCTTCCGAACGAAACCGGCTCGCCCGGCTGTTCGCCGCCATCGCGTCGGACGCAGGCGTCGCCGTGATGGACGTCTACAATTCGGATTTCGAGACGCGGACCAAGGCCGACCGCAGCCCCGTTTCGGACGCAGACGAGAAGGCCGAGGAGATCATCCTCGCGCGGCTGGAGAAGGACTTGCCGGGTGTGCCCGTGCTGGCCGAGGAACGCTCGGCGCGCGAGGGCGTGGGGGCGACGATTGCAGACGCCTTCCTGCTGGTCGATCCGGTCGACGGCACGAAGGAATTCGTGCAGCGCAAGGGCGACTTCACCGTCAATATCGGGCTGATCATGGGCGGGCGGCCGGTGGCGGGCGTGGTCTACGCTCCGGCGCGGCGCGAGCTGTATTTCGGCGGCGCGGAAGCGCGGATGATCGAGGCGTTCGAGCCAGGCGCGAAGGCCGGCGACGGGCGCGTGCTGAAGACGCGGGCCTATCCGGAAGGCGGGCTGACGGCGATCACGTCGTCCTCGCATCTCAACGAGGAAACCAAGAAACTGCTCGCCCGTCTTCCGATCGCGAGCCAGACGGCGATCGGATCATCGCTGAAATTCTGCTGGGTGGCGGCGGGTAGGGCCGACGTCTATCCGCGCTGGGGTCCGACCATGGAGTGGGACACGGCCGCGGGCCATGCCGTTCTGGAGGCGGCGGGCGGCATGATGCTGAAGCCGGACGGGTCGCCGTTCCTCTATGGCAAGGGCGCGCAGGGCTTCGAGAACGGGCCGTTCGTGGCGTGGGGCGGCAGGCCGCTGTGACTTCGCCGCTCTGGCGTTTCCGGCGCGGCTGGGGCACAGAGCACGGCTAGCCGCGCGAGTCTCCCATGACCGACACCCTGCCCGACCGCCTGAGCCAGAACCCCAAGAGCCCGCACTACGACAAGGCGCTGCTGGAGCGCGGCGTGGGCATCCGCTTCAACGGGGCGGAGAAGACCAATGTCTGGGAATACTGCGTCAGCGAGGGCTGGATCCGCGTGGTGGCGGGCGCGACGCTCGACCGCAAGGGCCAGCCGATGACGATGCTTCTGAAGGGCGCGGTCGAGCCCTTCCTGGAGCCGAAGGC
>CAVQYJ010000018.1:0-11433 GCA_963718145.1 uncultured Alphaproteobacteria bacterium | reverse complement strand
ACTTGGACAGGCCGAGCCATGCCGCTGCGGCGCGCACATCCAGGAGATGAGGCCTCGCGGTGGCCGTGAGAGCAGCGGCGTCAGTCTGACTGTACGCCCTACGAGGTGGGAGGGGCTCGGGCCATTCTGCTTCCGGCGGGAACGGCGCCGCATCGGCCCCGACGGACCCTCTGCCAGTTGCAGCTGACACCGAGGTTTCCAATTGCGTCGCGAACAGATCCGGCTGGGCATTCCTGCTTGTTTGATTGTTTCTGCGAGACATTTTCGACCCTACCCTGCACGGTCTGCAGCGCGCGTCTCTCGTCGCTGGTCGAGAGCAACTGCATTGCTACCTGCTAATTATGAGAGCGCCGAAAGACTCTGCCACCGCATTCATCCGCTGCCAGAAAATGCCGCGGATTCGCGGCGGATTCGCTCGCACACGAGGCGACTACATCGGCGGCAATCCATCCCCAACCCGCGCAACGGCCCCCACGATAGCCCCTGCCCGCGCCGCAGGCCTTCGACCTCGCGTCCGGCGTATCGTTCCAGCGCTGGCCGCCAGGGGACCAGGACTGCGTGGCGCCCCGCATCGATCAGCGCGACGCGCCCCTGCGCCAGATCGATCCGGCGCGCATAGACGCCGTGGACATGATTGAGCGAGACCGTCAGCACGGACTTGCCCATGTCCTGCGACAGCTGGGCGGCCAGGTCACGAAGTTCGCGCGTCGCCATCCGATCCAGAGCCGATGCGGACAGAAGCTTCTCGCCTGCCCCGAGCCAGCCCTGCTCGACCAGCAACAGCCGGCGCTGCTGCAGAGCCGAAGCATGCTGGCGGGCGAAGGCGCCTGTCCCATCGGGTTGGGCGACTTCGCCCGTCAGCACGCGGTCGAGCCGGGTGGGGCCAACGGCGTGGATCTGTTCTTCCAGCGTCCAGTATGACGCAACACTGGCGATCATCGGGTAACGCCGGGAAAGTCGTTCATCGAACAGGATCGCGCGCCTGATATGGTCATGGCCAACAAGGAACACGCCATCGGGACTGCGCGACACCAGACTCATCCGGCGCATCGCTTCCAGGCGACGGATATTCGCCTCCACGAGGCCAGGGCTGACGCCGGGCGCTTCAGCGATATGATGCTCGGCCGAGTAGAGCCCGCCTGTTTTCGCCGCGATGGCGGCAATGGCGTGGTCTGCGGGCTTTGGCGCCGGCACGTTCGGCGCGAACGCTACCACCGCGCCGGGAACAACGCCTTCCAGCCTCGCCAGATCCGCCCCGTGCGATGCGGGCATAGCGAAGCTCACCGCGCCCGGTCTCGACAACGGCGATAAAGCTGTCGCCCAGTTCATCTGCTGGCCCGTAGTGCACCAGTTGGCCTTCGAGTCCCTGCGTCGGCTCGGCCGCCAGCAGCGGCAGGCGTTCACCCGGCCTGCGATGAGCTGAGACGGCCTGTTCCAGGGCATTGTGCTGTGCCATGGCCTTGAGCCTGCCGAACAGATCGTCGGCAACACGCCAGCCTTGCGAGCTTCTCTGGGCCAGGTCCCAGCCCTCCAGCCGCTCGAGGCGGGCGATGAGCTCAGGCCGGTAGACCCGGATGGCGCCCTCACCGTCCTGGGCGGCGACCAGCTGGCGGTCGAGCAGCGTAATCCGCGTGTCTGTGATCTCGCGCCAGCGCTCTTGGCTCAGCTCGGCCTCCAGCCGCGGCCCCAGCACCCGAGTGACGATCTCCTGGGCGTGCTCGCGGATCCCCGACGAGATCAGCCTGGAGGGAATGAACAGGTCCTGCCCATCGGCGCGTCGCCCCCGCACCAGCACATGGCTATGCGGATTGTCGGTATCCCCGTGGTCAACCGCCAGCCATTCCAGCTTGGTTCCGAGCTTGCTTTCCAGACTCGCCATCACTTCCCGGATGAAGGGCTTCAGATCGCCCAACGCCTCGCCGTCCTCGGCCGAGATGATCAACCGGAAATGCAGCCGGTCCTCCGCCCAGCTGGCGGTGACCGCCTTGCGTCGATGCCCACATCGGAACGGTCATAGAAGCTGAACTGGTCGTTTCCTGGCGCATCCGCGCGTTGCAGATAATCGACCGAGCGCTCAAGGCCTGGCTCGCCGCGTCCGGCAGCATTCCCTTCCCGCGCCAGATAGCTGACATGCGCCCGCAGCGGGGCGCCTTTGCCTGAGCCATGCATCGCATAGCGCGCCTTCACCACGACGCGGCGCTGCGTCGGGATCACTGGCCTCGCCTTGCCCGCCGATCCCATTCGGACGTGCGCGCGAATGCCGGTCTTCGGCGCGATCCGTGTTTTCGGTCCGGCCTTCACGCCTGCGCGCTGACGCACTGTCGCGCGCACCCGCGCCAGGTTGGAGGTCCGCTCGTGTCCGATGCGGCCCAGCCTCAGTTCGAACTCGTTGTCGCGCGTCGTCATGATGACGAGAATGCCGACTCCCTGCATCACTTCCAGCGCTTGCACCCTGCTACGCAGAACCTGCCGCGATCCACCGCACGCGCCACGATAATCCACGGCGGATTTTCCTATGTGCAGACAGGGCCCTTAGGCCGGCGCACGGCACGTGCTTTATCTTGCGACGACTCCCGCCATTCGCGTCAGGCTCCGGAATGGACGGTCCACGATTCCGAATTGGCCGTAACCATGTTCCGATTCGGACGCTAGCTGAAATCCAGGATCACGATGGCCGAAACGCCTTCCCTCTATCCCCGCCATGCGGAAACACGCGTCAAGGAAGCGCTGACCGACACACGTGTCGTCGCACTGGTCGGGCCGAGGCAATGCGGCAAGACGACGCTTGCTCGGAAAGTCGGACGCAACCGTCTATTCCTGACCCTCGATGACGAAGCCACGCGCGAGCTCGCTCGCAGCGATCCGACAGGCTTCCTGCGAGGTGTCGATACCGCTGTCATTGACGAGATCCAGCGCGCACCCAGCCTGCTTCTGGCAATCAAGCGGTCCGTCGACCAGGGCCCACGCCCCGGTCGCTTCCTCATTACAGGCTCGGCTGACCTGTTCGCAGGATCGACCTCGCCCGATTCGCTCGCCGGGCGAGTCGAGACCATCGCGTTGTTACCGCTGTCCCAATCGGAACTCGAACGGCGACGCCCCTCATCGTTTCTCGAGCGCGCCTTCGGCGGTCGGATAGATGCGAGACTATCTGCCGGTCCCACTTCCGATCTTGTTGAGCGGGTCCTGCGGGCGGCTATCCTGAAGCCGTCGCGCGCGTCCGTCTTCCTCGCCGACGTGACTGGCTGCTCGCTTATGTCCGGTCCCTTGCGGAACGCGACGTTGCCGACTTGGCTGCGCTCGACAAGATCGGAATGATGCGACGTCTGATCGAGCATGCAGGGCTGATGTCCGGCCAGCTCCTCAACATGACCGAACTCGGGTCAAAAACCCAGCTGGACGCCAAGACTGTGGATCGCTGGCTCCTGCTGCTGGAACACCTTTTTCTCCTGCGGCGCGTGCGGCCGTGGTTCAGGAACGATCTTAAGCGCCTCGTGAAAACCCCCAAAATTCAGTTCCTCGACCCAGGGCTTCTGGCAGCGCTCCGCGGTCTCGATCAGGACAGGTTGACGCGCGACCGTGGCCTGCTCGGGCCCTTGCTTGAGTGCTTTGTTCATGCCGAGCTCTCGAAGGCCGCAGCACTTTCCAGCACCGGGATCGACATTGGCCACTACCGCGACAAGGATCAGGTTGAGGTGGACTTCGTGCTGGAACGTTCGCCTGGCCAAATCGTGGGTATCGAAGTCAAGGCCGGGGCGACTGTGCGTCCGGAAGATTTCCGCGGGCTCAAGGCGTTGATGAAGGCCACAGATGACCAGTTCGCGTGCGGAGTCGTCCTCTACGATGGCGAGCGCGTCATACCGTTTGGCGAGCGCCTGGCGGCTGCGCCGTTCTCCGTTCTCTGGAGCTGACGCTGAACGCGCTCGCCCCAAGCCGCTCTCCATGAGTTGCCTCGCTTGCCGCCGCCGTCCTCAAGCGCGGCACACGCGCATCGAGCCCAGAAAGAGTGTACGGCTCTGCTGGCGTGAGCCCCCCGCCTCTATGAGTCGCCGCCAGGACCGTTCGCATGCGCGCGCTGACAGGCGCCGAACTTGATCTCCTCGACCTGTTCATGTGTCATTAGGACGATGACGACGTCACGATGCTCACCGAATTCGACGGGTACACATGGTGGCCTTCTTCATTGCCCATGCGCACGTCAGCGCAGGTTCCGGGTAAAGAAGTCGGCCATTACCGCATAGGCCTCGCGGGCCTCCGGGACCCGTTGGCCATAGAAAAAGCATGACGACCACCTTCCCATACGTGCAGCCGGGCCTTGACGCCGTTCGCCACCAGCCGACTGTGCAGGTTGACTGCACTGCCGAGGGCGAAGTCGCGTGCGCCGACAATGACGAGCGTCGGTGGAAGCTTTGCCAGAACACTCAGATCCTGAGCGGGATAAGCTACGGGATCGCTCCGCGGGATGTCGCGCATGTATCCCTGTCTGGGCGGCTCAGCCAGATCCGTCCGCGAGGCTGGAAGCTCGCCATCGCCAAGCAACATGCCGAGGGTACGCGAATCCCCGCCCATCGATGGATCGGCACCGGCACAAAAGATGCCAGCCGCGGCCAGTCGGGCAAGGTTGTGTTTCTGGAACCATGCCAGAGACTGCGCCGTCAGCAGACCGTCGGCTGAGCAACCGAAGATCGCGACCCGCCGAGCCGATGTTGTACGGAGCACGGCCCGGTAAGCCGACAACGGCGAGCGGCAGCAGCTTCAGCACGGCTGAATAGGACGCCTGCTTGAAGACGCCGAGCAGGCGCAGATCGACGACGATCATGACGCCCATCAGCAGCGAGAGACCGATGAAATGCGACATCTCCGCCACCGGGAACGCGTTGCCCGTCTCGCGCATGAAGTGGCCAAGCGGCGTATCTCGGATCCAGCGAAGCAAGGGGTCCATCGGCGCGCCTAAAATGGGGGTTTGATCGTGTAGGCGACCAGGCGGCCGAACACGATCGCGATGAACGAGGCCGCCGACGTGATCACGGCGACAACTTTCAGCGAGACCGGAAAGGGGGCATCGGCCGCCAGTCCGCGTACGACACGCAGCATGTACCAGACAGCAAGGCCGCCGATCAGGATGCTGGCCATCTTGATCAGGAACTCGGCGTTGTCGATGACGCGCGTTGCCTCGGTCGAGAATATCAGGAAGCCGGATACCGCATTCACTGCAAAGCCCCACAGCGCAATGGTCGATATCCGGTGGAAGGTGTCCATGCTCAGCGACTTGGGGTAACCTCCTCAACCGTTTTCAGGTTGTAGGTGTGGAATGCGCCATTGTCGGTGAGCCACGTGTCTTCGCCCAACTGCGTGGTTTCGCGATCAACCTCCTCTCCGGCATCTACTTCATCGCCACCAACCCGTTCCTCTACTTCACCAATCCCGCCTTCTGCGTGAAGCTGGCGCTGATCGGGCTTGGCGGCCTCAACGCCCTCCGGTTCACCCTCGCCGAGCACCAGACGATCGCTGGCCTTCCCCCGGAAGCGACCGCGCCACTGCCTGCGCGGATTATGGCGGTGGCGTCACTCGCCATGTGGACGCTTGTTGTCCTAGCCGGACGCCTTCTGCCGACCTTTGCACCCGTTGCAGGGGGCTGAGGAATGCGTCTAGTTCCCACGATTCTGAGAGGAGCATCCGGATTCGTAGATTGGTCGCTCCAAGGGCCGACGGTTTGGCGATTACGGGTTTGGGATGCCGTGAGTATCCCCTGTGCCTGGATTCCGAGCCGCTCAGCGGCTAACGCCAAGGCAAACCGGCCATAAAGCCGGCCAAACAGGCGGCCTTCATAGGGCTCGTATTTTAACTACTTCCCTGTTATTATGAATCTTATGAGCAAGTCACCTGCGGACAAAGAACCGGCCAAAATCGAGACCCAAGACCGTGGCGAAAGCACCGGGCTAATGGAGCCCATGCTGCTGGCGGAGGACGCCCGCGGCCGCGGCGCGCTGAGCGATCTGGCGGTGGAGCTGGCCGCCAAGTCGGCCGGCTTCCGCAAGAGCCTGCCGGATGGCGTCGTGCGCGCCCTCTCCGACCTCGTGCGCTCGATGAACTGCTACTACTCCAACCTCATCGAAGGCCATGACACCCACCCGATCGACATCGAGCGGGCGCTCAAGTCGGACTACAGCAAAGACCCCAAGAAGCGCGACCTGCAGCTGGAGGCCCGCGCCCACATCAACGTCCAGGCCTGGATCGACGCCGGCGGCATAGACGGCCGCGCCGCCACCGCCGAGGGCCTGCGCGAGCTGCACCGCCGCTTCTGCGCCGATCTGCCTCACGACCTGCTCTGGGTCTCAAACCCTGACACCGGCGAAAAAGTCAAAGTGGTCGCGGGCGAGTATCGCACCCGCGACGTCGCCGTCGGCCAGCACGTCGCGGTCAGCCCCGGCGCCATCCCGCGTTTCATGACGCGGTTCGAACAGGCCTATTGCCGCCTCGGCAAGACCAACGCCATTCTGGCGGCGGCGGCGGCGCATCATCGCTTCCTGTGGATTCACCCCTTCGCTGACGGCAATGGCCGGGTGGTCCGGCTGATGTCCTACGCCCTGCTGCGCGAGGCGCTCGACACCGGCGGCGTCTGGTCGATCGCTCGTGGGCTCGCCCGCACGGTCGAAGACTACAAGGCCTACCTCGCCGCCTGTGACCAACCGCGCCGCAACGATCTCGACGGCCGCGGCACGCTCAGCGAAGAGACGCTTGCCGGATTCACGCGCTATTTCCTCAACGCCTGTCTCGACCAGATCGATTTCATGGAGTCGCTGGTCCAGCCCGCCCGCCTGCGCGCCCGCATCCTCATGTGGGCCGAGGAGGAAATCCGCCTCGGCGCCTTGCCCGCCAAGTCCGGCGCGGTGCTCGAAGCCATCCTCTATCGCGGCGAGTTGCCGCGCGGCGACGTCGAAGGCCTGCTGGACGCCAGCGAGCGCACCGCCCGCCGCCTGACGTCGTCGCTGATTGAACGCGGCGTCGTCGTGTCGGACTCGTCGCGCGCCCCGCTCCGCCTCGCTTTCCCGGCGGCCTTGGCCTCACGCTGGATGCCGGGGCTGTTTCCGGGGAAAGCTGGCGGATCAACGGAGGCGTAGCATCGTGGTGGTCTGTCGGCCCGCTTCGACGTGTTCGGCAAGCAGGCGTCTGCGACGGAACTGCGGCCGCCAGCCGTCGTTCTCCGCCTCGTCGGCGTCCTCGTCTGCTGCACGACAATAGAAGCCTCAGCCGCCGATGTTCCCGGAGCGTCGATAGCTGAACCGCGCCGGTAACCCTGGAGCAGGTCAACAACACCCCGTTGACGTCTTGTATCCCCTTCTTTCAATAATCCAGCTTGATGACAGATGCCTTGAAAGCCAGCTTGGTGCTGCCGTCCATCCAACCGACGAGGCGCTTGAGCAGCGACGGCTCTTCATAGAATGCTGCCTGCAGCGCGTCGCCTCTAGTCAGAGCATTGAGTGCGCCCTCAAGCTGTCGCTGGGCGCTTACCCCACTCAGACTCGAAAAATCGAAAAAGCCAATCTGCCTTCCGTCCCCTTTGACGACTGCAAGATAGGGGCCGCCGGCCCGGGAATGAGGCACGACCGACGGATGATCAAGGAAGGTGCGAGCTTTCACGTAGTCATAGTTTTCCAGCATCAGTTTGCAGTCCGCGGTTGATTGCGCAGGAACAATCCGAACTCGTCGGCCAATAGACCGGCAGCTGATAGACGGCGGTGCCTTCGACGATCACCGGGCCGTCGATGGGCGTGCCTGGAGTGAATCCGAGATAACGGGTGAATATCTTGCACGCATTGTCGTTTCCGTCCTGGCCACGGCGCATGAGTATCAGTGCATAGCCGCCGTTCACCGGCGTCAGGCGGTCATGAGGCGCTGCCAGCACTCCGATCGGTTGTCGTTGAACAGGAACCGAGGCTGCGCTCGTAGGCCCCCAGCCGCGTCCGCCCGAGCCTAGCGCGCCGGGCCCTGTCTTGCCGACCATCAGGACGTTCGTCAGATCGACTTGCGTGCAGTTCGCATAGCTCTTTGCGAAGTCCTTTAGAGCGCGGGCCGAAAAGCCCGTATTCTCAACCAAGGCCCATGCCTCTTCGCATTGAGCCTCAGTGGCAACGATCTGTGCGGAGACCCTGTGGGCAGGCGCTACCGCCGCCAGAAGGCACAGCGCCAGACACCATCCGACAGTCCGCATCCTCATCCCCACCTTGCAACGCCCCGACCCGCCAGACCGCACAACCCGGCACCCGACCATACGAAATCTCACCCCCTTGAGCGAGCAAATTTCTCATCGGTGGGTTTCGTTCCCGGATCGGATCGTGGCGACTTGCGGCGGAGCAGAATGCCGACGAGATATCCGCTGACCGCCGCTGCAACAGCGGAGGCGTCACGCACAAGCTGGCTCAGTAGGAGGGCGAACACGCCCGCGATTTCCGGGATAAGGACACCTGCGGTGACCATCATCGCCGCGATTGCTGCCAGCCCACTGACCAGCCCCGCCAGGAAAACGCCCGGGTTCGCTGTCCGGCTGCCTGTGAGTCCATGACCCCCTGCCGCGAGCGCGCCAGCCGCCATGCTTCCAAATCCAATCAGTGCTGGAGCGACATCTCCTTGCTGGAAATCTAGGAAATGCTGAAGCGCGACTATGGCTGCCGTTGCGCCCAGCGTGAGGAGTATCGGCAAGGATCGCCAGGGCGAACCAGCGCTCGTCTTCCGGCCAGCCCCGGCCGTTACCTTGACTCCAATGCCCTTGAGCAGCCGCGCCGCGTCAGCTTCGAAGTTCTGCTGTCCAACGACGATGCCATGGCGTTTCACAAGCGTCTTGAGATCATCCGGCAAATCATCAGCCCGCGGCATCGGCGCGTTGTCCAGGAGCACTGGGACCACGGGAATTCCGCGAGTAAGTGCGATCGACAGCTCCATGCGGACATAGTCGGGATCCTGACCAACCAGCTTGTCCTGGAGCGCTCTCAGCCATGTCGGACCGATAAGCGCGAGCACCACATCACATCCGCTGAGGTTTGCCTTGATGTGCTCCTCGAAGTTCCTGCCCAGTGTGAGTTCTTCACGATCCATGAACACGTGATCGCCAGGCGCAGTCAGCCGCGCCTTTGTGAATTCATACACTGGCGCCGCCGCCCAGGCAGAATCTGTGCGCCTGTAGCTGATGAAAATTCTGGGCATTCCAGGATCCCCTTCCCGACCTTAGTCCTGCAGTGCCTTCCCAGGCAATGGAACAACCAAAGCTCGTGCTTCACGCCTCCAACGACGCGTGGAAGCGATTCATTCGACTGCAGCCCACGCAACCTGCAAAAGATCCGTTGTTCAGCCGGAACGTTGACACTCCAACCAGTAACCGAATAGCGTCCATATTCGTGCGACAGAGCCGAAATGCACGGGGGACAATACGGTGGTGGGACGCTTTCGGGCGTGCGGCTTGTTGGTTTTCGCCGCGGTCGCTCTTCCATTTGCATCTGCCCAAACGACAGATCGCAGCACTTTGCGATCATCGATTGGCGCCGCTGCCAGCTTGTGCAGCCAGCTTTCGCAAGACAAGGCCCTCGCATATCCGGCGCTTGAGGATCTGGCAGCGCAGACCGAGACGCTGCTGAGCGAGGGCGCGGTTGGGAACCACCAAGCGCTCGCTTTGCGGTTCGACCAACTGGCCGCGGGCGTTTCGACCCCCGTGGCTGCCCAGACCCTTGCTCCGTTCTGCGCGGCTTACGGTGAAGTGACGCGCCAGAGTGCGAGTGGCGGCGCCGGTTCAGCTCAGACAGTGCTGTTCACCGCGCTCGGCGCCTCGGAATCCATAAGAAATCATCAGGTGTCGGCCCGGGCAGCTTATCGCCTGGCCCTGACATCGCTTTCTGTGGGCGGGAGTGACTCTCGCGGCGATGCCGGGGCTGATGTTCCCTCAGCCGCTTCCCCGATCACGCCGGCGACGTACGATGCGTGCAGCAGCAATCGGCTCAACTCCGGCCAGGATGGCCGCGCCAATCCGCTGCTTACATTGAACTGCGCTCAGATTCGGGCGGATGCGGCTGGGGATACGCGCACGGCCGGTCTGGCGACGTTGCGATGGGTGCGGCTGACGCTCGCTTCCGCCGAGACCTCGCCTCTGGGCGCAGTTCAGGTCCGCCGCATTCCACCTGAAGTTTCTGACCGTCTAGGGCGACAGGGGTTCATCGACAGTGAACCTGCGATTGCAGTCCGGCTGGCAGAGACGTGGTTAGACGCTTTTGCTGCGCTTGGGGGGAAGCCCGGCGAGATCGAACGTCCCGGTCCCATGCTGCGCCGCGTGGCCGATCAGCTTATCGCAACCGTTCCTGGCGACATGGCTATCCAGTCGGCCGCAAATGCGCTTCATGCCCGGCTCGACATGCTGGAAAGCAACCCCAGAGCCGCCATCGGCCGGCTGCGGCGCGCAATTTCCTTTGAATCCCGACTCGATACGCCGACGCGCCTTCCGGAATGGTATTTGCTGCTCGCCCAGTCAGACGCAGGCGCGAGTTCCGCGCACATCTCATCCGCCTATCGTGCACTCGAATCCCTGCGCCCAGTCATGCCGGCACGTGATGAGCTGACGGAGGAATCGACCCTCGCCTTGAGGATGCGCGGGACTTTCCAGAAGGAAGTGTCCATTCGCCTTACCGCGCTGGCCGCGTCGAAAGGCGGGATTGGCGAAGTGCAGGAGGTCATCGAGGCCTACCGCGAGGCGGAGATCGCGAGCGTCCTGGGCGATGACTGCGTGCCGCCGTCGCCGACACCGATCTCGCCCACCGATCTCGCCCGCAATGAGCTGATCCTCTACCCTATCGTGCTGGAGGACCGACTTGAGCTGCTCTACGCTCGAGGGACGGACAAGGTATACAAGCAGATCGTTGTCAAAGAGAACGTCAAGGACGGCGACCGGATTGTTCAGAGAGATGTTGTGGGCGCAGAGGTGGCGGCGCTCGCACGCGATCTGCGCGAGAATGTCGCCGGAACCGAACTTGGCGGAGAGTGGAGAAAGTCCGCCCACAAATTGTACCAATATCTCATCGCTCCGATCGAGACGAAGGAGCCCGACCTCTTTCGCCCTACCGGCGGGGAAAAGCTGACTGTGGTGGTGATTCCCGACGGACCGTTGCGCGGGGCGCCGCTGGCGGCCCTGCTCGATGGAGCCGTGCTGAATGAAAGGAGCAAGCCGCTGATTTCCAAGGCGAGGCTCGCCATTGCACCGTCGCTGTCGTTCATGCCTGGCCTTCAGCCGGCTGCCAAGAACAACAGCGCAGCCCCGCGGGTTCTGGCCGCCTACCTGTCGAAGCAGGTCGCCCTGCCCGCCGGAACATTCGCCAAGCTCGAGGCGACCCAAAAGGAAGCGGAAGCGGCGATGACTTTGGGCGGATCGCGCAAGGCCGACGAGCGCAACATCCTTCG